>NZ_JAQFWQ010000001.1 GCF_027706725.1 Nocardiopsis endophytica
TCCTACCGCCGCCCGTTGACGCTGTAGTCGTGCGCCATTGGGAGGCGTGGCGGGCACGGGGTGAGGGACACTTCGCCGTGTGATCGCGATGCAGCCCGTATTGGAGATGTACGCACCCGACGGCTTCGACCTCTGGCCGGTCGCCGAATTCGAGCCGTTCGGCCTTCTGCCGCTCAGCGGCGACCTCTCGCCCGCCGAAGTCGGCACGGCCGTGATGTGCGTCGCCGACTACAACAACATCGGGCTTGACGGCGGACGGCCGCCTGCACCGGCCGCCGCACTCGACTCGTTCCTTCGCGGACTGCTGACCCACGAGGACCTTGTCGCGGCAGGCGGACTGCGGGTCACCGACCGTTCGACAGGCGTCACCTTCCAGCCCGGATGCTGTGACGGCCTGGAGGAGTGGCGCGACTGGCACCGGTTCGTCGAAGACGGCGGCCTGCTCGGATTCGGCCATCCCCCTGTGTCACCGATCGCGGAGCGCTTGGGCGACACCGTCCGGCTCACCGTCAACGCCGAGCTGAGTGACAGCCCGGTGATCGAGCTGTCCGTGGGCGAGCTCCGCAACCTGCTGACCGGCGTCGAGCGCGACCTGGTCGACTTCCTTGCGCTGGTGGCCGATTGGTCCTCCAGATACCTGCCCGGCCACAGCGCTCCCGTCACAGCCGCTCTCGCCCGCTTGGTCGACCTTCCCGTGCCGCCGTGAACGGTCGACCGCCCCGGCCTCAGCGCCCGGTTCTGGTGAGGCACTTGTGCTCCCGCCGCTGCCCGTTGACGCTGTAGCGCTGCGGACCCTCTTGCCTCAAAGCGGACAAAAACGGGAATGCTGGACTTTGTAGTCTGTGCCGGGAAAGCAGGAGAATCGCACCGGGGAGGACTCACTGTGAGTCGCTCTCGGTTACGGTAAGTGCCGAGCAGGGCGGGTGTCCGATGGGGAAGGCGAGCAGATGCTCCTGAGTTTTCGAGTCGCCAACCACCGCTCCCTGCGCGAGGAGCAGCAACTCCTGCTCGTCCCCGCCGACCGTGAGGACGCGGACGAGGACGGCGCGCCCGAGCCGCTGCCCGTCGCCGGCCTCTTCGGTCCCAATGCCTCCGGCAAGAGCAACGTCCTCGACGCGCTGGGGTACATGCGGCGCCTGGTCCGCTCCTCCATGGAGATGGGCGAACCCGGGAGCGGAATCGCCCGCGACCCCTTCGCGCTGAGCCCTCAGTCCCGCGAGGAGCCCTCCCACTACGCGGTCGACCTGCTGATCGAGCGGGTCCACCACACCTACGGCTTCACCATCGACGACGAAGGTGTCGCCGAGGAGTGGCTGTACTGGTCTCCGGACGGCGGCGATCCGACCGCCCTCTTCGAGCGCGAAGGCGACCGCTTCACCTTCCACCCCTCGCTCCCGGAGACGGTGCGCCAGGTCCAGGAGATCACCGATGTGAACACCCTGTTCCTGACGGTCGCCGCCCGCACGCGCCTGGAGATCGCCCGCCCGGTCTACAGCTGGTTCGCCTCGCACTGCCGCCACTGGCGGAGCAGGGGCGGGCGCGACCAGGACCGGCGCGACCTGCTGCGCCGCATCGCGGAGCCGGGAGTCCTGGCCCGCCTGCAGGAGCTCATCCGGGCGGCCGACACCGGGATCGAGTCGGTGGAGCTCGAATTCGAGCAGTTGACCTTGGATTTCGATCCCGGGGGGCCGGTCAGGGACCCCTGGGACAGCAACGTTCCGACACTGAGGCCGTCCACCGCCGCTCGGCGCAAGAAGAGGAAGGTCGTGGGGGACGAGGCCACCCTGCTCTTCCACCACCGGACGGGTGGAGAAGAGGCCCAGCCGCTCACCATCGACCAGCAGTCCGACGGCACCTGGGTGCTGCTCGCGCTGGGGGTGGAGGTGCTCGACGTCCTCAAGGACGGATCCCTCCTCGTGGTGGACGAGCTCGACTCCCACCTGCATCCGCATCTCTCGGCCAAGATCATCGACCTGTTCAAGGACCCCCGGGTCAATGAACGGGGCGCGCAGCTCGTCTTCTCCAGCCACGACACGGCGCTCCTCGGCTGGATCAGGGGCGGGGAGGTCCTGGACCGCGACGAGGCCTGGTTCGTGGAGAAGGACAAGGAGGGGGCCACCCGGCTCTACTCCCTGAGCGATTTCCAGGACGAGGGGGAGAACCCGGCGCTCGCCTACCTCACGGGGAGGTACGGTGCAGTCCCTGAGGTCACCGGGGGACCGGTGGCCGCGCCGGTCCACCCCCCCGAGGAGCAGGATGGCCCCGAGAAGGACGGCCCAGGACAAGGAACCCCCGAATAGGCCCGGTCGGTCGGCCGGCTTCTCCCGCCGGACCTCCCTGCGGCGCCCCCGCGGCCGTCTGCAACAGCGGCGCCGGATCCTCGTGGTGTGCGAAGGCGAGACCGAGCACGCGTACTTCACCGGGCTCCGGGAGAGCGACACGCAGGAGATCCACCCTTTTCTCCCGGAGAAGGCGAAGAGGCCCCAGCGGGAGAAGGTCGTCGACCACGCCCGCAAGGCGAAGTCGCGGGCGGAGTATTCGCAGGTGTGGGCGGTCTTCGACGCCGATGGCCATGACGTTCGGCCCCTGTGCGAACAGGCGGAGGAGGGCGGCGTGAAGGCCGCCGTCTCCAACCCGACGTTCGAGGTGTGGCTGCTGCTGCACCACAACGACACGGTGTCCGGGCGCTCGGCCCAGGCCGTCGCCGACGAACTGAAGAAGACCGTCCCCATGTGGAAGAAGGGGAACGGGACCCGGTTCACGCACTTCTCTCCGGGCCTGCCCCAAGCCTGCACCAGAGCGAAGAAGTACCCGCCTTACGGCAACCCTTCCACCGCCGTGTGGAAACTGATGCGGGAACTGGGCATCGGCGCGTGAGGCCGAAGCACGGCCGCTCGGCGGTGTCGGCGTCCGTGCGCATGCCCGGTGTCCACCGCCCGGGTCAGCTGCGGGACTCGGCGAGGGCGACGTACTCGTCCACGGCGGTGGGGATCTCCTCGCCGAAGATGGCCTTGAGGACGGGAAGCGTGAACAGGGAGAGGGGCCCGCGGGTCTCCAGGCGCCAGGTGACGTCGTAGCCGCCGTCGGCGTTCGGCTCGATCTCGTGGTGCCAGTCGGTGTGGGTCCAGGGCAGGCTGTTGAACCGGTCGGTATAGCGCTCCTTCGGGTGGACCGCCACCACCTCGTAGTCGACGGGGTCCTGCCCCTCCACCTTGACCGTGCCCGTCGAACCGGCTTCGAAGGGGCCGTCGAGTTCGATGTACTCCAGGCCCTTGTCCCATTCGGGGCGGGCCGGGACGTCCGCCCACAGCTTCCACAGCACGTCCTTGTCGGCATCGGTCGAGCGGGTCACCGTCACCACGTGGGTGTCGCGGACCGAGCCGACCACGGCCAGCACGGCGATCGCGCCCAGCAGCGCACCGACGGTCGACAGGATGGCCTTGCGGCGTCTGGTCATGGGGGGTCTCCTTCGTGCGCGTCTCCGCCGGTAGGGCGGCGGAGGCCGGTCTGCGTCCTTGTGTAGTACGATCGTCTTGCACATTAGTATTACACAAACGTGCAAGAGGCAAGGGGAGGGCCAATGAGAGCGGACAACCGTGCGGCGCTGCTGCGTGGGGCACGCGCCTGTCTGGACGAGCGGGGCTACGCCCGGACGCGCGCCCGCCATGTCGCCGATGCGGCCGGCGTGAGCACGGCGGCGATCGGCTACCACTTCGGGACCACCGACGCGCTCCTGGTCGAAGCGCTCATGCAGGGGATGGAGGAGTGGTCGGCGCACCTCGGCGACCGGCTGCGCTCGGTCCCCGAGCGCCCGCGGCGCGACCGGCTCGCCGCGGTCTGGGGGGCGGTCGTCGAGTCGTTCCATGGGTACCGCGGAGTGCTGGCGGCGTCCTTCGAACTGATGGCCCGCGCCGACGAGGAGAGCGAGATCCGTGACCGCCTGCGCCCGACCATCGAGCAGGCCCGCCGAGGCGCCGCCCTGCAGATCCTCGGCATCGACCCGCAACACGACCCCGACCGCGCCCACCGGGCCGGAGCGGCCTGCTACGCCCTGCTCAGCGGCCTGATCGTCCAGTGGCTCGTCGACCCGGACAGCGTGCCCTCAGGCACCGACCTCGCCGACGGCCTCATCGACACCATCGGCGACTGACCCCGCGTTGCCCCTCTTCGCCGTCGCGGCGCCGCCCGTTCCGCGAGCGCGGGTGCCTCGGGCCGGATGAGGGGACGGGGTCGCCCCGCCCGCCGCTCAGCCGTGCTTCGGATGGCCAGGCCCGGAAGAGACGGAGGCCGCGTCGGGCGCGGGTAGGCGGGCCGCCCCCGCGTGCCCCGGCCTCAGCGCCCGGTCCCCGGCTCCGTCTTGGCGAGACACCTCTGTACCCAGGCGACATCGTCGTCCGTGAGGCCGGAGTCCTTCGCCAGAGAGCCGAGCCGCTCACGCAGTGCGGTGTCGCCCGTTGCGGCGGCGTGCTGGGCAAGGGTGCTGACGGCCACCGCCCATGCCTGGCGCTCGGGGTCCCAGTCGGAGCCTTCGGAGATCCGGAGCAGGTCGGACACGATCCCAGGGAGCCCGCCGTGCCTTCTGAGCGCCCGGATGAGCAGGATGGCCCGGCCCGGGCTGCGTGTCTCCCGCAGTGAGCGACTCAGCTCGGGGAGCAGTTCAGGTGCCCGGGACGCTCTGGCGATGGCGTTGATCAGCTCGCCGGCCGCCTCGTCCGGGATGTCGTGGCGATCGATGGCCGCGAACGCACTGCGGAGATCGTCGTCCGTGGCCTGAGCGCTCCTCACCCGTTCGGCGAGTTCCGCAGGCGGAGGGGCGCCGTTCTGAGGCGTCCCGTTCTCAGCTGAGTCTGAGGAACTCATCAAGCGTCCCCTTGTACACCGTGCTCCTGGCCGGGTTATTGGTGTTCCGGATGATGATCACGCCGGTGTCCTTGTCATACCAGGCGATCCGCCCGTTCTTCAGCTTGGGCTTCTTGACGATCGAACCGGGCGGATTGCGCGGGTCGATCGTCTTCTGGATGTAGTCGGCGAGAGCGTCCTGGTCCTTGAAGCCGAGCTCATCCGCCCTGTTGGAGTGTCGCGCGATCAGCGCCGCGTCCTCCTCCAGGTCCTGCTCAAGGTAGGGGTCGTCCTTGTCGTAGTCGTTCCCGATGTCGCAGGTGTCGCCCTGGCCGTTCGACGACTGCGCGGGAACGATCACCGTCTGCGAGGGCTCCTGCGCCCAGGCGTCCGCGCCGTCGGTCGGAGCGAGACTCTCAGGACGGTGCCCCGGATCGAGCTGGGCGCCCCCGCCGCCTGCCGACCAGTCGAGGGTGACGGTCGCACCGTCGGAGAGCACCACGGTCTCCGTGGCGGGGCGGACCGCGCGCGGCCGATTGCGGTCACAGGCCCGCGCGGCGTCGTCGCGCCTGCCCTTCGCGTCGTCGACCCGCGACTTCGCCTCGTCACGGGCCTTCTTGGCCTTTCGGAAGCGGTTCCACAGTTTGATGATCTTGGGCGACTTGGAGATGAGCTTGGCGCCCTTGCCCCACGGGGTGAAGCCCACGATGGTGGTCAGGCAGGCGATGATGTCGCCCTCGGTGATGCACGCCTTGGCGTCCGTCCACCCGACGATGTCGGCGACGACCGCCAGCAACTCGTCGTAGACCTCGTCGTAGCCGGTCTCGTCGAGCGCCGCCTCGGCGTCCTCGAGCTCGCTCTCCGCGTCCTCCAACTCCTGTGCGAGATCGGGGTTGTAGACGCCCTCCCAGGACACGGGACCGTCATCGGAGCCCTGACCGTCGTCCCCGCCGTCGCCGCCCTCCTCGCCGTCCCCGTCTCCCCCGGGGGCGTCCGTGCCGGACGAGTCCTCATCGGTGCCGCCGTCCGAGTCGTCCTCCTCTTGCGCCCCCTCGCCGTCCTCGGCCGCGCCGTCCTGGCCGGGGCCTGCGTCGCCGGCGAGTTCGTCGCAGTTCTCCTCGCCCTGAACGCGGCACATGCCGACGGCGTAGAGGCGCTGGACATCGGTCGGGAGGCCGAAGGCGAAGACCGCGCCCACGATCGCCGCGACCAACAGGATCAAGGCGCCGTATTCGACTTTGAATCCGCCGTGCTCAGCGCGCCATACCCAGTGCATTCCACGTCTCCGGATTCCGCTGCCCCACCCGGCCTCCCCAGAACGACCGAGGCGTCAGGAAGCGTCAGAGGGGGAACATCGCCCCGTTCAGGGCGTGGACGTCTGGATCACGATAACGACCCCATGTGCCTCTCGAATCGCTCCCCGAGCCCGCTGGTGCCCGGGGGCGGCCGGAACCGGACGGCGGTGGGACGCCTCTGGGGTAGTTCCGCGCCGGCGGGAGAAAGGAGGTGACACGGCTTGCCGGTGCTGTGCGGGGCGAGCGACGCGCGAACCAGGACCGTGGCCACACCGACGACCGGTACCGGCCAACCCCAACGGCCCTGTGGGGGACCGGTCCAGTCGGGGCGGCCGACGAGCCGCAGGTCCGATGGTGTCCCTGGAGTGATCTCCGACTGTGAACCGTCCCTGATCAGGGACGGTCGGCTTGCCCGTGCGTCAGGCGAACGTCCCGGTCCGAGCCCTACTCCCAACGCTCGATGATGGGTCGAATGAGGACTCTCTGGTCTCGCGCCAGCCCTGCCCCTGCTGCGGACACGGAGCCCTCGATGGCACACAACAAGAATTGCGCAACGGCTCGGCATCCCGGATGCAAGTGTGGAGGGTGCGGCGGTGCCCTCCATGGTTGGCCGGGATTCCAGCGTCTTGCGGAGGATCCTCCCGAGGCCCGACTGGAATACCGGAGGTCGGCAGACGAAGCCTGGTTCGCGGCGTCTCGCGGCCGCGTGGGGGGCGAAAAGCGCCCCAAGCCCCCAACGCTGAAGATGAAGCGGGCGGCACTGCGGAGAGGCGCAGCCGACATGGTCGATCGCCTCGCCGTCGACCGGGACGATGACCGGAGTCTGTTCAGGCAGATGGGGAGACTCGGGGAGTACCTGTCCAAGGATGCGCGCGGGACGGCCGTCGCCAACGCTGAGAAGCAGTCCTCCTCGGTCGGAGGCACCACCGACGGGCAGGAAACCGAGCCACAGAGGAGGACGCTCGGTCATTTCTGGTGTTCGCTACTGGTCGAGATGTCCGGTGCGGCGGATCGGGTCGAGGAGATGGCGAAGGCCCCTTCGGAAGCGGCCGACTCCATTGCGAACGCCACTCCTGAGGAGCCGCATCCCTTCGCTGACGCACTCCAGCAGGAGCTTGCGGTCCTGACGGTTCGGACCCTCATGCTCTCCCAGATGCTGCACGACCCGGTACTGGTCATGCGGATCATGGCCGTCTTCATCTGCCCTGACCCGGCCAATCACCCGCAAGTCGTCAAACAGTGCCTCGTCCCGATGTTCGGAGCGGTCATCGGCGACGCCGCCGCCGGATCATTGGAGCAGGCGTTCGCAGACCCGCCTGAGGAGTAGAGAGGCTGGGTGCCGTGCGCTCCACCGTGGAGGCGCTCGGCGATACGTGGCCGCAGGTGAAGCAGCAGACCCCGGTGCCGGGCTTCGTCGCCGAGCACATCGACGGGCGGCTTGCCACCCTTCCCCTGGTCACGGGCACTCGGCTGAGGGCTTGAGCGGGTCGGGGGCCACCGGGGGCGGCGCCTGCTCAGGGGTATGGGCCCCCGGGACGAACGGGCCCCTGGTCGGCCTGCTCGGGCGGGAACACCACCATCGTCTTGGCGAGGCGGTCGTGGAGGGCCTGCTTCCTGGGATCGGGAATCAGAGCCAGCGACTCGAACAGGACGAAGAGCTGTCCGACCACGGGGATCGACTGCGGCAGGCCGAACACGGCGGCGCGGATCATGATCTGGCGCTGCGGGGGGCGGTGTCCGCCGACGGCGTCGACCACGCAGACCCCCGTTGCGGCCATGCCGATCGTGCGGCCCTGTGACCCGAGCAACAGGGCGTCGTACAGGAACATCAGCGGCCCCCACCCGACGAAGATCCATACGAGCCAGATGGACATCAGTACGTCGAACGGTCGGCTGAAGTCGAAGTCGGACTCGACGTTCTCGGGCGCCGTGAACGCGCTGATCATCAACATGGTGAAGAAGGCGAGCCCCCAACCGAAGACGCCGACCAAGGTGAAGTCGATCAGGCGCGCTCCCATGCGCCGCCCGGCACCGGGCCGGTGGGGTCGAACGGGAGCGCCGGTCGGTGGACCCGGTCGCACGGCATCCGGCCTCACCCGGCCATGGGGCGGCTGCGGGCCGGTCGGCACGGCGGCCGGTGCCAGGGCCGGCCCCGGAGGGAACGGTCCCTGGGGTCGCGGTGGAGCGGCACCCATCGCCGGGCCGGGGCCCGTGTGCGGCCCCGGTGCCGGTGTCCTCGGGGGTTCGGCCGTCTCGGCAGGCACGATCTCGGCCGTCACCATCACCTCCACCTCCCCGGTCGGGCCGGAGAGGGTGACGGCGGTGTCGACCGCGCCCAGGCGGGTCGTGTCCAGGGTGACCGCCAGGCCGTCCAGGGCGTCGGCCTGCGGCTCCACGTGCAGCACGGGCGAGTGCGGATGGGGCTCGCACCGCCGTGCCAGCGGCGGCCCGAGGAGTTGGACCGTCCGTGTCGGCCGGGCCGCTCCCTGGGCGATGCGCCCGAACTTCAGTACCGCCGGCAGCGGAGTGATGCGCAGGCCGTCCAGCACGTGCCGTGCGTCGGCCTTGAGCGCCCCGACGTCCTTTTCGGCCACCCAGGCCAGGGCCGCGTGGGCGCGCTCGGCCGCCTCGGTGTCGGAGCCGGTCGCCAGCGCCTCCAGGCGGGCGAGGCCCTGGCGCCGCACGCCCGGGTCCTTGTCGAGGAGCCTGTCCGCCAGATCGCGGGGAAGGCCCTTGAGGACGCGGTGGTTCCGGGTGCTGCGGGCCAGGTAGACGTCGCCCTGGACGTGCATGCTGCAGCTGGGCGTCTGGTTCGGGTTCTCGGTGTGGACACGGTCGTAGAGGTGGTCGTACAGCTCGTCGAGCGAGACCAGCCCGTCCTCGTTCCGGTCGGCCTCGCCCGTCGTCAGCGCGTCGACCAGGGCGCTGGTGAACACCGAGGGCTTCGGATGGGCGTCCTCGGCGAGGCGGCCGTCCTCGAAGGCGTACTCCATCGCGCTCGACGCCGTCACCACCGCCCAGCCGCGGCCGCTGTTCATCGCCTCCTCGCTGAAGGTGTCGAGCACGTGCGCGTCATTCGAGGCGCGCAGCCCCATCCCCTTCATGAACGCCCCGCCGAAGCAGCAGTCGAGGAACAGGACGGAATTGCGGGCCCGGCAGGCCTGTATGCACTCGCGGACGAACTGGGCCGGGACGGCCGTGGAGCGCAGCAGTTCCGGATCGGTGTCGTAGGCGGCGAAGAACAGTTCCCCCTTGGTGTTCTTCAGGCCGTGGCAGGAGAAGTGCAGCAGCAGGGCGTCCTCGCGCCCGCCCGAGGCGAAGAAGGTCTCGACCTGCCGCGCCACCTCGTGTGCGGCGGCGTTGTGCACCACCTCCACCTCGAAGCCCCCGATGGCCGGGTCGCCGAGCACATGTGCCAGTGCGGCGGCGTCCTGCGCGGGGGAGTGGAGTCTGGTGAGACCAGGGTTCCTGTAGTCGTCCTGGGCCACGACCATCGCGCGGCGTGTCCCGGTCATGGCTCGGAGCGGGCGGTCTCACCGCCGTGCCGCTGCAGGCTGTGCCGCTGGACAAAGAGGTCCATGGCACGGTCGGCCTGGTGGTCGGTGCCCTCCGAGATCTCCAGGACATCGCCTCCGATCTCCAGGCGGATGGTGGGGCGCGGCCGGGCCCGCAGGCGCCAGGCGCGGACGGTCCGGACGACCGCAGGCAGGACGGCCGCCGACTTCTCCGCGATCACGGCCAGGCCGGAAGCATCGGCGGCCCAGTCCCCGCGTGCACCCGGCGGCGGGGGCCCCGCGTCGAGCGGGCGGACGTCGTCGACGTCCAATTGGTCGAGCTCCTCCCGCAGCCCGTCCACCATCGCGGCGAGGTCGTCGTCGAAGACGTCGCAGGAGACGCGGATGCGAATCGTGTTCTCCATATGCGGTACCTCGAGTTCTCCATGGGGATGGCCGGACGGCCAAGGGCGCGGTGGCGGGAGTCCTTCAAGTCTGCGCCGCATGCGCCACAACAGCAACCGATTCGGCGGCATTCGCCCTGCTCGCGCCGGGCGGCCGGACCGAAGGCCGCGGGAATCCGGACCGTTGGTCCCGAAAAGGATGTCCGAAGTCGGTCGCCAAAGGACACGGGGCGGTGAATTCCGCCGCTTATAACAATCCTCGCCAACAGGTAAAAAAATACCCAAAGCGCTTTCCGTCCCCCATGGGAGGCGCCGGGAACCGGTGCCCGGACGCGAGGCGCCCCGGGCGGGGGCTCCGCTCGGGGCGCCTCGTGGGGGCGGGGGAACTCCTAGAAGTGCCCCTCAAGGTCCGTCAGGAGGCGGCGCTTGGGGCGGGCACCGACGATCCTGTGGGCCTCCTCGCCCTCCTTGAAGAGGGTCATCGTCGGGAAGCCCATCACCCCGAGACGGGCCACCAGCTCCGGTTCCTCGTCGCCGTTGATCTTGGCGACGGTCAGGCGCCCGCCGTACTCGGCGTCGATCTCGTCCAGGACGGGGGCCAGCATCTTGCACGGCGGGCACCAGTCAGCCCAGAACTCCACCAGTACCGGGCGGTCGCTGCGGACGACCTTCTCCTCGAAGTCCTCCGTCGTCACGGTGATCATCGGTGCCCTCCTCGAAAGCGGTCATGGCGCAGGCGGGCGCCTGGGCCAGCTGCGCGGCGAACTCCGAGCGCTGCCGCGTCAGGGACCGGATCCGCTCGTCGATCTCGGCGAGCCTCCGGCGGAGGACGGCGACGGACTCCGGGCAGGCGTCCCCCGCCGGGTGCCCCGCCCGCAGGCACGCCACGAAGGGGCGGGTGTCGTCGAGCGAGAAGCCCGCGTTCAGCAGCGCCCGGATCTCGCGGACGAGCCGGACGTCCGACTCGGCGTACTCCCGGTACCCGTTCGCCGCGCGTCCGGCGGTGATCAGCCCCTGCTTCTCGTAATAGCGCAGCGACCGGGTGCTGACCCCGGCGCGGGCGGCGAGCTCTCCGATCCGCATGGCCCTCCTCCATCCGAGGGGAACGTTAAGCGTTGACGCCGGTGTCAAGGTCAAGTGTGTGCGCCGGGAACCGGAGGGTGAAGACCGACCCTTCCCCCACCGTGCTCCGCACGGACGCGCGGCCGCCGTGCAGGCGGGTGATGCCGTCGACGATCGCCAGGCCGAGGCCGCTGCCCCCGGCCTGCCTGCTCCGCGACTTCTCCGCCCGCCAGAAGCGGGTGAACAGGTGCGGCAGGTCCTCCTCCGGGATGCCATGGCCGGTGTCGGAGACCTCGATCAGGACGTCATCACCGGCACCGCCGGCGCCACCGGCGCCACCGGCACCACCGGCCCTGAGGACGAGGATCCCGACCCGGCCGCCGGGCGGCGTGTGCCGAAGCGCGTTCTCCAGCAGGTTGCCCACGGCCTGTTGCAGGCGGGCGGGGTCGCCGAGGACCACCGCCGCGTCCGCTGTGCCCGCCGCGCCCGCCGCACCATCTCCGGTGTCGACGGTCAGCTCCACGCCCGCCGCCCCGGCCCGGGCCGCGTGCCCCGCCGCGCACCGGCGCGCCAGCGCCCCCGCGTCGACCGGCTCCACCGCCAGCCGGAGCCGGCCCGCATCGGCGAGCGACAGGTCCCTCAGGTCGTCAATGATGCGCTGGAGCAGCACCGCCTCCTCCACCAGGACCGACAGCCGCTCCCCGTCCATCTCGGCGATGCCGTCCTGCCCCGCCTCCAGCCAGCCGCGGATGTTGCTCAGCGGCGTGCGCAGCTCGTGCGAGACGTCGCTGATCAGCGCCTTGCGCTGCTCCTCGGCGCGCTGCAGGTGCTCCGACATCTCGTTGAACGCCGCCGCCAGCCGCCCGATCTCCCCGGAGTCGCGCACCCGCACCGCGACCCCCTCCTCGCCGTCGCGCATCCGCTGCACCGCACCGGTCAGGGCGTGCAGCGGGCGCACCATGCGCAGCGACAGCACGACGCTCACCGCCACCGTCAGCACCAGGATCAGCAGCACGACCCCGGAGATGCGCAGCAGCCCGTCGCGGGAGAGCGCCGGCCCGGCGACACCCTCCGCCGTCCCCGGTTCACCGGTGTAGAGGACCGCGGCCGGGGCGACGGACGCGCTGAGCTGTTCCCGGCGCCCGAAGTCGATGCACGCCGCGATCTCGGATGCGGCGGCCTGCTCCTCGGAGAGGGCACCTGAGCCCGCGCCCGTGTCCGCGGGCGGGGTGATCGGGGTCGACCCCGGGTCACCCGTACCCCGGCTGGTCTCGCCCCGCAGCCACCGGCCCGCCTCGCCGACGCCGCGGTCCTCCTGGGGCGGGACGCCGTCCGCGCCGAGCTCCTCCGGCACGAAACCGGCCGGCATCGGCTCGGGGACCGGGACGTTCCCGGCCATCGCCCACAGCGGGTCGAGCGCGTAACCGGCCGAGGCGTACTCGGTGTCCTTCAGGCAGCCGTCGATCCGCCCGCTGAGGTCCTCCAGGGCGGTCTCCTCGGTCGCGACCGTGCCGAGCGACGCGTCGAGCCCGCACTCGAACCACATCTCGCTGTGCGTGTCGGACACGAGCGGCTCGCCGTCGACCAGCACCGTCGGTCGCCCGGACGCCCCTTCGCCCGCCTCGGCCTCCAGCCCGAACACCGTGCGCAGGCAGGACGCCCCGTCGACGGCCCCGCGCTCCAGACCGGCGCGCTCCTCTTCGGTGAGCGCGTACGGCCCGATGACGCGCGGGTCGATGCGGTCGCCCTGCTCCTCTCCCGCGCCCCCGAGGGTGACGTCCACCGCGAGCGGGTCGACCACGGAGGCGGCGGTGGCGGGCAGCGTCTCACCGCTCTGGGAATCGGCGATGACCATCCCGTCCTGCGTGGTCAGCGCGACGCGGCGGCCCGTCTCCTCGGCCAGGCCGCTCACCCGCGCACCCACCCCCTCCCACGTGGTGTGGGTGGCGGCGAAGCCCACCAGTTCGTCGTGGATGCGGGTGTCGGCGGCCAGCGACCGCCCCTCGGCGTTGCGGATCTCCCCGGACACCCCGCGGACCGCCAGCCACGCGGTCGCGGTGATCGAGCAGACCGCCACCAGCACCGCGCCCGCCAGCACCCGGACCAGCAGGCTGTGCCGGAGCCGGGCGAAGCGGAGCCGGGCGGGACGGCGCTGGACGGGGCGGCGCCGGTCAGCCCCGCGCCGCACGTCCCGCCTCCGCTCCCGGGCCCACGGCCTCCGGTCCCGGCCCCAGCCGGTACCCCACCCCGTAGACGGTGGTCAGCAGCTCCGGCCGGCGCGGGTCGCGCTCCAGCTTGCGGCGCAGGTTCTTCACGTGGGTGTCGATGGTGCGCTCGGTGATGTACCGGTCGATCCCGTGCACGGCCTCCAGCAGCCGGGATCGGCTGAACACACGGTCCGGGCGGGCGGCGAGCACGGCGAGCAGCCGGAACTCCCCGGGCGTGCACTCCACGGGCTCCCCGCGGACGTGCACGGTGTGCCGGGCGGGGTCCACGGTCACCGGGCCGACGCGCAGGATGCGCTCCTCGTCCGCGCCGCCGGCCGCCCCGGCGGGGACGGCGGAGGCGTCGGCGGCCGGGCCGCCCCGCCGGGTGCGTTCGACCCGCCGCAGCAGGGTGCGCACCCGCGCCATGAGCTCCCGGGGGCTGTACGGCTTGGTGATGTAGTCGTCCGCGCCCGAGTCCAGGCCGGTCAGCAGGTCGTCCTCGGTGGAGCGGGCGGTGAGCATCAGGACCGCCAGGTCGGATTCGGCCCGGAGCGTGCGGCACACCCGCAGGCCGTCCACCTCCGGCAGCATCAGGTCGAGGACGAGGAGGTCCGGGCGCATGCCGCGGGCCCGGTCGAGCGCGGACAGGCCGTCGTGGACGACGGCGACGGTGTGGCCGTCGTGCACCAGGTAGCGCCGGACGAGCTCGGCCTGGTTCACGTCGTCCTCGGCGACGAGTACGCGGGCGCCCACGGGGCGGCCTCCCTCGGGGGTCGGCGGCATCGAACGCCCCGTAACGATACACAGCACACGAAAGCACCACAGCTCCCTCACAGGACCATCACATTCGCCCGCGAGAGTTCCTTTCCGGCATCCACGGCCCCGGGGGAAGGGACGGTATGGGGAGCAGGAGGCGGGCTGACCAGGCGCGCGGCGCGCACCGTGTCCGGGAGGAGCGGGCGGGGAAGGGGCGGCGGAGGCGGCCCCGGACCGCGTGGGCCCGGCGGGAGCGCGCGGGGGCGGAACCCGCCGAACCCGCCGAACCCGCCGGGCACCGGCGGCGGTCGCGGCGCCGCAGGGCGCGCTCCGCGCCGGCCGCAGCGCTGCGCGCAGCGGTGGCCGTCCTCTGCGTCGGCGCCATGGCCGGAGCCGTCGCCGTGGCCGTGGCCTACCTGCGCATGCCCGGCCCCGAGGACCTCAAGCCGCAGGCCGCCGCCGAGCTCAAAGGCACCAGCATCACCTACGCCGACGGCGGCGAGGCGGTGAACATCGGGGAGCTGCACCGCATCCCCGTCGAGCGCGACGCCATCCCCGAAACCGTCGTCGACGGCGTCCTCGCCGCCGAACAGCGCGACTTCTACACCGAGCCGGGGGTGTCCCTGACCGGGACGGCCCGCGCGCTGCTGTCCGGCGGCGCGGCGGGCGGCGGCTCGACCATCACCCAGCAGATGGCGCGCAACTACTACGACGTGCTGTCCCAGGAGCGCACCCTCACCCGCAAGGTCAAGGAGATCCTGATCGCGGTGAAGGTCGGCCGGAACATGCCGCGCGACGAGGTCCTCACCACCTACCTGAACACCATCTACTTCGGCCGCAACGCCTACGGCGTGCAGGCGGCGGCGCAGGCCTACTTCGGCAAGGACGTCGAGGAGCTGGACCGCGCCGAGGGCGCGTTCATCGGCGCGGTCATCCAGCAGCCGGGCAACTTCGAGAACTACGGCGCCGACCCGGAGGCCGACCGGGTCCTGGAGAAGCGCTGGCGGTACGTCGTCGACGGCATGGCGGAGATGCACGGCGACGACCCGGAGCGGGGCGTGGCGGAGGCCGAGGCCGAGCGGCTGGAGTTCCCGGAGGTCCGCGACTACCGCCCCGAGGACCGGCTCACGGGATACCGGGGGTACATCAGGGCGGCGGTCCAGAGGGAGCTGCGGGAGCGGTACGGCATGTCCGACGCGGAGATCGCGGGCGGCGGGTACGTGGTGCGCACGTCGCTGGACCGGGGGCTGATGGAGGCCGCCGACACCGCCGCGGAGGAGGGGCTGTCGGGGGCGCCCGAGGGCACCCGGGCCGGACTGGTCGCGATCGACTCGGCGACCGGGGAGATCGTGGCGTTCAACGGCGGCGCGAACTTCGTGGAGGAGACCGACCCGTCGCTGACCGACCGCACCCAGGCGGGTCCGGCGTTCAAGCCGTACGTGCTCGCGGCCGCGGCGGAGCAGGGGGAGGACGTGTACCACCTGATGGCGGAGGCGAGGGCGGCCGACATGGAGGCCCTCGACGTCGCCGATGGTGCGACCGCTGACGGCGCCCTCACCGACGGTGCTTCTGCCGACGGCGGCTCCGCCGATGCGGGGTCCGACTTCGGCGCGGGCACCGGCGGCCTCCTGCGCCGCGACCCCGACGCCGACGACGCGCTGTTCGTCGGGCTGACCGACGAGATCGGGCCGGAGGCGGTGACGTGGACCGCCGAGGCCGCCGGGGTCGCCCCGGAGCAGTTCGAGACCGCCGCCCTGGAGAACAGCATCGCCGTCGGCACCTTCCAGATGAGCGCGCTGGACCAGGCCGGCGGGTACGCGACCCTGGCGGCGGACGGTGTCCACCGCCCGGCGCACATGGTGACCGAGGTGGCCACCGGCGACGGCGAGGTGCGCAAGCCGCTCGACGCCGACGAGGTGGCGGACGGGGTCCCCGCTGTGGACCCGGCCGCCGCGCGGGCGACGGTGCGCGCGATGACCGAGGCGACCGCGCGCGTTCCCGGCCTCATCGAGGGCCGGGCGGGTGCCCACGACGTGGCGGCCGTGTCCGGGGGCTACGGGACCGGCGAGGGCTCGGCCTGGTTCGTGGGGGCGACCCCCTCGTACGCGGTGGCCGTGGACGTCTACCGCCCGGACGGGGGAGCCATCGCCACAGAGGGCGGCTCGGGGGCCGAGTCCGCAGCGCACACATGGAACGCGTTCACCGACGAATTACTGAAGGACGTGGAACCGCAGAGGTTCCCCGCAGCCCCGCCCGACCGGTGAGTCCCGACCGGTGAGCCCTGAGCGGGCGGCGAACGGGTTGGGAGGCCGGTCAGGACCCGCGAAGACCGCCCTCGGTTCGGCCGCGAGCCGCTGTGGCCGGACTGGTCTGGGCGAACTGGTCTGGGCGAACGGAATCGCAGTGCTCCAAGGAGCCGCAGAACCGCTCCAAGGGACCGCTCCACGGAACCGCTCCGAGGCCCACGCCCGATCAGCGGGCCGGTGAACGGTGCCCGGATGCGTTCCGGTGCTGGAGGGTGCGGCGCACGTGGGTCACGAATGCGTTCGTGTCGGGGTGGCTCGGCCGCTTCGGCCAGGACAGGTACGCCGGTACCGGGGGCGCGTCGGCGATCGGGACGTACCGGATTCCGGGCGCGGGGTAGCTGTGCACCGTCCCCTCCGCCGTGACGCCCACGGCCTCCCCTGTGGCGACCGCCGCCAGCCACTGCTCCACGTCGGCCACGTCGACCGTGCGCGGGCGGTGGCCCTCCGGCCAGAGGGTGCTGTGCGTGGTGGCCGCGGTCGTGCACAGCGCCACGTCCCGTTCGGCCAGGTCGGCCAGGTGGACCTGCTCCTTGTCCGCCAACGGGTCGTCCTCGGCGAAGGCCGCCACACGGCGCTCGTGCATCAGCCGCAGGCAGTGCACATCGGGGACCGGCGACGGCGTCGTCCGGAGCAGCACCGCGTCCACCTCCGAACGGCGCAGCGCCCCTTCGAGGTCGGTGCGGCGGTGGAGGCGCACGGGCGCGTCCGGATGGGCGTCGCGCCACTCCTGGAGCAGGGGCACCGTGAACGGGCCGAGCACCGCCCATGCGATGCCGAGCCGCAGCGGGCGCGGGCCCGCACGCACCTCGTTCAGCGCGGTGTCGAGCCGGTCGAGGATGCCGTGGGCGTGTTCCCACAGCCGTCGCCCCTCGTCGGTCAGGGCGAGGCTGCGGGTGGTGCGCTCGACCAGGCGGGTGCCGACCGCGCGCTCCAGCTGCTCCAGGGTGCGCGATACCGCGGGCTGGCTGATGTGCAGGACCTCCGCCGCCCCGGTCACCGTCCCCTCGTCGCCGATGGCGGCCAGGGCGCGCAGGTGGCGCAGCTCCACACCGGTGCGCCCGGTCGGTACACCCGTCGTATTCATGCGTCCAGGGTATGGATCCCGCGCAACGGGCATTTCCCTCGCCGCTCCCCGCCGCCGTAGCGTCCTGTCCATGCGAATCCTTCTGATCGGAGCCGCGGGCCGGCTCGGTACCGCCGTGGAGAAGACCCTGGCCGACCGCGGGCACGAGGTGGTGACCGTCGGCCGCTCGACCGGCCGCCTCCGGTACGACGTCGCGGACCCGGAGCAGGTCGCGGCCCTGTACGGGGACCCCGCGCTGTACGGGGAGACGGGCGTCCTGGACGCGGTGGCGAGCGCGGCGGGCGACGTCGTCTACAACCCGGTGGCCGACATGGCGGCCGAGGACTACGCCTCCTCCTTCCGCGGCAAGGTGCTCAGCCAGATCGAGCTGGTGCGCCAGGGGATCGCGCACGTGGCCGAGCGGGGGTCGTTCACCCTGATCACCGGGGTGCTGAGCCGCGACCCGATCCCCACGTCCAGCGCGGCGGCGATGGCCAACGGCGCCGTTGAGGGCTTCGTGCGGGCGGCGGCGATCGACATCGCCCCGCAGCGCATCAACGCGGTCAGCCCGACGGTGTTCACCGAGAGCCTGCCCCACTACGGCGACTTCTTCCCGGGGGTGCCGTCGGTGGCGGTCGACGACGTGGCGCAGGCCTATGTCCGCTCCATCGAGGGAGGCCAGACCGGGCGGGTGTACGAGCTCGACTAGCCAGGTGTCCGGCCCCGCCCGGCCCCTCCACCGTTGATCTCGGGAGAAACGACGTTGAAACCGGCCTGGTAGGGGCGTTTTTCCCGAGATCATCGGGGGTTCCGCCCGGTTCACTTGCCGGCGACGCTCCATGTGCCGTCGCCGGCCGCCGCGGCGTCCTTGAGCGCGGCCCACGCGGAGCCGTCGACCTTCAAGGCGTCGAGCAGGTAGGCGGAGACCGCGTCGGCGACGAGGGCGACGCGCGCGGGGTCCTCGTCGGTGGTCTCGGCGGCGGCCTCCCCAGCGAGGCCGCCCAGCGTGTGCTCGCCCTCGTCGATGGTGAGCAGGCTCTTCGGCGACGGGCTGAGGCGGTAGGCGTCGGTGAACCACTCCGGCCCACGCGTCGAGAGCTGCGACTGGTCCCTGCCGCCCGCGACGACCAGGGCCGGAGTGGTCATGGTCGCGTAGTCCGGCCGCATGAACGGCAGGTGCTCGGCGGCGAACGGGGTGAGGGAGTCCCCGGTCCCGGTCGCGGCGATCAGCGCGCCCGCCGCGACCGCCGGGTGGGAGAAGTCCTCGCCGGGCGAGCCGTCGGCGCCGAGCACGCGCGCACCGAGGAGCGTGCCCGCGGTCTGGGCGCCCCAGGAGTGGCCGGCGACCGCGACGCGCTCGCGGTCGACCCGGTCCTCCAGGCCCCCGGCCTGGGCGAGGATGCCGCCGAGGCCGTCGAGGACCGCGTGCAGGTCGGCGATCCGGACGCGCCAGACGGTGGCGAAGCGCGGGTCGTCCCACCCGATGGCGTGGCGGCGGGAGTCCAGGTGGGTGGGCTGCACGACGACGAACCCGGCGGCGGCCCAGCGGTCGGCGAGCGGCCCGTAGCCGTCCATGGACCAGGCGTTGCCGTGGGAGAACACGATGACGGGCAGGTCGCGGCCGACCACCGGGGCGGTGACCTTCACCTGCAGGTCGGTGCCGCGGGCGGGGCCGTGGCCGGTTGCGGGGACGGGGGTGGGGACGGTGATGGGCTTGACCGCGGTGATCTGCCGGCCGAGGCGGTCGGAGGGCATGGGGAACACGGGGAACCTGCGCTTTCTGCACGGGTGAACGCTGATGAGCGTGCGAATGGGCGCGCTGGCGGGCGCGCGGGTGGGCGCACCGATGGGTGCGATGGGCACACCGATGGGCGCATTGGCGGACGCCCTGCCGTATCGTTGGCGGAGCGATGTTCCGCCAATTTAGCGGAACAATGTTCCGCGAAGCAAGGAGGAGCCGTGCCCGAACCGGTCGGAGTGCGCCGGGCGCAGGCGCAACGCACCCGCGGCGGGGTCCTGGAGGCCGCCGCGGCGGTCTTCGTGGACCAGGGAGTCCAGGCCCCGGTCCGGGACATCGCCGAGCGCGCGGGCGTCGGCGTCGGCACGGTCTACCGCCACTTCCCGACGCGGGCCGACCTCGTCACCGCCGTCTACCGCCACCAGATCGACACGTGCGCCGCACTCGCGCCGCGGCTCCTGGAGGAGGCGGAGTCCCCCTTCGCCGCGCTGACCCGCTGGGTCGACGCGTTCACCGAATTCCTGGTCACCAAGCACGGCCTCGGCGCCGCGCTGGGGTCGGGCGACTCGGGGCTGGAGAACCTCCACAGCCTCATGCTCGACAGCCTGCTCCCGGCCTGCGCGTCGCTGCTCGACGCATGCACCGCGGCCGGGGAGGTCAGGCCCGGCATCACCGCGTACACACTCATGCGCGCCATCGGCAACCTGTGCATCACGGGACCCGACTACGGCAGGGCTGAGGCCGAGCGCATGGTCGCCGTCCTCCTCGACGGGTGCAGGGTCGCTCCGAAAACCATTTGACCTCAAGTCAACTAGAGGGCCTAGGGTCCCTGTCGTGTCCGATTCATAGGGATTCGCGGGCTTTCTCCGCCCCGGTCGTTCCTCACTCCGGGACGCCGGGCTCCAGCCGCCGGACACCGCGTCGGCGGACACTCCCCTTTCGACGATTGGCAGGCGTCGTGACCGCGTCATCTGCGTCATCCGCGTCATCCGTTCAGCAGCGCGAACCCGACACGCGTACCGTCGGCCTCTGGGTCGTGGCGCTCGTCGCGTGCGCCGGCCAGTTCCTGGTCGTCCTCGACGTCTCGGTGGTCAACGTGGCCCTCCCGGCCATGCGGACCGCCCTGGGGCTGAGCGAGACCGGGCTGCAGTGGGTGGTCAACCTCTACACCATCACCTTCGCGGGCCTCATGCTCCTGGGAGGCCGGGCCGTCGACCTCTTCGGGCGCAAGAGGATGTTCCTGATCGGCCTCGGCACCTTCATCGCCGCCAGCCTCGTCGGCGGACTCGCCCAGGAGCCGTGGCACCTTCTGGCAGCGCGCGCGGCGCAGGGGGTCGGGGCCGCCGTGCTGGCCCCCGCCACCCTGACCATCCTCACCACCTCCTTCCCGCCGGGGCCCGCGCGGACCCGGGCCATCGCTACGTGGACCGCCGTCGGCGCCGGGGGCGGCGCGGCCGGAGGGATCATCGGCGGCGCGCTGACCGAGTTCCTCTCCTGGCGGTGGGTGCTGCTCATCAACGTGCCCATCGGCGCGCTGGCGCTCCTCGCCGCCGTGCTGTGGGTGAGCGAGCGGCGCGAGCGCGGGGACGGGGCCCCTGCGCGGCTCGACGCGCCCGGCGCCCTGCTGGTCACCCTCGGGCTGGTGACGCTCGTCTACGGGGTCGTGCAAACCGAGTCCCAGGGGTGGGGGTCCCCGTGGTCCCTCGTCCCGCTGTTCGGCGGGCTTGTGCTGCTCGGCGCGTTCGTCCTGGTGGAAGCCCGGACCGCGGCGCCGCTGGTACCGCTGCGGCTGCTCGCCGCGCGCCCGGTCGCGGCGGCCAACGCGGCGATGTTCGTGTGCGGGGCCGCGATGATGTCGATGTGGTACTTCATGTCCCTGTACATGCAGAACGTGCTGCGCTTCAGCCCGATGGAGGCGGGCCTGGGGTTCCTGGCGCAGACCGTCAGCATCATCCTGGGGTCGAAGATCGCGCCGCGGATGATGCGCGCGGTCGACGGCAAGTACGTGGCGATGGCCGGGGTCGCGGTGAGCGGCGCCGGGTTCCTGTGGGCCGGTATGGGGATCCCCGCCGGGGGCGGATACGCCGCCACGGTCCTGGGGCCCGGCATCCTGATGGCGTTCGGGTCGGGCCTGGCCGCAACCCCGCTGACCGCCTCGGCCACGGCCGCCGCGGCACCCTCCGACGCCGGGCTGGTGTCGGGCCTGATCAATACGGCCCGGACCGTGGGCGGCGCGCTGGGCCTGGCGGCCCTGTCCACGGCCGCCGCGGCGTACGCCTCGGCCCGGGTGGACCCGGACGCCCTGGCGGGCGGCTACGCCCTCGCGTTCCGGATCGGGGGCTTCGCCCTGCTGGCGGGGGCGGTGTTCGTCCTGGTGGCCCTGCCGCGCCTGCGCTCGGTGGCCGAGGCCCGGGAGCCCGGGCCACGGGGCGGGGCCGAGTAGGGGCGGACGTCCGGGCGGAGCTCCTCCGGCGGTGTGTGCTCCGCCCCTGCCGCCGTCCCCTCGGGCTGTGGTTCACTGCGCCCATGTCCTCGCGCGATCGCATACTCGGTGACCTGTACGATCCCGGCGGCCCCGTCCCCGGGGCCTCCGTCGAGGCCCAATGGGTGAACCTGCGCTGGCGCCGGATACCCACGTGGATCGCGGTGACGACCGTGTCGATCGCCGTGGGCGCGGCCATCGCCCTCCGCATGGCCGAGGAGGTGGGCAAGCCCTACATCGGCCCGAGCGAGATCACCGGCGGCGCCGTGTTCCTCGTGGCCTCGGTCGTCGTGGCGGTGTGGATGGTGTGGGTCGCCCCGAGGGTGTTCACCCGTCAGGGCGTGGCGGCCGACGCCATCGGCATCGCGCTGATCCAGGAGCCCAACCTGTGGTCTCCGGATCGGACCGTGCGGATCCCGTGGGGCGCGGTCCGATCGATCACCGAACGCGAGGTCTTCGTCGGCCGGTCCGGCGAGCAGAGGAGGGTCGCCAAGGTCGGCCTGCTGGTGGACGCGGACGTCCGCGGCGTCACGTTGCCGAGCTGGGTCGGGGCCGTGCCGGGATCGCCCCCGGTCCGCGTCGAGATCACGCCGGGGAACAGGAGGCGGCCGGAGGTCGTCCAGGCGTTCCGCGAAGTGCGGCCCGACCTCCTCACGTAGAGCAGACCCGGTCCGTGGCCGAGGGCCGGGTCAGGACCGTGCGTTCAATTCCGCCTGAAGGATCTTGAGGGCGGGCTTGTAGGCCATCTGAGCCGTGAGACGGGACAGCTCCGCTGTGGCATCGTCGCCCTTCATCATGCAGAGCGCGTGTGCGCACGCATTGGCGAGCTTCGGGATCCCCGGCGACGAGCCCGACGGGGGCGTTCGCAGGGCCTCTTCCAGAACGGTGCCCACGCCGCGCACCGTCTCAGCGCGCGTGGGGAGCAGGGCGAGCAGCCACACCAGGCCGCGTGCGGCGTTGGCGTTGTAGGAGTCGGGGGCGAAGTAGGTGTGCGGGTCGCTCACCAGGGGGAGCCATCCGAGCACGCGTTCCGCGAACTCCTCGCCGTCGATGCGGGAGAGCAGCGCCCGCCCCGACTCCTCCCACGCGGCGTCGGGCCTCGGCTTGGTCGCGGTGGCCGCGTGTCGGACCGCTTCGGTCCACACGCCCGGCAGGTCGGCCAGCTCGGCGAGGGCGCGGTCGGTCCACACGTGGCCCGGGTTGAGGACCGGGCCGCGGTCGGCCAGCAGCCGCACCACCTTCCGCAGCTCCTTCGCCTTGAAGGGGCGCGGGGAGAAGTACTCGTGGCGCATCCTGGCGCCGATCGCGTCCGGGATGTCCCGGCCGGAGGCCAGCTGAGCCCATGCGGTCTCGATCATCTCGACAGTGCGGACGAGGTCGTCGGGGTCGAACCGGAGCGCCTCCTCGCGTGCGGCGGCCAGCCGGTCGTCGGGCCTGTCCAGCGACAGGGACAGCGCGGCGTGCATGCGGACGACCCTGATGCGGCGGTACTCGGGGGCGTGCGGGGCGTAGAGGTCGGCGCAGGCGTCCATGAGCGCGCCGCGGACGTTCTCGGGGAGGGTGCGCACCTGGTCGACGGTTTCGGCGAAGTCCTTGTCCGCCAGCACGGATTCGGCGGCCTCCTCGATGTCGCCACGGGCGACGGCCGCGAGGAGCATCGGCTTCAAGGCGTCGAACCCGAGGTGTTCCAGATGGCCTGAGGAGAGCGCGGCGTGCAGGTCTTGGAGCCGGGCCCGCTGTTCCGGGTCGTCGACGCGGCCGAGGCCGAGCATCCAGTCCACCGCCATGATGAGCCGATTCCTGTGCTCGGTGGAGAACGTGCGCAGGCGCTCGGCGGTCCACGGGAAGTCGTCGGACTCGGCGGCCGCCTTCAATACGACCTCCCTGGCGTCGGCTTGAGCGGAGTTCTCCACGCGCATGGTGGCGAGGACCCGCGCCTCCAGGCCGTCGGTCTCCAACAGGTCGACCCGGTTCGCGAGCAGGCCGGCGTGCAAGGTGAGGAGTCGGGACCGGCGCTCGTCCGAGTCCGCCGCCTTGTACATCTCCACGCAGGCTTCGGCCATTCGACGGCGGATGTCCACCGGAAGGCGTGCCAGGAGTCTGACCGCCCGGGGAGAGCCGTCGGCCGCCAGCGCGCGCTCGCAGCCGGCCTCGGGGCCGTCGGTGCCGACCAGGGATTCGATCGCGCTCTCGTACTCGTGGGCCGTGTAGAAGGCGGACATCGGTCTCCTGCCGGGGAAGGGGAAGGGGCGTACTACGGCCTACCGTGTCCCCCCGACCTTTCTGGAATCGGTCTTCTGGAATCGGCGTCACTCACGGAATGAACACGCCTGCGGAGCGGAGCCGGGCCTCGATCAGGTCGAGCAGCCGGGTGCCGGCCGGCGACTGGTTGCCGAAACGGCTGATGAGCCGGTACCGGTCCGCGGGCGCGGACCGGGCCTGCTGGAAGCTGGTGACGACCTTGAGCATCGCGGGGTGGGCCAGCGCGTACTCCGCCATGGCGGTGGCGACCTCCTCCAGGCGGGGGTCGTCCGGCTCCCAGTCGAGGGCCTCCTGCGCGCGCCGGTGCATGGCGATGGCGTGCGGATCGGCCAGGGCCTCCTCCAGGTTGTCGAGGTAGTCGTCGAAGGCGTCGGGGTCCAGCGCCCGGGCCAGGACCATGCCCTCCCGGGTGGCCGCCACCTCCTCCTCGGGGAGCCCGGCGTCGCGTCCGCGTTCGAGGAGGTCCGCGGCGCGGTCGGGGAGCAGCGCCTGGTCGCCGGCGGCGAGGCGGCGGAGCATGGCGCGACGGGCGGTGAGCTCCTCGATCCGCTCGTTCAGCTGCTCCTCGACCTCGGCGACGGCCTTGGCGAAGCGCTCGGGGCCGTACTCCAGCATGGCGCCGATCTCGGCCAGCGGCACCCCGGCGGCGGCGAGGGTGCGGATGCGGACGAGCCGCAGTACCTCGGCCGCGCCGTAGCGGCGGTAGCCGGAGCCGTCGCGCGGGGGCTCGTCGAGCAGGCCGATCCGGTGGTAGTGCCGGACGGCCTTGACCGTCACTTCGGCGAAGGAGGCCGCCTGGCCGATCGTGAGTCCGTCCGTCATCGGTGCGGTGCTTCCTTCCGCTCGGGGGGCGTGCGCCGAGTGTGCGCCTTGACCTTGGGCCAGGGTCAAGACTCCCGTTTGGGATGCGGCCGGTCGATTCCGTGTGATCCAGATCACACTTGAGGTTGACCTTAGGTCAGGCCGGAGGCTTCTCGTAGCGGCACAGAGGCAGGGAGCCGGCCGCACAGGACGAGAACGAAGGAGCGGATCACGATGAACACCCCCCTTTCCGGCCAGAACGAGAGCGTTTCCCGGCCCGGCGACGCGGGTCCGGCCCGTCCGGAGCTGAAGAAGGCGATGGAGGAGATCGTCGAGACCGGGTTCCTCGGGGTGTCGCTGCGGGTGCGCGACCGGCGCGGCGAGTGGGTCGGCAGCGTGGGCAGGGCCGAGCTCGACGGGACCGACGCGCCGCCGGTCGACGGGTACACGAGGATCGGCAGCACCACCAAGACCTTCGCCGCCGCCCTGGTGCTGCGGACGGTGGCCGAGGGCCGGATCGGGCTGGACACCCGCGCCGCCGACCACCTGCCCGGGTTCGACCTGGACGAGCGGATAACGGTGCGGATGCTGCTGCAGCACACCAGCGGGGTCTTCAACTTCACCGGGGAGTACGACGAGGACGGGACGCTGCTGCCGGGGATCACCACGCCCTACGGCACGAGCACCGAGGAGTGGCTGGAGAGCCAGCGGGAGAGCACCCGCCCGGAGGAGCTGGTGCGGCTGGCGCTGTCCAAGCCGACGATGTTCGAGCCGGGGGAGAAGTGGGGCTACGCCAACACCAACTACGTGCTGGCCCGGCTGCTGGTCGAGAACGTCACCGGCCGCTCGTTCCCTGAGGAGATGCAGCGCCAGATCCTCGGCCCGCTCGGGCTGACGCGTACGATCCTGCCGGAGGACTCGCCGGAGATCCCCGCGCCGCACGCCCACGGCTACTTCCGCTATGAGAAGGACGGCGAGCAGAAGACGGTGGACATCACCCGCCAGAACCCCTCCTGGCTCTCCACCGGCGGCGACATGATCTCGTCGACCGAGGACCTGGCCGTGTTCATCACCGCACTGGTCGGCGGCCACATCGTCCCGCCCGAGCTGCTGGAGGAGATGTACACGCCGGTGTCCACGGGGATCCCGTCGATGGACTACGGCCTGGGGGTGTTCGTGCAGAAGACGGAGGGCGGCGCGACCATCATCAACCACAACGGCGGTGTTCCGGGGTACGCGGCGATGATGTCCGCCTCGCCCGACGGGGACACGGTCATGACGGCGGCGGTGAACTACGTGGACGACCCCGAGATCACCATGGCCGTCCAGGGGCAGGAGGCCTACCAGAAGCTCGTGAAGGCGGTGTTCTAGGCGAGAACGGTCGTGCAGGCCCCAGGGGAAGCAGCGAGGCCAGGTCCCGGAGATACCGGTGACCTGGCCTCTCCTTCATGTCCTCCAGGGAGTGGACGGCGGGCCGGGCCGCCGGGCCCAATGGACGGGCTCAGACGGACGGGCTCAGGCCGACCACGGACATGCGGAAGAGGCGGTCCGCCGCTCCGGCGGGATCGGGGTGGTTCTCCGTGGCGAGCGTGATGCCCACGATCAGGGTGATCAGGTCGGTGACGGTGGTGTCCGCCGCTACCGCCCCTTCCCGCGCGGCGCGGTGGAGCAGGGGTTCGGCGGCCTGCTCAAGGGCCGCCGAGCAGGTGTCCTGTTGCCCCGGGGCGGCAGCGGCGCAGTCATAGGCCAACGCGGCGGCCAGGCCCCGTGTGGAAACGCAGTAGGCGACCACCTCGCCCAGCCACTCCAGGAGCGCGCCCCGGCTGTCGTCCTCATCGGCCAGCTCGCGGGCGCGGTCGGCCAGGGCGTCGACGCGGCTCCGGGAGACCGCCTCCAGCAGCGCGTGGCGGGTGGGGAAGTGGCGGCGCACAGTGGCCGAGCCGACCCCTGCGGTGCGGGCGATCGCCTCCAGTGAGGCGCCAGCGCCTTGGGCGGCCACTTCCTCCTCGGCGACGGCGAGGATGCGCGCGTAGTTGCGTCGGGCGTCCGAGCGCTGCCGCTCGGGCATGGCGTCACCTCCATGGTTGCTAAACGGCGGGCCCCGCCATATCGTACGGCAAGTGAAACGGCGGGCCCCGCCGTTTTGGTTCGAGCATCTTCGAGCACCGAGGAGAGCCATGTCCACAGACTCCGCCCCCGTCCTGGTCACCGGCGCGACGGGCAGGCAGGGCGGCGCCACGGCGCGCGCCCTGCGCGCGGCGGGTGTGCCCGTCCGCGCCCTGGTGCGCGACCCGGCAACGGCCAGGGCCGAGGCCCTCAAGGCGCTCGGTGTCGAACTGGTCACCGGTGACCTGCGCGACCGCGCCTCCATCGCCCGCGCCGCAGAAGGCGCCCGTGCGGTCTTCTCGGTGCAGATGCCCGCCATGGACGCGGAAGGCGTCGACTTCGAGGGAGAAGTCGCCCAGGGGACCAACCTCATCGAGGGGGCGAAGGCGGCCGGGGTGCCGCAGTTCGTGCACACCTCCGCCAGCGGCGCCGGTCGGCACACGTCGGCGCCGGGGTGGGTGGAGGGCCGCTGGCCTTTCATAGAGCCCGCCTTGGAGGCCAAGAGCGCGATCCAGGACCGGCTCCGGGAGGCGGGCTTCGCCCGATGGACGCTCCTCAAGCCGAGCTGCTTCATGGACAACTTCCTGCCGTCCACGGCGTACATGTTCCCGCGCGGCGTCGACGGCGGCCTGGTGTCCGTCCTGCGGCCTGAGACCCGGGTGTCCTTGATCGCCGTGGGCGACATCGGAGCGGCGGCGGCCGCGGCCATCGCCGATCCCGAGCGCTTCGACCGGGTCGAACTGGAGCTGGCGAGCGACTACCTGTCGATGACGGAGATCGCCGCCGTCCTCTCTCGCGCGCTGGGCACGGCCGTGTCCGCACCCGACATGACCACGGAGGAGGCCGAGGCCGCAGGCATGCCCCCGATGGGGGCGTCACTCGGGTGGCTGAACGAGGTCGGCCAGCCCGCCCGTCCGGAGTTCGCGAGAGCCCTCGGCATCCGGCCCACCAGCTTCGAGGAATGGGCGAAGGAGCACATGAGGGCCGATGCCTGAAGGCCCCTCCGGGCAGGCGCGACGCGCCACGGGGCACTCGGCTACCGACAGCGGTGTCCGCCACAGGCCGTCCCGGCCGCTCGCACCGATCTGCTGTCATGGCGTGGGTGAGGGCAGCGTCCGCACGCCGTCGGAGCGGCGTCGTCGAGGGCGTTCCCTTCGAGCAGGGCGTGGACCAGGGCGCGGGTGCGGACCTCGTCGGGGACGGGGCCGTGGGTGGACGCGACGAGGTGGTCGAACGGGCGCCAGAGGCCGCCGTCCATGTCGGCCGGGACGAGCAGGCCGCTCGCTCCGAGCCTGACCTGCTGGGCCCAGGCGAGCGCCTCGTCGAAGCCCTCGGGGCGCAGGGCCTCGGCCCCGTGCAGGTAGGCGGTGTGCGTGTGCCTGAGCAGGTCGGGGGACAGGCCGGAGACCAGGCCGGTGCGGTACAGGTCGATCGCGGCGGAGACCACCGCACGGCCGCGGGGGTGGCCGCCGGTGTCGGTGCACCGGTTCGCGCCCTGCCAGATCTCGACCAGGAGGGGGCCTGCCGCCAGGTATTCGGCCACCCCGTGGACGCCGTGGCGGGCGGTGTGCGCGGCGGTGCGCAGGCGGGGGTCGCCGTGTCCGGCGGCGCGCTCGGTCTCCTCGGCCGACCAGGTCCGCTCCAGGAGGAGGGGGTCGAGGCGCCTGAGCAGGTCGACCGTGCGCCTGGGCCCCGGCGTCGCGTGCGCCGGAGGGGGAGGGAGGGCGCGGTGGGCGTCGAGGTAGTCGGTGCGCAGGGTCATGGCCACGATGGTGCGGCCGCGCGTGAGCAGGTTCAGGGTGGCCTCGGTCAGGTGCGCCCCCTCGTCCTCCAGGAAGCCGTCGACGTCGTCGAGCCACACCACGACGCCGGAGCCGAACGGGGACGGGGGCGAGACGAGCCGCCGGGCCAGCGTGTCCAGTGCCGTTCCCGTCGGCGGGGCCACGAGCCGGCGGTGGGGCACGTTCGAGGCCAGGGCGTGCAGCAGTGAGCGGGACTTGCCGGCGCCGGAATCGCCCACCACCAGCACGACGCCGCCTGTGGCCGCGGCTGCGGCCACGGCCTGCTCGAGTTCGCCGTCGCGGTCGCGGCGTATGTAGGGGGTCAGGCGGGAGCCGCCGGGGCCGGCGGGGGCGGGGTGGACGCCCAGCAGCCGGGGATCGGCCCGGGCGACGGGCACGGCCGCGGACAGTGCGGCGTCGACCGCCTGATCGCCGCCCCGGGGCGGCTCCGGCCGCGCCTCGACGGAGATGTCGCCGGAGGTCCCGACCTGGATCAGGGTCGTCGCGGCGTTGTTGGAGGAACTGTTCCTCACGTCCGCGGGGTGGCGGGCGGGGTGCCGCGGTGCGCGGCAGCGTGCTGACCGCCATGAGAGGCCCAGCCCTTCCCCCGGCGGCAGGACGCCGCGGAGGGGGTTCGGGTCGGCGAAGCAGGCGCCGGGGCCCGTGGCCTGCTCGAGTGTGTCGCCGTCGGTCCCGGTGGGGCGTCCGGACAACGGGTCCGAGGGGTTCTGGGAGGTCATGGGAGGGCGCGTCGCCTCCTTCGACCGACCGGAAGGAAGTGCATGCACGCGAGTATGCACGTGCATTTGCAAACACAGCAAGACCTCCAAGGAGGTCTGTCCGGGGTCGGCCGGTCCGTGTGGGGTGGCCGAGGGGAGAGGTGGTGCCCTCCGTCGCCCCGTCCTGCGTGGCGACGCGTGAGAGCTCCCGGGGCGACGGGACAGAGCCTGGTACCTCTGCCTGGTCAATGGGCGGAGGCCGGCTGACCTCATCCGATGTGGGTGGGCCCGCCCCGGAGGTAGTGGTCGATCCGCCTGCCCACGGGCCCTCCTTCAGTCGAGCGGACGGGGCCAGTCATACCCTCTCGACGCCTCCAGGTAAGGCGTGAAGAGCGATGACGACGAGGGGGCGACCCGCCCATGGGCGGCGCTCGCGTCTGAGCATCTGGCAAGAAACTGGCACGCAGCGGGCACGACGCTTGGTTCCGACCATGGAAACGACAAAGGCCAGGTCCCGGAATCTACCGGCTGACCTGGCCTTTTCTTTGTGGAGCGGATGACGGGAATCGAATGCCCCAGGTTCAGGGGTGTGACCTGCATGAATTCGAGAATGTGCAGGTGAAGGGGGAGGTGTCGTCCAGGGTGTGCCGGGTTGCTCCGGGATGGTTTCCCAGTGGTGCACCCTCAGGGTGCACCACCTTTGCGGGGTCGGTGCACCCGCGAGGGTGGACGGCGGGGCTGGGCCTGCCTTTTCAGCCGTCGCCGGGGTTCGTGTGGGTGGTTCGGGTTATCCTTCGGCTGGCGTTCGCGGGTGGGCGGGGCCTGTCGCTTGGGAACCCTCGGTGCCCATGGAATCCCGGGGAGGTTCTCAAGGGGAAATGGGTGGTTTTGGTGTCCGGTGGCAGTTTCCAGGTGCCGGTCGGCGCTCTGTTCCCGGGCCGTCCTACCTGTTCAGACGCTGTGGCGGTCGCCGAAGGCGGCGGCCGAGGATCGCAACCCCAGGCCGAGGACCACGGCAAAGTGGTCCGCTCGTGGCGGTCGCCGAAGGCGGCGGCCGAGGATCGCAACACCGCCACCGACCCCGGCCTGCGCGAGGTCCGCGAGTGGCGGTCGCCGAAGGCGGCGGCCGAGGATCGCAACCCGCAGGTCAGACGTCTGTCACCCCTGTCACCCCGGTGTGGCGGTCGCCGAAGGCGGCGGCCGAGGATCGCAACATCAACGACATCCCCGCCGACACCGCCGACCCCGAGTGGCGGTCGCCGAAGGCGGCGGCCGAGGATCGCAACAGCGGCGGCGGTCCCGCACCGGCGCATCCGGCAGCGTGGCGGTCGCCGAAGGCGGCGGCCGAGGATCGCAACCTATCTGGTGTGGGATCCCACCACCACCAACATCCCGTGGCGGTCGCCGAAGGCGGCGGCCGAGGATCGCAACTGACCGGCCGGGCGGCCCTCAGGGGTCGGCGCACTGTGGCGGTCGCCGAAGGCGGCGGCCGAGGATCGCAACGCCCAAGGCGTCATCGACTTGGAGGCGCCCTGATGGTGGCGGTCGCCGAAGGCGGCGGCCGAGGATCGCAACCCTGGACTCGTCGCTGGTGCGCGGCTCGCCTGAGGTGGCGGTCGCCGAAGGCGGCGGCCGAGGATCGCAACTCCCCCACAACGCAAGCGCCCCCGGGCGGTGCTACCAGTGGCGGTCGCCGAAGGCGGCGTCCGAGGATCGCAACCGCCAGGCCTCGCGCTGGCTCGAGAGGGAGATCGCGGTGGCGGTCGCCGAAGGCGGCGACCGAGGATCGCAACCGTTGGGCGGGTTGTTGGTGGGGCGACCGCGCGGTGTGGCGGTCGCCGAAGGCGGCGACCGAGGATCGCAACTGGATGTCGCGCACGTGCTTGATCGCGCTGTGGCGTGGCGGTCGCCGAAGGCGGCGACCGAGGATCGCAACACCGGCTCCGGCGTGCCGCCTTCGGCCAGGAGGAGGGTGGCGGTCGCCGAAGGGCGTGACCGAGGATCGCAACTCGTGCTGGCGGACGGTGTAGGGGCGGGCCGTGGGGTGGCGGTTGCCGAAGGCGGCGGCCGAGGATCGCAACGACCGCATCGACCTGGCCGACACCGACGGGCTCAACAGTGGCGGTCGCCGTCAGCGGCGGCCGAGGATCGCAACACCTGGTCCGCCTACGAGCTGGGGGACAAGTCGATCGTGGCGGTCGCCGTCTGCGGCGACCGAGGATCGCAACCAGAGAGAGTGCGACGCGCTGAACAAGCAGGGGGCGGGGTAGCGGTCGCTGAAGGCGGCGACTGAGGATCGCAACGTAGGTGGGGCGGCGCTCGGTCTCCAGCCCCTCGCGGTGGCGGTCGCCGATGACGGCGCTCGAGGATCGCAACATAGTGGGCGCGAAGGCGGCGCGAGGTCCCGTCGTAGTGGCGGTCGCCCTCAGCGGCGACCGAGGATCGCAAGATCAACCCCGACACCTGCCGGTGGACCCATTGGGAAGGTGGCGGTCGCCGAAGGCGGCTGACCGAGGATCGCAACCACGTTGACGCCCATCAGCGTCCCGGCCATATGGCGTGGCGGTCGCCGAAGACGGCGACCGAGGATCGCAACGATGCGGGACATGACGGGTCTCCTGTCTGCTCTGTGGTGGCGGTCGCCCTCGATGGCGGCCGAGGATCGCAACTCCTCGGACGTGCGCGGTTCTCGGCTCCTTACCGGTGGCGGTCGCTGTCAGCGGCGGCCGAGGATCGCAACTATTGCGGAGCTGGCGGGAGTGCCCAGGGAATTCAGTGGCGGTTGCCCCAGGCGGCGACCGAGGATCGCAACACCGGCACCATCGGCCAGCTCCTGGAGGTCGTCCCGGTGGCGGTCGCCCAAGGCGGCGACCGAGGATCGCAACCTGTACTCCCCGGAGTGGCCCCGCAAGGTGACACCGGAGTGGCGGTCGCCCAAGGCGGCGGCCGAGGATCGCAACTTGGCCGGACTTCATGGGGTGAATATCCACTGCTTGTGGAGAGCGCCGGGCCGTCCTGTGGCGGCCCGGCCTCCCCAGGCGTTTGCGGTTCGATAGGGGGTACGCGGCATTTCGGCTGCTTGTGAGTGATTTTTACAGAAACCCCGGCGGGTGTCGGTGGGGTGGGCTAGCGTTCCGAGCATTCCAGCCAGACGGCTTTTCTCCGGGACGGTTGCATGGAGATCTGGGGCCACAGCGCCAATGACGTCGGTGAGCGTCACACCCTTGCTGATCATCTTCGCGGGACCGAAAAGCGGGCCCGTCGCTACGGTGCCCGGTTCCATGCAGGTGAACTCGCCGGATACCTCGGTCGGGTCCACGACGTCGGCAAGGGGAGCTGCGCCTGGCAGAACGGGCTCCTGCGGGCCGAAGCCTCCGGCGGGCGCGTGGGGATCCCGCACAAGCACGCCGGCTCCCACCTCGCCTTCAAGGCCGGACTCGGGCCCCTCGCGAACGTGGTGTTCGGGCACCACGGCGGCCTGCAGTGCCGCCCCGAGCTCAAGACGGCGCTGCGAGAGGCCCGCACCGACCACAAGGCGTCGGTCGACGAGGCCATCGACCGGGTCTCGCAGGTGGTGCCCGAGATCTTAGAGGGGCCTGGCCTCCCCTCCTGGGTCCAAGACGCCTTCACTTCCGCCCCGCTGGTCACAGACGTTCTGGTGCGTATGGTCTTCAGCACGGTGGTGGACGCCGACCGGCTCGACACGGCCGAGCACATGGACGCCATCGCGCGCCCCGACCACCCGGTGGCCGCCGGAGACCTGGTCGAGCGCTACGAGCAGGCCCGCCTGGCCCGGTTGGAGGGGCGCGCGCCGTCGCCGGTGGACGCCGACCGCGCCTGGGTCTACGAGCAGGCCGTGGCCGCCGCCGAAGGGCCGCAGGGCATCTACCGGATGCCCGCGCCCACCGGTTCGGCCAAGACCTATGCCGCGGGCGCCTTCGGGCTACACCACGCCCGCCGCCACGGGCTGGGCCGGGTGATCGTCGCCGTCCCTTTCACCACGATCACCGAACAGAACGCGAAGGAGTACCGGGACCTGCTGGAGGCCCCCGGGCAGGAGCCGGTGGTGCTGGAGCACCACAGCGGGATCGATCTGGACTCCGACGGGGGTCCGGGGAATCGGTGGGCCAAGCTCGCCTCGGAGAACTGGGACGCCCCGTTCGTGGTGACCACCACGGTGCGCCTGTTCGAGTCCCTGTTCTCCCACAAGCCCGAGGCGATGCGGCGGCTGCACCGCCTGGCCGGTTCGGTGCTGGTGCTCGACGAGGTGCAGTCGCTTCCCGACCGGCTGCTGGTGCCGATCCTGTCGATGCTGCGCACGCTGACCGAGCACTTCGGGGTCACTGTGCTGCTGGCCTCGGCCACCCAGCCGGCCTTCTTCGACCTCTCGCCCTTCCAAGACGTGCCCGCCAGCGATGTGATCGAGGACCCGGCGCCGCTGTACCGGCGCCTGGCGCGGGTGACCTACTCGTGGTGGACCGACCCGGCCCCCACCCGTGAGGAGCTGGCCGAACACGCTGCCGCCTCGCCCTCGGTGCTGGTGGTGTGCAACACCACCAGCCAGGCCCAGGAACTCCACGAAGGCATCAGCAGGCACCGGCATGCCGACGGGCCGGTGCTGCACCTGTCCACCCGCATGGTGGCCCGCCACCGCCAGGACGTCCTGGCCCAGATCACCGAGCTGAACAATGCGGGAGCCCCGGCAGCGGTCGTGTCCACCCAGCTCGTCGAGGCCGGGGTGGACCTGGACTTTCCCGAAGTCTTCCGCGCCTTCGCCCCGGCCGAGTCGCTGCAGCAGGCCGCGGGCCGGTGCAACCGCTCCGGGCGCCTGGAACAGGGCCGGGTGGTCGTCTTCGACCTGATCGGCGATGACGGAAAGGCCTCAAGCGGCGGCGAGTTCATCTACGGGGCCGCGCTGGAGGCCACTCGGGAGCACTTCGGCCCTGGAAAGGCCTGGCCCGATTCCCCCGACGTCATGGACGCCTATTACAAGGACCGGTTCAAGTACACCAACGTCGAAAACGACGGCCAGAAGATCCAGGACGCCCGCCGCGACGCCGACTTCCCCGAGGCCGACCGGCTGTTCACGATGATCAAAGAAGTGAGCATCCCGGTCGTGGCCGTGCCCACTCGCTACGCCGAAGACGCCGAACGCGTCCGCGAAATGCTCGGCCTGCTGCGCCAGGGCGTCCCGCCCGGCGGGCTTTTGCGCGAACTGCGCCCCTTCACGGCCACGCTTCCCCGCGGCCTGGCCGAGCGCAAGGCCGCCGGGCTGCTCGCCCCCGTCGTAGGCGATCTGTACGAGTGGCTCGGCGACTACGACGACGAGCGCGGCATCGTGATCGCCGATACCAAGGAGTACGTGTTTTGACCAGCCCACCCCCCGGGTCCCCGCCGCTGGCGGTGGAGGTCGAGGGCCCCTTCGCCTGCTTCACCCGCCCCGAGCTCAAGACCGAGCGGTTCAGCTACCCGGTCATGACCCCCTCGGCCGCCAAAGGCGTCCTCGAAGCGATCTTCTGGAAGCCCGAGTTCTCCTACCGCATCGAGCGCATCGAGGTCCTCAAACCCATCCGGTGGGTCTCGGTGCGGCGCAACGAGGTCGACCAGACCACCTCCGCCGACTGGGTGCGCAAGGCCATGGACGACCCGGCCGAGCGGTTCGACGTCGAAGCCCACCGCGACCAGCGCCACATGAAGGCCCTGCGCGACGTGGCCTACCGGATCCACGCCCACATCCGGCTGCGCGACCACGCCGACGCCCACCCGGCCAAATACCGCGACCAGTTCCGCCGCCGCGTCGAACGCGGGGCCTGCTTCAGCCAGCCGTTCCTGGGCACCCGCGAATTCTCCGCCTCCTTCTTCAAACCCACCGACCGCGCGCCCATCGCCGACAGCGAGGACCTGGGGGTGATGCTGCACAGCATCGACTACAGCGCCAAGCGCGAGGCCTACCGCTGGTTCCACGCCGCCATGGCCGAGGGGGTCCTGCACGTCCCCGAGCGCGGCGGCGAGCTGCCCGGCTCGCCCTCCGGGCGCACCGGCGGGAGGGGATGAAGCGGTGCTGCTCAAAGCCCTGGCCGACCACGCCCCCCACATCGAGGACCTTCCCCCGGCCCACTACCGCCCCCGCACCATCCGCTGGTGCCTGAAGCTGGACGCGCAGGGCCGGCCGTCCCCGGAGCTCCTCGACCTCGCCGGTGCCGACCACCCCACGGGCATCGAGCTCAACGCCCCCTACGTCTACCGCTCCGGGGCCAAACCCCCGCCCGTCCTGCTGGTCGACACCCTGGAGTACGTGCTCGGCGTCCCCAAGACCGACACCGAGAAGGCCCGCACAGAGGCCCGGCGCCGCAACGAGGCCTACATCGACCTGCTCCGGCAGTGGGCTCAGGCCGCCGGAGACGACGCCACGGCCCGCGCCGTGCTGGCCTGCTTCGAAGGCGGCCACCACCGGGCGGTCGAGCCGGGCAAGGCCAAACCCTCGGACCTGGTCGCGGTGGACGTGTCCGGGCAGCCCTGGCCGCACCTGCAACCGGCCGCCCAGCAGGCCTGGCAGGCCACCGTCACCGCCCGCAAAAGCGGCCGCGCCGGGCAGGGCCAGTGCCTATCCTGCGGGAAGGACCGCCCCCTGCTGGACTCGCTTCCCGAACCCGTCAAGGCCGGGCTGATCCCGACCGGCTCCAGCCGGGGCCGCGACGCCCAGCTGGTGTCGGTCAACACCTCGGCCCAAGGGCGCGGGGGCCGCATCCAGCTCTCCGACATCCCCGTGTGCGAAGCCTGCGGGGCCCGCTCGTCCGCCGTGCTCAACGCGCTCTTGGCCGACCGCCGGCACCGCTACCGCATGCCCGACTCGGTCATCACCTGGTGGCTCAAGGAGCCCACCGCCGTCTCGGTGATGGACCTGTTCGAGGCCACCGAGGCCCAGGACGTCGCGCACGTCTTCGCCGAACTCGACAAGCCGCGCGGGACCAGCGGCGCCCGGGACATCGACGCCAACCGCTTCCACGCCCTGATCCTGTCGGTCAACCAGAGCCGCGTCATCGTGCGCGATTGGATCGACGTGGCCCTGCGCCAGGAACTGGACAAGCTGTCGTCCTGGTTCGACGACCACCAGGTCCAGGACTGGCGCAGCGACGGCCCGCGCCCCGTCCCGGTCTGGCGTATGGCCGCATCACTGGGCCGTGGACGGGACACCGCCGAAGGGTGGCGCTACCTGCCCGACACCGCACCCGACGGCGCCCAGCGCCAGCTCATGCTGGCCGCCCTCAACGACACCGTGCCACCCCGGTCCCTGCTGTCCCATCTCAACCAGCGCATCGGCGCCGACGGCCGCATCGACCACCCCCGCGCCGCCCTGCTGCGCCTGCTGTTCAACCGCACATTCGCAACCGACCACGGAGAGGTGCCGCCCGTGCTCCAAGAGGACCGCCCCGACCCGGCCTACGTGGCCGGGCGCCTTTTCGCCGTGCTGGAGTCCCTGCAGTACCGGGCCCTGCGCGACCCGGAGACCGGCGAGGGCCCCAACAGCACCATCGCCGACAAGTGGCTCTCGGCGGCAAAGGCCACCCCGCGCTCCCGGATGGAGCCGCTCCTGGACAAGTCCCAGGCCCACCTGCGCCGCCTGCGCGCCTCGGGCAAGCCCAAGGACAAGGCCGCCCAGCACGCCTACTTCACCACCATCTGCACCCTGCACGACCTGCTGGAGGGCCCGCTGCCCGACACCCTCGACCAGGAGGGCCAGTCCCTGTTCAGCCTGGGCTACTACCAGCAGCACTCCCACGACCAGCGCCAGCGCCGCGCCCACGCCAACGGCGGCACCGACCAGGAAGAGCAGCGATGACCACCACGCCCGCCCACCTCGACCCCGAGCGCAAGCACGACTTCGTCTTCTTCTTCGACGTGCGCGACGGCAACCCCAACGGCGACCCGGACGCCGCAGGCGCCCCGCGCACCGACCCCGACACCGGCCAGGGCCTGGTCACCGACGTGGCCCTCAAACGCAAGATCCGCAACACCATCCCCCTGTTCAAGCAGGGCCAGCCCGGCTTCGACATCTACGTCGAAGCCGGGGTCTCCCTCAACTCCCAGCACGAACGCGCCTACACCGAACTGGGCCTCAAGGGCGACAAGAACGACAAGAAGCAGACCGCCGGCAACCAGCCCCGCGCCCGCGACTGGATGTGCCAGACCTTCTTCGACGTGCGCATGTTCGGCGCGGTGATGAGCACCGGCGACAAGCCCGCCGGGCGCGTCCAGGGACCGCTCCAGCTCACCTTCTCCCGCTCCCTGCACCCGGTGCTGCAACAGGAGCACGGCATCACCCGCATCACCCAGACCCGCACCGCCGACATCGACAAGGGCGAGTCCACCGAGATGGGCAACAAGCACACCGTGCCCTACGGGCTCTACCAGGGCTTCGGCCACTTCAGCGCCCCACTGGCCCAGCGCACCGGCGTCACCGCCGACGACATGGAGTCCTTCTGGCGGGCCATGACCATGATGTTCGAGCACGACCGCGCCTCCTCCCGCGGGGAGATGGCCATGCGCGGGCTGTACGTGTTCACCCACGACGACGCCTTCGGCCGCGCCCCGGCCCACACCCTCTTCGACCGCGTGCACGCCGACCTGGTTGACGAGCACCAGCAGCGTCCGGTGCGCTCCTTCAGCGATTACAAGATCACCGCCGACGAGGACGGCCTGCCCGAGGGCATCACGCTGACGCCGCTGGTCGCCGGGTGAGCACCGCAGGCGGGGCGCAGGAGCTGCTGCCGGTGCCCCTGTCCGCGCTGGAGCACTACGACTACTGCCCCCGCCAGGCCGGGCTCATCCTGCTGGAGGACGGCTTCGCTGACGACGCCGCCACGGTGCGCGGCACCCTGGCCCACCACCGGGTCCACGACCCCGGACAGGAGTCCCGCCCCAGCGTGCGCACCCTGCGGGCCCTGCCCGTGTGGCACCACGGCCTGGGGATGACCGGTGTGTGCGACGTGGTGGAGCTCCTCCCCGACGGCACCGTCCTTCCGGTGGAGTACAAGTCCGGGGCCTACAAGCCGGGCGGGGCCGCCGACGTCCAGGTGGCGGCGCAGGCGATGTGCCTGGAGGAGCGCATGGACACCCGCATCGCCGATGCGGCCGTCTACTCCATGGCCGACCGGCGCCGCCACACCGTTGCCGTCGACGAGGAACTGCGCGAGCGCGTGCGCTCGGCCGTCGAGCAGGTGCGCGCCGTCATGACCGGCTCGGTCCTGCCGCCCCCGGCCGCCGACGCCCGCTGTCGGCGCTGCTCGATGAACACCTCCTGCATGCCCAAAGTCCTGGCCGGACAGGCCCGCTACCAGCGCCACCTGGCCGCCCTGTACCGGCCCGCCGAGGAGACCGAGTGGGATGACTGAACTCCTCAACACCCTCTACGTCCAGACCCCGGGAGCCTCCCTGCACCTGGACGGCGACACGGTGCGCATCGTCCTGCCCGAGACCGAGGGCCGGACCACGCTGCCGCTGCTGAGACTGGAATCGATCGTGGCCATGGGGGAGGTGCACGTCACCTCGCCCCTGCAGGACCGCTGCGCCCAGGACGGGCGCCCCATCGTGTGGATGACCCGCGGCGGCAGGTACCGCTACCGCGTCGAAGGGCCCACCCGAGGGAACGTGCTGCTGCGCCACTGCCAGCACCTGGCCCACGCGGACGAGGCCAAGCGGCTGGAGATCGCGCGGGCCTGCGTGGCCGGCAAGATCCAGAACAGCAGGCAGGTCCTGCTCAGGGGTGCCCGCGACTCCACGACGCACAAGCAGGAGCTGCGGGACAAGGCCGCCGCGCTGGAAGGCTCTCTGGAGACGGCGGCCGGGGCCGCCGACATCGGCGAGCTGTTCGGGGCCGAAGGATTCGCGGCACGGGCCTACTTCGAGGCCTTCGCCCTGATGGTGCGCCCGGAGAGCGGGTTCACCTTCCCCGGGCGTATCAAGCGCCCGCCGACCGACCCGGTCAACGCCCTGCTGTCGTTCCTCTACGGGCTGGTGCGCTCCACGGTGCACGGCGCCTGCGAACAGGTGGGGCTGGACCCGTACGTGGGGTTCCTGCACGGTATCCGGCCGGGGAAACCGGCGCTGGCCCTGGACATGATGGAGGAGTTCCGGGCCGTCATCACCGACCGGCTCGCCCTGACCCTGGTCAACCGGCGCCAGGTGAACCCCGACCACTTCGAGACCCTGCCCGGCGGGGCGGTGCAGCTGACCGAGGAGGGGCGCAAGGTCGTGCTCACCCAATGGCAGCAGCACCGCCGGAAGGACCAGTCGCACCGGGTGCTGGGACGCAGGGTCCAGCACGCGCTGATGCCTTCGGTGCAGGCCCGCCTGATGGCCCGCCACCTGCGCGACGAGCTGCCGGGCTATGTTCCCTGGACGGTGTGAATGGAACTGCTCATCACCTACGACGTGGCCACCACGACCCCGGAGGGCGCCCAGAGGCTGCGCCGCGTGGCCAAGCTGTGCGAGGGGTTCGGGATGCGGGTGCAGAAGTCGGTGTTCGAGGTCGTGTGCGGCGAGGCGGACCTGGTGCGGTTGAACGACCAGCTGGCGCGCATCATCGACGAGGAAGAGGACAGCATCCGGGTGTACCGGATGAACCGCGGGTCGTTCAAAGCGGTGGCAACGATGGGACGAGCCCGTGCGCTGCCGCATGATGATGCGCTGGTGCTGTAGTTGGGAACCTCCGGTGCCTATGGAGTCCCGGGGAGGTTCTCAAGGAGTTTTGCGCCTTTTGATGGCGGAGAGTCCGGTTCGCGCGTGGGGTTCACCGTCGCGCTCGGGGGCATTTCGCCACTTCAGGCGCTGTGGCGGTCGCCCTCAGCGGCGACCGAGGATCGCAACTGCTGTACCTGCTCATCCTGGTGATCGCGATCGTGGGGTGGCGGTCGCCCTCAGCGGCGACCGAGGATCGCAACCGCGAATGAGACGATGGCTGAGCGCGAAGAGCGTGGTGGCGGTCGCCCTCAGCGGCGACCGAGGATCGCAACCGGCCGGTGGCGCCGAGCCCGGTGAGGTGGCCGAGTGGCGGTCGCCCTCAGCGGCGACCGAGGATCGCAACTCCTTCGGAAGCCAGAGGACATCCTTGGACTCGTCGTGGCGGTCGCTCTCAGCGGCGACCGAGGATCGCAACTCCCTCGGGTTGTGAGGGCTGACCGTAGACGGCCCCGTGGCGGTCGCCCTCAGCGGCGACCGAGGATCGCAACACCAAGTGGGCGTGCCTGGTGGCGACGTACGCGATGGTGGCGGTCGCCCTCAGCGGCGACCGAGGATCGCAACCAGGTCGCCCCCGAAACCGTCGGCCGGTGGGCGCGGTGGCGGTCGCCCTCAGCGGCGACCGAGGATCGCAACACCGCCATCTGGGACACCTGGGGCGACAACATCCTCAGTGGCGGTCGCCCTCAGCGGCGACCGAGGATCGCAACGTCTCGGGTTGATGGTGGTTAGGCTATCGCTGCCGCGGTGGCGGTCGCCCTCAGCAGCGGCCGAGGATCGCAACACGTTCGCTTACGCGTACCACTGTTCCCGCAGGTCGTGGCGGTCGCCCTCAGCGGTGACCGAGGATCGGGTACCGGGCAGTGTGTTGGTGGAATTGCACCACTCTCCGGGACGTGACCCGGCCCTGGTTCGGCTGGCCGGGTGTGGCGTGTATGTGGCACGCAGCGGGCAGGATGCTTGGTTCCGACCGTGGAAACGACAAAGGCCAGGTCCCGGAATCTACCGGGTGACCTGGCCTTTTCTTTGTGGAGCGGATGACGGGAATCGAACCCGCGTTATCAGCTTGGGAAGCAAAGGTGCTGGTGGGCGGCCGACATGGCGATCCTCTGACCTGCACTGGGGTGGCGGCTCGTCGGCTGAGTCTCCGTGAGTTCCCGTGATCGTCCACCACATCTGGCACGAATCTGGCACGCCGCGAGCGCCCGAGGTCTGTCGCCGTGTGTAACCACAAGTGGAGCAACCTAAGGCCCGAGCAACCACGGTCCCGGTCCGAAGCACTCGGTCTTGGTGCCACCGGAAAGTAATGGGGCGGACCATCTCATCGTTCTTCACGGGTCCAACCTATACCTTCTGTCCTGTCGTAAATATTAGGGGACGTCAGGCAGGTCTGCCTATAGGTATTTAATCGGATCCGATCTATTCGGGAATATCCTGATAATCGACCCCTAGTTCTTCGCGACTGGCAGACAGGAACGCATTCCCTAGAATCGCTAGATGGTTCTGGAAGCTGATGTTCTCTTGCGTGTTTTGAGGGGAACCGTCCATCAGCTTGCTCGGGTTGAATTTAGTAATTTCAGCGATGATTGCCCTTGCGGTCAGTTGAGTCTTTTTGCTCTCAGTTACCATTTGGACTTCGTGGAATGAGTAGATTAACTGCTCGACTGCTGCGACGCATTCCTTGCTAGTCGCATTAAATTCGGTCAATGTTGGGCTGTTTTGATCTTGGGGGGAGCGAGGGCCTCCCAGGATGTTCATCCAGTTCGATTTCGTTTGAAAAGTCTGTAAATTTTTTAGAAAGGTGGAGTATTTGACCCTCCTCTCGCTGTCCGTGCGCTCCTTCTTCTGGAAATCAAGCTCTCTGGCTTGATCTTCTATCTGCCATGCTCGGGTGATCTTTGCGTGCGCGAACTGCAGGGCCGCTCCCAGGGTTACGCCAAGCAGGGAAGCGATAAGTCCAATTAGTGTAGTGTTCATTTTCCCTATCTCCAATCGCGGGCTATAGGTAATTTTGTAGTGGATTAGGTAAAAGGGGTGCGGCTAGATCTTTTATTTCCCGAGAGTCGTGTTTCGTGTCTCTGGTGCAGGTAGAGGAGTACCTGCAGGCGATTAAGAGGTTGGCTGCCGAGGATTTTACCCGTGTTGAAGCTGAGAAAGTCGGCGGCCGCAGGTCGATCCCGCGCGGGTTCTGGCGCGAGTCTCCCGCGCCTCCGCACGTCCTGAGCGCGCCAGGTTCCGTGCGGGCCCTGGGGGTCCATGGGGGCGAGAGCCCCCTGGTACTACCAGTCCTCAGCCGATGTTCCCGGCTAGGTGTACCGCTCTGCATGGCGGTCAGGGCGCGACGGCGCACCCCGGAGCGGGCGGAGTGGGCGCGCGCCCTGGCTGGCCCCAGCGGCCGTCCGCCGCTCGGGACCGGGCGGCAGCCCGCAGCCCGAGCGGCGGACGGCAAGCTGGGCGCGACGGCGCGAAGCACCTTCGCCCTTGATCTCATATAGCCCAATTCGGCAATCAGGGCGCTGAACTGGCGGGAAGGGCGTCCAGGGCGCGGCGCCAGGGGAACTCTTGGAGCTTGCCCGCACCGCTCCCGGCCTCATGAGGCTCGAAGCCTTCGGGGCCGATGAGGACGGGGACTCCTTCCGCGCGCAGTGCTGTGATGCTGTTCTGGAAGGGGGTACGGCGGGAGTAGGCCGCATTCGTGAACGGCAGGATGACCACGGGGATGCCAAGCCCGATCGCTTCGTTGACGACGTCCAAGGCGTAGGTGTCCGCGATGCCGTTCGCGAGCTTGTTGATGGTGTTGAAGGTGGCCGGTGCGATGATGATCGCGTCGGCCTTCGGGCTGCGCGGGGATCCTGGCGCTCGGTGCTCGCTGCGGACAGGGCGGCCCGTCTGCTTTTCCAACGCCTCAGTATCGATGAAGGCCAGGGCGGACGGGGTCGAGATCACCTGGACGCCCCATCCACGTTCGTGGGCCATGTCGATGAGCTTGCCCACGTCACCTGCGGGTCCGGCTGCGCAGACGACAATGTAGACGGTCTTCGTCTCGGCGCTCATCGGGTTGTGGCTGTCCTCTCGGCGAGTTCGGTGATGCTGGTGTGCAGATGGCCGGTCGAGCGGGACCGGAGGTCGTCTAACAGGCCGCGCACCATCGGGCGGGTGGCCAACTCCTCCGGCGCGATCCGCTCGGCGGTGGCGAGTGCCTGGTAGGCCTTGTCGAGTTTTCCCCACTGGCTGTAGGCGCGGGACGCGTCGACGAAGAGCATCGCCTTGCGCTCAGTGACGTCGATGTTGTCCAAGTCGATGCGGCGCGCGTAGTCGATGGCGCTGCCCGCGTCGCCCAGTTCCACCGCTGCGTTCACGCGGTGGAGAAGCACGTTCGTCGGACCGAACGCCGTCCATTGGTAGTTGTGGTCGCCCCCGAGCCTTCGCCCGGCGTCCTCGGCCTCCTCAAGCAGGATGAGGGCCTGGGCGCGGTCCTCGCGTTGGGCCGCCGCGACGGACCCGCTGAGGAGAAGCGCCCCGTAGACGGACAGGGAGTCCGGCGTGTGCTCTTCGGTGCCTTCGGCGACGCGTTGCGCGGCATCCGATGCGAAATCGGCTGCGGCGCGGTAGTGGCGGTCGCGCATGAGCGCGCGGGTGAGGACGCGTGCGCTTGCTCCGGCGGTCGTCGGGTTCTCGCTGTCCCGGGCTGCGCGCATGCTCCGGTCGGCCGCGAGCCACGCGAGTCCGCGTTCCTCGGTCTTGAGCAGGACGCTGGCCGCGACGTGGTAGGCCTCGGCCCGCAAGGTGTGTACCCGCAAGCGCTCGTCACCTTCAAGGGCGGATGCTGCGTCGTCCAAGCGGCTGAGTAGTTGGGGAAGGCGCTTGGCGACTGCGGTGTAGTGGCACGCCTGGTATCCGGCCTTGGCCCGGTGCACGTCCTTGGAGAGACCGGCCACGTCGTATCGCGCGGCGGGGCCCGCGGCCGGCGGGCCTGCGTACCTGGTCAGGGCTGCTGCGATGTCGTCGAAAGAGAGTGCCGGGCCGGTCGCCGCCTGGAAGAGGGTGGCCCCGGCCAGTCCGACGAAGTCTCTGCGCCGCACGTCCTCGTCTGCCTCCTCACGCAACGGGGCGAACTGGGGCGGAACGGCCTGCTCTGCCTGGGTGGCGGGCGGCCTGTTCGCCGTGAATGCCGCGACGTCCTTGGGAGCCAGTCCGAAGAGCATGCGTGCGGTGTCCGGCATGCCGATGCCCTCGGCCACGCGCTCATAGACCTCGAACGCGACGACCGTCTTCCGCCCGTTCAGGATCTCGCTGATCCGCCCCTGGGATATCCCGGTGGCGGATGCGAGCCGGGTTTGGCTGGCCCCGCCGAACCGCTGGGCGAACCGCAGAAGTCCGGGCACGTCACGTGCCTGCAGGAGGCCGCGGGCCTCCTCGCGCTCCCACGCCCAAGCGGGCACGGTCACGCCCTCCCATGCTCGCCCTGCCATCACGGCCTCCGATCGGGGGGAGTCACATCGGCCACGGCCATTATCCCCAGCAGGGATACCCGCACGGGATGGGTTCCAGCGGCCGGAACCGGAATCGTCGTCTCCATGAACGACACCCCCACTGCCAAGTGCAAGCACTGCCGTGGACGCGGTCGCAAGATGCTGCGTCCGAGGAAGCTCCTCGTCGTCGGCTCTGCTGGGGGACCGGTCCCCGCACGCCGCTACGTGGCGTGCGCCTGCTGCCGCGGGACCGGTGTGGAAGCGGCTTGAAACAGACAGACCCCCGCGACGGGTGGTGCCGTCCGGGGGCGTGGCCAACGCTGCATGGGAGCGCTGACATGGAGAACCCTAATGCTCGCGATCCGGTCCCCGATACGTCCGGCGGGGACACGGTCCACATGGTCCGCCAAGAGGTCGGCATAGAGGAGCTGAGGCTCTGGGCCGCCGAACACGGCGCGAGCATCATCGAATGCGGCGAGGACCTGAACGGCTACCGGATCTGCTTCGCCCGCCACCGCGAGTCCACCCGGGTGGCGAAGATCCCGCCCGAGAGGCACCCGCGATGGTACGTGGGCTTCCAGACCTGAAGGCGGCCGCGCGGCCGCGGCTCCGGTAACGCCTTCCCACCGGCCGTGCGGCTTCGGAGGTGGCCCCGGTGTCTCTTGGGGGGAGGCCGGGGCCACCGCCCGGACAGGTCCGTACGCCTCCACCTGGGAGGGTCGGAAGCACGCCGCTAAGCTGCTTGACCAGACGAGCATTGGATTAACCGGACGGTTGTTTATGTCGAGCATGGACTTCGCTCCGCCGAAGTACGTACAGATCGTGCAGGCGGTGCAGGAACGGATCACCGACGGGACCTACCCGGTGGGCACGCAACTGCCCTCCGAATCGGGGATGGTCCGCGAGTTCGGGGCGGGACGCAGCACTGTGGTCCGCGCTCTGGAGATCCTGCGAATGGAGGGCTGGATCGACCGCGAGCACGGGCGCGGCTCCTTCGTGAAGGGGGTGCCCACCACCGCGGTGGAGCGCTCGCATGCGGGCGCAAGCGCCTTCGACACCGCCGAGCAGGGAGGGGAGGTGAAGATCATCGAGACGGGACGGACGACGGCCCCGGCCGCGATCGCTGAGGCCCTGGGGTTCCCGGAAGGGTCCCCGGCCATCAGGCGCCAACGTGTGCTCATGGCCGACGGTGAGCCGAGTGAGCTGGTCACGCTGTGGTTTCCACTGGACGTGGCCGATGGCACGGATGTAGGCAAGGACCAGTTGATCACCATCGGGGTGCGTGAGCACCTGCATGCGCTCAAGCGGTTGCGCCCGGCGCGCGTGGCCGAGCGGCTGTCGGCGCGGCACGCGACCGGGGAAGAGGCCCGGTTGCTGCAACTAGGAGAGCACACGCCGGTGCTGTCCATCCTCGCGCGGATCCTGGACGGTTCGGACGGCGTGCTAGCCGTCGCGGACATCGTGTTGCCGGGTGACCTGCACGAATTGGAGGACAGCTACCCCGCGGCGTAGCGGGCGACAGATCCGAGGGTTCAACCACTTGTCCGGTCGAGTTGAACCCGCTATTTTGAAGACAGCTCGACCGGACAAGTGGTCGACAGGACGGTTGGAAGAGGAGTGTTCTCATGGCGATTCAGGGTGCGATCCCGGTGGAGTTCGGGACGGTGTTCCCCCACGGCGCCTTCGCCCTCGGGGTGGAGGCCATCACCGACTTCGAGACCAAGCGCCCCCAGCTCGACAAGAACACCGGGCTGCCGCTGTGGGCGGTGGACGTGATCGACGCCGACCCCGAGGCGCGGGGCAAGGCCAAGTCGGTCAAGGTCAAGATCCCCGCGCAGGTGTGCCCGGTGCTTCCCGAGGAGGCGGCGGGTCTGCCGTTCCGCCCGGTGGAGTTCGAGGACATGGCCGTCATGCCATACGTCGACGACAACGGGCGGCGTCCCCGGGTGGCCTACTCGCTGCGGGCGCGCGGGATGAAGGCCCCGGGCGGCGGTGCCCGCAAGGCCCCGGCCTCGGCCGGTGCGGGTGCGAAGGGCGGCGAGTGATGGCGTTCACGGTCGTGACCGCGTGCTTTGACGAAGGCTTCGATGCGGTTCTGGCCTCCGGTGCCCGGCTCGTCATCAACAGCGATGGCCTGATCTTCCAGCTCGGTCCTGAGGACGGCACGGCAGTCACCGCGCATGAGGTGGAGGCGGCTCGGTCGCTGGCCAAGGCGGCTCGTGGACTCGCCCGAGAGATGGAGCGCCTTCACCGCGCCCGGTAGGGGCATCCGACAGACGGCGGGGCGGCCTGGTGCGCCAACACCATCGGCCGCCCCTTCACCCCCTGAGAACTGGTCAAACCCAAGGAAGCTGTGTGTTCATCATGGCAGAACGACCCGCACGCGTTACCGCCCGGGAGATCGCCGACTTCCTGACCGCGCTGCGCGAGCACCGCTCGGTCCCGGCCGCCTCGGAAGCGGCCTCCCGCGTGGACATCCTGGCCTGGAAGGCCTCCCTGCTCGACCGCATGGCGGCCAACACCCGCGACCCCGAGACCCGCGCCACGGCCGCCGCTGCCCGCGCCGACCTGGCCGCCGCCCGCGCGGAGCTGGCGGCTGATCGTGCTGAGGCTCTGGCCGACTCCTACGTCCTGCGGATCGGGGGTGAGCACTGATGCTCGGCGGCAAGGGAAACGGGGCCTCCCAGGTTCAGCACACCGCCCCCGTCCCCGCGCACGCGGTCCGCTTCACCACCCCGGTCGTGGAGACCCCGGCCGCCTTCATCATCGGCCGGTGGGCCTGGCGCCTCCTGGCGTTCCTCGTGGCGCTTCCGGTGCGCTACCCGCTCTCGGTGGCCTCGGTGGCCGTCCTGGTGGGCTCGTGGGCGCTGTGGGACTGGGTGGGCCCAGCGGTGGTGTGCACCGTCGCCGTCGTCGGCGGGCTGGTCTGGCGCCGATACCACCGGGCCTCCTTCCGGCGCTGGGTGGTGCTGCGGCTGCTGGGGCTGGTGCGCGGGATCTGGGTGTACCGGCGGCACTGGCAACCCGTCCTCGTGGTGTCCGGCCTGGCTGAGTCGTACTTGGAGCGCCAGTACCTCCCGCGGATCCGCTCGGTGGTCTGCTCGGAGTGGGCCGACCGGGTCCGCGTGAAGCTCGTGCCGGGGACCGCCCCGTCCGACTTCGAGGAGCGCACGCCCCAGCTCGCGCATGGCTTCCAGGCCCCGGCCTGCCGGGTGGAGGTCCTCGGCCCCCTGGACGTGGTGCTGGAGTTCCCGCGCCGTGACATGCTCGCCGACCCCATCGGAGCCATGCCCGTCCCGGACGGCGGGGACGCCGTTGACCTGGCCGCTCTGCCGATGGGGCGGTGCGAGGACGGCCGCACCTGGACCATGCGGCTGCACGGCACACACGTCCTGGTCGCCGGTGTCACCGGCGCGGGCAAGGGGTCGGTGATCTGGTCGGCGGTGCGCGCGATGCTCCCCGCGATCGAGGCCGGGCTTGTGCGGGTGCGGGCGGTGGATCCCAAGCGGATGGAGCTGTCCTACGGACGCCCCCTGTTCCACCGGTACGCCGACTCCGGGGAAGCCTGTGTGGAGCTGCTGGAAGAGGCCGTCCGGGATATGCAGGCACGGGCGGACACCTATGCCGGTCGGCTGCGCTCCCACACCCCCACCGCGGAAGACCCCTTCGAGGTTGTTCTTCTCGACGAGGTGGCGTTCCTGACCGCCTACCACCCCGACCGGGAGGTGCGGCGGCGTGCCGAGAACGCCATGGCCACCCTCACCAGCCAAGGCAGGTCGGTCGGGTTCGCGGTCCTGGCCGCGCTGCAGGATCCGCGCAAAGAGGTCATGAACCTGCGCAACCTGTTCCCCGACAAGGTCGCCCTGCGCCTGGACGAGGCCTCGCAGGTGGACATGGTGCTCGGCCCCGACGCCCGGGACCGGGGTGCGGATGCGCACCTGATCGACCCGTCCGCCCCGGGCACCGCGTTCGTCCGCCTGGAGGGCTCCAAGATCCCCACCCGGGTGCGGGCGGCCTACGTCTCCGATGCCGACATCGACGCCATGACCGCCGCCGAGACCGGTGGGGAGGGTGAGGGCTGATGCCGACCGTTACCGGTAGGACCACCCGGGCAGAGCGCATGGCCCAACCCCTGGCCCGTGAGGTCGCCGAGCAGATCGCCGCCGACAAGGGCGTGTGCATCCGCCCGGTCTCCCTGCGCCGCACCGACATCGCCACCGGCCACACGGAGGTGATCGACGTTCCGTGCGGGTCCACGCTGGCCTCCCGGTGCCCGGCCTGTGCCAAGCGCAAGCGGTCCATGCGGCGCTCGCAGTGCGAGGAGGGCTGGCACCTCACTGAAGAGCCCGAACCCGCCCCCGACGACCCCACCGACGTCCAACAGGACTGGGTGAAGCGCCGGGCTGTGGTCACCGCTGAGCGTGACCGCCTGGCCGACGAGGGAGGTGCCGCCCCTGAGGAGTTGGCGGCCCTCGATGCTGCGATCGCCGACCTGGACGAGGAGATCGCCGCCTCCGGGCTGCGCGGCTCCGTCGCCCCCTCCTCGGCGTCCTCCCGTCCCCGGCGGTCCCGGTCCACGCGGCGGCGCCAGGATGCCCCGGACCTTCCCAAGCGGCAGATGAAGCGCTCCACCCTGGGGCGGGCCTTCACCGACCCCGCCTCGGGCAAGGTCTTCCGCCCCTCGATGTTCCTCACGCTCACCCTCGACTCCTACGGGCGCGTGAAGAGCGACGGCACCCCGGTGGACCCGGCCACCTACGACTACCGGCGGGCGGCGCGCGACGCGCTGCACTTCTCCAAGCTGGTGGACCGGTTCGTGCAGAACCTCCGCCGCGTGGCCGGATTCGACGTGCAGTACTTCGCCTCGGTGGAGCCCCAACGGCGCTTGGCTCCGCACGTCCACATGGCCGTGCGCGGGACCCTGCCCCGGTCCGAGGTGCGCCAGGTGGCCGCGGCGACCTACCACCAGGTGTGGTGGCCGCCCGCCGACGAGGCGGTGTACGAGGGGCCGGGCGTGCCGGTGTGGGACGAGGCGACCGGGAACTACTGCGACCCGGCCACCGGAGAGGTCCTGCCCACCTGGGACGAGGCCCTGGACGCCTTGGACGAGGATCCGGGAGCGGAGCCGCACCACGTGGTCCGGTCCGGCTCCCAGGTGGACGCCAAGGGGGTGGTTGCGGGTTCGGAGGATGCGGACCGGTGCGTGCGCTACCTGGCCAAGTACCTGACCAAGGACATCGCCGAATGCCACACCGTGGACACCCCCGCACAGGAGGTCCACGTTGACCGCCTGGTGGAGGCCCTGCGCTACGAGCCCTGCTCGCCGCGGTGCGCGAACTGGCTGCGCTACGGCGTCCAGCCCGAGGGGGCCAAGGCGGGCATGGTGCCCGGGTTCTGCCGCTCCAAAGCCCACCGGCGCGAACACCTGGGCTATGCGGGCCGTCGCGTCCTGGTGTCCCGGAAGTGGTCGAACAAGACCCTGGCCGACCACAAGGCGGATCGGCTGGCGTGGGTGCTCGAACAGCTCGGCGTCGCCCCCGACGCCCCCGACTCCGAAACGGCCGGCGGGGCCCTGCCGGTGGTCAACGGGTCCTTCGCCTGGGAACTCGCCCGCCCCACAGACCCGGACGTGCCGCCCCGCGAACACCGCCTGCTGCGCGCGGTCGGCGAGACCCTCAAACGCCGCGCCCGCCTCGACGCCGCACGCTCCCCGAATCTCTCGGCAATGGAAGAGGTCGCCTGATGGCACGCACGACCACCCGGCCGTCCGGTCGCCTGCTCACCGTGGCTGAGGCGGCCGACCGCCTGAACACCACCCCTCGCTACCCCCGGCGGCTGATCGAAGAGCGCCGCATCACCTTCGTCAGGATCGGTCGCCACGTCCGCATCCCCGAATCCGCCCTGGACGAGTTCATCGCCGCCGGTGTGGTCGAGCCGATGCGGCTTCGAGGAAGGAGGGCCGCATAGGTGGGCGGTAACAACAAGGGGACTCGTCGGCAGTTCGGTGCTGTACGGCCGCTCTCCTCCGGGCGCTACCAAGCGCGCTACCGGGGGCCGGACGGTATCGAGCGACCTGCGGATCGGACGTTCGCGACTCAGAAGGAGGCCGCGCGCTGGCTCACCCTGAAGGAAGCCGAGATCGCTCGGCAGGAGTGGATAGACCCCGACGCCGGGACCATCCGGTTCGGTGACTACGCCGCTGGGTGGCTGGAACAGCGGGAGCTGAGTCCGAAGACCGAACAGCTCTACGAAGGACTGCTACGTATTCATCTCAAGCCGACCTTCGACCACATGTCCATCAAGGACATCCGAGAAGCGCACGTGCGCAAGTGGCGTACGGCTCGGCGGAAGTCCAAGGTCGGCAAGACCACGGTGGCCAAGGCGTACCGGCTGATGCGGGCCATCCTGAACACCGCTGTCAGGGACGAATTGATCCGTAAGAACCCGTGCCAGATCGAGGGGGCCGGTGTGGAGAGCAGCGACGAGCGGCCGGTGCTGTCGGTCGCCGAGGTGTTCAAGGTGGCCGATGCGATCAACCCGCGTTACCGGGCCCTGGTGCTGTTGGCGACGTTCGGCAGTCTCCGATGGGGAGAGCTGGCAGGGCTGCGGCGGCGGTACCTGGATCTGGACGACCGGACGGTGACCATCCGGGAGACCGTCTATGACCTGGCCCATCTCGTCCCGGGGACACCGAAGTCCAAGGCCGGGTACCGAACGGTCGTGCTTCCCTCGCTGATCATCGACGACCTCAAACGACACCTGGGCAGGTTCGCGGCTCCCGGGGAAGACGGCTTCGTGTTCGTCGGGGCCAGGGGCAACCCGCTGCGGCGTGCGAACTTCTCGAAGTACTGGGCGGACGCCTGCGAGAAGGCGGGTGTGAAGGACGTTCACTTCCACGACCTGCGCCACACGGGCAACACCTACGCGGCAGAGGCGGGGGCGTCGCTGCGAGAGCTGATGAACCGCATGGGGCACTCCAGTCCGCGGGCCGCGATGGTCTACCTCCACGCTCGCGAGAACCGTGCTCGGGACATCGCCGATGCCTTGGGGGAGAGGGCCGCAGACGAACTCAAGCGGTCCTGGACGGACACCCTCGATGCTGCAGACGGTGATGACGACGATGACGAGGATCCGCCGACCGTCGGTGCCCGCGTCTGAGCATCTGGCAAGAAACTGGCACGCGGACCGCTGAAAGGCGGACGAACGACAAAGGCCAGGTCCCGGAATCTACCGGGTGACCTGGCCTTTTCTTTGTGGAGCGGATGACGGGAATCGAACCCGCGTTATCAGCTTGGGAAGCTGAAGTTCTACCATTGAACTACATCCGCGTCGGGCCGCCTTGCGGCTGCCAACGGGCCTCATCATAGCGGACTCTGGGGCGGAGCGGTAACCGGCCGTGTCCCCGGGGGGCCCGGGCGGGGCGGTCCGGGTGGTCGTCGCAGCAGGTAGGTTCTGTTCCGTGCTGCTCTCCGATCGCGATATCAGGTCCGAAATCGAGTCCGGGCGGGTGAAGATCGACCCCTACGACCCCGGGCTGATCCAGCCGTCCAGTATCGATGTCCGCCTGGACCGGTACTTCCGGGTGTTCGAGAACCACAAGTACCCGCACATCGACCCCGCCGTCGAGCAGCCCGACCTCACGCGGCTCGTGGAGGTCGAGGCGGACTCGGAGTTCATCCTGCACCCGGGCGAGTTCGTGCTGGCCTCCACCTACGAGGTCGTCACCCTTCCGCACGACATCGCCAGCCGCCTGGAGGGCAAGAGCTCCCTCGGGCGGCTCGGGCTGCTCACGCACTCCACGGCCGGGTTCATCGACCCCGGCTTCTCCGGGCACGTCACCCTGGAGCTGTCGAACGTGGCCACCCTGCCGATGAAGCTCTACCCGGGCATGAAGATCGGCCAGCTCTGCATGTTCCGCCTCAGCTCCCCGGCCGAGCACCCCTACGGCTCGCCGCGCTACGGCTCGCGCTACCAGGACCAGCGCGGCCCCACGCCCTCCCGTGCGTTCCTCAACTTCGGGAGGGCGCAGGTCTGACGACCGGGCAAGGGCCTCAGTAGCGGTAGGGGGAGTACGGCGTCGAGGGCTGCGGGGCGGCCCTGGGCCTTTCGCGCTTGGGGAGCAGCCAGGCCGACAGCAGCCCGCCGGCGAAGCCGAACAGGTGCGCCTGCCACGACACGCCCTCCTGCTGGGGCAGCACGCCCCAGATCAGCGTCCCGTAGAAGACGATCACGCTGATCATGATCACGATGTCGATGGTCCTGCGCTCCACGATCCCGCGCAGCACGGTGTAGCCGAAGTACCCGAAGACCAGCCCGCTCGCCCCGACGGTGAGCACCCCGGGCGGGCTGAACAGCCACACCCCGACCCCGCTCACGACCACCACGATGAGCGTCGTCCAGATGAACCGGCCCAGGCCCCCGCTCAGCGCCACCAGCGAGCCCAGCACGAGGAACGGCAGCGAGTTGCTGATGAGGTGGCCGAGGTTGGCGTGCATGAAGGGGGCCGTGACGATCGTCCACGGCGCGCCCGTGTCCCACGAGCGGAGCCCGAACGCCGAGTCCAGCGCGCCGCCCATGACCGAGTCGAACAGTTCGAAGATCCACATCGCCGCGAGGAACCCGGCGACGGTGAGTATGGCGACTATCCGTGAGTGCGTCACCCTTTCGACTCTATGCGAACCGCCCAAGCCGTCCCAGTCCCGTTCCCGGGGCGGGGGACGAGTGCGGGGTCACGGCTTGTAATTGCGCTGACCTGCTGTGTTGCGCATTGGAGTGACCTGTTTCACACATGAATGGTGTGTGGTGCAGATCACATTGCGAGGGGTCGGCATCGTCGGGGACGCGGCACTTCCTCGGATGGGCGGTGTGACGCGGGTTAAACGTGTTATTTGCGCGTGACCATCCCATGTGAACCGGTCAGGCTTCCTCGTTAACCTGCGACTTCGGCATAAACAGGACTTAAGGAACGGGTCCCCGCCCCCGTTCACCCCCGGTCCCGAGTGCGACGCAGCCGATGAGGGAGCCGAAGAGGAGACCGTGCCAGCAGTACGCGCAGAGAATCTCTACAAGGTGTTCGGGAGGCGGGCGGCCGCGGCCGTCGAGGCGCTCTCCGACGGGCGCCACCGCGACGACATCGCCGACCTCGGCGTCACCGCCGCCGTCATCGACGCCTCCTTCGAGGTGGAGCCGGGCGAGATCTTCGTGGTCATGGGCCTGTCCGGGTCCGGCAAGTCCACCCTGATCCGGATGCTCAACGGCCTGCTCCCGCCGACCTCCGGCACGGTCGAGATCGACGGGACCGACATCACCGGGCTGAAGAAGGCCGAGCTCCGCAAGGTGCGCAGCGAGAAGGTCAGCATGGTCTTCCAGCACTTCGCGCTGTTCCCGCACCGCTCGGTCGCCGACAACGCCGCCTACGCCCTGGAGGTCCGCGGCGTGGCGCGCGAGGAGCGGCAGGCCAAGGCCCTGGAGGCGCTGGAGCTCGTCGGCCTCAAGGGCTGGGAGGACAAGCTCCCCGGCCAGCTCTCCGGTGGCATGCAGCAGCGCGTCGGCCTCGCCCGCGCGCTGGCCGCCGACACCGACATCATCCTCATGGACGAGGCCTTCAGCGCCTTGGACCCGCTGATCCGCCGCGACATGCAGACCCAGCTCCTGGAGCTTCAGGCCTCGCTCGGCAAGACGATCGTGTTCATCACCCACGACCTCAACGAGGCGATGCGCCTGGGCGACCGCATCTGCGTGCTCCGCGACGGCCGGGTCGCCCAGATCGGCACGGCCCAGGAGATCCTGGACCACCCCGCCAACGACTACGTCGCCACCTTCACCGAGGACGTCGACCGCACCCGTGTGCTCACCGCCGCGTCGGTGATGGTCCCCGCCGCCCCCTACGCCGCGCCGACCGACACCCCGCACGCCGTGCTGCGGGCCATGCGCGAGCACGACCGCGACTTCTGCTTCGTGCTCGACGCCGACGAGCGCCTGCTCGGCGCCGTATCGGCCGCCGACGCCGAGGCCGCGAAGAAGAAGGGCGCCGACGACATCGCCGGCGCCGTCGAGCCCGTGGAGGAGACGACCGCCCCCTCCGCCGTGCTGGCCGACCTGTTCAGCGCCGCCGCGCGCTCGGAGCGCCCGCTGGCCGTCGTCGGCACCGACGACCGCATGCTCGGCGTCATCCCGCGCGCCGCCTTGCTCGACGGACTCGCGATGGAGGGGAGCCGCTCGTGAACCCGATGACCGTCCCCGTCCCGCAGCTGCCCGTCGGCGACTCCTTCGACGCCTCCATCGAGTGGCTCCGCACCCATTTCAAGGGCCTGTTCGACGTCCTGGGAACGGTGATCGGCGCCTGCGTGGACGCCCTGACCGGCCTGCTCGCCCAGACCTCGGCGACCCAGTTCACCCTGATCGCCTGCGCCGTCATCGCGGTGGGCCTGCTCCGCCACGGCCACCTGCGCCCGGTGGGGATCGCCGCCGCCGTGTGGGCGGGCCTGTACATCGCCGAACTCGCCGGGGGCGTGGCCACCGCGGTGGTCGGCTCGATGCCGGCGGCGTTCTTCAGTTCGGCGATGAGCCTGTACCAGGCCGAGTACGTGTACCCGCCGCTGGTGCTGGCCCTGCTGCTGCTGATCGCCCTGGTGGTGATGAGCTTCACCTACGCCCGGGGCACCCGCCAGGAGCTGTCGGCCGCGCTGACCTGCGTGGTGCTCTTCGCGGTCACCCTGGCCCACTTCACCCTGGGCGTGCAGCTGTCGCTGGTCGTCCTCCCGCTGTTCGTGCTGCTGGCCTACGTGGTGGTGGGCTGGCGCGTGGCCCTGTTCACGGTGGCCGGCTTCCTGCTGATCATCAGCATGGACAAGTGGGACAACGCCATGTCCAGCCTGGCGCTGATCCTGGTGGCCACCGGCGTGGCCGTCGCCGTGTCGCTGCCGCTGGGCATCCTCGCGGCCTACAGCGACCGCTTCAGCACCCTCGTGCGCCCGGTCCTGGACTTCATGCAGACCCTGCCGGCCTTCGTCTACCTGCTGCCCGCGGTGGCCTTCTTCGGCATCGGCGCGGTCCCCGGCGTCATCGCCACGGTCGTGTTCGCCATGCCGCCCGGGGTGCGCCTGACCGAGCTGGGCATCCGCCAGGTCGACAAGGAGCTGGTGGAGGCCGGCGAGGCGTTCGGCGCCCCGGACTGGGCGATCCTGCGCCGCATCCAGCTGCCCCTGGCGCTGTCGACGATCATGGCCGGGGTCAACCAGATCATCATGCTGAGCCTGTCCATGGTGGTCATCGCCGGGATGGTCGGCGCCGGCGGCCTGGGCAACGACGTCTACCGCGGCATCGCCCAGGGCGACGTCCCGGTCGGCTTCGAGGGCGGCATCGCCGTCGTGGTCCTCGCCATCTACCTGGACCGGCTCACCGCGGCCGTCACCCGGTTCTCCCCGGCGGGGCGGGCCGCCGCGGCCGCGCGCTGACCCGGCCCCCGACCCCCCGCATCCGTTCCGACGCCCCCCGCTTCCCCCTCACATCCCCAACCACAAGGAGGAGATGGACATGCGCATTTCCCAGCGCTTCCCCCGGTTCACCGCGGTGGGCGCGGCCTCGGCCGCCCTGCTGCTCGCCGGAGCCTGCGGCGGCGGCAACGTCGCCACCGGCCCCGAGGAGGGCGGCGGCGACGGCGGCGGCGAGAAGATCAGCATCGGCATGATCGCCTGGGACGAGGACATCGCCGTCACCCACCTGTGGAAGGCGGTGCTGGAGGAGAAGGGCTACGACGTCGAGATCGAGGAGGTCGACGTCGCCCCCACCTTCCAGGGCCTGGCCGAGGGCGACATCGACCTCTACATGGACGTCTGGCTGCCGGTCACCCACGAGTCGTACTGGGAGGAGTACGGCGACAGCCTGGAGGACCTGGGCGCCTGGAACACCAACGCCTCGCTCCAGCTCACCGTGCCGTCCTACATGGAGGACATCAACTCCATCGAGGACCTCAAGGGCGAGGGCGACACCTTCGGCGGCGAGATCGTGGGCATCGAGTCCGGCGCCGGCCTGACCAGCGTCACCAAGGACGACGCCATGCCGGCCTACGGGCTGGAGGACGAGTACAAGCTCGTCGAGTCCTCCACCCCCAGCATGCTGGAGGCCCTGGACACCGCGGTCGCCGACGAGGAGCCGATCGTGGTCACCCTGTGGCACCCGCACGCCGCCTACGACCAGTACGACCTCAAGGACCTCGAGGACCCCGAGGGCGCCATGGGCGACGCCGAGGAGATGAAGGTCGCCGGGCGTGACGGCTTCTCCGACGACCACCCCGAGGTCGCCGAGTGGATGAAGGCCTTCGAGCTGGACGATGAGCAGCTCGCCGGCCTGCTGACCAAGGTCCGTGTGGACAACAAGGACGACCCGGAGAAGGGCGCCCGCGAGTGGCTGTCCGAGAACCCGGACGTCCTCGAGGGCTGGATGGGCGACGACGCCGAGGGCCTGGAGTTCTGAGGCCGGACCACTGAAGTACCGAGGGAGGGGCTCCGCCGAGCGGCGGAGTCCCTCCCGTCTTCGTGCGGGCGGTTGCGGTCGGCCACACTAAAGCTAAGAAGTTGCGTTAAGGGGGGCGGGGCTCTAGGGTCGCACTAAAGCTAAATCTTTGCATTAAGGAGGACGGGCATGTCCCCGGACGACCCCGTGCCGATGTCGGCCGCCGGAGCGGCCGCAGCCGAGCACGTCCGTTCCGTCCTGGCGGTCCTGCGGGAGCTGGACACGCACCCGGACCTGGCGGAGACGCACCCCGCGGCCGCCTTCGACCCCATGGAGGAGCCGCCCGGTGCAGCCCTATGAGATGACGCTCGCCTCCGCCGCCGAGGCCGTCCGCGCGCGGCGGCTGTCCCCGGTCGAACTGGTGGACTCGGTGCTCGCCCGGATCGACGAGGTGGAGGCCGACCTGGGCGCCTACGTCTCGGTCACGGCCGACCGGGCCAGGCGGGCGGCCGAGCGCGCCGAGCGGGAGGCCGCCGACGGACGCCCGCTCAGCCCCGTGCACGGGACCGCCGTCGCCCTCAAGGACCTGATCGACGTCGCGGGGCTGCCCACCACCGCGAGCTCGCGCGTGCGCGCGGGGCACACGGCGGCGGCCGACAGCGCGGTCGCCGAGCGCCTGGCGGAGGCCGGGACCGCGCTGGTCGGCAAGGCCCACACGCACGAGTTCGCCTACGGCCTGACCACCCCGCAGACCCGCAACGCCTGGGACCGCGACCGGGTCGCCGGAGGGTCCAGCGGAGGGTCGGCCGTCGCGGTGGCCTCGGGAACGGCGACCTTCGCCCTGGGCACCGACACCGGCGGCTCCATCCGGGTGCCCGCCGCCCTCAACGGCGTCGTCGGACTGAAGCCGACCTTCGGGCTGGTCCCCCTGCGCGGCGTCACCCCGCTGTCCTGGTCCCTCGACCACGTCGGCCCCATCACGCGCACCGTCCGCGACGCGGCCCTGGCGCTCTCGGCCCTGGCACCCGGGTGGGCCGCCGAGGCGGACGACGCGCCGGAGCCCGGTGGCAGCGCGCCGCTGAAGGGGCTGCGCGTGGGGGTGCCGCGGAACTACTTCTTCGACCGCGTCGACGCCGACGTCGAGGCCGCGGTCCGGCGCGCCACCGAACGCCTGGTGGAGCTCGGCGCGACACCCGTCGACGTCGAGATCCCGATGGAGCGCTACGTCCAGGCGGCGCACTGGGGGCTGATGGTCCCCGAGGCCGCCGCCTACCATGAGCCGAACCTGCGCTCCGACCCCGACCTGTACGGGCCGGACGTCCGCGCCCTGCTGGAGGCGGGGACGGCGGTGACCGCCGCCGACCACCTGCGCGCCCAGCGCGCCCGGACGATGATGGCGCGCGCCTGGGCGCGGCTGTTCACCGGCGCCGACCTGGTGGCCGCCCCGACGGTGCCGGTGACCGCGGTGCGGGCGGGCCAGGAGGAGGTGGCCTGGCCGGACGGCACGATTGAAGGGGTCGCCGACGCCTACGTGCGCCTGTGCGCCCCCGCCAACCTCACCGGGGGCCCCGCGCTGACCCTTCCGGTCGGCCGCGACCGCCGCGGTCTGCCGATCGGAATGCAGCTCATCGGGGCGCCCGGCCGGGACGGGGTGCTCCTGCGGGCGGGCGAGGCCTACGAGCGCGCCGAGCCCGGGGCCGGGCGGGCGGCGCCCTGACGGCGCCCCTGTAGGGACGCCCCCGTAGTGGACGCCCCGGGACCGGCTACCTCCCCGCGGTCAGGGAGCGGTCCCGCGGCGGGATGCCGGCGCCGGCCATGAAGGCGTCGACCTTGTGGCGCGACGTCATGCCGGTCAGCGGCAGGTAGGGGCGGCTCGCGCGGCGCCCCTCGGTCGAGGGGAACACGCGCGGGCGCCCTGCCAGGTCGCACAGCCCGAGCGAGCGGGTCCGCCCGGACAGCAGGTAGTACGAACCGATGTCGCCGAAGGGGATGCGCACGATGTAGCGGCCCCGGATGTACCGGAACTCGCCGTCCTCGACCTCCAGCACCGGTGCGCGCAGGGTCAGGCCGTGCACGATGAGGGCGGCGCCGCACAGGGCCAGGAGCCCGCCGAGGACCAGGTTGGCCCAGTGCGCCGGGGAGGCGGCGACGGCCAGCGCCGCCAGCGCGATGAGAACGGCCCCGGCCCCGATCTCCCCTTGCTTGCGACCCACCGGGCAGACCAAGCGAACCGTTTCGGACACGGCAATGCCTCTCTCGTTCCGCGTGACGGGGATGCGGCGATCGCAAGGGAACCCTATCGGCTCCGGGCGCCGCGGACGGCGGTTTCGGAGCGGCGGGGGTGGCGGAATCGCCGCCTTTGCGCCCCACCCTAGAGCCGGACCGCGCGCCGGGGCGGGCGCCGCGCGGAGGAGACGGCAGGTCAGCGCATCAGACGCGCCAGATCGACGCGGGAGCGGATGTTCAGGCGGCGGAAGACGGCGCGCAGGTGGTACTCGACGGTCCGCGGGCTGAGGAACAGGTGCGCGGCGATCTCCCGGTTGGTGGCCCCCTCCGCGACGAGCAGCGCGATGCTGCGCTGCTGCTCTGTCAGGTCGAGCGGCGAGGGTGCCGCCGTCCGCGCGTCCGGGGCGCCGTTGGCCCGCAGCTCGGCGCGCGCCCGCTCGGCCCACACGCTCGCCCCCATGCGCTCGAAGGACTCCAGGGCGTCCCGGAGATGGACATAGGCGCGCCCGGGGTCGCGCTCCCTGCGCAGCGCGGTGCCGAAGAGGAACGCCGTGCGGGCGCGCTCCACCTCGTCGTCCGCGCAGGAGCGGTGGAACTTCAGCGCCTCCTCGAAGTGGGCCGCGTAGTCCCGGGAGTCGCCCGCGCGCGCGAGCAGCGCACGGCTCCGGGCCACCAGCGCGCGCCCGCTGGTGCTGTCGGACCCCTCCGCCCAGCGCTCGTACCCGGCCAACGCGACCTCGGCCTGGTCCTCGGCGCCGTTGCGCACCGCCGCCTCCACGAACAGCGGAGCCGTGAGCACGCGCATGGTCGGGTGCCCGCGCCCGGGTTCGGCGTGCGCGAGCGCCTTGAGGCGGGTGAACGCGGCCACCGCGTCGCCCTGCGACATCTCCAGCAGGGCCAGCGCCCACTCGGCCAGGGCGACGGGCAGCCCGAGCCCGTTGCGGCGTCCGCTCTCCAGGACGGACTCGGCCCGCGCGCGGCACGTGCTCTCGTCCCCCTGGATGGCGGCGAGCAGGCTGAGCCCCGCGAGCAGGTGGGTGGCGCAGTTGGGCTGCCCCGTCTCCCGGGACAGCCGCAGCCCCTTCATCCCGTTGCCGACGGCCGACGGCAGGCGCGCGGTCCAGAACTCGGCGTAGACGAGGAACTGCAGCGCCTGGGGGATGAGCGCGACGGCGCCGCGCCTGCGCGCCGTCTCCGCCGACCGGGAGGCCAGGTCCCTGACCAGGCGGGCGTCGCCCAGGCGCAGGGCGCACACCGACGCGCGCTTCAGCAGGCGCGGCTCGTCGATCCGCCGCGCCAGGCGCACCGCCGTGCGCAGGCGTTCGGCCGCCTCGGGGTAGTGCCCCTGGAAGGACAGCGTGCAGCCCTGGAGGAACGCGGTGCCGAAGTGCATCTCGTCCGGGTCGTCCTCGTGCACCAGGCCTTCGCCCCGCTGCGCCACGTCGTGGTGGCGGAAGGGGTCCCCGGCGAACGAGGCCGCGTCCGCCGCGTGCATGAGCGCCTCGACCGTCAGCGCCCTGTCGTGCGGCGCGAGCCGGTCGGCCGCCGAGACCAGCGTGTCGGCGGCGTCGAAGGTGTCGCCGTTGAGCAGCATGCGGTGGCCGCGCACCATGTCGACCCGGGCCCCGGCCGACCCGGTCGCCCCCGGCGGCCCGGCCGAGGCCAGCAGGTCGGCGGTCCGGTCGGGCCGGCCGCTGCGCCAGGCCGCGTCCGCGGCGGAGGCGAGCCGGAACGCCCGGTCGTGCGGGTCGGGGGTGAGCAACGCCGCGCGCTCCAGGATCTCGGCGGCGGCGCCGTCGCCCTCCAGCGCGCGCGCCCGCACGGCGAGCCGGGCCATCGCCTCGGCGCGCGCCGTGTCGGGGTCGGGGGCCGCCAGGTGCCGGTGGCGCGCGTGCCGGGAGGGGGAGTGCTCGGGGCTGAAGACCCGTTCCAGGCGCGCGTGGGCGGCGCGGCGCAGGGCGACCGGCGCCAGCAGGTAGACGGCGGCGGGCAGCACGGGGTCGGGGAACCGGAGCCGGTCGCCGTCCGCGCGCACGGCGCCGGCCTCCTCGGCCGGGGCCAGGTCGGCCACCGACGCCTCGGCGTCGTCGGCGGCCGCGACCAGGGCGTCGATGCGGGCTCCGGGCTCGGCGGCGGCGAGGAGGAGGATGTCGCGGGTGCGCTCGGGCAGGGGCTCCAGGACGGCGCGGTGCGCTTCGAGCAGCCGCTCGTCGAGCGGAAGCGGGTCGGGCAGCGCCCGTGCCCCCGTCAGGTGGGCGCGTTCCAGGCGGCGGAGGTACCCGCGGAGCGCGAGCGGGTTGCCGTGGCAGGCGCGGGCGAGCGCCGCGCGCACGTGGGAGGCGGCGCCCGGGGCGGCGTCGGCGGCCGCGGCCTCCGCCTCGCGGCGGTCCAGAGGGCGCAGGGGGAGCTCCGGGATGCCGGTCAGGAGCGGGTCGGCCGCCGTGGGGGCCGACACCAGGACCGCGAGGTGCTCGCCGCCCGCCCGGCGGGCGACCGCCGCGAGGGTCTGGCGGGAGGACGGGTCGAGCAGGTGCGCGTCGTCGGCCAGGCAGAGCACGGGCCGCTCCCGGGCCGCGGAGGTGAACAGGGCCAGCAGGGCGGCCGCGGTGGCGGGGGCGCGGCCCTCGCCGCCGTCGAGGACCTCCTCCAGTGCCCGTGCGTGCAGGTCGCGGAGGGTGCCGACGCGGTCGGCGAGCGGGCGCACCAGGCGCTGGAGCCCGGCCCCGGGCATGTCGGCCTCGGCCCGGACGCCGTCGGCCCGGACGAGGAGCAGCTCGGCCCCCGACCGCTCGGCGCGGTCGAGGAGGGCGGTTCGGCCGAGTCCGGGCGCTCCGGTGACGAGGAGGGCGGCGCCGCGCCCCTCGCGGGCGGCGGCGACCGCCGCGGCGATCGCGCCGGTCTCCTGGGTGCGGCCGCGGAGGACGGACGGGTGGCGGGGGGATGGGGTGAGCACGCGTGCACCGTACAGAGCGCGTGGTCCCGCGCCCAGGGGGGTGGGCGCGGGACCGGTGGATCCACGGATGTCCGCCCGGCCGCCCGCTCGCATTCCGGCTCAGGCGGACCTCACGCGGTTCCTCAGTTGTAGGGGCAGGTGGACCGGTAGTCGGAGATGTCGAGGCCGGTCCCCGGTGCCGGGCACAGGAACCGGTCGTAGCGCAGGTCGTCGTCGACGAAGCGCTTCAGCCAGGAGATGCTGTACTTGGCGATGGTGGTGTTGGAGAAGTTGGGCGCGAAGTGGGTCGCGTTGTTCAGCTCCAGGTACGCCTTGTCCAGGCCGCCCGGCATGTTCTCGTAGAACGGGATGGAGTGCGTGCGCACCGAGGCGACGGAGTCGTTCTCGGCGCCCACGACCAGCGTCGGCACCTGCAGGTCGAAGGTCTTCTGCGTGTGCCAGCCGGTGAGCGGGATGGCGGCCTGCAGCGAGGGGTCGTCCTCGGCGGCCTTCAGCGTTCCCCCGCCGCCCATGGAGTGGCCCATGAGGGCCAGGCGGTCGGGGTCGATGCGGTCGGCGACGTCGCTGTCCTCGACCAGGTAGTCCAGCGCGCGGTCCAACTGGCGCGCGCGGCTGTTCGGCTGGTCGTAGCGGGTCAGGGTGTCGATGGTGAAGACCACGAAGCCCTGGGACGCGAGCCGGGGGCCGAGCCAGGAGATCGAGGACTGGCCCGCCGTGTAGCCGGGGGAGATGGCCACGGCGCCGAACGTGCCCTCGCTGGTGTCGGTCGGGTAGTAGATGGTCCCGCCTCCGAACCCGGTGACGCTCAGCGAGGAGACGCGCTCCTCGTCGACGTCGAAGTAGCCGCGGGGGGCCTCGATCGAGTCCTCCGTCGGATCGGGGCCGCGCTCGTGGGGGTTCTGCTGCGCGGCGGGCTCGGCGGGGAGCGGGGCGGCGTGCGCCGAGGTGGCGACGGTGCCGCCGCCCAGGGCCAGGGCCGTGGCCGCCAGTAGGGTCCCGGCGGCGCGCGCCCAGCGCGCGCCGCCGGTGTGCGGGGTGGTTTCGATGGACACGGATCGTCTCCCAATCGTGGGGGGTGCTGGTTGACGATCCCGGCCGCTCCCAGGGAGCGGTGGGGGGCGTGCTCTCCGTGAGCGACCGGGGGAACACGAGTGTGCGTTGAAGCGGTGGTGCCGCACATCCGTTGAATCACCGGCCTTCGCCGACAGTGCCGTCCGTGCCATCCGTGGCGTCCGTGCCGCCGGTGCGGTCAGCGCGGTCAGTGGGAGACGCCGATCCTCCGGTGCAGGCGGCGCAGCGGGCGCGGCGCCCACCAGTTGGCGCGCCCCAGCAGGCGCATGGAGGCCGGCAGCAGCAGGGCGCGCACCAGCGTGGCGTCGACCAGGATGGCCAGGGCGAGCCCGGCCCCGAGCATCTGGAGCCACATCACCTCGGAGGTGGTGTAGGCCGCGAAGGACAGGGCGAGGATGGCCCCGGCGGCCGAGATCAGCGGGCCGCTGCGCTGGAGCCCCGCGGAGGTGGCGGCAGTGGTGTCGCCGGTGCGGTCGTACTCCTCCTTGATCCGGGCGAGCATGAACACCTCGTAGTCCATCGACAGCCCGTAGGCGATGCAGAACATCAGGATCGGGAAGCTCGGGTCCAGCGAGCCGGGCGGGGTGAAGCCCAGCGTGTCGGCGAGGCCGCCGTCCTGGAACCCCCAGACCAGCACACCGAACATGACCCCGAGCGAGAGCAGGTTGAGCAGGGTCGCCTTGGCGGGGATGAGCAGGCTCCCGGTGAGCAGGAACAGGAGGGTGAACCCGGTGGCCAGCACCAGGGCGAGCACGAGGGGAAGCCGGTCGGCCAGGGAGTCGCGGTAGTCCACGAGGTCGGCCGGGTAGCCGCCCACGTCGAACGCGTAGGCGGCGGGGGAGGACCGGACCTCCTGCACGAGCCCGAAGGGGTCGGTGTCGAGCCGCTCGGCGGTGGGGACGGCGGCGATGCGCGCGCGCTCGCCGTTGTCGTAGCGGGAGTGGTGATCGGAGAGGCCGTCGGGGCCCACGACGCGCTCGCCGTCCGAGAAGGCGCCGCTCGGCGTCTCCACACGGGCGATCCCGTCGATGTCCGAGAGTGCGGAGGCGTGCGCGTCGAGTTCGGCGTCGGAGGGGCGTGCGCCCTGCGGAAGGATGTGCAGCGTGTCGGCCGCCTCCGCGGTGAACCCCTGCGAGATCTGCTCCTGGGCCTGGCGGGACGGGGCGTCCTCGGGCAGCGCGCGCTCGTCGGGCAGACCCAGCCGCAGCCCCGTGGCGGGCGCGGCGAGGACCAGGAGCAGCACGAGCACCGCGCCGCCCGTGGCGACCGGCCGCCGCATGGCCCGCTCCGCTGTGCGCCCCCAGAATCCGCCGGTGGCCGTTGGGCCGCCGCGCCGCCCGAAGCGGCGGGAGGCGCGCGTGCCCATCAGCGCGAGGAAGGCGGGGAGGAACACGACCGACGCGGTGGTGCCCGCGGCGACGACGGCCATGCCCGCGTAGGCGAACGACCGCAGGAAGTCGAAGGGGAGCGCCAGGAGGACGGCCATGGAGGCGGCGACCGTCAGCCCGCTGAAGACGACGGTGCGCCCCGCGGTGGCCGTCGTCGTCTCCACCGCGTCCGGCACCGCGCGTCCCGCCGCGAGCTCCTCGCGGAACCGGTTGATGAGGAACAGGCAGTAGTCGACGCCCAGCGCCAGCCCCATGACCAGGGTGATGTTGAGGGCGAAGGTCGACAGTTCGGTGGCCAGGGCGACCGGGAGCAGCAGGGCGAGCGTGCCCGCCATGGTGAACACGCCGGCCGCCAGCGGGGCGGCGGCCAGCGCCGCGTTCCGCAGGACGAGCAGGAGCAGCAGGAACACGGCCGGGAAGATGACGGCCTCGGCGCGGGCGAAGTCGGACGCGGCCTGGGTGCTCGCGTCCAGGAAGACCGCCTCGCCGCCCCCGACCCGCGAGGTGTAGGCGTCGGTGTCGCGGGTGAACTCCTCCAGGAACCCCGGCAGCACCTCGCGCCGCACGTGGTCGGCGTCGCCCGGCGCGCTCGCCAGGATGAGCGCCTGCGCCCCGTCCTCGCTGCGCAGGGTGGGGGCGCGGTCGCGGGTCCAGTACGAGGTGGCGTCCTGGACGCCGTCGTAGGCGGCGATCCGCTCGGTCAGGCGCTCGCCGGCCGCGGCGGCCCCGGGCGCGTCGACGTCCCCGCCCTTGGCGGTGACGACCACGGTGATGTTGGTGCGGCCGGTGCCGAAGTCCTCGGTGAGCGCGGCGGCGACCCGGTCGGACTCCGAGCCGGGCGCCTCGAAGCGGGAGAGCACCAGGGAGGAGGCGGTGGGCGCGGCCGCGGCGGCGAGCGCGGCGAACAGCAGCAGGCCGCAGAGCAGGACCGTCCGGGGGCGGCGGGCGCAGAGGCGGCCGAGCCGGGCGAGGCGCTGGGTGAGGGACACGGGAGCCGTCCTCGGGGGGTGAAGGCGATAGATTGCTCGTGTTTTCAGTGGCCGCTTCAAAATACGAGCGATCGCTCGTAAAAGCAATGCCGGATGCGAGGAGGGCGTGTGTCCGAGGACGGTGTGCAGGAGGGGGCGCAGGAGGGGGCACGGGAAGGTGCGCAGGGCAGGCGCGGGGGGCGCCGCCAGGAGCGCGGGCGCCGCCGGATGGAGCAGATCCTCGACGCCGCCGAGGAGGTGGTCGCCGAGCAGGGCTTCGAGGACACGACCACCAACGCCATCGCCGCGCGCGCCGGTGTGTCGCCGGGGTCGCTCTACCAGTTCTTCCGCAACAAGGAGGAGGTGCTGGACGGGCTCGTCGAGCGCTACACCGCCACCTCGCGGGAGTTCTGGAGCACCCGGCTGTCCGACGGGACGGCCCGCATGAGCGCCGAAGAGCTCGTCCGCAGCGTGCTGACCGGGGTGTCCGAGTTCAAGACGCGCCGCCCCGCCTTCTGGGTCCTGTTCCACGGGTCGGCCGCCTCGCCGCGCCTGGAGCGGGTGGCCTCCTCGATCCGCGCCGACATCGGGCGGCGGCTCACGGAGGTCTTCCTCCTGCGCGCCCCCGGCGCCGACCCGGCGCGCATGGAGCTGCTGGCCGCGATGTGCATCGCGACCGTGCAGGGGGTCTTCCCGATGGTCATGGAGGCCGGGGAGGAGCGGCGCGCCGAGATCGTCGTCGAGCTCACCCGGATGCTCGCGGGCTACCTCGGCCCGGAGATCGGCGCGGAGCCCCCCGCCTGACCCCCGGGCGCGGGCACCAGCCGGATGGTCGCGGCCGTGTTCGCCGCGACGGCCTCCCGCGAGTAGACGAGCGGGAAGTAGTCGCCCCTGCGCCAGAGCGGCAGCAGGTCGTCGTAGTGCTCCGACGCCGGGTCACCGGACTGGCCGGGCGCGCTCGCGGCGAACGAGCGGTCCCAGGCCCCGACGTCGACCACCATCCGGAAGGAGGCTCCGGCGGCCTGGCCGAAGTCCTCGGGCCGGTAGGAGGACACGTCGACGGTGTCCCACGCGCCGCCCCGGGGGAGCGGGCCGATGTGCTCCCCGGCGGGGTGCTCGAACAGGGTCCACTGCAGGTCGCCCCAGCGCCACAGGGACGGGTCGCCGCCGAGCCGGTAGGAGGCCTCCCCGTAGGCGTCGGTGAGGGTGGAGACGAGCAGCTCCTCGCGCTCGCCGGGGTCGAGCGCCCGCACCCCGCCCACCAGGGTCTGTGTGGTGGTCGGGCCGACGAGCGTGTGGGCCCGCCCGGGGACGCGGCCGTCATAGAAGGCGGGTGCGAGGTGCCGGGTCAGCCAGGTCTCGAAGAGCGCGGCCCCCGCCGAGTCCTCGGCCGCCGTCCGGTCCCAGGAGCGCAGGAGCTCCAGCGCGGCCCGGGTGTCCCCGGTCCGGCCGGCGGGGTCGGGGAGCATCGGGACCAGTTCGTCGGCGGGCGGGCTGGACCGGTCGTTCTGCAGGGCCATCGCGTCCCCGGTGCCGAAGCGGGCGTCGGCCGCGAGCACGTCGGTGATGCGCCGGTACCGGTAGGGGGACGGCCACTCGTAGCCGACGGGGCCGGGCAGCCGCGGTGCCGGGGTGTACTCGTTGGCGGCGGCGACGAACCCCTGGGGCGGATCGGCCTCCCAGGGCAGCAGCGCCCCTTCGGCCAGGCCCGACCACTCGTAGCGGCCGTCGCCGGGGACGGGGAGCAGCCCGTCGTGGTCGGGGCGGAGGGGGACCGCCCCGCCGGACACCCGGGCGACCGTTCCGGAGGCGTCCGCGTAGACGAAGGTCAGCGGCGGTCCGCCCCACGACCCGGCGGCCTTGCGGAAGGACGGCAGGTCCCCGGCGCGCATCAGTCCGAGCGCGCCGAAGTAGGCGGCGGTCCCGGGCGCGCTCCAGGTGGTGCGCACCGCATAGGCGGTGCCTGCGCCCTCGTCCCGCAGCACGACCGGGCCGTGCCGGGTGAACAGCAGCTCGGTGTCGACGGGGTCGGCGCCCCGGACCGGGATGCGCTCGCGCACGGCGGTCATGCGCTCCCAGCCCCCGTCGTAGCGGTACAGCATCGGGTCGTCGGGGTGCAGCCGGTAGGTGTACAGGTCCTCCTGGTCGGCCGACATGTAGGTGAGGCCGAACGCCGCCGTCCCGTTGTGCCCCAGGGCCAGCCCCGGCATCGACGGCTCGCCCGCCCCGATCACGTCGGTTCCCGGCGCCGACAGGTGCGCCATGTACCGCAGCGACGGGGAGGTGAGGGCCCGGTGCGGGTCGGCGGCCAGGACGGGGCGCCCCGTCTCGGTGCGCGACGGGGCGACGGCCCAGGCGTTGCTGCCCTCGGAGGCCCACGGCGCCCCAGGGGCTGGAGGAGGGGGCGCGGTGGTCGGCCCCTGGACGGCGAGTGCGTAGGCCTTCAGGACATCGGGTGGCAGCGCACAAGGGTCGAACCCGTCGGGAACCTGGGGTGTGTGGGCGGGCTGGAGGCGTATCCGCGCCTGGTCGGCCGCGGTGTCGGCGGCGCAGGCGACCCGCGCGCGCTGCACTTCGCTGAACAGGTTGCCCGTGAGGGCGTTCGTCCTGATCCGCACCACGTCCTCGGGGTCCCAGCGCTCGGGGCGGTAGCCGAGCCGCTGGAACTCCTCGGGGAGGTGGGCGGGGTTGTCCTCCAGCCAGTCGATGTAGGCGTTGACGCCGTCGGTGAACCGCTCCGCGACGCGTCTCGCGCGCGGCCCGTACGCCGCCCACTCCTCCTCCATCGGACCCCGGTAGAGGAAGAGCCGGGCGGCGCGGTCGCGTTCGGCGTACGCGGGGCCGAAGGCCTCGGCCATCAGGCCCAGGCCGCGGCGCCGGAACAGGTCGATCTGGAAGAGCCGGTCCCGCGCGGCGTTGAGGCCCTGGGCGAAGTACAGGTCGTCGTCGTTGCGGGCGTAGATGTGCGGCACACCCCAGCTGTCGACCCGGATCTCCACCGCGTCTGCGAGCCCTTCGACCGCGTACTCGGCGGGCTCCGGCCGCGGGAGCGCGCGCGGGTCGGCCGCCGGGGCGAGCACCAGCGCGAACGCGGCCAGCACCGCTGCGGCGGGGCGGAGGCGGCTGCGGCGGAGCATCCCGGGAACCCTATGCCACCGCCGTTCCGGGACACCGTGCACGGCGCCGCCCCCTCGTTGATCTCGGGAGAAGCGACGTAAAAACCGTGCTTGTAGGGTCCTTTTTCCCGAGATCAACGAGGGGTGGTCAGACCCGCATCAGTGGCATGTAGGTGCCGGGCGGCGCGGGCTCCCCGACGGGGACCCCCTCGGCCTCGACCCAGGCGTGCGCGCTGAAGGGCTCGGTCCGCACGCCGGTGCACCAGGTGGGCTGGGCGCCGTGCAGCCGACACAGGAGCACCGTGGCCAGCGAACGCGGCAGGCACCCCTCTCCCGCGCACAGCGCGCTGACCGCGACGACCGTGTCCCGTGCCCGCTGCGCCTCGGCGACGGTCGCGGGGCGGGCCCGCCGCTGCAGCAGGGTCAGCAGGCGCCGGATGCGCCGGGGCGGTCTGCGCGCCAGCAGCAGTGCGGCCAGGACCGCCGCGCGCCCGGCCAGCCGCCGTGCCAGCGGGGGCCGCGCCCGCCCCGGCATCGCCATGGGGATGCTCACCGCGCCACCAGCCCCGCGCCTTCGAGAGCGGCGATCAGGCCGTCCACATCCGCCGCCGCGCGCTCCTGGCTGAGGGCGTACCGCTCGGCGAGGCGCCGTGCGGTCTCCTCGGCGTCGCTGCCGCCGAGGAGCATCCGGGTGATCTCCGCCCCGCTGCCGTTCAGGTGGAAGTAGCGGCCGCTCCGCTCGTCGAGCAGCACCATGCCGTCCCCCGTGGGGGTGGTCGAGACGTCGGGACGTAGTTCCAGTGCGGTCATGTCGCCTCTCCGATCCTCGATCGCGGTGGGAAGGGTGGGGACGCGGGGGCCTGCGGCCTGTGGGTCCGCCGCAGCCAGTTCTCGGCGCCGAGCGTGGCCTCGATCGCGGCCAGGCCGCTGCTCGCGGTGTGTGGGCCGGTGATGGCCGCGCGCAGCGCGCGCGAGTCCACCAGGCCGAGCCGTTCGAGACGCATGTCCTCGGTCAGGGCGAGGAGCGCGGAGCGGTGCTCGTTCAACCCGGTGAACGCGTCGCCGCTGAATTCGCCCTTGGTCCGGCGCTGAAGCAGCTCCTCGGGGAGCACGCCGCGCATCGCCTCGGCGAGCAGCGGTTTGTACCGGTAGGGGTCGCACAGGCGGGTGCCGTCGATGCTCAGGACCGCGTCCATGACGGTGTCGTCGAGGTAGGGGGTGGCCAGCTCGACACCGGCGCTCCGGTAGAGCTGGTCGACCAGGCGGATCGTGCAGCCGGAGCTGCGCACCGTCTGGACCTTGACGTGCTGCGCGCGCGTGTGGGCCGACGGGGCGGCGGAAGCGGCGGCGGCGCGCATGCGCCCGGCGACCTCCTCGTGGGCGTCCGGTGTCGCCCACGGAGGGAGGCGGGCGGGGAAGACCCAGTCGAAGAAGGGCGTCCTGGGCGTCACGGCGGGTGCGTCGAGGGCGCCGGCGGCACGGCGCAGTGCGCGGGCGTGCCCGCGCCGGTCCGCCAGGGCGCGCGCGGTGGCCCACACCGGCCAGCGCAGGAGGGCCCTGTAGGCCCACGCCCTGCCGAGGGCGGTGAAGGGCGCCTGTGCGGCGAGGGCGTGCAGGTGGATGGAGTTCCCCGCGAACAGCTCGTCCCCGCCCTGGCCGTTCATGTGCAGGCGGGTGCCGTGCGAGGCGAGGTCGCGCGCCGAGTGCAGGGTCCGCTCCCGCACCCTGATGCAGGGCAGCGGCTCGTCGAGGGCGGGGGAGGGTGCGTCGATGCGGGCGAACCACCGGGGGATCTCGTCGGCGGGGACCACCCGGTGCACGGCCTCGGGCAGCAGCGCCCGTGCCCGGTCCGCCCACGCGGCGTCGTCGTTGGCGGGGTCGGAGGAGTCCCACCTGTAGGTGACCAGGCGTTCCGCGCTGCGGGCGGCGAGCAGCGACAGGGACGTGGAGTCCCAGCCGCCCGACAGGTCGCACCCGACGGTGCCCGCGGCGCGCGTGCGTGCGAGGACCGCCTCCTCCAGTGCCTCGGCCACCGCGGGCACGCCGGCCTCGGGTGAGAGCGTGGGCCGGGGCGCCTCCCACCAGCGGGACAGGCGCAGGGACCCGTCGGTGCCGAGCACGGCCGCGTGGTCGGCGGGCACCGCGTCCACGCCGCGCAGCGGGGCCGCCTGCTCCAGGCCCTCGCCCGGGGCAGGGACCGCCAGGCGGAGGGCGAGGGCGCCGGGGTCGACCGGCGCGCCGGGGGACGCCAGGGCGTCGGTCCGGTCGGCGAGCACCCGCACGCCGCGTATGTCGGTGTGGAAGAGGCGCCGCACCCCCGAGGCCGAGCCGCGCGCCCACACCCGCCCGTCGACGGCGGCGATGAGGTGGAAGCAGCCGCTGAGCGCGCGGGTGCGCTCGGCGATCCGGTCGAGCCCTCCGGCCAGGGCGGTCTCCAGGACGGCCGCACCGGCGGTGGAGCGGCCGATGAGGGCGAGCCGGGAGGGCCCAGCGATGACGAGCGCGGCCTCGCCGGGGCCCCAGGTGCCCACGATCCAGGGGCGGCCGGAGGCGTGCGGGACGACGCGGCCGGCGGCGGCGGTGAGCAGCCGGGCCGCCGGAACGGCGTCGTCGGTGTCGGGGAGGACGGCGAACCAGGTCGGCGGTGCGTACACGCGTCTCCTCAGCGGGGTGGGCGCAGGGTCCGGGAGGGCGGCCCGGAGCCGGTCCGGGCCGCCCGGGACGGGTCAGTAGACGAAGCCGATGATGAAGCCGTCGTAGATCGGGACGATGCCGCCGCCGAGGGTGAGTTCGCCGAAGGTGCCGAGGTCGGTCAGGGCCGGTGCGGTGTACGTCTGCATCAGGGCTTTCCTTTCGTGATCAGGGGGAGATGCCGAGGGAGGTGCCGTCCCAGATGGAGAGGGGGCCGTAGCCGAGGGTGGCCCGCCGGAAGTCGCCGAGGTGCGTGAGGGCCGGAGCCGTGTACTCGGGCACCGCTGTCCGCCTTCCTGTCAGGGGAGGAGGCCGAGGGTGAAGCCGTCGAAGACGGGGAGGGGACCGAAGCTGAGGGTGAGTTCGCCGAAGGTGCCGAGGTCGGTCAGGGCCGGTGCGGTGTATTCGCGCATCAGGGCTTCCTTTCCTGCTTTCGGGGGTGTACGGCCGCCGGGGAAGGGCGGTCGCGCCTGCCTCCATGCCCTCCCCGCAGCGCCGGTGAAACGCGCTTTCCTTGCGGTTTTTCCGCACGAATCGATGCGGATGGGCGGGATCCGCGCAAGCGGTTCGATCGACCTTTCGCCGTTGGGTTCCGTCCGAATCCGGCGGGCAATCCGGGGCGGTCGGGGCGATCCGGTCGTCGGGTGTCCTGGCAGGTGGGCATGGGGGCGGAAGCGCCCGGGAAAGGGGAATGGACCGATAATGGGGGCGAGATGTCCGGACTATCGCCTTGGGGTCGTTCACCCCATTGGCCGCGGGTGCGTTCGCGGGGGAGTCGAGCGTGCGGAGCGGTCCGGAGGAGCGTCAGGGAAAGGGGATGTCCCCTGTTCGGTATCCAATGCGATGACCGTCCGAAAACCCGGACTTCTCAGCGATGATCTCGACGAAAGTGCTGTCAAAACCCCAGGTTTGGCAGCGCTTTCGTCGAGATCATCGGCGGGCGCCGGGTCACGCGGGGGAGCGGGCGCCGGCCTTCGCGGGGGTGACCATCACCCGCAGGTGCGCGCCGCCGCGCGCCAGGGCGAACACCTCGTCCACCGGCTCCCCCGGAGCGGGGAGCGGGACCGGCGGAGACACCAGCGCCTCCAGGTCCAGGAACTGCCCGGGGCCCAGAAGCCAGTCCACGCCCCGCTGGAAGTCCCGCGCCGTGTAGTTGTGCACCCCGGCCACGGTCAGGCGCCGGGTGACCAGGTCCGCCGGGTCCAGGCGCACCTCGGTCGCGCCGGGGCTGACCGCGCCCGCCGCCACCACCCGGCCCCCGGTCTCGGCCGCGCCGATCGCGGCGGAGAACCCGGCGGCGCTCCCCGAGGCCTCCACGACCAGGGGGAAGTCCAGCCCGTCGGGCACGTCGGTGCGCGCCCCCAGCCGTTCGGCGACGGCGCGCCGCCCGGGCGCGGGGTCGTGCACGAACACCTGCCGCCCCTCCGAGCGCAGCATCGCCGCACAGTAGACGCCCACCGCCCCTGCCCCCAGGACGAGCGCGGGGGCGCCCGGCTCGGCCGGCCCGGCCGCCGACAGCACCGCCGCCGCCGTGGCGACGGCGCATCCCGCCGAGACCAGGTGCGCGTCGCCCGCCCAGCCGGGCACCCGCAGCACCGGGACCCCCGGAAGCAGCCGCACCGTGTCGGCCAGGGTGCCGGTGGCGTGCGGCGGCCGTGCGGCGCCCTCGTGCCCGTACTTCAGGATCGTGCGGCACTTCATCTCCAGGCCGCGGGCGCACCTGTCGCACGTCCCGCACGCGCTGAACAGGGCGAAGACCACCCGGTCCCCGGGGCGCAGCGGGGTACCCCGCAGATCGCGGGCGTCGGGGTCGGCACCGGACACGGTGCCGACCCCTTCGTGGCCGAGCACGGTGCGCGGCGGCGCCGGCCGGGCTCCGCCCACAGTGTGCAGGTCCGACCCGCACACCGCCGCGGCGTCGACGCGCACGTCGACCTGTCCGGCGGCCCGCTCCGGCAGGACCAGCTCCTCGACCCGCACGGCCGCGCGGTCGAGGACCGCGGCCGACACCCGCATGCGTTCCCTCCCCGGTGTCCGTCCCGGGGCGATCCTGCACCGCGCGTCGAAACGGCCCGCGCCGACGGGGTGGACGCCCGGTGAACCGGTGTCCTACGCGCGCGGGTAGTCGATGTACCCCTCTGCCCCGCCGCCGTAGACCAGGTCCCAGCGCGGTTCGGCCAGCGGCGCGCCGGAGGCGAAGCGCTCGGGCAGGTCGGGGTTGGAGATGAACAGCCGCCCGAAGGAGAACAGGTCGGCCGTGCCGGACTCCAGGAGGGGTTCGGCCTGTTCCCGGCGCGTGGGGGCGTCCCCGTTGTAGTTGGCGATCAGCGTCCCGGACCAGCGGGGGCGCAGGTCGGCCAGGGCCGGGTAGGAGCCGCGCTCGATGACGTGGAGGTAGGCCAGCCCCAGCGGGTCGAGCTCGCCGAGCAGCATCCGGTAGGTGGCGGCGGGGTCCTGTTCGCGGATCTCGTTCTCCGGGTTGCCGGGGGAGATGCGCAGGCCGACCCGTTCGGGGCCCACCTCCGCGGCGACCGCGTGGACGACCTCGCGGGCGAACCGGGTGCGGCCCTCGACCGAGCCGCCGTAGCGGTCACTGCGGAGGTTGGTGTTCTCGGCGAGGAACTGCTGCACGAGGTAGCCGTTGGCTCCGTGCACCTCGACGCCGTCGAACCCAGCGCGCACGGCGTTGCGGGCGGCGGCCGCGAACTGCGCGACGGCCTCCTCGGCCTCGCCCGTGGTCATCTCCCGGGGAGTGACGTGGGGGAGGCGGCCCTGCGAGGTGTAGATGTCCTCACCGGTGATCCGCACGGGCGAGGGGGCGAGCGGCTCCAGGCCGCCGGGGAGGGTGGCCGGGTGCGTCATGCGCCCGACGTGCCAGAGCTGGGCGTAGATCCGCCCTCCGGCGGCGTGCACGGCCGAGGTGACGCCGCGCCATGCGGCGGTCTGCTCCTCGGTGGCGATGCCGGGGATGCCGGGGCCTCCCTTGGCGGCCGGGCCGACCCACAGGCCTTCGCTGACGATGAGGCCCGCCCCCGCCCGCTGGGCGTAGTAGGCGGCGGTCAGCGCGTCGGGCGTCCCGGAGCGGTCGTCGGTGCGGCCCCGGGTCATCGGCGCCATGGCGATCCTGTTGGGCAGGCGGAGCGCCCGGCCCTCGTAGGGGTGCAGGAGCGGGCTCGTGGTGGTGAGGGTCGACATCGGTGGGGTCCTTCCGGTGGTGCGGCGGTTCGTCGGTGCGGCGGCTCGGCGGGTCAGCGCTCGACGGCGAGGGCCTCGACCTCGATCAGCCAGTCGGGCCGGGCGAGGGAGGAGACCTCCAGCAGGGTGTCGGCGGGGTAGGGCTCGGACAGGAACTCCTCGCGCAGGCGGATCACGTCGTCGAGGTTGGCCCGCATGTCGCGGACGAAGATGCCGACCCTGACCACGTCGCCGAGGTCGGCCCCGGCGGCGGCGAGCACGCGGCGCACGTTGGCGAAGGCCTGGCGCCCCTGCTCGAGGAACCCGCCGGGGACGGTGCGGCCCCGCTCGTCGATCCCGGCCTGGCCGGACACGTGGATGAACCCTCCGGCGCGCACGGCCTGGGAGATGCGGTAGGGCGCGTACCAGTCGGGGTCGGTGGCGACCTTGCGGACGGCGGGCGCGGTGGCTGCGGACACGGCTCCTCCTTGAATATGCATGTACATGAATTGCTTGTACATGCATAAGTTGGCACTGCATGTACTCTGGTGTCAAGGAGGCACCGATGGACGCTGTACTGATGTGGGACCAGGTCGTCGCGCTCAGCGGCCGGGTCGAGCAGGAGCTGTCCCGAGCGCTCCAGCGGCGGCACGGGGTCGGGCTCTCGGAGTTCCGCGCCCTGTGCAAGCTCGCCTCGGCCGAGGACGGGGAGCTGCGCATGCAGGAGCTGGCCGACCGCATCGGCCTCAACCAGAGCTCCATCAGCCGCCTGGTCGGGCGCATGGAGACGGCCGGACTCACCCGGCGGGACATGTGCGACCGGGACCGGCGCGGCGTCTACACCGTCATCACCGACGAGGGCCGGGCCCTGTACGCCGCGGCCGGGCCCACCTACGACGCGGTCCTGCGGGAGGCCCTCGAACGGGCCGTGGGCGACCCCGCGGTCGGCGGGCTGGCGTCCCTGCTGACCGGGCGGGCGGGCGCGGGGGCGCCCGTCGGGGGCGCCCCCGCCTGAGGCGGGCCCGGGGTCAGTCCTCCAGGTACTCCACCCGCGAGGAGTCCAGGTGGTACCGGGCGGCCACGACGCGGGTCCGCCCGGAGTCGACGTACTCGCGCAGCTCGGGGTCGGTCGCCAGGTCGTCGGCGATCGACAGCGCGTTGGCGGACACGCAGTCGTCGACGAAGTCCTCGCCGGTGTCGGGCGTGGACTCCACCACCGGCAGGATGCCCTCGACCAGGTGCCGGATGTGCCCGTCGGGCATCTGCGCGCCCCGGTGCACGTCCACCGCGGCCGTCACCGCGCCGCAGGAGGTGTGGCCGAGCACCACGATGAGCGGGACGTGCAGGTGGTGGACCGCGTAGGCGACGCTGCCCAGCACCGCGCCGTCGAGCACCTGCCCGGCGGGGCGGACGGTGAACAGGTCGCCAAGCCCCTGGTCGAAGACCAGCTCGGGCGGGACGCGCGAGTCGGAGCAGGAGAGCACGAGGGCGAACGGGTCCTGCCCGCCCACCAGCTCCTCGCGGCGGGCGCGGCCCTCGTTGGGGTGGGTGGAGCAGTACTTCCTCCACCGCTTGTTGCCCTCCTTGAGCCGCTTGAGGGCGGCGGCGGGGTCCTCCGGCGGGGCGGAGGCGGCCGGTGCGGCGCTCGCCGCCGCGGGCGCGGCGCCCGCGACGAGGAGTCCTGCGCCACCGGTGAGGGAGAGTCGAAGCGCGTTTCGGCGTGACAACGCCATGGAGATCACTGCTTTCCGAACCTCGGTCCGCCCGCTGACTGAGGGGAGCGCGGGCGGAGTGGCGCGGGTGAAGCTAGTGCAGAAGGGGTGAGGGAGCAATAAATTTCTACATGGCGCGATGTGGGGTATATGTCCAGTTCGAAGGCGGCGAAGAACGCCGACCGCGGGTGCGGTCGCTCCGCACCCGCAGGTCGTGAAGGGGAGGCCGGAACCGGCCGCCCCGGGTCACGCCGTCCGGGAATTCTCCGCCGTGGCCAGGGCCGTCCCGGTCTCCGGCTCCTCCTCCGACGTGTCGGAGTTCTCATCGGAGGCGTCCTCGGAGGCGCCCTCGTCGAGGCGGACGCCGCGGAGCGTCCAGGCGACGAGCACGGCCGTCGCCGCCATGACCACGGCGCCGAAGCCGTACCCGGCCTGCACGCTCATGGTGAACGCGCCCTCTGACGCCTCCAGCAGCGCGCGGCCCGCGCCCCCGCCCAGCTCCCCGGCGGCGGCGACGGCCCCGCCGATGCTCTCCCCGGCGGCGGCGAGGCTGCCCTCCGGCACCCCCTCCGGGGCCGACCCGGACAGCGAGCTCCGGTAGACCACCGCGGAGATCGTGCCCAGCACCGCGAGGCTGCTCGCCTGCCCGAAGCCCCCGGCGACGTCCCCCATGGCCGCCGCGGACCCCGCCTGTCGGGGCGGGGCGGTCCCCACAGCGAGGTTGGTCGAGAGCGGGAACAGCGGGCCCAGCGCCAGCGCGACCAGCGTCACCAGGCCGACCAGCACCGGCGCACCGGCCTGCCCGGCGAGCAGGGCGATCCCGGCGGCGCCGGCGGCGGCCGCCAGCAGCCCGCCCGCCATCACGAAGGCGGGCCGTACCCACCGGACCAGCGCGGGCGCCGCCATGCCCCCGGCGATCGAGGCGGCCGCCGGGGCGATCATCAGCAGCCCGGCCTGGCCGGGGGGCAGGCCCAGCACGGTCTGCAGGAACTGGGTGAAGAGCATGTCGGAGCCGCCGTAGGCCAGCAGCAGGAGCAGCATCCCCCCGAGCGACACCGAGAACGCGGGGAACGCGAACAGGCGGAGGTCCAGCAGCGGGTCCTCGACGTGGAGCTGGCGCCGGACGAAGACGGCGCCCAGCGCCAGCCCCGCCGCGACCGAGAGGCCGTAGGGCCACACCGCGTCCCCGGAACCGGAGGACTGCGCGTCGGCGATCTCCTGGAGGCCGAACACCACCGCCACGATGGCGGCCATGGACAGCAGGGCGCTCGGCAGGTCCACCCTTCCGGCGGCCTCCCCGCGCAGAGCGGGCAGCAGCGGGGCGCTCAGCAGCAGCACCGCGGCGGCGGGCACGTTGGCCAGGAAGGCCGACCCCCACCAGAAGTACTCCAGGAGGAACCCGGCCATCGGCGGGCCGATCGCCATCCCGGCCGAGAACGCGCTCATGATCACCGCGACCGCCACCGAGAACCGGCGGGGATCGGGGAACATGGCCCGCACCATGACCATGACGGAGGGCATGAGCGTCGCCGCCGCCATGCCGAGCAGCGCGCGCATGCCGATGAGGACCTCGGGCGTGGGGGCGTACGCGGCGGCGATGGAGGCCAGGCCGTACACGGCGGTGCCGGTGAGCAGGAGGCGCCGGGCGCCGATGCGGGAGGCGAGCCGCCCCATGGTCAGGGCGAGGCCGACGGCCAGGAAGTCCCCGACGTGCAGGATCCAGAGCATCTGCGTGCTGCCGGGCGCCAGGTCCGCGGCGATGCTCGGAAGCGCCATGAAGAGCACGGTCATGTCGGTGGCCGCCATGAGCAGGGGAAGCGTGAGCACGGCCAGGCCGAGCCACTGGCGCCATCCCGGGCGGTGGGGTGCGGTCGTCATGCCGGAACCTCTCGGTCGGTCGTGGCGTCCGCGACGGGCGCCGCGGCGGTCGTGCCGACCGTACGAGTTCAAGTTAACTTGAACTCAAGCCAGGGTGGCCCCGCCGTGAGCGGGGCCACCCTGAGGGGGCGGGGGCCGACGGGGGCTACGCGGCCGCGCGCGCCGTGTGGACCGTCGTCGCCGACAGCAGGAACGCGTCCGGCCGCCAGCGGATCCCCTCCTCGGAGTCGTCGTCGAGCAGGGCGTCCAGCGTCGCGATGTCCTCCGCGCCGAGCAGGCCCTCGGCCCGCCCGCGCACCCGCTCGATCTGGGAGCGGACGTACCCGCGCGCCACCGGGTCGAGCGGCGCCGGGATGTCGAGGAGGAACGTGCGGGTCCCGGAGGGGACCAGCCCGGCGCGCGCGAGCATCGCGGGCCAGTCCTCCACGGTGCGCACCGACCCGGGGATCTCCTCCCGCATCTCGGAGAAGGTGTCCTCGACCGCCGCGTCGATCCGCGCGTGCAGGCCGGGGCGCCCGATGCCGATGTCCCGGGGGAGGAAGCGCTCGGGCAGGCCCTGCTCGGCCACCGCGAGCACGCCGCCCGGGGCGATGTGCGCGGCGAGCGCGTTGAGCGCCTCCTGCTGGTCGCCGATGTGGTGGACCGCGTGGCTGGTCCAGATCAGGTCGGCGGTGCCCAGCTTCGCGAAGTCGCCGGGCAGGTCCACCGCCAGCGTCGACACGCGCCGCCCCAGGCCCAGGCGGTCCGCGCGCGCCTGCGCCCGCTCCAGCAGGCCCAAGGCCTGGTCGGCGGCGACGACCTCGGCTCCGGTGAAGCGCTCGGCGAACCTGGTGGCGACCACCCCTGGGCCGCTCCCGACGTCCACGATGCGCGTTCCCGAGGCCGCGGCCCTCTCCTCACCCAGCACCTCGGCGAGCCAGTCGACCGCCTGCCCGTAGAGGGTGGTGCGCAGTTCGGCCTCGGTCTCCAGGCGCTCGGCCATCGCCTCCCAGAAGGCGGGGTCGGTGTGGTCGGCGTCGCCGTGCCCGTGCCCGTGTCCGTGGCCGTGCCCGTGGCCGTGTGCGTGACCCTGGCCGTGGTCGTGCCGCTCCTGCGACTGTGCGTTCTGCATCCGGCTCCCTCGCATCCCTCGTGGTCTCTCGTTGTGGTGCTGTTCTGCGGCGGCGGTGTTCATCGGCGGTACTCGGAGACGGCCTGTTCGACCTCCTCCTCGATGAGGTCGTGGTCGACGGCGGAGGCGGCACGGCTGCCCATGGCCGCCGCGGCGATCACCTGCGCCATCGGGTCGACGACGACGCCCGCCGCCCAGACGCCGGGGACGCTCGTGCGGCCCATGGGGTCGGTGGCGGCGCTCCCGTCCGCATCGCGCGCGCATCCCAGTCCGTCCAGCAGCTCCCCTGAGGGCCGCATCGTCGACGGGGCGAACACCGCCTCCCGTGGAACGACGGCCCCGGAGTCCAGCTCGACCCCGGTGAGGCCCGCGCCGCCGGCCACGAGCCCGCGGATCCCTCCTTCGACGACCTGTACCCCGCGCGCTTCCAGGCGAAGTCGGTCCTCGCCCGTGACCTCCTGCCCGTGCGGGAAGTAGACGAGGTCGGCGGACCACTTCTTCAGCATCAGCGCCAGCCGCACGGCGTGCGGACCGGTGCCGAGCACCCCGATCGGCCGGTCGCGGACCTCGTAGCCGTGGCAGTAGGGGCAGTGCAGGACGTAGTCGCCCCAGCCCTCGCGCAGGCCGGGGATGTCCGCGAGCTCGTCCCTGAGGCCCGTGGCGAGGATGATCCTGCGGGCCCACAGCTCCGCACCGTCGTCGAGGAGCAGCCGGAAGGCGCCGTCCGCGCCGTTCCGTTCGATCCCCGTGACGCGGGCGTCGACGATCCGGGCGCCGTACGACTCGGCCTCCTTGCGGCCGATCGCCAGGAACTCGCCCGGCGGCGTGCCGTCCCGCCCCAGGTAGTTGTGCATGTGCGCGGCCGGTGCGTTGCGCGGCTCGCCCGCGTCGACCACCGTCACCGTGCGCCGGGCCCGGCTCAGCACCAGCGCCGCGGACAGCCCCGCGGCGCCCCCGCCGACGACGGCGACGTCCCTGGTCTCGGTCATCGTGACCACCTCCGCGGACACGGTGCGCCACGATCGCCGAAAATGACAACCATTGTTGCCGTTTCCGGGACGGAGTGGTTCCATGGCGCCATGGACGAGGGGAACGGGGCGGGGGCCGCCGGGGCGGTCCGCGAGGCACTGGACGAGGTGGGGCCGCGGCTGCGGCGCCTGCGCACGGAGCGCGGCGTCACGCTGTCGGCGCTGGCCGAGGCGACCGGGATCTCCAAGAGCACCCTTTCGCGGCTGGAGTCGGGGCAGCGCAAGCCCAGTCTGGAGCTGCTGCTGCCGATCTCCCAGGCGCACCAGGTGCCGCTGGACGAACTGGTGGGGGCGCCGGAGGTGGGCGATCCGCGGATCCGGATGAAGCCGTTCGCGCTGGAGGGGCGGACCGTGGTGCCGCTGACCCGGCAGCCCGGCTCCATCCAGGCCTACAAGATGATCATCCCGGCCGGGCGCGACACCCCGGACCCGCGGACGCACGAGGGCTATGAGTGGATGTACGTCCTGGCCGGGCGGCTGCGCCTGGTCCTGGCCGATCACGACCTGGTGCTCGGCGCGGGGGAGGCCGCCGAGTTCGACACGCGCCTGCCGCACTGGTTCGGCTCCACAGGCGAGGGGCCGGTGGAGATCCTCAGCCTCTTCGGCCGCCAGGGGGAGCGGATGCACGTGCGGGCCCAACCGAGGAAGCGGGGGGATGGGTGAGAGTTTGCCCGGAGCCGGTGCGAGGGGTGTGGAAGGCCCGGCGCCGTTCGTGCACGGTGGCCTGACGGGGGGTTCCGGCGGACCGGACCGCCGGCCCGGACCAGGGGGATGGCGCATGAGCGGGCGACGGATGGACGGCTGGCGGGTCTTCGCCGTGTCGATGCTGGTCTTCGGCGGGGCGGTCAACTTCGTGCAGGGCATGGTGGCGTCGTTCGCCGCCGACTTCTACCGCGTGGACGACGGCGGGACCCTGCTGTTCGGGTACGCGGTGTGGGGCCTGGTGCTGGCGGTCTGGGGCGCCGTGCTGATGGCGGCCGGGGCGGCGGCGCTGAGCGGGCACATGTGGGCGCGGGTCGTCGGCGTCCTGGCCGCCGGGCTGAACGCGGTCGCCCAGCTGGCCTTCGTCGAGCCCTACCCGGTGTGGGCGGTGCTGGTCATCGTCGTGGACGTGATGGTGGTCTACGGCCTCACCGCGGCCTGGACGCCCTCTGGGCCGCCCGCCCGGGCGGTGGACTCGGCGGACGAGGCCTACAGGGCCGGACGGGCCGACGCCGACGACGCCCCGGTCCCGGGCGACGAGACGCGTGGGCCCAAGCGGCCGCTGCACCACGGCGGCCACGAACAGAGCCTCGGCTGAGGGGGCGCGGCGCGGATTCGGCCGCACCGATCGCGGTCCCGCGCCGTGCCCGAAAGGCGCGGGCCGGGATGTCGGCAATGCCACCCACGGCTCCGCAATTACCAGGTCGGAACGTTTCATCAGATCGCGCGGAGTGCCGTGGCCGCAAACGGCCCCCGCTGCGGAACCGCTTCCGGGCCGGTCACAGGCGCGTTTAACGCCGTGTTCACACGAGGGCGCATCCAGGACAATCCGGCAATTGTCTTGACTTATGGCGATCGATTGGCTTAGGTGCTATCTGTGGGTGCGCGGCGAACCGATGGTGTGCGCACCGGGGGGGCGTGCTCCAACGACGGTGCCGCCGCCCGGAGCGGCCGCAGCGATGCGGCCGGGGGTGCGCTGGACCGGCGAGCATGCGGCTTCACCTGCACGGGGGCCGGGTCGGACCTGTTGGCCAGGGGTGCTTCGACGGGGCGGTCCGCGCGTGCGGGGGTGGCCCGCATGGTAGGTCCCGCTTTCCCCGCGGTGCCACCGGTGTAGCCGTAGACCCCTCTCATCCGACGATTTCTCTCCCGACCGGACCGGATCTCCCCATCTCCGTGCCGACGGAATTCCCCATGGGAATCCGCGGTCGGAATCCGAATCATTTCCCAGGTGCGTCCAGCGTGCCGTGACAGTGGGCCGAAGGCGAATACCCCGGCCCGCGAATGCATGTGCGGCGACGACACGAATCCCCCGCTCCGACTCGCCGCGTCCATTCGAAGGGAAAGGTCACATGGTGGGAAACACGCTGTGCGCGGCCCCGGCCTGCGATCGGCGCGCCCCGCGGCCCGAGGCGGGGCCGCGGCTGTGCGCCCGGTGCCGCGACCACATCGCCGCGGACCTGCGGCGCCTGCCGTCCCTGTACGCCGAGTCCGAGCACGCCCTGGCCCCCGCGCCGTGGATGCTCACCGAGCGGGTCAGCGGCGGGCGGCCCGGCGGACGGGCCGTCGACGAGGCCCTGCTCGCGGCGCGCTCGGACATGATGGCGGTGCTGGCCTCCTGGGCGGGGCTGGTGGCCGACCGCACACCGGCCGTCCGCCGCCCCCCGCGGGAGGCCGGCGCCCTCGTCCGGTTCCTGCTGCGCCACCTGTCCGTGCTGCTGGAGTCCGGCCTCGGGGCCGACCTCGCGGCCGAGGTCGCGGCCGTGGGCGAGCGGATGCGCGGCGCGCTGGCCGGGCCGGGGGCGCTCCGGCGCGTGCTGGGGCCGTGCGTCCACCCCGGGTGCGACGCGCAGGTGTCCGTCGCCGGCGCCGACGGGGAGCGGGTCCGCCCCGCCGACGTCCGGTGCGCCAACGGGCACGCATGGCCGCCGCACGAATGGCTCTCCCTCGCCGTGCGATTGAACAGGGCCGACGTCTCCCATGCTCCGAAGACGCCCGGGAAGAACGATTGAGGAGGACTTTTGCGGAAACCATCCGACCCCCGAAGAGCCGTTCCGACCGAACTCGCCGCACTCGCCGCCGGAGTCTCCGAGGCGACCATCAGGAAATGGGCGAGCCGGGGAAAGCTGACCCGTTACGGGGCGCCCGGGCGCGCCTTATACGACCTTGATGAACTTGCGGCCGTCACGGGGGCGCTCCGGAGTCCGGCGCCGCCCGCGGCCTGATCGGCGGGCCGGTCCCCACCGGCCCCATTTGGAGCGGTCGCCCTGTCGGCGACCGCTCCGACCTGCGTAGACGGAGTAAACACGGCCGTCGGGGGCGGGGGTTGACAGGCGGAACCGGGGAATGTCACGCTTTGCCCGGCGGGTGAGCCATGCCCGCGACGAGATCGGCCCGTGATCATCGGCCGACACATTCCCTCCCCGCGCGGCGGGCACTTCCAGCGCACTTCTCCGCCTTCCCGCCGAACGCCGACGACACCGTTCCGCCGCATCCGAGTTTCCGGCCCCGCCGGTACCGGGTGCGGCGTTCTGCATGTCCACCGGATTCTCTCCCCGCCAACGGGCCGGGCCGCCGGCCCGGCCCTTTTCATGTCCGCGCCCCCAACGGGTGCCCACGGAACGGAGACCGACCATGGCGACCTCCCTCACCATCGACGACCTGGGCCGCATCCTGCGCGAGGCGGCGGGGATCGGGCTCGCCCCCGACGCCGCCGACCGCCCCTTCGAGGAACTGGGCTACGACTCGCTGGCGCTGCTGGAGGCGGGCGGCCGGATCGAGCGCGACCTGGGGCTCCGGCTCACCGAGGACGAACTCGCCGACGCCTCGACGCCCGCCGCGCTGCTGGACCTGGTCAACAGGAGCCTGGCCGCGGTGCCCGGCACCCCCTGACCCCCGCCCGACGAGCAAGGACAAGGAGCACGAGCATGACGAACGGAACGGGCCGCGTCGCCCTCGTGACCGGGGCCACCAGCGGGATCGGCCTGGCGGTCACCCGGCTGCTGGCCCAGGGCGGACACCGGGTGTTCCTCTGCGCCCGGTCGGCCGACGATGTGGCCGCCACCGTCAAGGAGCTGCGCGGGGAGGGCCTGGAGGTCGCCGGCGCCGCCTGCGACGTGCGCGACGGCGAGGCCGTGCGCGCGTTCGTCCGGGCGGCGGTCGACACCTACGGCACGGTCGACGTGCTGGTCAACAACGCCGGGCGCAGCGGCGGCGGCCGCACCGCCGACATCGACGACGAGCTGTGGCTCGACGTGGTGGACACCAACCTCAACAGCGTCTTCCGGGTCACCCGGGAGGTGCTGACCACCGGCGGGATGCGGGACAAGGAGCGCGGCCGCGTCATCAACATCGCCTCCACCGCGGGCAAGCAGGGGGTGGTGCTCGGCGCCCCCTACTCGGCCTCCAAGCACGGCGTCGTCGGCTTCACCAAGGCGCTGGGCAACGAGCTGGCGCCCACCGGCATCACCGTCAACGCGGTCTGCCCCGGGTACGTGGAGACCCCGATGGCGCAGCGGGTGCGCGCCGGGTACGCCGCCGCCTGGGACACCGACGAGGACGCGGTGCTGGAGAGGTTCCAGGCGAAGATCCCGCTGGGCCGCTACTCCACGCCCGAGGAGGTCGCCGGACTGGTCGGCTACCTGGCCTCCGACACCGCCGCATCGATCACCTCCCAGGCGCTCAACGTCTGCGGCGGCCTCGGCAACTTCTGACCCCGCCCCGAACCCCCGGACCCCCGAACCCCGGACTCCCGAACCCCCGGATCCCCGGACCGGACACCAAGGAGAGGCACATGGCCGACGACCGCGCCCGTGAAGTGGAGCACCGCACCACCGTCGAGGCCCCGGCGGACCGGGTCTACGACCTGATCGCGCAGGTGGAGAACTGGCCCCGGCTGTTCCCGCCGACCGTCCACGTCGACCACGTCGAGCGGGGCGACACCGGTGCGGACACCGCAGAGGAGCGCATCCGCATCTGGGCCACCGCGGGCGGCGAGGTCAAGAACTGGACCTCCCGCCGCGAGCTGGACCGGACGCGCCGGCGCATCCGGTTCCGCCAGGAGGTGTCGAGCCACCCCGTCGCCTCCATGGGCGGCACCTGGATCATCGAGCCGGTCACCGAGGGCCGGTGCCGGGTGCGGCTGCTGCACGACTACCGCGCCGTGGACGACGACCCCGGCCACCTGGCCTGGATCGACCAGGCGGTGGACCGCAACAGCACCGCCGAACTGGAGGCCCTGCGCACCAGCGCCGAACGGGCGGCGGGCTCGCCCGAGACGGTGCTGTCCTTCGAGGACACCGTCGAGATCGCCGGGTCCGCCAAGGACGTCTACGACTTCCTCAACGAGGCCCAGCACTGGAAGGAGCGGCTGCCGCACGTGGCGGAGGTCCGGCTCACCGAGGAGACCCCCGGCCTCCAGGTGCTGCGGATGGACACCCGCACCAAGGACGGGTCGACCCACACCACCGAATCGGTCCGGGTCTGCTTCCCGCACCGGTTCATCGTCTACAAGCAGCTGGTGCTGCCCGCGCTGATGCACCTGCACACCGGCTACTGGGAGCTGACCGAGCACGACCGCGGCACCACCGCCACCGCGCAGCACACCGTGGTGATCGCCACCGACCGGATCACCGGGGTGCTGGGCGAGGGGGCGGGCCTGGAGCAGGCGCGGACCTTCGTGCGCAACGCGCTCGGCGGCAACAGCACCGCCACCCTCGGCCACGCCAAGGCCTATGCCGAGGCCCGCCGCTGACCGCCCGGACGCTGGGTGAGGAGGAGGACGTGGACGCACCGGTCGTCATCGTGGGGGCGGGCCCCGTCGGGCTCATGCTCGCCGGGGAGCTGCGGCTCGGCGGGGCCGGGGTGCGGGTGCTGGAGCGGCTCGCCGAGCCCTCCGGTGAATCCCGCGCCTCCACCCTCAACGCCCGCACCATGGAGATCTTCGACCAGCGCGGGCTGGTGGAGCGCCTCGGCGGGCCGCCGCCGAACGACATGCGGGGCCACTTCGGCGGCATCCCGCTGGACCTGTCCGGAACGCCCACCCCCTATCCGGGGCAGTGGAAGCTGCCGCAGCCCCGCACCGAGGAGCTGCTCGGGGAGTGGGCGTCCGGCCTGGGGGCCGAGGTCCGGCGCGGGGTCCGGGTCCGGGCCCTGCGCCCGGGTCCGGACCACGTCGAGGTGGAGGCCGACGGCCCCGGGGGGCCCACCACCGTGCGCGCGTCCTACGTGGTCGGGTGCGACGGCGAGGAGAGCACCGTGCGCCGCCTCGGCGGTTTCGCCTTCCCCGGCCGGGACGCCCGCCGCGAACTGCTCCGTGCCGACGTCGCGGGCGTCGACGTGCCCGACCGGCGCTTCGAGCGGCACCCGGAGGGGCTGGCGATCGCGGCGCGCCGCCCCGACGGCGCCACCCGGGTGATGGTGCACGCCTTCGGCCGCCGCGCCCGCGAGCGCACGGCCGCTCCCGGGTTCGACGAGGTGGTCGAGGTCTGGAAGCGGGTCGTCGGGGAGGACCTGTCCGGCGGCACCCCGCTGTGGGTGAACGCCTTCGGCGACACCGCGCGCCAGGCCGAGCGGTACCGCGCCGGCCGGGTGCTGCTCGCCGGGGACGCCGCGCACCGGCAGATGCCGGTCGGCGGCCTGGCCGTCAACCTCGGGCTGCAGGACGCGGTCAATCTCGGCTGGAAGCTGGCCGCGGTGGCCACGGGGCGGGCGCCCGAGGAGCTCCTGGACACCTACCACGAGGAGCGGCACGCGGCGGGGCGGCGCACGCTGGCGGCCATCGGCGCGCAGACCGAGGTGCTGCTCGGTGGGCCCGAGACCGGCGCGCTGCGCACGGTCCTGGCCGAACTGGTGGGGATGCCACGGGTGCGCGGGCGCCTGGCCGCCTCGGCCGGGGGCCTGGACGTGCGGTACGGGACCGGTTCGGACGGCCCGCCGCCGCTCGGGGCCCACATCCCGCCCGGCGCGCTGGGCGGGGCGGGCGCCGCGGCGCTGCGCGCGGGGCGCGGGGTGCTGCTGCACCCCGACGGCGCCGCCGGTCCGGTGGTGCACGACCGGGTGGAAACGGTACGGGGATCGGTGGACGGGGCCCCGGTCCTGGTCCGGCCGGACGGCCACGCCGCCTACGTCGGCGGGGACGCCGACGGGCTCGGCGCGGCGGCCCGCCGCTGGTTCGGCGGCCCCGTGTGAGGACGGCGGGCGGGCGGCGGCGGTGGGTGCGGACCCGGACCGGGTCCGGGGCGCCCCGCCCGCCCGTCACAACACGACCACGACGAGGGAGGGCCCATGGGGGCGACGGCGGCGAAGGCGACGATGAACAGGCCCGTCCGCAGGAGCGGGGCGCAGGCGGGGCCGGTCACCGCCGACGGCGGGGGCGTCCCGCTGTCCGGCCTGATCGCGGAGCCGGCGCCGCCGCCGGGGCCGCGCGCGGTGCTGCTCGCCCTGCACGGGGGCGGCATGCGGGCCCGGTACTTCCATGGAGAGCTGGTCCCCGGGCAGTCCCTCCTCGATCAGGCCCGGGGCCGGGGCCACCTGGCGGTCGCCCTGGACCGGCCGGGCTACGGAGCCTCCGCGGCGGCCCTGCCCGACGGGGTGGGCCTGGATGGGCAGGTGCGGATGGTGCGTGCGGCGATGGACGACCTGGCCAAGCGCCACCGGCTCGCCGCCGCCGGGGGGTTCCTGCTGGTGGGGCATTCGCTCGGGGGCGGGGTCGCCCTCGCGGCGGCGGCCGAGGACCCGCGGGTGCGGGCCGTGGACGTATCGGGGATCGGCCACCGGTGGGCGGCCGACCCCCGGCGGGCGCGGGAGGCGGGCGGGTTCGGCGCTCACTACCTGCACTGGGGGCCGCTCGGGCTGTACCCGCCGGGCACCTTCCGGCTGGCCCGCGGGCTGACCGGTCCGCTTCCGAGCGAGGAGGCGGCCGATGCGCGCGAATGGCCGGAGCGCTTCGACGCCCTGGCCGACAGGGTGCGCGTCCCGGTGCGCTTCACCTTCGCCGAGCACGAGCGCTGGTGGAGGCATGACGAGGACGCCCTGGAGGAGCTGGCCGGGCGGCTGGGCGCCCCCGCCGTGGAGATCGACCGCATGCCCGGCACCGGGCACAACATCAGCCTGAGCCGGATGGCGGCCGTGTACCACGCGCGTGTCCTGGACTTCTTCGACGCCTGCCTGGCGGGGGAGGCGGGAGCGGCCTGAGGCCCGGGACGGTGCGGGGCGCCGCCCCCGCACCTTTATAATCCGATCATGGGATGTATGGCACGGTGCGCGGGGCGGGGCCGCGGCCCCGCCCCCGTCTACAGGAAGTCCCCGCGGTGGTCCTGGGCCCACCGGGCGAAGGAGAGCGGCGGGCGGCCGACCATCTCCTGGACCGTGGGCAGGGGCTTCCAGACCTCGCGCATCTGCTCGTCGGTGAACTCCGGGACGGGCTCGCCCTCCGAGTAGGGGGCCAGGCCGAGCAGGAACGGCGCCATGCGGGCGACCTCGCCGCCCTGTGCGGTGAGGATGCGCAGGGCCTCCTCGGGCGGGGTCGGCTCGAAGCGCACCGGCTCCCCGATGGCCTCGCCGATCATGTGGGCCTGCTCCCGCAGAGTGAGGACGCGGTCCCCGGTCACCTCGTGCACGGCGCCCGGTGCGCCGTCCGCCAGCAGGGCGGCGGCCGCCACCGCCGCGATGTCCCGCTCGTGCACCGGGTTGCTGATCTCGTCGGGGTCGGGGAAGCGCACGGTCCGGTCCCGGCGGATCATCGGCCCCCAGAAGGCGGTCTTGTTCGCCGCGAAGTCGTTGGGCCGGACGAAGGCGTACTCCAGCCCGGACCCCTCGACGGCCCGCTCCACCGGGGCGTGGCGGTCGGTGTCGGTGCCCAGGGTGACCGCCCGGGAGGACAGCACCACCACACGGCGCACCCCGGACGCGCGCGCCAGCTCCGCCACCGCCTCGGCGGTGGGCGCGTGCGGGACCAGGTAGAGGCGGTCGGCCCCGTCGTGGGCGGGCCGCAGCGACTCCGGGTCGGCCAGATCGGCCCGGAAGGCGCGGACGCCGGGCGGCGGCTCCGCCGGCCCGGGGCCGCGCCCGCTGATCCGCACGTCCTCGCCGGCCGCCAGCAGCTCGGCGACGACGTGCCTGCCGACCGTGCCCGAGGCTCCGGTCACCAACGTGGTCATCGGGTGGGGGCTCCCCTCCGCTCGGCGCGGCCCCGGCGCAGCCCGGCCGCGTGGATGTAGCGCTGACCCATCGCGCTCTTGACCTTCGACAGCCCGCCCGCGCGGCGCAGCACGTCCTGGCGGAGGCCGCTCTCCAGGAACGCCTCGTGCGCCTCGGCCGTGGCCCACGCGGCGTACTGGAAGACCCGCCGCCCCTCCCGGTCGAGGAAGTGGTGGCTGGAGATCCATCCGGGCAGCGCGCCGTGCTCGGTGACGGCCTCCTCCATCGCGTCGTAGACCGCGTCCGACCACAGCCGGGCCGACTCGGTGTCGGCCATCTCGAACTCGGCGATGAAGATGCAGCCCGGCTCGGCGTCCGGACCGCCCTCGGGCTCGTGGCCGGGGACCGGGGAGGGCAGGTCGCGCCGGAAGGCGCCCCGGTAGAGCCGGTGGGCGACCTCGTCCGGCGGCGCCACCCCGGGCACGTCGGGCCCGGCGGTACGGGCGGCGTGGCGGTCGTGGTCCTCGGGCGACTCCCACTGGGAGACCACCACGACCGCGCTGTCCCGTGTCTCCAGCCTCTCCTCGCCCTGCGGCTTGTCCGCGGTGCTGAGGAAGGCGTCCACCGACAGCAGGCCGTCGGGCCAGGGTCCGGCGCGCCACGGCTCCATGACCGCGTCGGCCACCTCGCGCTGCCGTGCGGCGTCGGGCACGGCCCAGTGCCCGACCACCGTGGCGCCGGTGCGGGCGAGGGCGACATCGAAGGGGAGGGGGGCGGTGTCCTGCATGGCGACTCCTGAGGTCTGGGAGGAAATAGTGGAAATTCCGCCCGGTCGACCGGCAAAATAGGGCACCCGCGACGCAAGGCACAAGGTCCCTACCTATTGGTAAGCTCCAAACCGAGGGGAAGGAAGGAGGTGGTCGTGTGAGGGAGGACGGGTTGGAGCAGCCGCCGAGTGTGGTCACCGAGCCCCGCAGGGGGCCGTTCCTCGACGACTGTCCGAGCCGGGTGGTGCTCAACCACGTGGCCAACCGCTGGGGGACGCTGATCGTCACCTCGCTGCACGAGGGGCCGATGCGCTTCCACCAGATCCGCGACAACATCGGGGGGATCAGCGAGAAGATGCTGTCGCAGAACCTGCGGCTGCTGATCCGGGACGGCCTGATCGACCGCAGCGTCGAGTCGAGCACGCCGCCCCGGGTGACCTACGCGCTCACCCCGCTCGGCCGCGAGCTGGCCTCGCAGCTGCGCACCCTGATCGACTGGATCACCTGCCGCACCGACCAGATCGTCGCCGCCCAGCGGCGCTACGACCGCGCCGAGGGGGAGGCGGGGTAGAAGGCCGCGGCGTTGTCGGCCGCCCACTCGGCGAAGGTGCGCGCCGCACGCCCGGTGACGCGCCGCACGGTGTCGGCGTGCACCGCGAGGTCGGCGTCCACCGAGTCGCGCATGTAGCCGAGCACGCCCACCAGCAGGTCGGCGGGCACGTGCGGGCTCATCAGCTCCCAGGCCTGCTCATGGGTGAGCTCGACGAAGCCCAGCTCCCGCCCGGCCGCCCGGCCGATGATCTCCAGCTGTTCGAGCTGGGTGAGCACCTGGGGGCCGGTGATCTCGTAGGCCCGGCCGGCGTGCCCGTCCTCCAGCAGCGCGGCCACCGCCACCGCGGCGATGTCGTCCTCGTGCACCGGCACCCGCCGGGACCGGGCGTAGGGCGCCTTGGCCACGCCCTCGGCCCGGATCGCCGGACCCCACCGCCACAGCACGTTCCCGGCGAACTCCCCGGGCCGCACGTGCGTCCAGTCGGGCCCACCGGCCTCCACCGCCCGCTCCACCGCGCGGTGGTGGTCCTTGGTGGCGTTGGCGCCGACCTCGTCCCCGGCGGTCAGCGAGGACAGCAGCACGATCCGCCGCACCCCCGCCTCCTTGGCCGCCCGCACCACCTCCTCGGCGGTCTCGGGCACCGGGAACAGGTAGAGCGCGTCCGCGCCCTCCAGCGCCGGGCGCACCGTTTGCGGCCGGGCCAGGTCCCCGGCGAGCACCTCGGCGCCGGCGGGCAGGCCCGCCGACGCGGGGTCCCTGGTCAGAGCGCGCACGGTGACGCCGCGCGCCAGCAGGCGGCCGACGACGTGCCGCCCGACCGACCCGGTCGCGCCGGTCACCAGGACCGTGTTGATGGTCGCCATCCTCGTCCGTCCTCTCGTCTCGTCCGGTCGTCGCGTCCGGTCCCGCCCCGCGCGCCTCAGGCGCGGTAGGGGCGGTGCTCCTTGGCCTCCCGCAGCGCCAGCGCCCACCAGGTGAGCTGGTCGAGCAGGAGCTTGGCCGCCTGTTCGCAGCCGTCCGGCTCCAGCGGTCGGCCGTCGGCGCCGAACCGCTCGCGGGCCTGGTGGAAGCTGACCGTCTCGCGCACGGTCACCGCGTGGACCTCGGCGAAGACGGTGCGCAGCGCCTCCACGGCGCGCAGCCCGCCGCTGAGGCCGCCGTAGGAGACCAGCCCGACCGGTTTGGCCTGCCATTCGGCCATGAACCAGTCGATGAAGTGCTTGAGCGAGGCCGGGAAGCTGTGGTTGTACTCGGGGGTGACCACCACGAACCCGTCGGCGGCGGCGAGCCGGGCGGCCGTCGCGTCGGCCTCGGGAGGGCGGTCGCGCATGTCGGTGGCGGGCAGCCGGTCGGGAAGGTCGACGTCGAGCAGGTCGACCGGGTCGGCGGTCAGGCCGGGGTCGGCCCGGAGCCGCTCCAGGAACCAGCGGGCGACGGTGGGGCCGAAGCGGCCCTCGCGCACGCTGGCGGTGATCACGACGAGGTGGACGGGGCGGTCCGCCATGGTCAGTCCCTCCGTGGGCGGGGGTGGACGGGTGGGGGCGGGGGCCGCGGGGCCCCGCCCGGCCCCCCGGTGTGGGCCCCACCCCAGCCCGGGTGCGCCCCTGGCGTCGATGAACGCGCCGGTGGTCCACCCGCCGTCGGGTCCGGCGAGGAACGCCACCACGCCGGCGATCTCCTCGGGCCGGCCGACCCGCCCGAACGCCGAGAGCTGTGACATCTGCTCGACCGCCTCGGGCACGGAGAAGACCGGGCTGCCGTTGTCGGTGATCCCGGGGGCCACGTTGTTCACCGTGATCCCGCGCGGGGCCAGGTGCCGGGCGTAGTGCAGGGCGATCTGCTCCAGGGCGCCCTTGGTCATCGAGTACAGGAGCTGCTCGGGAACGGCGAACCTGGTCAGCCCCGAGGAGATGCCGATGATGCGGCCGCCGTCGGGCATCATCTCCAGCGCGCGCCGGGTGGTGAACAGCGGTGCCTTGACGTTGACGGCGAACATGCGGTCGAAGCGGTCGGGGGTGATCTCCTCGGGGGGCAGCCCGGCGGCCGTCTGCTCGCCCGCGTTGTTGACCAGGATGTCCACCTCGACCCGCCCGGCGTGCTCGGCCAGGGCCGATCGCAGCCGCGTGAACAGGGTGTCCACGTCGCCCGGGCCGCCCATCTCGGCCTGCACCGGGAAGGCGCGGCCGCCCGCCTCGACGATTCCGGACACGGTCTTCTCGGCGGCTTCGGTGTTGGCGGCGTAGTGCACGGCGACCAGCGCGCCGTCGCGGGCCAGCCGTTCGGCGATCGCTCGGCCGATGCCGCGGCTCGCACCGGTGACCAGCGCGATCCTGCCGTCCAGGGCTCCCATGGCTCCTCCTGAAAAACGTGTGCCGACGCGCCGCCGGGGCCCACGGGCACGCCGAACGGCCCCGCGCCCGGAGCGGGCGGGGGCCGTGAGGGGCCTGAAGGCGGGAGGGGCGGCGCGTCGGCGCCGGGATGTCGGGGCGGGGCCGGGACCGTCGCGGTCCGGGCACACGTCGCCCGCGCCTCGAAAGCGTGACACGCGTCGGGGCCCCCGTCAACGGTCCCGCCGGAGGCTCCTGTTTTTCGCTTTCTTTCAGAAAGGGACTAACTCAAAGGTATGTTCTTTCGAGATGTGCGTTTATTTCCTAGGGTTGGGGCATGCGAATCGAGATCTTCTCCGACATGGTCTGCCCGTGGTGCTACATCGGAAAGCGCCGGCTGTCGATCGCGCTGGAGCGCACCGGCGCCCGGCCGGAGCTGGTGTGGCGCGCCTTCCAGCTCGACCCCGCCTACCCCTCCGACGTCACCTGGACCCTCACCGACGCGCACCTGAACCGCTACGGGATCAACGCCGCCGAGGACAAGCGCCGCCAGAAGATGACCACCGACCTGGCCGCCCAGGTGGGCCTGGAGTACCGGCTGGACCGGGCGATCATGGCCAACACCGCCGACGCGCACCGCATGGTCAAGCACGGCCACGCGCACGGGAAGGGCACCGAGACCGCCGAGGCGCTGATGAGCGGGTTCGCCGTGGAGGGGCGGAACATCGGCGACCCCGGCGACCTGAACGCGATCGCCGCGGAGCTCGGGCTGCCCCCGCTGGAGCCCGGCGCCTACAAGAAGGAGGTCAACGCGGACCTGGCGCGCGCCGCCCAGTACGGGGTGCACGGCGTGCCCAGCCTCGTCGTGGACGAGAGGTACATGCTGGTCTCTCCGGACATCCAGGACCTGACCGGGTTCCTGGAGCAGCACACCGGGTGAGGAGCCCTCCGTGACCTTCAAGGACGTACTCGTCACCCGTGGGCCCCGGCCCGGCACCGGACGCCGGGAGGGCCAGGACTACGTGGTGGACAAGCACGCGGCGCTGGCCATGAGCGTTCCGGCCATCCGCGGCCTGTTCACCTGCTACGCGATGAACCGGGTGCTCGGCGCCGAGGACGGCGCCGGCGCCGGCGCCCCGGCCCTCTACCGGCGCCCCGACGACCTGCTGGTGGTGGTCGAGCACGCCTGCGCCGACCGGAGGTCCTTCGACGCCGTCCTGGAGGACCGGGAGTACCTGGCCACGGTGCGGCCCGACGAGATCCGCATGGGCGCGGAGATCTTCTCCGAACCGCCGACCGCCTACGAGGTCGTCGAGGAGGCGGTGCTCGGCGGCGGGCGGGAGCGCGGTGACCCCGCGGGCGACGGGGCGCTGGTGGCCTTCGACTTCCTGCGCCGCCGCCCCGGCACCGGGCCCGAGGAGTTCGCGGCCGCGCTCACCGAGGAGGCCGCGTGGCTGGGCGCCGACCCCGGCTACCGGGCGGTGGTGCACCGGCGCGAGCACAACCTGGTGCAGGGTGGGCCGGGGGCGCTCGACCCGGCCGCGGCCGACCGGCACGACGCGATCGTGGCGACCGCCGTGACCGGCTTCGCCGACCTGGCCGGGGTGCTGGAGCGCCTGCGCGAGCGCCAGGCCGGATACGTCGACCCCGACGCCAGCACCTCCGTCCTCACCCGCCGCACGGTCATCGTCTGACCTGCGCGCGCCTACGGCCGGGGTCCGGATGGGCCCCGGCTCCGCCGTTCTTGGGCCCTTGACCCGCGTTCGGGGCCGATGTCACACTTTCCGCGGCGGTCGAGCCATGCCCGGATCCGGTGCCGCTCCCGCCCCTCCCTCCCCCCGCCCGCGCCCGTCGGCGCGGGCCGCCACGCCCGTCTGGGCCCCTTCCGGAACCACCCCGTAGGCCCCGGGGCGCGCATCGGCGCGCCCCGGGGCCTCGTCGTCGTGCCCGGGGCCGGCCCTCACCCGAAAGGACCCGAGGTGACCGAGAAGACCGATACCGTTCCCGTCGTCGTGGCCGGTGCAGGGCCGGTCGGGCTCATGCTCGCCGCCGAGCTCCGGCTGGCCGGCGTCCCCGCCGTGGTGCTGGAGCGCCTGGCCGCGCCCACCGGGGAGTCCCGGGGCCTGGGCTACACCGCGCGCACCCTGGAATCCCTCGACCAGCGCGGGCTGCTGCCGCGCCTCGGCGGCGTCGAGACCAGCGACGTCGGCCATTTCGGCGGGGTGCCGCTGGACTTCGGCGTGCTGGAGGGCGCGCACTTCGGCGGCAAGGGCATCCCGCAGAACCGCACCGAGGAGATGCTCGCCTCCTGGGCCCACGACACCGGCGCCGACATCCGCCGGGGCCACGAGGTGGTCGGCCTGGCCGACGACGGCGACGGCGTGGACGTCGACGTCGAGGGGCCGGATGGGCCCTACCGCATCCGCGCCGCCTACCTGGCCGGGTGCGACGGCGGCCGCAGCACCGTCCGCAGGCTCGCCGGGATCGGCTTCCCCGGCACCGCCGCGACCACGGAGATGGTCATCGCCGACGTCACCGGCGCCGACATCGCGCCGCGCTGGGCGGGGGAGCCGCTGCCCGGCGGCATGGTGCTGGCCGGCCCGCTGGCCGACGGCGTCACGCGCATCGTCGTCTGCGAGCGCGGGCGCCCGCCCCGCAAGCGCACCGAGCCGCCGCCGTTCGCCGAGGTCGCGGCGGCCTGGCAGCGGCTGACCGGAGAGGACATCTCCGGCGGGGGCGCCGTGTGGACCACCGCCTTCGGCGACGCGGCCCGGCAGGCCGAGCACTACCGGCGCGGCCGGGTGCTGCTGGCCGGGGACGCCGCCCACATCCACCTGCCCGCCGGCGGGCAGGGCATGAACGTCGGCATCCAGGACGCGGTCAACCTCGGCTGGAAACTGGGCGCCGCGGCGGCCGGGCGGGCGCCCGAGGGGCTGCTGGACACCTACCACGCCGAGCGCCACCCGGTCGGCGCGCGGCTGCTGATGAACACCCAGGCCCAGGGGCTGCTGTTCCTCACCGGCGAGAACACCGGGCCGATGCGCGAGCTGCTCACCGAGCTGGTGGAGCTGCCCGAGGTCGCCCGGCACCTGGTCGCCATGGTCAGCGGCCTGGAGGTGCGCTATGACGTGGGCCCCGGCGACCACCCGCTGCTCGGCCGCCGCATGCCGCCGCGCCGCCTGGTCACCGAGGAGGGCACCGCCTCCACCCCCGAGCTGCTGCACGCGGCGCGCGGGGTGCTGCTCGACCTGTCGGGGGACCCCGCCCTGCGGGACACCGCCCGCGGGTGGGCCGACCGGGTGGACACGGTCGCCGCCAAGCCCGTCGACGGCGACGCGGGCCTCGGCGCGCCCGCCGACGCCGTGCTCATCCGCCCCGACGGCTACGTCGCCTGGACCTCCCCCGGCGCGGGCGGCCTCGCCGAGGCCCTGACCCGCTGGTTCGGACCCGCCGCCTGAGGCGGCCAACGAGAAGGAGCAAGGAGCATGCACAGCACACTGATCGTCGCCCGCTTCCGCCCCGGGACCACGGGCGAGATCGCCGACCTGTTCCGCGGCTTCGACGCGACCGAGATGCCCGGCCTCATGGGCACGCGCCGGCGGGAGCTGTTCACCTTCCACGACCTCTACCTCCACCTGCAGGACTTCGACGACGAGCACGGCCCCGAGGCCATCGAGCAGGTCCGCGACCACCCCCTGTTCACCGGGATCAGCCAGGACCTCAAGCCCTACATCGAGGCCTACGACCCGGCCACCTGGCGGTCGCCCAAGGACGCCATGGCCCACCGCTTCTACCACTGGGAGGCCCGATGAACCGGAGGGTCGTCATCACCGGCGTCGGCGTCACCGCGCCCGGCGGGATCGGCGCGAAGGACTTCTGGACGCTGCTCAGCGAGGGGCGCACCGCCACCCGCGGCATCACCTTCTTCGACCCCTCCCAGTTCCGCTCCCGGGTGGCGGCCGAGATCGACTTCGACCCCCGGGCGCACGGGCTCGGCCCGCAGGAGGTGCGCCGCATGGACCGGGCCGCCCAGCTGGCCGTGGTCTCGGCCCGCGAGGCGGTGGCCGACAGCGGGCTGGAGCCCGGCGGCCTCGACCCCTACCGGACCGGGGTGGCCGTGGGAAGCGCCGTCGGCGCCACCATGGGGCTGGACCGCGAGTACAACGTGGTCAGCGACGGCGGGCGGCTGGACCTGGTGGACCACACCTACGCCGTGCCACACCTGTACGACTACTTCGTCCCCGGCTCGTTCGCGGCCGAGGTGGCCTGGGCGGTGGGCGCGGAGGGGCCGACCGCGGTGGTCTCCACCGGCTGCACCTCGGGGCTGGACGCGGTCGGCCACGCCGTCGAGCTGATCCGCGAAGGGGCGGCCGACCGGATGGTCGCCGGGGCCGCCGACGCGCCCATCTCCCCCATCACGGTGGCCTGCTTCGACGCCATCAAGGCCACCACGCCGCGCAACGACGACGCCGAGCACGCTTCCCGGCCCTTCGACGGCACCCGCAACGGTTTCGTGCTCGGCGAGGGCGCCGCGGTGTTCGTGCTGGAGGAGCGGGAGGCCGCACGGCGGCGGCGGGCGCACGTCTACGCCGAGGTCGCGGGCTTCGCCACCCGGTGCAACGCCTTCCACATGACGGGGCTGCGGCCCGACGGGCGGGAGATGGCCGAGGCCATCCGCACCGCGCTGGACGAGGCGCGGTGCGACCCCTCCGACATCGACTACATCAACGCGCACGGGTCGGGCACCAAGCAGAACGACCGGCACGAGACCGCCGCCTTCAAGCGCAGCCTCGGCGAGCACGCCCGCCGGACCCCGGTCAGCTCCATCAAGTCGATGGTGGGGCACTCGCTGGGCGCCATCGGCTCCATCGAGATCGCCGCCTCGGTGCTGGCCATGGAGCACGACGTGGTCCCCCCGACGGCCAACCTGACCGTCCCCGACCCCGAGTGCGACCTGGACTACGTGCCGCTGACCGCGCGCGAGCACCGCACCGACACGGTGCTGACCGTGGGCAGCGGGTTCGGCGGGTTCCAGAGCGCGATGGTGCTGACGTCCAAGGGTGCGACGGAGAGGGAGGCCGCGTGAGCGGGGTGGTGGTGACCGGGATGGGGGTCGCGGCCCCCAACGGGCTCGGCCTCGCCGAGTACTGGAGGGCGACGCTGGCCGGGCGCAGCGGCATCGGCCCCGTCCGCCGGTTCGACGCCGGGCGGTACCCGGCGCACCTGGCGGGGGAGGTGCCCGGCTTCGTCGCCGAGGACCTGCTGCCCGCCCGGCTGCTGCCGCAGACCGACCACATGACCCGGCTGGCGCTGGTGGCCGCGGACTGGGCGCTGGCCGACGCCGGGGTGGAGCCGGGGGACGTCCCCGAGTTCGACATGGGCGTGACCACCGCCTCCTCGGCCGGCGGGTTCGAGTTCGGCCAGCGGGAGCTGCAGAACCTGTGGAGCAAGGGCGGGCGGTACGTCAGCGCCTTCCAGTCCTTCGCCTGGTTCTACGCGGTCAACACCGGCCAGATCTCCATCCGGCACGGCATGCGCGGTCCGAGCGGGGTGGTCGTCAGCGACCAGGCCGGCGGACTGGACGCGCTGGCCCAGGCGCGGCGGCAGATCCGCAAGGGCAGCCGCCTGATCGTCTCCGGCGGGGTGGACGGGTCCATCTGCCCCTGGGGGTGGGTGGCCCAGCTCGCCGGGGGGCGGCTCAGCACCGCCGACGACCCCGACCGCGCCTACCTGCCGTTCGACGCCCGCGCCGCCGGGCACGTGTCGGGCGAGGGCGGGGCGCTGCTCGTGCTGGAGGACGCCGACGCGGCCCGCGAGCGCGGCGCGCCCACGGTCTACGGCGAGTTCGCCGGGTACGGGGCCACCTTCGACCCCGCCCCCGGCAGCGGCAGGCCGCCGGGGCTGGAGCGGGCGATCTGGACGGCGCTGGACGACGCCTTCGTCCACCCGGACGAGGTGGACGCCGTCTTCGCCGACGCGGCGGCCGTGCCCGAGCTGGACCGGGTCGAGGCCGAGGCGATCGACGCGGTCTTCGGCCGCGGGGCGGTGCCGGTCACCGCCCCCAAGACGATGACCGGACGGCTCAACGCCGGGGCGGCCTCGCTGGACGTGACGGCCGCGCTGCTGTCCATCCGGGACGGGGTGATCCCGCCCACCGCCAACGTCGCCCCCGCGCCCGACTACGGGCTCGACCTGGTCACCGGCGACCCGCGGCCGGGGCGGGTCGGCGTCGCGGTGGTCCTGGCGCGCGGGCAGGGCGGATTCAACTCCGCGGCCGTGGTCCGCGCACCGTGGGCGGCGGCCCCGGCGGCGGCCGCCTAGGAGCGCACCGCCCCGACACGAAGGCGGGGTCCGGCGGGGCCCCGCCTTCGGCGGGGTCACGGCGGACGTCGATGGCCTGGGGGTCACGCATCCGGAGTGAAGAGGATCAGGCTGAGCAGGGTGACCGCCGGTACGCCGACGAGGGCCGCCCAAGGGACCCATGCGCGCCGCCGGGCCAGGACCCAGGCGGCACCGGTGGCGGCGGCCAGGAGGGCCGCCGTCGCCGCGAGCGCATAGGTGGGGAGCATGCTGTGGTCGCCGCGTTCCAGGGCCTGGTCGCACTGCGCACGGGCCAGCTCGGTCAGGGTCATGGCGCACTCGGACGGTTCGCTGACGAGGACCGCGACGAACAGCAGCCATAGGGCGGCGACGATCGCCAGCAGTGTGGCGGCGATGAGCACGGTAACCCGGAGCCATGGGAGGGGGGCCATGGAGGCGAGCGTAGCGGGGGACCGGCGGGGCGGAAGGGGTCAGTCCCTCGGGGCGGCCAGGGCGAAGGCGGGGTCCGGGGCGGTTCCGCCTTCGGCGAGGTCGGCGGTGAGGTCGCCGATCAGCGGGGCGTACTTCGCTCCGTGTCCTGAGCACGGGGAGCACACCACGGCCGGGCCCTTCCGGTCGAGGATGAACTCCTCGTCGTCCGTGGAGGTGTACAGGCAGGTCGCCTCATTGAACGGCTCGGACTCCAGGCCGGGGAACCACTCGCGCACATACGCGGTGACGCGTTCGCGCGCGCGGGGGTCGACCGTTCCGCTCCTGGTGTCCGGGGTGACCGGTCCTCCCCGCGGGTCGAGGAACTCGGCGATCTTGCGCCCGTCGCCGGGGCCGCCGTCGCGTCCGCCCGCCAGGCTGTAGGTCAACGGGTCGCGGTGGTGGATCACGGTCGGGGCGTCGGCCGCCAGCGCGCGGCGCGGGAAGTGGAAGACCTGCTGCTGGGTGACGGTGAGCCGGGGCATCGGCACGACGCCCTCCAGCAGGCCGGACGCCCAGGCCCCCGCCGCCACCACGACCCTGTCGGCGCGCACGGTCCCTGAAGGCAGGGTGAGAACCGCGTGGTCGTCCTCGACGGAGATCCCCAGTACGGGGGTGTCCGGGTGGAACGTGCACCCGTCGCGGCGGGCCAGGCCGGTGAAGGCCGCCATGGCGGCGTCGGGGTCGACCGTCCCGGCTTCGGGATGGAACAGCACCCGCCCTTCGAAGCGCGCGCCCGGCCAGCGCGCCTCGGCCTCGGCCGGGGTCAGGGACTCGTAGGGGACCCCCTCGGCGTCCAAGGCGGCGGCGATGGCGCCGACGTCGGCGTTCCCGTGGTCGACGCCGCCGGTCATCCGCAGGAGCGCGGCGCCGGACTCGTCCTCGGCGGCGCGCCACAGGTCCATGGCGCGCCCGGTGAGGCGGACGTGCCGGGCGTCGGCGTAGGCGCGCCGCACGACGCGTGCGCTGCCGTGCGAACTGCCGTGCCGGTGCCCCGGCCCGTGGCGCTCGAACAGGGCGACCGCGTGCCCGCGCCGCGCGAGCGCCCGCGCGGTGGCGGTCCCCATGAGCCCGGCACCGATCACGGCGACGCCGGTGTGCGGAGGTACTGCGTCCATGGCGCTCCCTCGATCGGAGGACAGGGCGGACCGGCCGCCGGGGTCAGGGCATCAGGGGCAGGCGGCCCACGAGCTTGTCGACCTTGTTGCGGGGGCCGACGATGCTCACCGCGGAGTAGGCCATCTCCTCCGCCGCGGTCCCCTTCACCGTATCCAGGTATTCGGCGTAGACCCGAGTGTGCTGTGCGGCCGCGGGCATGTCCGCGACGAAGCAGGTCGCGGCGGCGGCCGCCTTCGCGCGGACCGTGCGCAGGGTGTCGGCGTCGGCCGCCAGCACCGTGCACCCGGTCCACGGGAGCGCGGCGTGCTCGCTCCCTTCGGCGTCCACCGCCACCGTGCCGAGCAGGCCCCCGACCTCCGGAGAGGTCGCCGAGGCGACGCAGGCCACCGCGTTCGCGGCGCGGCCGGGCGGGAGCGCGGCGTCGACCACGACCACCCACTTCAGGCGGAGCGACCGGGTCGGCAGGGCCAGGTCGACCTCCTCGGGCGCGAACCCGACGGCGCGCTCAGGGGCTGTACTTTCAACGGGCATTTCGGTCCCCTCCTGGGCATCTGTCAGCTGGAACGCCGATGATGCTAGAAATGAATACGGGTCGACTTCAAGCGATCCGTATTTAAATCGGCCAGGAGGGGGAGTCCGGCGTGTTGGACGAACTAGATCAGGCGATCCTGCGGGAACTGCAGTCGGATGCACGGCGGACCAACCGCGACGTCGCGGCGGCGGTGGGCGTATCGCCGACCACGGCGCTGGACCGCACGCGGAGCCTGCGGGAGCGCGGGGTGATCCGCGGGGCGATCCTGGACGTGGACCTCGCCGCGCTCGGCCGCCCGGTCCAGGCGCTCATCGCGATCCGGGTGCGGCCCCCGTCGCGGCGGAACATCGAGGACTTCCGCAACTGGGCCGCGGCGCTCCCCGAGACCCTGGACGTGTACGTGACCTCCGGGGGTGAGGACTTCATCCTCCACGTGGCCGTCCCGGACAACCAGGGGCTGTACGCGTTCGTGATCGACCGCCTGACCCAGCGCCCGGAGGTGGCCGACGTGCGCACCTCGGTCGTCTACGAACACCTGCGCAACACCGGGATCACCCCCGCCTCGGAGGAGTGAACGGCCCCCGTTCCGGGTCGGGGGCCGCCACCCTCAACGGCGCCAGCGGTCCGGTCAGGTGCTCGGGCCGCAGCCCGATGCCGACGAGGCGGCCCATCAGGTGGGGGAACCCCTTCCAGCGGTTCAGCGTGCGGATCGGCTGCGGCGTGCGGAGCGGCGGCAGGTCCCGCCGTGCTCCGACGGAGCCGGAGGGGACGACCCTCTTCTCCGCCTGCTTCTGCGCCGCCTGGGTCAGGACCGTCGGCCACCACCGGCGCCGCTGGACGCGTGCGAGGTCGCGCGGCCGTGCCTCCCCGCGCCGCAGCGCCGGCACCAGAATGCGCGCCGCCGCCACGGCGTCCTGGACCGCCAGGTTGATGCCGACCCCGGCGATCGGGGACATCGCGTGCGCGGCGTCGCCGATCAGCAGCACCCCCGGTGCCCACCAGCGGCGCAGGCGGTCGATGCGGACCTGCAGGACCGCGACGTCCTCGGCTCGGACGGTCGCCGCCCGCTCCTTGAGGCCCGGGACCGACCGGGCGAGCGCCCGCCGGATCCACGCGGCGTCCTGCGCCAGGGCCGCCTCCGCCTCGCCCTTGCCGATGATCAGTGCGATCTGCCAGTAGTCGCCGCGGTCGATCATCACGACCCCGCCCGAGGAGCCGAAGTGCAGCCGGGAGCCCTCGGGGTCGCCGTCCGCCCGGGGAAGACGCAGGTACAGGCAGTCGTGCGGGGCGGCCCCGGAGCGCGGAGCCGCCCCGAGCAGCCGCCGCACCGTCGAGTGGCGCCCGTCGGTCCCGACGACCAGGGCGGCCCGCAGCTCGTGCGTGTCCCCGGTGTCGCGGTCGAGGTAGCGCACCCCGCACACGCGCCCGTCATCCCGCCGGATCAGGCCGGTGACCTCGGCGGAGCGGGCGAGGTGGAAGTGCGGTGAGGCGTCGGCCGCGTCGGCCAGCAGGGTGAGCAGGTCCCACTGCGGCACGAGGGCGATGTGCCGGTGGCGGCCGGGCAGGCGGTCGAAGGCCACCGTCACCGACCCCTCGTCGAAGTGCATCCGCAGGTGGGGCTCGCGCCTGTGGGGGAGCGCCGCGAAGCGTTCGCCCAGGCCGAGCTCGTCGAGCAGGGCGAGGGTGGAGGCGTGCACCGTGTCGCCGCGGAAGTCGCGCAGGAAGTCGGGGTGCTTCTCCAGGACCGCCACGTCGATGCCGGAGCGGGCGAGCAGGAGCCCGAGGACCGTCCCGGCCGGGCCGCCGCCCGCGATGACGCAGGTCGTCGATGTCTTCGTGATCGAACCCATGTGACCCTCCATGGATAAACGGGGAATCATTCCCCACTTACTCCGCACGCTAGCATAAGCGGGGAATCTGTCCACGGTTATTCGGGAGGCACGGAGGGATGCGCGCCGACGCACGCCGGAACAGGGAGCGGATCATCGCCGCCGCACGCGACCTGGTCCTGGAGCAGGGGCCCGAGGTGCCGCTCGACCAGGTCGCCGAACGCGCGGGGGTCGGCAACGCCACGCTCTACCGGCACTTCCCGGCCCGCCTCCCGCTGCTCCGCAGCGTGGTCATCACCGACATGGCGGCCGTGGCCGACCTCGCGGAGGAGGCGCTGCGATCGGACGCCCCGGCGGGCTCCGCCCTCAGGGCGTTCGCCGCGAGGACCGTCGAGGGCCAAAGGGTCGCCATGCTGCCGATCCTCGGCGGGTACATGGAGGGCGGCCCGGATTACGCCGAGGTCCGCGCCCGGCTGGGCGAGGCGCTCGACACCCTCTTGGCGAGGGCGCGCGAGCAGGGGGAGCTGCGCGGCGACGTCAGCGCGGCCGACCTCGTCCTCTTCCTGGCCGTGCTGACCCGGCCCCTTCCCGCGGTCTCCGACGGCCTCGGCTCGGCCGTACGCGCGCGCATGCTGAGCTCCCTGATGGACGGCCTGCGCCCCGAGGGCTCCACCCCGTTGCCCGGGGAGCCCGTCGGTGTCGGGGGGATCAGTGCCGGACTGGTCGCTCCGGGGGGCGGCCGGGAGGGGTGACCAGGTCCTGGGCCGCTTCGGTGAAGGCGCGGACGCGTGCGCTCGCCGAGGAGGTGTGCCACAGGAGGTGCGTCTCCACCGGCGGCGCGTCTTCGACGTGTACATAAGCGACGTCCGGGCGGGCGTGGTACCGGCGGGCGCTGGCCCCGACGGGCAGTACGCCCCGCCCCGCGCCCACCTGGGTCAGGGCCTCGGGGGTGGTCAGGGAGGACGTCGTCAGGACCGTCGCGTCCTCCAGGTCGGCGGAGCGGAGGGCGTCCGCGCGCGCGAGCGGGTGCCCCGCGGGGACGGCGACGAAGCGTGCCTCGCTGACCAGGACGGCGCTCGCCGAGAGCCTTTCCGGCACGGCCCCCGCCCTCTCCGCCATCGCGACCTCCGCCGCGCCGTCGCGGAGCAGGGCGGGGACCTCGTCCGGGCGCGCCTCGCGCAAGTGGACCGCGCACTCGGGGTGCCGCTCGCCGAAGAGTTCGGCCACCCCGGTGAGAAGGAGGCCGTGCTGGGGTTCGGTGAAGCACACCCGCAGCTCCCCGGAGTAGCCCCTGCCCGCCTCCACCGCCCTGGCGACGGCCTCCCCGATCGCCTCCCAGTGCGGCCGCAGGTCGTCCCGCAGCGCGCGCCCGGCGGGGGAGAGCTCCACGCGGCGGCTCGTGCGGTCGAACAGGGGCACGCCGACGCGGCGTTCGAGCGCGCGGACGGTCTGCCTGACCCGGGACGTCGACACGCGCAGCCGTTCGGCGGTCCGGCCGAAGTGCAGCTCCTCGCAGAGCGTGAGGAAGGTGTCCAGCTCGTGCCGCTCCAGCATGCCGCTCCTCCGGTGCTCCCCCGATCGTTGAGCCCTGCTTCACGATCGTTGCACATATCGGCGTTGTTCCGGGGACGCGCGCACCGGAGCCTTGAGGAGGCAGAGGCAACGGACCGGAGACGACGGCAAGAGGCGGAGCGCACCCATGAACGCACCCATGAACGCGACCACTGGACACGACCCTGTCGCCCGTGACCTGAAGGACCGCACCGAGGCCGCGGACGCGCTGTACCGCTTCGCCCTCGGCCAGGACCTCAAGGACCGGGAGCTCCTCGCTTCGGCCTTCGCAGAGGACGCCGAACTCGACTTCCGCCCGGCGGCGGCGAAGTGGGGAGCGCACCCGCCGGTGATGACGGGCCGGTGGGCCATCACCGACACCATCCTGAAGATGTTCACCGGCCGCGTGGACACCACCCACCAGGTCGCCAATCCGCGCGTCGCCGTGGAGGGCGACACCGCCCGGATGACGGCCCTCGTGGAGGCCCAGCACCTGCTCTCCGACGACCACACGGTGTTCGCGCTGCTGAAGAACCACTACGAGGTCGACCTGGTCCGGGACGGGGACCGCTGGGCGGTCCGCCGGATGCGGATCGAGAACGCCTGGTACACGGGCGACCCCACGGCGATCTTCGGCGCGTGACTGGGATGGCGGGAAGAGGGGCCGACCGGGGTCGGCCCCATCCGCCTCATCCGCCTCATCCACCCCGAACGGCCTCGTTCACGCAGCGCAGCACCGGCGGGCCGCCGAGCCCGGCCGCGTCCGCCTCCGCCACGCCCCCCACCGTGAAGGTGTGCGACTCACCCGGCAGCAGCGTGACCAGCCCGTCGTCGGCCCCGGCCGCCGGGGCCAGCCGGTCGGGAAACAGGCACAGGTCGCGCAGCAGCGACCCGGCCGTCACGGTCACCCGCGTCCGGCCGCCGTCCGTCCGCGTCTTCACGTCGTACACCGGCTCGGGCCACGCGGTCTCGGCGTCCTCGGCGAAGAACCACCACTCCCGCCCGGCCCCCTCGGCCTCGGCCGTGACGCACTCCCGCGACGGGTCGCCCGCCGCCGTGAGCTGTTCCGGGAGGGCGACACGGGCCGCCCCCCGGGCGGCGACCGCCACCCGCACCTCCGACTCGGCCAGCACCGCGCCCGAGAGCGACCGGCGGACCAGCCGCACCGGCGCCGCCCACTCCCGGTCGGTGTCGTTGCCGAGCACCGCGGCCAGGCCCGACCCCCCGTCCGGCACCAGGGCGACCGTGCGCTCGGCGAACGCGCGGCGCAGCGCGAACCACACGGGCTTGCGCCGTCCCGCGCCGTCCACGGCCGACCACGACAGCGAGGGCCAACAGTCGTTCAGCTGCCAGACCACCGTTCCCGCGCAGCGCGGCCACTGCGCCCGGAAGTGCCCGACGCCCACCGCCATCGCGCGCGCCTGGTTGACCTGGGCCAGGAAGTGCCAGTCCTCCTCAGAGGCGGGCGACCCGAAGTGCGGGGCGAGGCCGCGCGCCAGCTTCCCGGCGCCGTCCTCGGCCTTCTGCAGGCCGAGCACCCCGGGCGCGTCCGGGGCCAGCGGCCCGTCGGGGACCGCCGCGCGCAGCGTCGCGTGGGCGGGCGGGGCCTGGAACCCGAACTCCGACACGAACCGCGGCCGGTACCCCCGGTAGGCGGTGTAGTCGCGCTCGTTCCACACGTCCCAGACGTGCATCGGCCCATGCGCCGGGTCGTTGGGGTGGTGTCCCTCGGGCGCGTACGGGCTGCCGGGGATGTAGGGGCGCGTCGGGTCGAGCTCGGCCACCACCCGCGGCAGCAGGCCGCGGTAGTACCCCTCGCCCCAGGTCCGGCCCGCCAGCTCCTCCTCCCAGCCCCAGTCCTCCCTGCCCCACAGGTTCTCGTTGTTGCCGCACCACAGGGCCAGCGAGGGGTGGTGCGCCAGACGGACGACGGCCTCGCGCGCCTCGGCCTCCACCTCCGAGGCCAGCGGCTCCTCCTCCGGGTAGGCGGCGCAGGCGAACGGGAAGTCCTGCCAGACGAGCACGCCCCGCTCGTCGCACACCCGGTAGAAGTCCGCGCTCTCGTAGATCCCCCCGCCCCAGATCCGCAGCAGGTTCGCCCCCGCGTCCACGGCCTGGCCGATCCGCTCGGCATAGCGCCCGGGGGTGATCCGGGAGGGGAAGCAGTCGTCGGGGATCCAGTTGAACCCCTTCACCAGCACGGGGCGGCCGTTGACGCGGAGCGTGAACGGCGTGCCGTCGGCGTCGGGGCGGGTGTCCACGTCGACGGTGCGGAACCCGACGTCCCGGTGCCAGGTGTCCAGTTCCGTGCCTCCGCGGGCATCGGTGAGGGCCAGCCCCGCCCCGTACAGCGGCTGCCCGCCGTACCCGCGCGGCCACCACAGCTCCGGGTCGGGGCACCGCACCTCGGCGACGGCGCTGTCCTCCCCCGGGTCGACGTGCACCTCCGCCACGCGGTCGCCGACGCGCGCGCTCAGCGTGAGCGGCGTGTCCCGCCCCCGCTCGGTGCGCTCGATCCGCACGTGCAGGCGGACCACACCCGTGGAGCCCCCGTCCCCCTCCTCGACCGTGACCTCCGGCCGCACCCGCGCCAGGCGTGCGGTGCTCCAGGCGTGCAGCCGCACCGGGCGCCACAGGCCCGACGTGACGACGGTCGGCCCCCAGTCCCAGCCGAAGTTGCAGGCCATCTTGCGGATGAACTGGTAGGGCTCGTCATAGGCCGCCGGACGCGCCCCCAGCCGGTCCCGCAGCTCCTCGGCGTAGCGGTAGGGGGAGGCGAAGGCGACGGCCAGCTCGCGGCCCGCGCCCCCGCGCAGGGCGCCGGACGCGTCGAACCGGTAGGACCGGTGCATGTTGCGGGCGCTGCCCAGCACACGGCCGCCGACGCTCACGTCGGCGACGGTGTCCAGGCCGTCGAACACCAGGTCCACCCGCTCATGGGCGTCGGCCAGTGCGGCCTCCTCCGCGCCGAACGCGCGGGTGTAGGTCCAGTCGGTGCGCCCGATCCAGGCGGTCGCCTCCTCGCCCCCGCGCCTTCCCGCCGTGGGGTCCTCGATCACTCCGGCCGCGATCAGGTCGGTGTGCACGCACCCCGGCACCGAGGCGGGCACCTCCCCGTTCGGGACCCCACCCCCCTCCGGGGTCCGCTCCGAGGCGGCGCGCACGGACCACCCCTCGGCCAGTTCCCTGTGGACTGCCATGTACCGCTCCATCCTCACTCGGGGCATGCGTCGTCGGAGAAGCAGCCGACGAAATGGTCGGGACCGACCTCGACCGGCCCCGCCGGCCCCGCCGGTCCTGGGCCGGCAGGGCCGGAATGGACGGGGCACGGGCCGACCGCCGTGTCCAGATCGGCGTCGGCCTCGGCCCAGGTGCGGTGCATCCTCGGCACCGAGGCGAGCAGCCCGCGCGTGTACGGGTGCCGGGGCGAGGCGTAGACCTGCCTGGTCGGCCCCATCTCCGCGACGGCGCCGCGGCGCAGGATCACCGTGGTGTCGCTGACGTAGGTCCCCAGCGCCAGGTCGTGCGTGACGAAGAGGATCCCCAGCCCCTCCGCGCGCAGGTCGCCCAGCAGGTTGAGCACGTCGATCCGGGTCGAGGCGTCGAGCATGCTGATGATCTCGTCGGCGACCAGCAGCCGGATGTCGAGCGTCAGCGCGCGGGCGATCAGGAGCCGCTGGAGCTGCCCGCCGCTCAGCTGGTGCGGGTAGCGTCCGAGGACCTGCCCCGGGTCGAGGCCGACCCGTTCGATCCCGCGGCGCACGGACGCGCGCCACTCGGCGTCGGACACCCCGGGGAAGTACGCGCCGCGGAGCATCTCGAAGACCCGGTCGACCGGGAAGATCGGGTTGAAGGAGCTGAACGGGTCCTGGAAGACGCCTTGGACGTGGCGGTAGTACCCCTTCCGCGCCCGGTGGCCGCTCAGGCCCGCCACGTTCCGTCCGTCGAAGGTGATGGCCCCCGACGTCACCGGCGTCAGCCGCAGGACCATGCGTCCGATGGTGCTCTTGCCGCTCCCGCTCTCCCCGATGAGGGAGACCACCGCGCCGGGCGGCACCGTGAGGGAGACGTCGCGCACCGCGTTCAAGGGCTGGGTTCCGAAGGTCCCCACGCGGTAGACCTTGGAGACCCGGTCGAGTGTGAGCATCGGGGGCGTCAACCTTTCACTCGGCCTTCCAGCACGCGACCCGGTGCCCCGGCGCGACCTCCACGAACGGGGGCCGGGTCTCGCACTGCTCGAAGGCCAGCGGGCAGCGGTCCTTGAAGCGGCAGCCCGGCGGGGGGTCGAGCAGGGCGGGCGGGCTGCCGGGGATGCCCTCTTGGCGGTGCTCGTCGATGGTGGTGCCGACCTCCGGGACGGCGGAGAGCAGCATCCGCGTGTAGGGGTGGCGCGGACGCCGCAGCAGCTCGGACACGGGCGCCGACTCGGCCGACCGGCCCGCGTACATCACCGTCACCGTGTCGGCCAGCTGGGCGACCAGGGCCAGGTCGTGCGTGATGAACAGCATCGACCCGATGAACCCGCGGTCCCGGAACCCCACCAGGGCCTCGGCCACCGCGCGCTGGTTGGCCACGTCCAGGGCCGAGGTCGCCTCGTCGGCGATCAGCACCGCCGGGTCGCGCAGGGTGGACAGCACCAGCACCACGCGCTGCTTCATGCCGCCGGACAGCTCGATCGGATAGCGCTTGAGCACCTCGGCGCCGAGACCGACCAGTTCCAGCCGCCGCTCCAGCTCCCGCCGCACCTCCGCGTAGCGCACGCCGCGCGATTCGAGGAGCTCGCCGATCATCCGGCCGATGCGCCGCGTCGGGTTCAGGGCGCTCATCGCGTACTGCGGGATGAGCGACACCTCGTGGAAGCGGAAGCGCTGCATCGCCCGGTCGTCGCCGATGGGCAGCTCCTCGCCGCCCAGGCGGACCGACCCGCCGACGTGGCGCATCCGCCCGTCCATCCGGATCAGGCTCTTGCCCAGGGTGGACTTGCCGCAGCCGGACTCGCCGACCACGCCCATGACCTCCCCGTCGCCGACCTCCAGCGACGCGCCGTCCAGGGCCTGCACGCTCCCTCTGAGGGTCCGGTAGTGCACCCGCAGCTCGGAGACTTCCAGGGTCATGGGATCACAGCTCCCTCAGGCGCGGGTTGAAGACCTCGTCCAACCCGACGTTGGCGATGTACAGCGACCCGACGACCGCGGTGATGCCGACCCCCGGCGGGACGAACCACCACCAGGTGCCCAGGTGCAGCGCGCCCCACGACACCGAGTGGTGCATCATGAGCCCCAGCGAGACGCCCTCGGTGGGCCCCAGGCCGATGAAGTCCAGTCCCGCCGCGATCAGCACCGCCCCGCCGAACAGCAGGATGAAGGACATGACCAGGTAGGAGTACATGTTCGGGGCGACCTCGCGGAGGATGACGCGCCACGTGCGGCGGCCGCTGAGCCGCGCTAGGTCCACGAACTCCCGCCCGGCCAGGGTGAAGGTCTGCGCGCGGATCGCGCGCGCGGCCCACGGCCACGTGGTGAGCCCGATGAACAGCGACTGCACCAGCAGGCCGCGCGCCTGCAGGTAGGCGGCGGCGATGATGAGCACGACCATCGCGGGCAGCACCAGGACGATGTTGGTCAGCATGTTGAGGACCTCGTCCACCAGCCCGCCCCGGTAGCCGCCGAGGAAGCCGACGGCCATCCCGATGACCCAGGCGATGCCGCCGCCCAGCGCGCCCACGGCGAACGTGGCGCGCAGGCCGTGCACGAACTGGGTGAACACGTCCTGCCCGAAGCTCGTCGTGCCGAACCAGTGGTCGCCGGACGGGGGCGCGTACTGGGGGCCGACGTAGGCGTTCGGGGCGCCACCGGTGAATACGGGCCCGACCAGCCCCGTCAGGAGCAGGAGGGCCAGCACGGTGCCGCCCGCGAGCAGCTTGGGGTTGCGCAGGGCGAACCGCAGCTCGTCGCGCCCGCGCCGGCCGGATGGGCCCTGGGCCCTGTCGCTCGCGGCCGCCGGATCCAGGCTCATCAGGCGCCTCCTTGCATCTGGATGCGGGTACGCGGGTCGACGACGACGTAGAGCACGTCGACGACCAGGTTGGCGATCAGCACGCCGGTGACGATGAACAGGAAGGCGCCCTGGAGCAGGAAGAAGTCGCGGTTGTTCAGGGCTTCGAGGATGAGCGAGCCCAGGCCGGGGTAGGCGAAGACGACCTCGGTGAGCAGGGACCCGGCCACGATCGTGCCCAGCTGCAGCGCCAGCCCGGTGATCTGCGGGAGCATCGCGTTGCGGAAGGCGTACCGGCGCACCAGCCTGCGCGGGGCGCCCAGCGCGCGCAGGTAGGCGGAGTAGTCGGCTTCGAGCTCGTAGATGATCAGGTTCCGCATGCCGATCGCCCAGCCGCCGAACGCCACCAGGAACAGCGACAGGAACGGCAGCACCCAGTGCGCCAGGGCGTCGGACAGGAACTCCCACGTGAAGGCGGGCGTGAGGGCGAAGCTGTAGGCGCCCGTGGCCGGGAACCAGCCGGCGACCACGCCGAGCCCCCAGGCCAGCAGCACCCCCAGCCACATGTAGGGCGTGGCGGTGAGCAGGTAGGAGACGGGCAGGGCCGTGTTGTCCAGCCACCGGTTGCGCGCGGCGAAGGCGCCGAACCGGTTGCCCGCGACCCAGCTCAGCAGGATCGCCGGGAGCAGCAGCACCAGGGTGTAGGGGACCGCGTCCAGCAGCACCTCGGTGACGGGCGTGGGGAACAGCCACACGCTGGTGCCCAGGTCGCCCTGGATCAGCGACCCCCAGAACCCGAGGTACTGCTTCCACAGCGGCACGTCGAGGCCGAAGAGCCGGGCGTAGTGGTCCTCCATGGCGGCGCGCGCCTGCGGGTCGGACACCGAGGCCCGGCCGAGCATGGTGCGCACGGGGTCTCCGGGCATGAAGCGGGGGATCATCCAGTTGACCGTGACCGCCACGAAGAACGTGAGCGCGTAGAGGACGGCCTTGCGTCCGAGGTACCGGCCCATGCCTCAGCCGCTCACGGGCTCGATCTCGGTGAGCGTGAGCACGGCGCCCATCTGGTTGTAGTTCCGCCACGTCGTGGGGAACCAGGGCGGGGTGTCGGAGGCGTCCGAGGGCCAGTTGGTCCAGACGGACTCGTTGACCTGCGACCAGAGGCCGTTGTACCAGAGCGGGATGACCGGCGTCTCCGCGAAGTGGATCTCCTGCAGCTGTGAGGTGAGCTCGGCGATGCGCTCGGTGTCCTCCACGTCGACGCGGGCCAGCTCCTCGGTCAGCTCCCAGGCCTCCTCGTTCTCGTACCGCCCGAAGTTCACCGTGGTCTGCTGCTCCTGGACCGGGAGCCGGAACATGTAGTCGTAGTAGGTCCAGGGGGTGTTGCTGATCTGCCGCTCGTTGTTGAAGAGCAGGTCGAAGTCGCCGGTGGCCCGGGCGTCCTGGAGGGCGGCGTCGTCGGGGAACTCCACGGTGATGTCGATCCCGGCCTCGGCGGCGCTCTCGGCGACGATGTCGGCCGCCTCCATCCAGTCCGTCCACCCGGACGGCACGATCAGCTCCAGCGCGACCGGGTCGCCGTCGGGGGTGGCGAACATGCCGTCGGCGTTCTCGGTGTAGCCGGCCTCCTCCAGGATCGAGCGGGCCTCCTCCGGGTCGTGGGAGAAGCCCTCCTCCTCGACGAGGTCCTGGTCGACGTACTGCTCCCAGGCGGGGAGCAGGCCGGTGGGGTCGGCGGGGGCGACGATGCCGCCGTAGGGGCCGTCGGCGATGGCCTGCGGGTCGACCGCGTGCGCCAGCGCGCGCCGGAACTCCGGGTCGTCCATCGGCTCGCGCTCGGTGTTGGGCACCAGCCAGGTGGTGTTGGCCGAGAGCATGTACGGCGGCTCGTCGTAGTAGGAGGTGATCTCCGGCGAGGCCTCAAGGGTGCGGTCGATGCCCGGGAGGAAGTTGTTGCTCAGGTCGATCTCGCCCTGGGTGAGCATGGTCAGGGCGGCGTCGTTGGTGGAGTTGACGATGTCGACGATGTATTCGGGCCGCACGTCCAGGTCGAGCTGCTCGGTGGCCCACCAGTCGTCGCGCTTGGCCCACACCATGCGGTCCTGGCCGTGCGTCTCGTAGGCGTAGGGGCCGGTGCCGACGGGATCCTCGTTGGGGTCGTTGACGACCTCGTCTTCGCTGCGCCCGGACCACACGTGCTCGGGGACGATGGCCTCGTTGTAGAGCCAGTTGGCCCACTCCTGGCGCCGCGGCTCGGAGAAGGTGAACTCCAGCTCGCGCTCGTTCACCACCTCCACGCCCTCAAGCCAGTCCCACAGGTTGGAGTAGGGGACGGCGTCGATCCGCCCGAGCTCGACGGTGTAGGCGACGTCCTCGGCGGTGAACGCCTCGCCGTCGGACCACTCGATCCCGTCGCGGATGGTGAGGCTGTAGGTGTCCTCTCCCGTCCACTCGCCTTCCTCGGCCAGCCAGGGCCGGTACTCGTCCTCCATGGGGTCGTACAGGAAGAGCGGCTCGTAGACGTAGCCGACGGTGCCGGTGGCGTACTGCGACTTGGCGAGGGGGTTCCAGGTGGAGGGCGGACCCCACTGGGTCCCGCTGGTGTAGAGGGTCTGCGCGCGCGGGTAGCCGCCTCCGCCGTCGGACTCGGAGGTGCAGGCGGCGGCCGCCAGCACGACCGCCGCCAGGGCGGCCGGGAGGGCTCGTGCTCGGGATGCCATGCGGTTCTCTCCCTTCCGCACCGCCGGGGCGGCGCGAAGGTGGTGGACCGGGAACTTAAGCGGATAAGTTCACCGAACGGAAACACGTCCACCGTGTGACCGTCAACACATGCAATGGAATGCGTTATCCGCCCGTGATGGAGGGGTGGGATCTCAGGAGGGCGGTGTTCTTGACACTTAACCGATTCAGTGATCGTCTGGAGCAGGTCAGCGCCGGGCGCCCGTAGCATCGGGGCGTCCGGGGCGACCGACGACCAGCGGGGGGCAGGATGAAGCGGCCGACCATCGCCGACATCGCGAAGGCGACCGGCGTGTCCACCGGCGCGGTCTCCTACGCGCTCAACGGCCGCCCCGGGGTCTCCGAACCCACGCGCCGCCGCATCCTCGACGCCGCCGAGCGGATGGGGTGGGCGCCCAGCAACACGGCGCGCGCGCTCGCCGAGGGCCGGGTCGGCGCCTTCGGGCTCATCATCGACCGGCCCGCCCCCATGCTCGGGGTCGAATCGTTCTTCATGCGCTTCATCGCGGGCATCGAGTCGGAGCTGGCCGACACCCGCACCGAACTGCTCCTGCGGGTGACCGACGCGCCCGAGGCCGAGATGGAGGCCTACCGCCGCTGGTCGGCCGAGCGCAGGGTGGACGGGGTGCTCATCGTCGACCTGCGCCGGGACGACCCCCGGGTGCGGTTCGTCCAGGAGGTCGGCCTGCCCGCGGCCGTCGTCGGCGGCCCCGGCGGCGCGGCCGGCCTGCCCTGCCTGCACTCCGACGACGCCGAGGCCACCGCCGAGGCGGTGGCCTACCTGGCGGCCCTGGGGCACCGCCGGATCGCGCGCGTGGCCGGGCCCGAGGGGCTGCTGCACACGGAGGTGCGCTCGGCCGCCTTCACCGACGCCGTGCGCGCCGCCGGGGGCGAGCCCCGCATCGTGCACGCGGACTACACCGCCGAATCGGGGGCCCGCGCCACCCGGCGCCTGCTCTCGGAGTCGTCGCGGGTCACCGCGGTGGTCTACGACAACGACCTGATGGCGGTCACCGCCCTGGGCGTGGCCCGCGAGATGGGGATCGCGGTCCCGTCCGAGCTGTCCGTGGTCGCCTGGGACGACTCGGTGCTGTGCAGCGCGGTGCGCCCCGCGCTGACGGCGGTCGGCCGGGACATCGCCGACCACGGGCGCCGCGCCGCGCGGATGCTGGAGGCCGTGGTCTCCGGCGCGGAGCCGCGGAGCGCGTCCACGGCCCCGGCGGAGTTCGTGCCCCGGGAGAGCACGGCGCGCGCGCCCGTTCACTCGTAGACGGTGGCCTCTTCGGAGGTCTCGGCGATGCCGTCCGGGCCGTTGAAGATGCGCTCGCCCCAGGGGGTGAGCCGCTGTCCGTCGAAGCCCTCGGCCATGTCGAGGTACTCCACGCCGCCGCTGTTGCCGCTCCAGGACCAGCCCAGGTAGCCGATCCCGCGGGCCTCGGCCTCGGCGAGGATCGCGTCCTCGTCGGGGTCGCCGTCGCTGTGCAGGTGGCCGAACTCGCCGACGATCAGCGGCAGGCCGTTGGCGGCGAAGCCGTCCATGTAGGAGGCGATGGTCCCCGCGTCCTCGTACACGCCGTACATGTGCACCGAGAACACGGTGTTGCCGTCGGGGTCCTCGACGTCCGGCGCCTGCTCCAGCATGATCCGCTGCCAGTCCTGGCCCCAGTTGGGGGCGTCGGCGACCAGCGCGTGGTCGAGCCCGGCCGCGCGCAGGCGCCCGATGGCGGCGCTAGTGTCCTCGGCCCATCCGGCGTTGGTCTGCGCGTCGTTGCCGTAGGGCTCGTTGCCGAGGTTGATGAGGATGTGGTCCTCCTCGCCGCGCAGCGCGCCGGCGACCCCGATCCAGTAGTCGGCGGCCTGGTCGAGCGTGGCCGCGGCCGGCTCCTCGCCGTAGCCGGTGGTGTCGTGCACCTCCAGCACGCAGATGAGCCGGTTCTCCTTGCAGTCGCCGATGACCTCGGCGATCTCGGACTCGGGGGTCGGGCCCCAGCGCTGGCCGGAGCCGAGGACGACGCGCACGGTGTTGGCCCCCAGCGCCTTGATGTCGGCGAAGGACCGCCGCTGGCCGGGGTACCAGACGTGGGCGTGGTTGACCCCGCGCATGACGAACTCGTTGCCGTTGGCCTCATAGAGGCGCCCGTCCCTGACGTGCAGGCCGACGGCCGCCGTGTCCGTTCCGGTGTCCCGCGCGCTGTCCGCCGCGCCGGGCGCGGCGCCGAAGGCCGCCGCCAGGGCCAGCGCCGCCGCCAGGCCGATCGCTGCCGGTCTCGTGCTCATGGGCGTCTTCCTCCGTTCACGGAGATGACTTAAGCGGATAAGCAGCGAAACATGAGGGGGAAGGGGCGTCTACGGGGCCGCAGCGGGGATTTATCCGCCTGTGATGCGTTGGCAACGAAGAGGAGAGGGAACCTGCTGGTGAAGCGCTTCATTCCTCGTGTCGGTGTGATGTGGGCCACGGAGCGTGGCGGTCTACTCGCGCATCCGGGAGAGCTGATCGTCGGCCCAGGAGGCGACGGCCTCGTCGGGGTCGTCGCGCAGCCCGCCGAGGGCCGCCGCCAGTCGGCCGTCGTCGCCGTTCCACCACCGCACGAGATCCTGGACGGACATGACCGCACCCAGGCGGAGGTCCCGGTCCGGGGACGCCATCAGTGCCGTGAGCAGGGAGATCCGGTCTTCGACCCGTTCGCCCAGACGCCTGTCCGCCATGAACACGTCGCTTCTCAGCACCTCGGGGTCGGCGCCTTCGCGTGCGTAGGCCTCCAGTTCCGCCACGACGGTCCGGACGATGTCGGCGGGGAACGCCTCCGGCGGGTGCGAGCACAGCTCGGTCAGGGCGTCGATGCGCAGCCCCGTATCACCGCACGTCCGGACCGTGTGCACCAGCCACTCCCCGGTGCGGACGGGGTCGACGCCGTTGGCCCGGCCGCGCAGGGCGGTGCGCCCCAGGCGGCCGATGGCCATGATGATGCCCAACCGCGGGCCGAACCCGTCTTCGACCTCCCAGCGCTCGCGCAGAGCGGTGAACGCGCGGCCACCGTCGACCTGCGGAGCCGTCAGCGCCAGGCACGCGCCCTTGCGCACGTGCGGGTCGGCGTCGCCGAGGGCCCGCAGGAGGGCGGGCAGCTCGGCGGCGACGGCGCGCTCCGCGCGGGCGGGCTTTCCGTCCCCGTCGGGGTCGTCCTCGCCCGGGTCTCCGTCGAGGTCGTTGAGCCACTCCGCCCCGCCGATCTCGGCCACCATCTCCACGACGCGCCAGCGGTCCGGGACCCCTTCCGCCGTGGCCGCCTCGGCCAGGAAGGGGACCGCCCTGACGGCGGCCTCGTGGATGTAGCCGAACTCCAGGAGTTCGATCTCCAGGGAGCCGAAGGAGTCCTCCCGGACCAGTGGGTCGGGATCGAGCAGGCCGCGGATGAGTTCGTGGATGTCCGCACCCCCGCCGCCGCTCTCCAGAGCCCCCCAGTCGATGTCGTCCAGACCCTCGAACACGCCCGCCCCCTCCACCGCTCCGGACCCGTGGTTCCCATGGGACGGGGGCCGCGGGGAAGTGGTTCCCCGCGGCCCCCGCAGCCCCCTGTCCAGTGGGCGGACGCCTGACTCAGGCCTACGCCAGGCTGAACGAGCTGAGCCTCACCTCCCCGGTGAAGACCAGGTAGACGTCCTCCTTCTCACCCGGGGCCGTGCCCAGCTCCCCGGTGAACTCCTCGTAGTCGTACACGCCTCCGGTGGCGCCGATCGCGGCCTCGCCGATCTTCTCCCCGTCAGGGGCGCCGACGCGCACCTCCACGGCCGCCCCGCCCGAGGCGGCCGCCGCGCGCGCGGTGAACACCGACGGCCCAGAGGACAGGTCCGCGCCGTCGAACGCGATCCAGTCCCCGGCCTCCGCCGCCACCGTGTCGCCCTCGACCTTGCTCTCGTCGGCGAGCGCGATGCCCGAGTAGCGGTCGAAGTCGGCCGCCCGGGTCTGCGCGGTCAGGTCGCGGGCCGGGATCCTCTCGCCCTTGACCTTGATCTTCACGGTGTGCCGGATGTCGTCCGCCGACGCTCCGACCATGAGCTCGTGCTTGGCCTTCTCCACGGCCCACTCGCCCCGCGTCACGTCCCAGAAGCCCAGGTCCCGGGCGTCCACCGTGAGTTCGGCGGTCACCGTCTCCCCGGCCGGGACGCTCACCCGGGCGAAGTCGCGCAGCTGCTTGAGCGGCTGCTCGGTGCGCGAGTCGAGCTGGCGGGAGTAGAGCTGCACGACCTCCTCGCCGTCGCGGTCTCCGGTGTTGGTCACCGGCACCTTCACCGTCACGGTGCCGTCGGCGCCCACCTTCTTCCGGTCGACCTCCGGCGCGCCGTACTCGAAGGAGGTGTAGGACAGCCCGTGCCCGAACGGGTACAGCGCCTCGCCCTCGTAGTGGCGGTAGGTGTGCCCGGAGTGCTGGACGTCGTAGTCGCCCATGGCCGGCAGGTCGCCGGTGGAGCGGTACCACGTCTGCGGCAGGCGCCCCTGCGGCTCGGCGTCGCCGTAGAGCACCGACGCGAGCGCGTTGCCGGTCTCCTGCCCGGCGTGGGAGGTCCACAGCACCGCCGGGACGTTCTCCTCGGCCCACGGCACCGCCATCGGGTAGCTGCTCTCCACCACCAGGACGGTGTTCGGGTTGGCCTCGGTCACCGCCTCCAACAGCTCCTGCTGGGCGGGCGGCAGCTCGATCTCCGCCCGGTCGTCGGTCTCCCGGCCGTTGATGAAGGGCATGTTGCCCAGCACCACGACCGCCGCGTCGGCGCCCGAGGCGGCCTCGACCGCCTCCTCGGCGCCGCTGGAGAGCACCTCCCGCTCGAAGACGGCCGCGTCCCCGACCGAGTCGGCCGACACCGACAGCCGCCCCTCGCCGTCCACGGCGATGTACTTGCGGTTCCAGTCGTCGTATCCGGCGTACTTCAGCACCACCCCGCCGTCGACCTCCTCGAAGCGGAACAGCTGCTGCACGAACCACCCGTTGGGCTGGTCCTGGTCGTTGTAGAGCCGGTTGCCCTCGCCCATGCCGACGACCTTGCCGTTGGCGTCGGTGCGCAGGGTGACCACGCCCTCGCCCCAGTCGAAGACGGTGAGGGAGCGCGCGTCCCCCTCGCCGTCGCCGACGCGCAGCACGCCGCCCTCCTCGTCGCCGGAGGCGGTGACGTACCCGCCGTCGGCCTTCAGGGCGATCCGGTCGGCGCCCTCGCTGACGCCGACCGACCCGCCCTCGCCGAGGCGCTCGGCGATGCCGTCGGCGGGGGTGGAGCGGTAGGGCATGGTGCCGCTGTACCAGTCCTCATAGAGGGTGTCGGCCAGCGGGCCGACCACCGCCACGTCGGTGTCGGACCCGGCGTCCAGCGGCAGCGCCCCGTCGTTGCGCAGCAGCGTCATCTGCGACGTCGCGGCCTCGCGGGCCAGCTCCCGGTGCTCGGGGGAGTCGATCACGTCGGGGGTGATGTCGGAGTAGGGCACCCGGTCCGGCGGGTCGAACTCGCCGAGCCGGAACCGCACGCTCAGGATGTGCCGGACCGACCGGTCCAGGTCCTCCTCGCCGATCAGCCCCTGGTCGAGGGCGTCCTGGAAGCGCCCGACCGTGACGCTGGAGTCGTCGTCCTGGTCGGTGTAGCTGTCGATGCCCGCCTTGAGCATCGCGGCGTGCGATTCGGCGTGGTCGTCGTAGTAGCCCTGGGTCTCGACCACGTTGCTGGGCGCGTAGGCGTCGCTGACGACCATCAGGTCCTCGTCGCTCCACGAGCGCACGTCGTCCAGCAGCGGGGTCAGGTGGGCGGGGCGCCCGTTGACGAGGTTGTAGGAGGCCATCACCCCGGTCGCGTTGCCCGCCTCGATGGCCGGCCGGAAGGACGGGTAGACGTACTCGTTCAGCGCGCGCGGGGGCACCGTCACCGACAGCGTGTCGCGCTTCTCCTCGATGTTGTATCCGGCGAAGTGCTTGAGCGACGGCGCCGTCTTCAAGTAGAAGTCGTCGTCGCCGCTCAGCCCGCCGGTGTAGGCGGTGGCCATCTCGCCGACCAGGAGCGGCTCCTCGGAGTAGCCCTCCTCGTTGCGGCCCCACCGGGGGTCGCGCAGCGGGTCGACGACCGGTGCCCACACGTTGAGGCCGTGCGCGGCGGGGTCCTGGGCGTTGAAGCCGCGCATCTCCGTGCCGGTCACGTCGCCGACGCGCTCGACCAGACCGGTGTCCCAGGTCGCGCCGAGCCCCACGGCCTGGGGGAACACGGTGGCCTCGCCCAGCCAGGCGACGCCGTGCAGGGCCTCGGTGCCGGTGCGGAACGGCTCCATCCCCAGCCTGGGGATGGCGGGCTGGTACTGGTGCAGGAGCGAGATCTTCTCGTCGGTGGTCAGGCGCCCCAGGAGATCGTCGATGCGCTCGTTCAGGGGCAGGTCGGGGTCGCGGAACGGGGGGTCGTCGGCCGCGGCGGGGGGCGGCCCGAGGGGCCGCGCGATCGCCGCGGCCGCCAGCACGGCCACGAGGCCGCGCGGGCGGGGGATGCGGGGGAAGGGCACGGCGGGTTCCTCCTTAGCGGGGGGTGCGGAGGGGCAGCCGGGACCCGTGGCGCATCAGCACCGGGGCCCGGTCCAAGGGGGCGGCGAGGCGAACGGTGCGGCCGCCCGGGTGGACGTCGCCCGTCCACGGGTCGGCCCAGTCGGTGCCTTGGGGCAGGTACACGTCGCGTTCGCGGGCGCCGTACTCGGTGACGGGGGCGACGAGCAGGTCCGGGCCGAAGAGGAACTGCTCCTCCACGTCCCAGCACCCGGGATCGTCCGGGTGGTCGACGAACAGCGGCCGCATCGGGGGCAGGCCGGTCTCGTGGGCGGTGCGCATCTGCTCCATGACGTAGGGGCGCAGCCGCTCGCGCAGCATCACCAGGTCGCGGAGGACCCCGTAGACCTCCTCGCCGTAGGACCAAAGCTCGTTGGGGCCGCCGGACATGTCCGGGTGCAGCCGGTCGACGAACGGCTCCCGGAAGCCGTGCAGGCGGAACAGGGGGCAGAAGACGCCGTACTGGAACCACCGGACCAGCAGCTCCCGGTACTCGGGGGAGTCCTGGTCCCCGCCGTGGAAGCCGCCGATGTCCGTGGTCCACCAGGGGATGCCGGACAGCGCCGTGTTCAGGCCCGCGCGGATCTGCGCGCGCAGGGAGGGGAACGTCGCCGCGATGTCGCCCGACCACAGGGCCGCGCCGTAGCGCTGGCTGCCCGCCCACGCCGAGCGGCACAGGGTGACCACCTCGGTCTCGCCCGCGGCGCGCATGCCCTCGTAGAAGCCGCGCGCGTGCTCGGCCGGGTAGATGTTGCCGACCTCGGTGCCCGGACCGGCGTGGTAGCGCAGGTTCTGCGGGTGGCCGGGCCTGATCTCCGGCTCGCACGCGTCCAGCCACCACACGCGGATGCCCAGGGAGTGGTAGTTGTCCCGGACCTTCTCCCACACGTACCGGCGGGCCTCGGGGTTGGTGGCGTCGTAGAACGACACCTGGACGTGGCCGTCGACGCCCTTCTCCGCCCAGTCGGCGTGCACGGGCGGCCCCTGCTCGGTGGCGACCAGGTGCCCGGCGCCCATCATCTCCTTGTAGTTCTCGCTGAGCGGGCTGACCGACGGCCACACCGACACCATCAGCTCGGTGCCCATCTCCCGCAGCTCCCGGACCATGGCCGCAGGGTCGGGCCACTCCTCGGGGTCGAACCTCCAGTCGCCCAGGTGGCTCCAGTGGAAGAAGTCCGAGACGATCACCGACAGGGGGATGCCGCGCCGCTTGTACTCGCGCGCGACCTCCAGCAGCTCCTCCTGGGTCTTGTAGCGCAGCTTGCACTGCCAGAACCCGGACGCCCACTCGGGCAGCTCCGGCGCGTGCCCGGTCGCGTCGGCGTAGCGGGCCAGCACGTCGGCCGGGCGGCCGGCGGTCACCCAGTAGTCGATCTGCCGCGCGCTGTCGGCCACCCACCGGGTGCCGGTCTCGGCCAGCTCCACCCGGCCGATCGCGGGGTTGTTCCACAGCACCCCGTATCCGCGGGAGGACACCAGGAACGGGATCGTCACCTCGGCGTTGCGCTGCACCAGGTCGACGACGGCGCCCTTCTGGTCGAGCAGGCCGTGGGTGTGCTGCCCGAGGCCGAAGAGGCGCTCGCCCTCATAGGCGCGGAACCGCTGCTCGATGCGGTAGTAGCCGTTGCCGGTCGAGGTGAACGCACGCGGCCCGGGCCACCAGAAGTGGGCGCGCTCCTCGGCGAACAGCTCCTCGGCCGTCCCGCCGCGCAGGAAGCGCAGCAGCCCGTCCGCGCCCACCTCGACGGTGACGGCGCCGTTGGACAGCACCGCGCGGTCATCGGCGACCACCGTCTTGGCGTCGTGGTCCGGGCGCGGACCCAGCGCTCCGGGAAGGCCGTCGATCAGGCCGTACAGGCCGGCCCGCACGCGGACCGCGTCCCGGCCCCAGGCCTCGACCCGGACGACCTGGTGGCCGCCGCGCCATTCGATTCCCCCGTCGATCTCGTGGAACACGCGCTGTCCTTTCCATAAGGCGGTAAGGCGGGTGAGGCGGTGTCAGTCCTTGAGGGCGCCGCCGGTGACCCCGGCGGCGACGTAGCGCTGGGCGACGACGAGCAGGACCGCCGCCGGCACGGAGGCGATCACGCCGGTGGCCATGACCCCGTTCCAGTCGGCGGTGTGGGCGCCGATGAACCGGTAGATCGCGACGGTCACCGGCTGCATCGCGTCGTCCTTGTTGAGGGTGACGGCGAACAGGAAGTCGGCCCAGGCGAACAGGAACGCGAACAGGCCGGAGGTGATGACGGCGTTCCGGCTCACGGGCAGGATGATGGACACGAGCACGCGCAGCGGGCCCGCGCCGTCCACCTCGGCGGCCTCGGTCAGCGCGCGCGGGATGGTCACCATGAAGGCGCGCAGGATGAGGACGGCGAAGGGGACGGCCAGCGTGGAGTCGGCCAGGATCATCGCCGCGTAGGTGTTGAGGATCCCGGTGGTGTTCATGACCGCGTACAGCGAGTTGGCCATGACGATGCCCGGGATCATCTGCACCAGCAGCAGCGCGAAGAGCACGGCGCGCCCTCCCGGGAGGGAGAAGCGGCTCAGCGCGTAGGCGGCGGGGACGGCCACGGCCAGCGTCAGCAGGACCGTGCCGGCGGCGACGATCGTGCTGTTCAGGAGCGCGCCGCCCTGGCCGGAGAGCGCCTCGGTGTAGCCGTCGAGCGTGCCCCCCAGGGGGAGCAGGCGCGGCGGCGTCTCCAGCAGCGCGCTGGACGGCTGCAGGGAGGCGTTCACCATCCAGTACAGCGGGAACAGCAGGACGCCCACGATGAGCAGCGCGGCCACCGTCGTGCGCGCGGACCGGGCGGTGGTCATCGTGCTCCCCCTTCGTCGGCGGTGCGTCCGGAGCGCAGGTAGACCAGGGCGAAGACGAGCGCGATGAGGATGAGGACGTTGCCCGCGGCGGCGCCCGTGCCGAAGTCCAGTTCGGTGAAGGAGATCTGGTACGACCAGGTGGTCAGGGTGTGCGAGGCGTTGGCGGGCCCGCCGTTGGTGAGCACCATGATCACGTCGAAGACCTTGAGGGTGTAGACGAGGCCGAGCATCAGCACGACCGCCGTGACCGGGCGCAGCAGCGGCCAGGTGATGTGCCGGAAGCGCTGCCAGGGCCCGGCGCCGTCGAGCTCCGCGGCCTCGTACAGGTGCCGGGGGATGTTCTGCAGGCCGCCGTAGAGGATGACCATGTTGAACGGGATGCCGACCCACACGTTCGCGATCACCACCGACGTCAGCGCCATGTCGGTGCTGGAGAGCCAGGCGATGCCCTCGCCGCCCAGGGGCGCCCACCCGGTCAGCCGCTCCACGGCGCCGCTCAGCCCCAGGAGGGCCTGGTTGAGCACGCCGTACTCCTGGTCGTAGATCCAGCGCCACACGGTCCCGGACACCACCAGCGGCAGCAGCCACGGCACCAGCAGCAGCGAGCGCAGCACCCCGTTGAGGGGGAAGCGGCGCTGGAAGAACACGGCCAGCGCCAGGCCGATGCCGAACTGGAACGCCAGCGAGCCCACGGTGAACAGGACGGTGTTGCCGAGCGTCTTGGCGAAGAGCGGGTCCCCGAGCAGCCGGGCGTAGTTGTCCAGGCCGGTGAAGGGCGCCTCGCCGGTGTAGAACGACGCGGCGGTGTACTCCCGGAAGGACATCCCGACGTTGGTGGCCAGCGGGTAGCCGAAGAAGACGGCGATGTACAGGACGAGCGGCGCCAGGAAGAGGGCGCCCCTGAGGCGGTGCGAGGGCATGGGTGGTCTTCTCCCTAGGACGCGGGGACGGACTCCTGCGCCTGGGAGAGCGCCTCGTCGGGCTCCGCGTCGCCGGCGAGCACGGACTGGATCGCGTCGGCGAGGGCGGAGGACACCTCCGGGTAGTCCTCACCTAGCTCGGCGGTGCGGGAGCGCGCACTGGGAACCGACTCGACGAACGGCGCCATGCCGGGGTCCTCCTCGGCGAGCGCCTGCGCCAGCTCCTCCTTGCCCGGCACATAGGCGTTGAGCTCGGCCCACTCGGTCATGTTCTCGTCCGTGAGCAGGCACTGCAGCACCTCGACGGCCTTGGCCTCGCGCTCCTCGCCGTTGCGCGCGACCGCCCACACCTCGCCGCCCATGGGGGGCGCGGGCTCGGTCCCGGCCTCGGGGACGGGCAGCGGCACCACCCCGTAGTCCACGTCCTCCTCGGCGAGGACCGGGAGCTGCCAGGAGCCGTTGACCATCATCGCGGCCCTGCCGCCGACGAACTGGTCCTTCACGTCGGCCTGGGTCCAGTTGACGGCCGACTGGGAGACGTGGCCCTCCTCGACCAGGTCCGCCCACAGCTCCAGGGCCTCCACCGCCTCGGGGGAGTCGACCTGCGTCAGCTCGGCGCCGTTGGACCAGAAGAAGGGCTCGAACGTCCAGGTGCCCTCCTCGTGCCCGATCGCCGAGAACGCCAGGCCGTTGGTGTCGCCCGAGGTCAGCTCCTCTGCGGCGGACCGCAGGTCGTCCCAGGTCTCAGGCGGTTCGACGCCCGCGTCCTCCAGCTTCGCGGTGTCGTAGAACAGCGCCAGCCCGTTCACTCCGGTCGCGATGCCGTAGAGGGTGCCGTCGTGCGTCCCGGCCTCCAGCACCGAGGGGTAGAACCCGTCGGTGGACACGCCCGCCTCCTCCAGCGGCAGCAGCGCCCCGGTGGCGGCCACCTGCGGCAGGTCCGGGTTGTCGATGAGCATCAGGTCCGGGAGCTCCTGCTGGGAGGCGCCCTGCAGCAGGCGCGGCATGAGCTGCTCGCGCGGCAGCTCCTCGCGCTCGACGGTGACGCCGGCCTGCTCGGCGCAGGCCTCCAGCATCTGTGCGGTGGCCGCGTTCTGCGGCTCGGAGATGTTGTAGTCCAGCGAGGTCAGGACCGAGGCGTCGCCCTCGTCGGAGGAGGGGGAGCAGGCGGTGGCGAGCAGGCCCGCGCAGAGCAGCGCGCAGGCGGCGGGGCGCGCGGTGCGGGGGGTCACGGGGCGGGGCACGGGGACCTCCAGGGAGTCGAATCGCTTCGATGACGCCGTTCGCACCGTGCCCTCCAGGGCGCGGGCGGTCCGGAGCGGGCGGAGGGCGGCGGGGCGGTGTCGGGGGACGGGGCTCGGGCGGTCGGGTCAGGCGCGGCGCGGGGGCGCCGCGGTGCTGGAGCGGTCCACGAGGGTCGGCGGGAGCAGGGTGACGCCCGTGGGGGTGCCGCCGTCCAGGCCGCGGACGGCCAGGTCGACGGCGCGTTCGGCCAGCTCCTCGGCGGGCAGGCCGACCGAGGAGAGCGCGGGGGTGACGGCCGCGGCGACGTCGTCGGCGCCGATGGCCACCACGGACAGGTCGCCGGGCACCGACCGGCCCGCCGCGCGCAGCGCGGCGACCAGCGGTTCGGCGGCGGCCTCGTTCTGCACCACCAGGCCGGTCGTCTCCGGGTGGTCGCGCAGCAGGTCCGCGGCGGCCCGTTCGGCGGCGGCGCGGGTCTGCTCGCACGGCAGCACCGCGGGGGCGGGGCCGCCCAGCTCGCGGGCGGCCTCCCGGAACCCGGCCAGGGTGCGCTCGGCGAAGCCGGTGCGGCGCTCGTAGACGGCGGGGGGCTCGCCGACGAAGGCCAGGCGCCGGTGGCCCAGCGCGGCCAGGTGCCGCACGCAGATCCGGCCGGCCTCGGTGAAGTCCAGGTCGACGCAGGCCAGGCCGTCGGTGTCGGCGGGGACGCCGATGAGCACCGCGGGCAGGGCCAGCTCGCGCAGCACGGGGATGCGGGCGTCGTCGATCTCCACGTCCATCACGATGATCGCGTCGACCATGGAGGACCCGGCGACCCGGCGCAGCCCGTCGGCGCCTTCGGCCTGGGTGAGCAGGAGGACGTCGTGGTCGAGGTCGCGGGCGCGGGTCACCACCGACACGGCGAACCGCATGGCGACGGGGACGTGCACGTCCGAGCGGAGCGGCACGACCAGGGCGAGGGTGTTGGAGCGGCTGCTGGCCAGCGCGCGGGCGCCGGCGTGCGGCCGGTAGCCCAGGACCTGGATGCTCTCCCGGACCCGGCGGCGGGTGTCCTCGGAGATGGAGCGCTTGCCGCTGAGGACGTAGGAGACGGTGCTGGGGGAGACCCCGGCGTGCCGGGCGACGTCGGCGATGGACACGGGCACCCCTCCACCTCCTCACGGGTGGGCCCTTCGACGGTGCCGGATCGACGCTGTCGAAGCGCTTCGATTGCGGTGATGCTAACCCCGGCGCCACGCGTGCGCAATGGGGGCAACGGGGGTTCAGCGCTCCAATGCCACCACTGAGGGGTGCGTGCCGAACAGGCTGACCGTGAACGAGTCGCGGACGCGCAGGCCGACGGACGCGGCGAGGGGCAGGTGCGCGTCGGGGTCGTGCAGGAGCAGCACGGCCCGGCCGCCGTCGCGCGCGAGCACCCGCTGGACCTCCCCGAAGTACCGCTTGGGGCGCCGGGCCAGGGAGCCGTGCGGCTCCACCTGGAGGCCCCAGGGCGGGTTGCCCACGACGCGGTCGACGGTCCCGTCGGCGAGGGGGAGGCGCCCGGCGTCCGCGAGCGCGTAGGCGATGGGCGCGCCCTTCCCGGCCGCCGGGTCCTCCGCCGCCGCGTCGGCGGAGTTCGCCGCGGCCCCGCGGAGCGCGTCGGGGTCGGCGTCCGTGCCGAGCAGGTGCGCCCCGGGAGCGAGGCGCCGGGCCTCGATGAGGAGGGTGCCGGTGCCGCAGGTCGGGTCGAGCACGCGCGCGCCGGGGGCGAGTCCGGAAACCCCCGCGAGCCGGGCCATCGCCGCGGCGAGCGGGGGGTGCAGCGTCCCCGGCACCGACTCCTGCTTGTAGGCGCGGCGGTGCATCGGCCGGCCGGTCAGCCGGACGGCCAGGGCGGCCTCCGGTCCTTCGAGCGTCACCCGGATGGGGAAGGGCTCGCCGCCCTCGGGCGGCCGCCCCTCGCGCCGCGAGACGTAGGGCAGGCCCAGCACGTCGGAGGCCTCCCGGCCCACGGCGTCCTCGATGTCGTAGCGGTTGAAGTTGCGCTTGCCCAGGTAGGAGGCGACCACGTCGATGCGCGTCGGTGAGGACGGGCCGCCGCAGCGGCCGCGCAGGGCCGACAGGTCGCGCCAGGGGGCGGCGCGCGCGGGCCCGGGGAAGCGGTCGAGCTCGGCCTTGGTGTGGCCGATGCCCTCCAGCGCCGCGGCGAGCAGGAAGACGTCGTCGACGGTGCGCAGGTCGAGCAGGCGGGGGCCGGGGTCCTCGGAGGAGAACCAGACCTCGCGGTGGCGCAGCCGCTCCACGGTGCCCAGGCCGCGCTCCTCGATCTCCCGGGCGGAGACCTCTTCGAGCCCGCGCAGCGTCCGCGCCATCAGTCTCGCGCCCAAGGTCCGCGCTTCCTCCCCGCCGTGGTGGATCGTCCCAGGGAAGCGTACCGAGCGCGCGCCGCTCTAGTGCTCCACCAGGTCCTCAGGGGAGGGGAGGTTCTCCAGCAGGTCGTCGGGGGCCGACAGGCGCCAGGCCTCCAGGACGAGTTCGCTCAGCTCGTCCAGGTCGATCTTGTCGAGGTGGACGACGACCCAGCCGAAGCCCCCGGCGGTGAACTGCACCTCGAACACGTCGGGCCGCTCGGCCACGAGCGCGAGCTGCTCGGAGAGCGTCTGCTTCAGCCCGACGGTCCGCGTGCGGGGCCACAGGTACCCGAAGTTCTTGCCGCGGACCGTGAAGTTGGTCCACTGGGCGGTCTCCTTGTGCGCCACCTCGGGAAGCGCGTCCAGGAGCCGGAGGAAGCGTGTCATCTCAACACTCATGGAGTCGAGATAACCACAAGGGGCCCACAGAGTGCGCCGCCGTCCCCGGCGCTCGGCCGGGGTGCGGGCTGTACCAGACAGGAAGCGGGCGGTCCAGGCTCCGTTGGTCGTTGATGAGGGCCTTAACGGCTTATAGGTGGGTTCGGGTGGCTCATATAGATTTCCGAGTGTTGCACCGTTTCGGGGGAAATCACCATGGTCCGGCCGGAACGGTTCTCTCACGGGAATGCGGGAATGTCCCCCTGGTCTCCATGCAGGACGGCCTCCGTGCAGGTGGCGGCGGCTCCGGGGGTGGAGGGGCCGCCCGCGGAATTCGATCGGGAGGCGTCATGGCGGAACTCGACCTCGGACTGGCGACGGACTGGCCCGAAGGGGAGACCCACGGACGCGTCCGGCTGGAGCCGAACCGGGTCTACCCGGGCTCGCCCAAGAAGGACGTGGTCATCAGCTCGCCGGTGAGCATCGAGCTGTCGGTGAACACCAACCTGTCCAGCTCCCAGGAGGCGGACAAGATCTACTTCACGACCTACCACGGCAGGACGAAGAAGGTCATCGGTGTCCTCGACTCCGGGGGCAACCTGCACATCGCGGGCCGCCTGGTCACCGAGCAGAAGGACCTGGGGTACTAGCGCCCCTGCCCTCCGGTCGGCCGCCGGCGGAGCCGGCGGCCGATCCGCTGTGCGGTGCCGGGGCCCCGGCGTCACCGGGCCGTGGCGGCCGCGCTCCTGCGGCCGATGAGGAACCAGCACACGGCGCCGAGGAACGGCGCGCAGATGATGAAGATCGCCCACACGAGCTTCATTCCGACGTCGAGCCGCGAGGTCAGGCTGCCGAGGAAGGCCGCGATGATGAGGACGAAGTAGGCCAGGACGGCGAGCCCGGCGACGAGGATGAGGGCGATGCCCCCGTACTGGGCGAGGAGGTCGGCGGCCGGTGCGGCATCGAGGGCGGGCATCAGCGGGGAGTCCAATCCGTTCGGTTTCGACGTCCCCTCCACGCTAGGAACCGGGCACCGGCCGCCTCCTCGGCCGGATGACCGGTTTTCGGCTCGTTCGGAAGTCGGTGGCGGGCGCCCGACCGCCTCCCTTCGTCGGCCCCTCAGGCGTCCGTTCGTCGCGGCCGCCGCGGCCGGGCGCCGTAGGCCAGCCGGCGCAGGAGGGTCTCCGCCGGGCCCCGGACGCCGCGCGCGTGCATGAGGGCGGCGGCGAAGGCCGTCGCCGACCAGGTCGCGGCGGCCACCGCCGCGGCCGCCGCCGTCCCGAGGTGCGCGCTCATGCCCAGCGCGTAGGGCGCGAAGACGGCGGAGAAGATTACCGACTGCATCAGGTAGCAGGTCATCGACCGCTGGCCGACGGCCTGGACCGCCCCTGCCACCGCGCCGCGGCGCTCACCCAGCGCCAGGGCGGCCAGCGCGATCAGCGCCGCCCAGCCGAGCCCCCCGGCCCACCCGGTGGCGTCGTGCACGAGGCCGAGCACGGCCGCGGTGCCCGGCGCCGCCCCCGTCCACAGCCCCGACCAGACGAGCGCGCCGGGGAGCCCACCCGCCACCGCGACCGCCAGCCCGGCCGCGGCCGTGGCCGACAGGAGCCGGCGGTGCCGCGCGGGCTCCTCCAGGATCCGGCGGCGTCCGGCCCAGACCCCCACCAGCATCGGAGGCAGGACCACCAGGAGCATCGTGTAGGGGGTGTAGAGGAGCCACTCGGAGAAGCGCTCGGAGGCCGCGGCGGTGAACCGGTCCTGCACCAGGGACCCGGCCTGGACCGAGCCGTCGTCCCCGACCGGGAGCGCCGCCATGAGGGCCAGGGTCACGGCGATCGACCCGGCGGCGGTCCCCGCCGCCGCCCACAGCAGGGCCCGGTCCTTCAGGCGCAGCAGCGGCACGAACAGCAGCAGCGCGAGGCCGTAGGCGCCGATGATGTCGACGGGCAGGAACAGCACGGCGTGCGCCAGGCCGATCAGCACCATCCATGCGCCCCGGCGCCGAAGCAGGCCCCGTGCTTCGCGCCATCCGCCGTCCGGGCCGTCCAACCGACGGATGATCTGCACCGCCCCGTAGCCGAAGAGCAGCGAGAACAGCGGGATGGCCCGCGCGTCGACGAGCGTCGACCGGACGAGTTCGACCGCCTTGTCGGCCGCGGTCACCACCGTGTCGGGGGACGTGAGGAAGAACTTCGCGTTCACCAGGGCGATGAACAGGAGCATGAACCCGCGCGCGAGGTCGGGGGCGAGTGCTCGGTCCTTGAGCGCCACGGGCCCTGCCGCCGCTGCGCCCGTATCGGGTCGTGGTTCCACGGTCCTGCTCCCGTTTCCGGAGGGATTCGACGCCCACCGAAGCTACGGATCCGGGAGGCGGCCCCCAATGGGGCCAGACGCACGACCCGGGTAGGGGTGGCCCTACCCCGTGGCGGCCCGCGGCTCAGGAGTGGAAGGCGGTGGTCGCTTCGAGGGCGGCCCGCCCGGTGGCGACCCGGTTCACGGGTGCGTCCTCGTCGGCGTAGCCGAAGGAGACGCCCACCAGCAGCCGCCCTTCGGTGACGCCGAGTTCGTCCCTGACGGTGTCGGCGTAGAAGCTGAGCAGTCCCTGCGGGCAGCTGTCCACGCCGTAGGCGGCCATGGCCAGGAGCAGCGTCTGCATGTAGGCGCCGACGTCGGCGGCCAGCCGTGGCCCGCCGTCGCCCGTGACGAACAGGAACGCGGCGTGCGGTGCGCCGTAGAAGCGCAGGCTCTCCGCGTCGTAGGCGGCGCGCGCCGCATGGTCGTCGGCGACGATGCCCAGGGCCCCGTACAGCCCGGCGCCGAAGGCCGCCCGCCGCTCCTGGTGGACGCGGGTGTACATGTCCTCGGAGTAGGGGAGGTCGACCGAGGTGCGCCGCTCGGCGTGGGCGGTCTGTAGGGCCCGCGCCAGGCGCTCGCGCCTCGCGCCGCCGACCACTTCGACCCGCCAGGGCTGCGCGTTGGAGTTGGACGGCGCGCTGCCCGCCAGGGAGAAGACCGCGCGCACGGTGTCGTCGGGCACGGGGTCGGGGCGGAACGCGCGTGTCGCGTGGCGCCCGCGGATCAGCTTCTCCGCGTAGCCGCTCAGCTCGGTGAAGGCCGGCTCGCTCATGGGGCTCTCCTCGATTAGGTAAACACTTTCGTTTACTTCGGAAGGGACTATAGCGGTCCCGTCCGTTTGAAGTAAACGGATGCGTACACTTGCGGCATGAGCACCGTGACGACGGCGCCCCGGCGGCAGGGGCGCGGAGGGCGCGAACGCATCCTGGCCGCCGCCGCCCGGCTGTTCGCGGCCCAGGGGATCAACGCGACCGGCATGGAGCAGGTCGCCGAGCAGGCGCCGGTCTCCAAGCGCACCCTCTACGCGCACTTCCGGACCAAGAGCGATCTGGTCCTCGCCCACCTGCAGGAGCTCGCCTCGACGGGGCGCACCCTGGAGGGCGTGCTGACCCGCGAGGACATGCCGGCGAGGGAGCGCGTCCTCGCACTGTTCGTCCTTCCCCCCGACGACACGGACCCGGTGCGCGGCTGCCCGTACATCGACGCCGCCGCCGAGTTCCCCGACCCGCGGAGCGCGGTCCACGCCTACGCCCGCGAACGGAAACTGCTCATGGTGCGCCTGGTGGCCGGCCTCGTGGCGGAACTGGGCTGCCGAGAGCCCGCCGAACTCGCCGAACAGCTCGTGACCCTGGCGGACGGAGCCGCCGGCCGCGCGATGGTGCTGGACGACCCGGACTACGGCCGCCACGCGCGCGCGGCGGCGGAGGTCCTGCTGGACAACGCCCTCCAGCGCGCGGGCTGACAGCCCTGCGTGGCCGGTTCACGGGGCCGGAGCGGGGCCATAGGGTCCACGGCGGAACTCCGATCCACCCTGAGGCAAGGAACGGCATCATGTCCGAAGCGCACGGAACGACCGTCGACATCCCCGCTCCCGACGGAACGGCGGATGCCTACTACACCCACCCCGGCGACGGGGCCGCCCACCCCGCGGTGCTCCTCTACATGGACGCGTTCAGCGTGCGGCCGCAGCTGCGCGCCATGGCCGACCGCATCGCCGGGGCGGGCTACGCCGTGCTGGCCCCGAACGTCTTCTACCGGCACGGCCGCGCCCCGGTGGTCGACCTCCCCGACAAGATCGCCGACGAGGGCCGCGAGGCGCTGTTCGCGAAGCTCTTCCCGATGATGGGCGACCTCACCGAGGAGGCGGTCACCGCCGACGCCGAGGCCTACCTGGCCTGGCTGCAGGCCCGGCCCGAGACCGACGGCCGCCCCGTCGGCACGGTCGGCTACTGCATGGGCGCCCGGCTGGCCCTGATCACCGCGGGGAGGCACCCCGGGAGGGTCGCCGCCGCCGCGGGCTTCCACGCGGCCGGACTCGCGACCGAGGACCCCGGCAGCCCGCACCTGCTGGCGGACCGGATCACGGCCGAGCTGTACTTCGGCCACGCCGACGGCGACCCGGCCAACCCGCCCGAGCAGCAGGAGCGCCTGGCCCAGGCCCTGTCCGCGGCCGGGGTACGCCACACGGCCGAGGTCTACACGGGGGCCGACCACGGATTCACGATGGCCGACACCGAGGCCTACGCCCCTGAGGCCGCGGACCGCCACTGGAAGGCCCTACTGGACCTGTTCGCCCGCACCCTCTGAGGGCCTCCGGCCGAAGCGGCCCGACCATGATGCGGCCGCGGCGAGGACCGGGGCGGCCACCGTCGTGGCTGCGGCGCCGATGAGGGTGTCGGTGGCGAGGATCCAGCGGACGGGCCTCATGCCCAGGGTGAGGACTTCGCTGCCGCGTTCGCGCATCCCGGCTTCGAAGCGACCGACCGCGTCGGTCAGGGCGTCGTCGAGCGCGGCGGTGCCGCCGTCCGCCGCCCCGTCGAGCCGGTCGAGTCGGTCGAGCAGGTCGGCGGCGTCGCGGATGGCGGCGCCCGCCCCCATACCCGCGGTGGGCGGCACGGCATGGACGGCGTCGCCGAGGGCGGTGATGCGGCCCGGGCTCCACGGCGCGAGGTCGGCGGCGCGGGTCGATGCGGCGTTGAACCGGAACGCGGCGATGCTCGCGGGGTCGGCGCGGGCGATCACCTCCAGCGTGCTCTCCGCCCATCCGTGACTGCGGAAGCGGCTGAGGAGTGCGGCCTGTAGTCCGGCGCCGATCAGGCCGCGCAGGGGATCGGTCCGGGCGGACTCGGGGAGCATCGCGCCCCAGATGTAGGTGGGTTCGGTGGTGACCGACATCCGCAGCTCAGGGGCGTCGAGTGCGGCGTTGCCGACCGGGTCGTGGAACCCGGCGTAGAGCGCGGTGCCGCGCGGGGCGACCGCCGTCGACGAGCGCGGCCCGAGGCGCCGCCGCTCAGCCGGGCCGAGGTCGGCGCGCCGGGTGCGGCCGCAGAACCCGATGATGCCGGCCGGGCGGTTGGTGGGGCCCGCCGCCAGGTGCCGGGCGACGACCGAATGGGCGCCGTCCGCGCCCACCACGAGGTCCGCGGTGACCCGCGTCCCGTCGGCGAACGCCACCCGCGGCGTCCCGTGCCCGTCGCGGTCGACCCCCGACACCTCCCGCCCGAGTTCCAGGTCCTCACCGACCGCGTCGGCCAACAGCGTCCGCAGCGTGATGCGGTCGACGTCGACACTCCCGCTGTCGGCCAGGTCCGGGCCGTGTCCGAGCAGGCGGCCGCGGCGGTCCCAGAAGGCGTCCCGCCCCCGCAGCCGCAGCGCGGACGCCGACGCCAGCAGCCGCCGCACGACCTCCGGCGCCACCGACCGCTCCAACGCCGACTGGGCCCGCCGGTCGAGGGTGATGTGATAGCCGCCGGTCGCGGCCACGTCGGTGTCGCGGTCGAACACCGCCACCCGATGCCCGCGGCGGCGCAGCCCCGCCCCCAGCGCGAGCCCTCCGATGCCGCCTCCGACCACGACGACGCGCATGCCCATCCGTCCTCCCGTGCCTGGTGATCACGTGTGCGAGCCGAACAGTGGCACCGGTGGTGGACACCGAGTGTCCGGTACGGGTGTGAGGATGGGGCGATGGCGAGGACCTCACATCGAGCGCTGCGGCTGCTGTCCCTGCTGGGATCGCGCCGGCAGTGGCCGCTGCGCGAGCTCGCCGAACGGCTCGGCGTCAGCGGGCGCACGGTCCGCCGCGACGTGGAGACCTTGCGCGGGCTCGGCTACGCGATCACGACCGTTCACGGCCCCGACGGCGGGTACCGGCTCGGCACCGGGCACAGCCTGCCGCTGCTGTTCGACCACGATCAGGCGCTGGCGACCGCCGTCGCGCTGCAGACCGCGCCCACCACCTTGTTCGGACTGGAGGACGACGCCGCACGGGCGCTGGCCACCGTGCAGCAGGCGGTGCCCGAAGCGCTGAGGGCCGCGATGGAGTCGCTACGGGTGACGCGGCTGAGGAACCACTGGGAGTTCCCTGGGCCGCCCATCGACCCGGCGGAGCTCAGCGCCGTGGGGGCCGCTGTGAGGCAGCGCCGTGTCCTCGTGGCCGAAGTCCTGCGCCCCGACGGGACCCGGCCCGACCCGACCGACGACGACTTCGCGGCCGCCCGACGCATCGAGCCCCATCACCTGGTCGTGTGGGCGGGGCGGTGGTACGTCGTCGTCTACGACCTGGACGGCGACGAGTGGCGGGTCCACCGCGTGGACCGGCTGCGCCCGCGCCCCACGACCCTGCGCTTCGGTCACCGCGACGTGCCCGGGGGCGATCTCGCGCTCTTCGTGATGAGCAGCCACGACCGCGGCGACACCCCTGCGCCGTGGCCGTGCACGGGGAGCGCGCGGCTCGACCTGCCCGCGAGCACCGTGGCCCGATGGGCTCCCGGAGGATCCGTGGTGGAACACGTGGACGCCGATCACTGCCGCCTGACGGTCGGCGCCTGGTCGTGGGCGGGCATCGCCGGGCTCCTGGCGACGTTCGACACCGACCTCACGGACGTCCGCCCGCCCGAACTCCTCAAGGCGTGCAGGCGCGTCGCGACCCGCTACACACAGATCCCCGAGACGTGACGCCGACGGGGGCGGCCCTACACCCGCGCTTCCGGTGTAGGGCCGCTCGTCTGGATCCGCCGCCCGGGCCGACGGCCCGGAGGCCGGGGTCCGCCGGTCAGGCCCTGTCGGACCCGTCCGGAGCGGTGTCGATGTCGCGCGGCGCGGTGCTGCGCGGCGTGATCGCGGTGCCGCCGCCGTTGATCGCGGAGTTCACCTCGACCGCGACGGACTCGATCGTGTCGACCCCGTACTGCATGCCGTCGTTGTGGTCGGTGAGCACGACCATGTGGTACGTGCCGGCCTCGGCGCCGGTGAAGTAGCCGATGCTGTTGACCCGCCACACGTCGGTGTTGTCGTAGGGCAGCCAGCCGTTCTTGACGTGCGACTCGGCATCCTCCGGCGCGCCGGCGGTGACGCCCCAGCGCTGCTCCTCGATCACCGAGTTCATCAGCCCGGCGGCGTAGGCGCGCTGCTCGTCGCCGAGGATCTCGTTCTCCTGGGAGATGAGTTCGAGGAGGGTGATCTCGTCGGCTGCGTTGATCTTCATCAGGCCGATGGCGTTGGTCTCGTGCAGCTTGGTGTCGTCCATCCCCGCCATGTCGAGGAAGTCCTGCATCCGCTGCTTGCCGACCATCTCCTTGAGCTCGATCGTGGCGTCGTTGTCCGACACCGTGATCATCTTCTCGGTGAGCTCCTTCTCCTCCGCGGTGAGGTCGCGGCCCTCGTCCATGGTCTGCCGGAGCAGCGTCGTGAGCAGCAGCACCTTGCCGGAGCTGGCCGCGAAGTACTCCTTCGAGGGCTGGTAGCCGCAGGTGAGGTCGCCGCCGAAGGCGGACACCCCGACGGAGACGTCGCCCTCGCGGCTCTGGGCGACCTCCTGGATCTTCGCGGAGAGCTCCGCGGCGACCTCGGGCCGCTTCTCCGAGGTGCAGACGTCGGCCGCACCTGCGCCGTCCTCCGCGGCCGCCGCCTGCGCGGGCGCGGCGATGGGCCCGGCGGCGAGGAGGACGCTCGCACCGAGGCCGACCGCGAGACGGGTGGTGCGGGCACGGGTCGTCGTGACGGAAGTCTTATCCATGGCTCTCTTTCCCGAGCGGGGGGTTGGGTCGAGAGGGGCCGGAGGGGCGGCGCCGGCGGCCGCTCGCGCGCTGCCGGTGCGCCTGCCGCGCCGCCGCCCGCTTTCCCTCACACGAGTCAACACGCTCCCCCGCGGCCACCGGTTCACTCCCGCGCCGAACCAGGCTGTGGCCTACGTCACAGTCGGGTCGGGCGGTCGGAGACAGGAGAACGGCCCCCGTCCCCATGAGGGGACCGGAGGCCGTCCCGGGAAGACTCTTCGCCCGTCAGCGCCCCTCAGGCGCCGCTCGTGTCGACCACGTCGACCATCCAGGTCACACCGAAGCGGTCGGTGCACATGCCGAAGACGTCGCCCCACATCTGCTTCTCGAACGGCACCTGCACGTCGCCGCCCTCGGACAGCCGCTCCCAGAAGCCGCGCAGGGCCTCGTCGTCGTCGCCGCTGATGCTGACCGACACGTCGTTGCCGGGCCGGTGCTCGTTCCCGGGAGGCGCGTCGGAGCCCATGAGCACGAAGCCCTGCGGGGTCTCCAGCATGGAGTGCATGATGTTGTCCGCCCCGGGCGTCCCCGGCGGCGCGAACTCGCCGTAGGTGCTGATCGACAGCTCACCGCCGAACACGTCCCGGTAGAACTCCATCGCCTGCCGGGCGTTGCCCGCGAAGCTGATGTACGGGTTGAGCCGCGCAGTCATATCGGTCCCTCCTAGATCCGACCAGGCCCAGGCCCCCAGCGTCGCACCGCCGACCGACAGAACCGCCCCGCCGCTCCGCGCCTGGCCAATCCCTTGCCGAGCCCGGACACCGCCCGTACCCGGTGCCGGGCCGACCACGGCCGGAACCAAGTAAGGCGCCCCGCCTGGAAGGGCGGAACGCCTGGTCGAAGAGTGTGGGCCCCCAGGGGATCGAACCCTGAACCCGCGGATTAAAAGTCCGCTGCTCTGCCGATCGGTCTGCTATCTTATGGTGTTTTTGCCCCGGTATGGACGCCTTCCGTACCGCCCACTCTTACCGAAGCTGCGGGGCCCTCGCACGCTGAACATCGCCACGGTGCGAGCATCTCGCGCCCAAGAACCTCGGCCGGGGGGTCTGTTCGGGAGGCAGTGAGCTGGTTCCCAACCACAGAGCGAACGCGGAGCGATCGCCATCCCAGGTTCCTAGAGGGCGTCTGAAAAGGGCCAGGGGGTGGATCGGGCCATGCGCCGCGCCAGGATCAGGCCCATCGCGAGGTAGAGGACGTTCTCCGAGGTCAGCGGCCGGTGCTCGTAGTCCTTGCTGGTGCTCCGGAACTTTCCCAGTCAGGCGAAGGTCCGCTCCACCATCCACCTGCGCGGTACCATTGCGAAGCGGGGCACCGGCGGCGGAGGGCGGCCCTCGGGCGCCCAGGTCCGGTCGAACCCGCCGTCGCGCCTGCGCACGATGTGCACCGCCACTCCGGCCACGCGGTGGGCGAAGGAGGCCAGAGGCTCGCCGGTGTAGCCCTGGTCGGCCCACACCAGCGCCAGCCGCCGCAGCAGGGCCGCCGCCTTGGCCAGCAGCACCCGTGCCCCGTCCCGGTCGCCGGTGCTCATCGGGCCCACGCAGGCCACCAGCAGGGTTCCCAGCACCTCGACCATGATGTGGCGCTTGATCCCGGGAACCTTCTTCGCCCCGTCATATCCGTGCAGGCCACCGCGGTCGGTGGCCCGTGCGTTCTTGGAGTCGATGACGCCGGCCGAGGGCTCCGGGTCGCGCCCCAGGCGCACCCGCTCGCGTTCGTGCAGGCGGTGAAGGATCTGTTCCCAGCGGCCCTGGATGCTCCACAGCCGCCAGTAGTGGTGGACCGTATTCCAGGGCGGCAGGTCGTGGGGCAGCAGCCGCCGGGCGCACCCGGCCCTGACCCAGTAGGTCAGGGCGTTGACGATCTCGCGGCGCTCGTGCACCGGCGGGCGCCCGCCGGGCTTGGGGCCGGGGACCAGCGGGGCGATCAGCTCCCACTCAGCGTCGGACAGGTCGGTGGGGTATGAGGAGCGGTCGGCCATGTCGGCCTCCACCCATCAGGGGTTGCCTCCACTCTGAACCGCCCTGACCCTTTTCAGACGCCCTCGTAGGAACCCGACCACCTGGGAACTTGAATGGGCCCTGCATGATCACAGCGGTGGCCGTCTGATGTGCGGGGGGATGCTTGAACTGAGATCTCCAAGTGCGGCTGGAGTGATAAGCCGCATCCATGCTCGCTCGTGACTCTGCGTGGATGCGGAGCGAGCCCAAGGATGTAGTCGCATTCGCGTGGCTGTTCTTCCTGGACGGGTGCGCGGTTGGAGGCGTCGCGGCCTGGGTTCACCTGCCGATCACGAGCGGTAACGGCGGATCGAACTCCTGAGGGCTGACCAGGGAAAAGTGGCTAAAGAATTATAAGTGGCCGAGTCCGGCCTCGCGGGGCAGTTGCTTGCAGAGTGGGAAGAGTGACAGCGTGGCTATGTCTTGACCCTCGACCAGGAAATCCCCCATGAACAAGTGGCATGTTAATATTGTCGTTGCGTCAATAACTGCGCTCTTAGCATTTTGGGTGAGCGCGCCAGCTGTTGCAGAGCAGTCGGTTCAGTCCGATCTGAACGACCCCAAGGGGCGACTGGTCTCCAGTGATCCGGATTATACCCCTGAGCCAGTCAGGAAATCTACTCAGAAGGACGGCGGCTACTCTTCTGGGTACAAAGGATCGGGACCCCCGGAAAGCTTGAGTGATTACGGGGCGCACCAGCCGTCAGAGGAACGACCTGAAGTTGTTCCGAATGACGTCGAGCCATTCGAGATCATCGGCGAGGAGGACGACCGATATCGCGTGGAGACCGATTTCTATCCCTACACGACTGTGGTGTCCATGGTCCGTGATGCTGGCGATGATGGAGTTGAGTACTGCACCGGTTGGATGGCTGGCCCGGATCTGGTCGTCACGGCAGGCCACTGCGTTGCCGATGGGGGGAGTGGCGATTTCTATGAAGCTGACACCTTTAGGCTGGCTCCTGCATATGACGACCGGTACGACCCGGCGGCTCCATTTGGTGAGTGTGGGGCAAGGCAACTGTTCAGTCAGGATGGATGGGTCCACGATGGGGAGAGTAAATACGATTTCGGTGCGGTGAAGCTTGACTGCACTATTGGAGAGGCGACCGGCTGGTTGGGCTATTTTTGGACTGTGCGGTCGCTGCAAGGTCCAACATCCACCATCACCCAGTATCCGGGCGACAAGAAAAGGGAAATGTGGGAAGCGAAGGGGGGCGTCTACGATCCCCTCTTGCCAGGTCTTCAGTATGACCATGACATTGATACAATGCCTGGGTCAAGTGGGTCCCCTGTGTATAGGTACTACTCGCAGGAGAGTGACCTGTGCGCTGGGTACTGCGCATCGGGTGTTCACTCGGGGTACGACCGCACAAAAGATTTGAATGTCGCAAGCCGAATCGATGAGAACCGCTTCAATCTGATCGGGGAATTGAAGGCCCGTTAAAGGGGTCTGGTGATAATCTGGGTTGGAGGGGTGTCGCCTCTCCAACCCAGGTTGACTGGTGGTGGTGATGAGAATCCGACAGGTGCCCCGTTTGGTAGGGGCGGTGATGGCCATCCTTGCCCTTGCTGTTGCCTGTGGGGGGCAAGGGGACGGCGTGAGCAGTGCTGAACGCCCGAAGGGGAGCGGCGAGAGCAAATCGGATCGCGTGCGAGTGTCAGGGAAGGTGCTTGACTCGGATGGGGAGCCTGTGGAGGGCGTCTTCATTCGGCAGGAGTATGTTGGTGACGATCCGCCTCTGCTTCTAGAAGGGGCGATCTTCAGTGGATCGAATGGTCAATGGTCATTGGTTCTTGAACCTGGCGATTGGAACATTTATGGGAGTCTGGAGGGTGAGGAGACTTCAGTGGAAAGTGTCAATGTTGGAGAGCGGGAGATTGTAGATGTGGAACTGCGGTTTTCGTAAGCTCGATAGTGGTGTATAGGAGGCGAAGTAGGGGTCGTGTTCATCCGCTGTGCCCCGAGGTGCGGTCGGCACCCAGGTCACCCGACGGTCCCATCGCGCCCGCCACAGCCGGTCTGGACGCGGGCGGAGTCCCATGGCTGGGTTCCGGCCGCGGTGGCAAGGGCGGCGGCCCCGGCCTGGGCGAGTTGGGCGGGCTCGGGCAGCATGAGGGGGTTCGGCCTCCCGTCACGGTCGGGTGGGGGCCATGGAGGCACACACGGGAAGCGTTCACACGGGGCTCGGTGGTGATGTCCGGATCGGGACACCGGAAGGCTCTCATCCGGCTGGCAGAGAGCAGAACGGGTCTTTCCAGTGAGCGCCTCGTGACACCCGGGGACCGGTGTGGAGTGGGCTGTTCGGCAGCGAAGGAAAGCGCCCCTGATGGGGCAGTGGTGGGCGTTCAGGGGCGGCCCCGTGGGGGTGTCCCTGGGTGTAGAGGGGCGGCGCGGTTCGACCGGTCCGCTGGGCCGGCCGCGAACTCGGCCCCGGCTGAAGAGCGAACGGGGAGCCGAAGGTGGGGTGCCCGCCGCCCCTGGAGGGCACCGCTCGACCCGCTGACCTGCACGTTTGTGGGTGGGCCCCCAGGGGATCGAACCCTGAACCCGCGGATTAAAAGTCCGCTGCTCTGCCAGTTGAGCTAAGGGCCCGGGACATCGCCCGGTTCACCTGGGCACATGTCACCGCGGCTCACTTTACCTCAGTCGCACGACGGTCGCACAGCGGCGGAATCGCCTGCACACCAAGGGAGGCGCGCGTCCCTCCGGGGGCGTCCCCAGGGGTCAGGGGACAGGCTCAGGGGACGGCCAGGGGACTACCTGATGTGCTCCGGCCCTCTCAGGGGGCAGGCTGGAAGCATGAACAACGACTTCGGGAAGAAGCGACTCCGGCGGAGTACCGGCCAGCGCATGCTGACGGGCGTCTGCGGGGGCATCGGCCAGTTCGTCGGGATCGACGCCAACATCGTCCGCCTCGCCTTCGCGGTGTTCACGCTCCTGGGCGGCAGCGGGATCCTGCTCTACATCATCGCCTGGGTGATCATGCCGGAGGAGGGCACCGACACCTCTGTCCTGGAGCACGTCATCCGCAACTTCCAAGGCAAGCAGTCCAACCTGTGACCCGCGCGGACGGCCTGCGGGGACGGGTGCGCGAACGGTCGGGGGAGGCGGCCCTCAAGCGGTGGGCTCGGGGGCGCGCATCAGGGTGGTCGTCTCCTTCGACAGCCGCCCCCACTGGGCGGCCAGCGCCAGCGCCCCCGCCACGCCCAGCAGGCCCGCGCCGGTGATCACCGTGTTCATGTCGGCCACCTCCACCAGCAGGCTCGCCACCGCGATGCCCACGCCCTGGGCGGCCTGCAGCCCCGCCGCGACCAGGCCGAACGCCAGCCCGCGCCCCTCGTCGGGGACGCACAGGACGAACGCGGCGTTGGCCACCAGCTGGTAGGCGGCCAGCGCGCCGGAGGCCACCAGCAGCGCCGCCATCAGCCACAGCGGCGGGTCGGCCCACCAGGCCAGCAGCGGCAGCGACCCGCCCACCGCCAGCGGCCCGATCAGCCGGATGCGCGTGCGCGGCCCGATCAGCCGGGTCAGCACGAACCCCCCGACCAGCGCCCCCATCGACGGCGCCGCCATCAGCAGCCCCGCGGCCCCGGCGCCCGCCCCGGCCGCGTCGGCCAGCGGCCCCGCCAGCCCGTAGGGGACCATGTAGAACCCGGCCAGCCAGGCGAACAGCGCCAGCGTGCGCAGCCGCGGGTCGCCGAAGACCAGCCGCGCCCCGTCCCGGGTCGTGCGCCACAGCCCCGGCCCCGGCGCGCCCGGCGCCGCCACCGGGGCCGGGCGCGCCCGCACGCCCAGCCGGATGAGCAGCGCCGACAGCAGGAAGGTGCCGGCGTTGACCATCACCGCCGCGTTCGGCCCCACCGCGGCCACCACCCAGCCGCCCGCGATCAGCCCGGCCAGGGTGCCCACGTGCGAGGTGAGGTTGATGATCGCCGAGGCCGCCACGAACCGCTCCCCCCGCAGCACCTCGGCCATCAGGGCGGCCCGCGCCGCGCCGAACGGCACCATCGGCAGGATCGAGCAGAACAGCAGCCCCCAGATGGCCCACAGCGGCAGCCCCGGCAGCCCGATGCCGAACACCAGGCCCGCCCGGGCCAGGTCGGCGGCGAGCATCACGCGCCGGCGCGGCAGCAGGTCGGACAGGCCCGACAGCAGCGGCCCGGCGAGTACCTGCGGGATGAAGGTCAGGGCGATGGTGACGCCCGCGGCCAGCGGGGAGGCGGTCTGCTGGTAGACCAGCAGCACGACGGAGATGCTGAGCAGGTAGCCGCCCGCCATGGACAGGGCGTGGGCGAGCCACAGGGCGCGGAATTCGGGGACTCTGACGACCTCGGCGTAGGCGCTCTTCCAGTCGGACGGCCCGTCGGGCCGGTCGCGGCCCGTGTGCGGATCACCCACCGGCGACTCCCTCGTGGTGCGCTGTGTGCGTCACTCTCGGTCGCTATTCGATGACCTACAGTCCCTGATCGGGGCCGGATTTCGCAAGCGGTTCGCCGGAATTCGTAGCGTATTCGTTGTCGCGGCCGGGTCCGTTCACCCCCAGCCGAGCTCGTGCAGGCGCGCGTCGTCGATGCCGAAGTGGTGCGCCACCTCGTGCACCACGGTCACCCGCACCTCCTCGACGACCTGCTCGGGCGTCTCGCACATCGCGCAGATCTCCCGCCAGTAGATGGAGATCCGGTCCGGGAGCACCCCGGCGTAGGCGTCGCCGCGCTCGGTCAGCGGCACCCCCTCGTAGAGCCCGAGCAGCCCGGGCTCGGGCGGCTCGTCCTCCACGGTCACGACCACGTTGTCGATCAGGCTGGTCAGCTCCTCGGGGATGGAGTCCAGGGCGTCGGCGACGAGTTCCTCGAAACGGCGGCGGCTGAGTTCGACCACGCCCCGTATTCTGCGCGACATCGGCCGCGCCGCGCGCAGGGCGTTGCCTCTCATGGGCGCGAGGGCATGATGGATACCGTGTTGCCTCGCTTGCGAAGCGCCCTCGCGGCGGTCCGGGACCGCCTCGCCGCGAGGCGGCAGGGGCTGCTGAGGGCCGGACGGATCGCCGCCGTGGTCCTGGCCGGGCTGGGCGGCGGGTGGCTGGGCCTGGCGGTCGGGGGCCAGGTGGTCACCCCGATCGGCCCGGCCGACGTGAGCCTGTCGGTCGGCCCCAGCTGGCGCGGCGAGACCGTGGTGGACGTCGCCCCCTTGGGCACCCTGGCCTTCGACACCCACTCCGCGCCCCTGCGCTTCGAGGCCTCCATCGACGAGATCCGCCTGGCGGCCGCCGAGGAGATGTTCCAGGACCCCGAGGCGATCGACCGGATGGGCCGCACCATCGGCGGCGAGGTCAAGGCCGGGGTCATCCGGCTCATGGCGCAGTCGGCGGCCTTCGCCGTGCTCGGGGCCGGGGTGGTGGGCCTGGCCCTCTTCCGGGACTGGCGGCGCGCCGGGTTGAGCGCGGGCACCGCGCTGGCCGCCTTCGTCGCCGCGGGCGGCGGCGCCGCGGCCACGTTCAACCCGTCCGCGATCGCCGAGCCGCGCTATTCGGGGCTGCTGGCCGGCGCGCCCCAGGTGGTGGGCAGCGCGGAGGCCATGGTGAGCCGCTTCGACCAGTACCGGGAGCAGCTGGCCTCCCTGGTCGGCAACGTCTCCCGGCTCTACGAGGTGACCTCCACCCTGCCCGTGTACGAGGGGGACGAGTCCACCATCCGGGTGCTCCACGTGTCCGACATCCACCTCAACCCCGCCTCGTGGAACGTGATCTCCTCCATCCAGGAGCAGTTCCAGGTCGACCTCATCGTGGACTCGGGGGACCTGACCGACCGGGGGAGCGCCGCCGAGGACGCGTTCGCCGACGAGATCGCCGACCTGGAGGTGCCGTACGTGTGGGTGCGCGGCAACCACGACTCCATGGGCACCCAGCGCGCGGTGGAGGCGCAGCCCAACGCCGTCGTCCTGGACGGGGCGGCCGAGGAGGCGGGCGGCATCGTCTTCTACGGCGCGGGCGACCCGCGCTTCACGCCCGACAAGACCGCCGCGAACCCCGGCGCCGACGAGGTGCGGCGGATCGGCGAGGAGCAGGCGGCGGAGGCGGCCGAGGAGGACCCGCCGGTGGACGTGGCCGTGCTGCACGACCCCGCGCAGGCCGACGGGTTCGACGGGCGGGTGCCGCTGGTGCTCTCCGGGCACGGGCACCGGCGCTGGACCGAGCTGACCGAGTCGGGCACCCGGTACCTCGTGCAGGGCTCGACGGGCGGCGCCGGGCTGCGCGGCCTCGAAGGCGGCGTCGACCGCCCCAAGCCCTATGAGGCCTCGGTGCTCTACATCGACGCCGAGACCAAGCGCCTGCAGGCGTGGGACGACATCACCCTGGGCGGGCTGGGGCTGACGTCGGCCCAGATCGAACGGCACATCGAGGAGGAGCCCGACCGCGAGCTCGTGCCGCCGCCCTCGCCGACGCCGCCCTCGCCGACGCCGCCGTCCCCCGGCCCGGGGTCCCCCAGCCCGTCGCCCGGGGAGTCCACACCGGCCGCCACACCCACCCGGGAACCGGGTTCACCTGCGGCGACGCCCTAGGGGGAGGGGGTGGGGCAAACGCTTTGGCACTGGGGGTGAATCTCCCCTATGCTTGACGCGTCCCCGACGACAGGCGACGCGGGCAGTTGGCGACCTCGTTCGTCGTCGAGGCCCCCATCGTCTAGTGGCCTAGGACGCCGCCCTTTCAAGGCGGTAACGCCGGTTCGAATCCGGTTGGGGGTACGGCTCCGGTCAAAGCAGTGCCGAAGGTCTGGCACAATGGAGGACACGGAGAGCGGCCGCCCCGGCGGCCGCGAAAACTGCATACAAGGTCCTGTGGAGCAGTTAGGAGTGCTCGCCACCCTGTCAAGGTGGAGGCCGCGGGTTCAAATCCCGTCAGGACCGCGCGCCACGTCAGTGGCGGGGGCCAGGTAGCTCAGTTGGTACGAGCGTCCGCCTGAAAAGCGGAAGGTCGGCGGTTCGACCCCGTCCCTGGCCACCGGAACGTATGGAACGCCCCGTGATCTTCGCGATAAGGTCACGGGGCGTTCTCGTTCGTCGGGCGGGGCTGGTGACGGTCATGGGCACGGTGGGCCGGCTCCTGCGGGACGCCCACGGCGCGCGTGTCCCGGAGCTGCGGCACTGGACGTTCATCGCGGCCGCCGTGGTGCTGTTCGCGCTGACCGTCCAGGTGTACATCGTCGCCCTCGGGCGGCCGGTCCTCGTGGCGGTGCCGCTCGCCCTCCTGGTGGCGCTGCCCGCCGTGCTGTGCCGGTACCGGCCCATGGCCTCCTGGTGGCTCGTGCTCGTCGGGGCCACCGTGTCCGGTCCGTTCGGGCTGCCTCCGTGGTACCTCAACTCCATCGGCGCCCATCTGCCCGTCTTCTTCGTCATCGGCCTGTCCCTGCCGCTGCGCACGGCGCTGCCCGCGCTTCCCGCGACGGTCCTGGCGGGGGCGGTCGGCGGGCTGTTCCTCCCGGACTTCCCGGAGCCGCCGGAGCAGTACATGACGGGGGTGGCCGCCTGGGCCATGGCCCTCACGCTGGCCCTGGCCCTGGGGTACATCAAGAGGGTCCGCCGCGACGCCGCCCTCCGTCTGGCCGAGGAGCGGCGGCGCGTCGCCGAGGAGCACGGGATGCGGCGCCTGCTGGAAGAGCGGGCGAGGATCGCCCGCGAGCTGCACGACATCGTGGCCCACCACATGTCGATCATCGCCGTCCAGTCGGCCACCGCGCCCTACCGGATCGACGGCGGGGTGGCCGAGGACGTGGCGCGGGAGTTCACGTCGATCAACACCGCGGCCCGGGACTCCCTGGGGGAGATGCGGCGCCTGCTCAGCGTGCTGCGCGCACCCCGGGACGGCCCCGGGGCCGCTCCGCAGCCCGGACTCGGCGACCTGCCCGGGCTCGTCGCCTCGACCCGGCGCTCGGGCCTGCCGGTCTCCCTGGAGGGGGACGGCCTGCCCGACGGGCCACCTGAAGGCCTGCCCGAAGGCGTGCCCGCGGCCGTCTCGCTGTCGGCCTACCGGATCGTGCAGGAGGCGCTGAGCAACGTCGTGCGCCATGCGACCGGGGCGCCGACCACCGTCCGGGTCGACGCCGGTGAGGGCGGCGCGCTCGTCATCGAGGTGCGCAACGCGGCGGCGCCCGAGCAGAACCCCGAGCAGCGCCCCGAGGCGGCGCCGCCCGGATCCGGGCACGGGCTGGCCGGAATGCGCGAACGGGCGGGGATGCTCGGCGGCGCGCTGACGGCCGGTCCCGACGACGACGGGGGCTTCCTCGTGCGGGCTACACTGCCGCTGGCCCCGGGGCGTGATGGGCGCGATGAGGAGGACGCACGCGGTGACGACGGTGCTGATCGTCGATGACCTGGCGATGGTCCGCGCCGGGTTCGCGGCGCTGCTGGCGGCCCAGCCCGACCTGGACGTGGTGGGGGAGGCGGCCGACGGCCTCCGGGCGGTGGAGGAGGCGCGGCGGCTGCGCCCCGACGTCGTGGTGATGGACATCCGGATGCCCGCCCTCGACGGGATCGAGGCGACCCGCCGCATCCTGGACTCCGCCCCCGGCCCGGGGCCCCGCCCCCGGATCCTGGTCCTGACCACCTTCGACATCGACGACTACGTGTACGCGGCGCTGCGCGCGGGCGCGAGCGGGTTCCTGCTCAAGGACGCGCCGCCCGACGACCTCATCACCGCGGTGCGGGTGGTCGCCGAGGGGGAGGCCCTGCTGGCGCCGTCGGTGACCCGGCGCCTGGTCGAGGCGTTCGCCTCCCGGGAGCCGGCCGATCCGGGCGAGCAGGCGCGGCTGGCGGCGCTCACCGGGCGCGAGACCGACGTCCTGAGGCTCATCGCGCGCGGTATGGCCAACGCCGAGATCGCCGCGGAGCTGGTGGTCGCCGAGGAGACCGTGAAGTCCCACATCGGCCGGCTCTTCTCCAAGCTCGGGATGCGCGACCGCGCCCAGGCGGTCGTCTTCGCGTATGAGAGCGGGCTGGTCGTGCCCGGGCGCCGCGGCTGAGCCCCTGGCCCCCGCCTGGCTCCACGGGGTGAGCCGGGGGCGGCGCGGTGCGCTCTCCAGGGGGATCCGCCGCGCCCCATGCGCTCCTTAGCGTCGGTTCCCGTCGTCGTGACCATCGAGGCGAGAACGGGGAGCCATGCCGCCGAACGACACACGGGGGAGCACGGGCGACGCCACCGGCCTGAGGCTCGGAGCCATCGCCGGGACGCTGCGCGCCTGCGCCGCGGTGTCCCTCAGCGAGCCCGAGATCCGCGGGCTGGCCGGGCTCGTCCGCCCGGGGGACGTCTGTTTCGACATCGGGGCCGCCTACGGGATGTACACGTTCCCGCTGGCGGCGCTCGTGGGGGAGAGCGGGGCGGTGCACAGCTTCGAACCGCTGCCGCTGCCCTTCCGCATCCTCGACCAGGGGCGGCGGGCCTCGGGCGCGCGCCACGTCCACACCCACAACGCCGCGCTGGGGCCGAAGGGCGGGAAACAGCGGCTGACCCTGCCCTACCGGTTCGGGCTGCCCATCCACGGCTGGGCCTACCTGCGGTCCGGCCTCCAGCGGCCGGGGCGGCCGATCTCCTTCTCCAGCGAGCGCGTGCTGGACACCGAGGTCCACACCGTGGACGAGGTCGTCGACCGGTGGGGGATCGGGCGGGTCCGCTTCATGAAGATCGACGTGGAGGGGTTCGAGCAGGCCGTGCTGGCCGGTGCCGCGCGGACCCTGGAGCGCGACCGGCCGGCGCTGCTGTTGGAGGTCGAGGACCGCCACCTGGACAAGTACGGCACCACCTCGGCGGAGGTCGCCGACGCGCTGGCGGGGCACGGCTACACCATGTCCGCCTGGCGCCGTGGGCGCTGGACCCGTGTCCCGGCGGTCACCACCGCCCGCCGCAACTACCTCTTCACGGCGGCGGACTCCCCGTAGACCACCAGCCCCGGGATCGGCAGCTGGCCCTCCGGGACGCGGTGCGGTCCCTGGAGGTGCAGGCACCTGCGGCAGGTCACCGGGCCGGTGTTGCGCTCCAGGCGCAGCGGGTCGGCGGTGGCGCCGCAGGCGGGAACCGCCACCAGGACGCCGCCGCGGTGCAGGTCCACCAGGCCGTGTACGACGTCCGAGCCGCCCACGGTCGCGTTCACGCCTGCGAGCGCCGCCCGCCTGCCGTGCAGGCGGGCGGCCCGGCGCTCCTCCCCCTCGTCGGGGAAGAGCGACAGCGGCGGCTCGGGATCGCGCATGGCTCAGCACCCTACCGACGGGATCCCGCCGTGCCCCGGCAGGCGTGGGCCGCACTTTTGGGAATGCGCTTTCCGTGCTACGTTCCCTCCTCCCTCCGGGGTGGGAGCGATTCCACCCCCTCCCCCGCTCACCAGGAGGAACCTCCATGACCACCCATCACCGACGGCCGCTGCGGCGCGGCCTGCTCCCCGTCGTCGGCGCCCTCGCGCTCCTCGGGACGGGCGCCGTCACCGCCGTGCAGGCGACCGGATCCCCCTTCGGCGACCACCAGGGCGCCTCGGGCGCCCAGGCCGAGCTGAGCTCGGCCGCGGGTGCCGGCGACGGCGCCCAGGCGGCCGCCTGCGGCGACGGCGACTTCCACGCCGAGGCCGTCCGCGACGGCGACACCTGGACCTCCCGCAACGGCGGCGACGTCGTCTACGAGGGCGGCGACATGCTGGCGGCCATGCGCGCCGCCGTGGACAGCCTCGACCCCGGCCGCACCGAGCAGCAGCGGGTCGTCGTGCACGGCGACGGCAGCATCCCCGCCGACGCCTCCCTCGACCTGCCCAGCCACACCTCCATGGAGGCCTGCGGCACCATCGACGTCACCGGGACGCCGACCGGGAACAACGCCGCCGTGCGCATCCGGCACGCCCAGGACGTCTCCGTCCCCCACCTGTCCGTGACCGGCACCCCCTACTTCGGCGTGTGGGTGCGCACCTCGCAGAACGTCCACTTCGGCCAGGTCGACCTGCGCCTGTCCGGAGGCCTGGGGATGCGCATCGACAGCCGCGACGACGACTCGGTCCGCGAGGCCCGCGACATCAGCATCGACGACGTCTACGTGTCCGGGACCGGCAACCACGGTGTGGAGACCTACGGGGTCGACGGCATCGACATCGGCACCGTCACCGCCCGCGACACCGCCTACTCCGGGCTCCTGCTCAACGACACCGTCAACGCCTCGGTCGACCGGGTCGACGCCGAGGGCGCCGGGACCGGGACCGGCTACGCGGCCTTCCGGATGGCCAACCGCAACGGCCGGCTCGATGGCGGGTACCCCGAGAACGTGCGCGTGGGCGAGGTCCGCGCGCGCGGCGGCGGCCGCGGGATCTTCTGCGTGTCGGAGAGCGGCGGCGCCGTCATCGAGCAGGTGGACATCGCCGGCACCGGGGGCAACGCCGCCCTGATCGAGAACTGTCACAACGTCACCGTCGGCACGGCCGGGGGCACCATCGCCGGGCCGGGCACCGTGCGGCTGGCCGCCCGCAGCGAGTTCGCCAACACCTCCGACATCACCTTCGAGAACCTGACCTTCCGCGACACCGAGTTCAACGAGAACCCGTGCGCGGTGAACACGGTCCTGCGCAACATCACCTGGGACAACAGCGCGAACAACGCCTGCTGACGCACGGGCCGGTCCGCGCATGAGGCGGGGTGTCCCGCTCCTGAGGGGGGAAAGGAGCGGGACACCCCTTTTTCTATGGGTGCCTCAATGGGCGCTCACGTGCCCGGTCAGCAGTACTGGTCCTCCTTGTCGATCACCCGGTACGGGCAGTCGGCGTATCCGAGCAGGTCCAGGACGGCCTCGCGGTTGCGGTCGGTCTCGCGGTCGATGATCTCGTCACCGGGGTAGAAGCCGCCGCCCCCGGCGCCGGAGGGGTACATCTCGAACGTGTAGTTGAAGATCCGCTGATCCCCCCACAGCCAGTCGTTGATCGTCCCGTCCGTGATGTACAGGTCGCTCGACTGCTGCGGCGTGTACCCGTTCGACCCGGCCATCAGGCGGCCCAGTTCGGCGTGGGTGTCGTACTCGTCCCGGCTCATCCCCGGGCCGGTCTCGTCGTAGGTGTAGCCGTAGGGCCACAGGACGAGCTCGCCGTAGGTGTGGAAGTCGATGGCGGCGGTGATCTGCTGCTCGCCGCCGACGACGCGGCTGCGCACGAAGTCGGCCACCTGGCTCACCTCGGGCGCCGACTCGGCGGAGGGGCCGCGGTAGGTCTGCGACGACGGGCTCCCGGACGAGCCGCCGCAGCAGCCCCAGTTGTAGTCCCAGTTCCGGTTCAGGTCGGTGCCCACGGCCGACCCGCCCGGGGCGGGCTGGCGGTTCTTGCGCCAGCTCTCATAGGAGCCGTCGGCGATGTCGTGCTCGCTGCCGTCGGGGTTGACGTTGGGCAGGATCCAGATCTCGCGGGTGTCCACCATCTCGGTGACCCGCGGGTCGGTCCCGTAGTCCTCGGTGAACATGCGCAGCAGGTAGACCGCCATCTCGACGGTCAGGTGCTCGCGCGCGTGCTGGGAGTGGGTGAACAGCACCTCGGGCCGGTCGTGGTCGGTGCCGACATCGGAGGTGATCTTGACGGCCATCAGGTCGCGCCCCTCATAGGAGGAGCCGACGCTGACCTTGGCCGCCAGGTCGGGGTTGTCGGCCACCACCTCGTCGACGACCTCGGTCAGCTCGTCGTAGTTGTGGTAGCCGGAGTCGGAGGGCGGGAAGTCGAGGGTGCTGGGCCCCTCCTGCTCGGGGCCGGGCAGCGGCGTGACCTCGTGTCCGAGGTCGGCCACGGCGTCGGCCTGGCCGGGCAGGGCGGTCACCACGACGGAGCCGTCGCCGACCTCGTCGATGGCGACGCCGGTGGCGGCGACCTCCGTGCGCTCCTCGGCGGTGTCCGGCCCGGTGACCCGGTACTGGCCGGGCGCGGCGGCGGAGGGGGCGGGGGAGTCCGGTGCGGGGGCGGCCGCCGCCGGTGCGGCGGCCAGGGCGGTCAGTAGGAGGGCGGCCGATGCGGCCGCCGCGAGGGGTCTGCGCGCGTGCACGGTGCGGGGCCTCCTGACAGGCGTGGGGGACATGCGACGGCGGAGTCCACGCGTCAATTGGAGGTGGGGACGGGGGCGGGGGTCAACGATCGTGAACGGAATCCGTTCAACCGTTGAACAGTCGTCTCGCCCGACCCCGGATGACGTGCCCGTGCGCCTGCGCGGGCGGCGCCGGGTGGCCGGATCCGGCCACCCGGTGGGCCTTCAGTGGGCCCTCAGCCCGAGGCGGCCTGCGCCACGGGCGCCCCCTCGGAGGCCTGCACCAGGACGAACCCCTGCCCCTCGAAGGCGAGCTGGAACGCCTCGCCGCTGCCGCGCCCGATGAGCGCCCCGGCCGTGGCGGTGCGCCGCACCCCGGTCCGCAGCGAGGTGGACCAGGCCACCGCGGCGTCGGTGTCGGCGAAGGTCGGCTGGTCGACGTTGAGCAGCACGGGCGAGCCGTGGCAGGCGATCGCGATGCGCCCGTGCCCGGTGAAGACGGTGTTGAACAGCCCTCCGGCGGCCATGCCCGCCCCCTGGACCCGCTGGATGTCCCAGTTCAGGCCGGGTTCGAAGGCGAGGATGTTCTCCCCGTTGACGGTCAGCGAGTCGCCCTCGAGGTCGATCAGGTGCACGTCCCAGGCGTCCCGGGCGAGGAACACGTCGCCCTGCCCGGTGACCGACATCAGCGGTGCGCCCTCGCCGGTCACGGCCTTCTTCAGGAACTTGCCGATGCCTCCCGAGCCCTTGTAGGCGAAGTCGACGTCGCCCTGGTAGGCGACCATCGACCCCTGCCGGGCGAGGAACTCCCCGTTGAACCGGACCCGGAGCATCTTCCCGTTCTGCAGCGACATGCCCGGGACGTCGTTCTCCCGGGCGGCCTCGAACAGCGGACTGCGCATGGCTGACCTCGTTCTCCTGCGTCGTTCTACCTGTGTGCCGGATGGGACGCCCGACCGTACCAACCGGATCCGGCGGGGCGGTGGCGGCGACGAGCCGGTACTGTGTGAACAGTTTTGATCACGGAGAGTGGTTCCCTTGGGTCCGTTCCCGCCGTCCCGCAGAAATCCGCCCGCGCCGCCCGGGCCCGCCGCGCTTTCAGTGCTGCCGGTGGTGTCGGTGCTGTCGGCCGTGCTTCCCGTGCTGGCCGTGCTGGCCGTGCCGACCGCGGCGCCCGCCGGGGCCGCCTCCGCCCCGCCGCCGCACACCGCGCCCGTCGCCCCCGGCGTCGACCTGGCGGTGCGCGCCCTGCCCGGCGAACCGCGCCACTCCCTCACCTCGCTCACCGTGGACCTGGGCTCCGGCCCTCGGGTCCACTACATCGACGGCGGGTCGGTCGCCTCCACCGCCGAGCCGGCCGACATGGCCGCCGCCCACCCCCCGCCCGGGGGAGAGACCGCCGTCGCCGCGGTCAACGGCGACTTCTTCGACGCCGGGGCCTCCTACGCGCCCCTAGGCGCGGCCGTGCGGGACGGCGAGGTGCTCTCCTCGCCCGCGCCCGACCGCCCCTACGCGGCCGTCATCGGTGAGGACGGCCGCGGATCGGTGCGGCGGGTGCGCTTCGAGGGCACCGTGCGCACCCCGTCCGGAACGGCCCGCCTCGACGCGCTCAACGCCCCCGGGATCCCCGAGGACGGCCTCGGGCTGTTCACCGACGACTGGGGGAGCGCCTCGCGCGCGCGGGCCGTGCACGGCGCCGAACGGGTCGCCGAGGCGGTGCTCGCCGACGGCGCCGTGCGCAAGGTGCGCGACCGGGCCGGGGACGGGCGCATCGAACCGGGCACGCGCGTGCTGGTGGGCCGGGGCGCCGGGGCCGACCTCGTCGCGGAGCTGAGCAAGGGCATGGAGGTGGAGGCCGACTACCGGATCGACGCCGGAGGCGTGCGGCCCCGGACCGTCCTGGGCGGCCACCGCGTGCTGCTCCGCGACGGCCGCCCCACCGGCGCCGCCGACGGCGCACGCCAGCCGCGCACCGTCCTGGGGTTCGGGTCCGACGGCACCCGGATGGCGGTGGTGGCCGCCGACGGCCGGGTGCCCGGCGCGCTCGGCGCCACCCTGGGCGAGGCGGCCGAGGCGGTGAAGGAGGCCGGTGCCGACGAGGCCATCGAGCTGGACGGCGGCGGTTCCTCGGCGCTGCTCGCCCGCGGCCCCGGGGGCCGTGAACTCACCGCGCGCAACCGCACCGGGGAGGGGCCGCGCGAGGTCCCCAACGGGCTGCTGGTCACCGCGCCCGCCGGGGACGGCGTCCCGTCCGGGCTGTGGCTGCGCCCGCGGACCGACCCGCGCCCCGGCCCCGGTGTGCGGACGCCCGCCCAGGACGACCCCTACTTCCTGTTCCCCGGGATGCGCCGCACCCTGGAGGCCGACCTGCACGACGCCGCGTTCGGGCCGGCCGGGCACGGCGACCGCGTCCCCGAGCTGCGGCTGTCCGCCCCGACCGGTTCGGTGCAGGGGCGCGCGTACCGGGGCGGCGACCCCGGGCGCGTCGAGGTGACGGGCACGGCGTCCGGTGTCCGGGGCGGCGTCGAACTCCAGGTCCTGCCCGGCCCTGAGCGGCTGGCGCCCGAACCCGAGCGGCTGTTCTTCCCCGGCGAGGGGGGATCGTCCCCGTTCGTCGTCTCAGGCGTGGCGCCGGACGGCACACGCGCCCCCGTGGAGCCGCAGGACGTCCGGGTCGAGGCCGACCCGGACCTGGTGAAGGTGGAGCCCCACAACGACGGCCGGTTCGAGGTGCACCCGGTGGCGGGCAAGGGCGCCGGCGAGGTGACCGTCGAGGCGGGCGGGGTGCGCGCCGAGGTCCCCGTCGCGATCGGGTCGACGACCGAGCGCCTGTCCTCGTTCGAGGACGGCCGCGCGTGGACGGCCGAGGGTGCGCGGGCGGAGGCCGGGCTGCGGCCCATTGAGGGCAGGTACGGCCGGGGCATCGCGGTCCGGTACGACTTCACCGGGTCCGCGCGGACCCGTGCGGCCACGGCGCGGCCGCCCGAGCCGCTCCCCGCCCGCCCGGCGGCCTTCGGATTCGGCCTGCAGGTGAAGGGCGACGGCGAAGGTGCCACGGTGGCCCTGTCCGTCGTCGACGACGCGGGCATCCGCCACGCCGTGTACGGGCCGCGGGTCGCCTGGAAGGGCTGGCGGCCCGTGGAGTTCCCGGTGCCGGACGACGCCGTCCAGCCGGTGTCGGTGACATCGGTGTACCTGGTGGAGACGGACGGGGCCCGCTCCTATGAGGGCGAGGTGGCCTTCTCCGACCTCACCGGCGAGCTGGGGCGCGATCCGGAGCCGTCAGGGCGCTGACGACAGCGGCGACGGCAGGTCGATCGGCGGGAGCGCCGGTGCCGATCCGGTCGGGGACCCGGTCGGCGGGTCGGTGGGCGGATCGGTCGGCGGGTCCGTCGGCGGGTCGGTCGGGGGATCCGTGGGCGGGTCGGTGGGAGGGTCGGTCGGCGGGTCCGTGGGGGGATCGTCGGGCGGCGGGGTCGGGCTCGGTGACGGGGACGGGCTCGGCGACGGGCTCGGCTCCGGGACCTCGTTCTCCACGAGCTCTCCGCGCGTGGTCGCCGTGCCGCTCTGGCGCGCGTCGGCGGGCGAGGTGCTGGGCGAGGGGTCGGGCGATTCCTCGGGGATGACCGGGCTCGCCTGCTCAGGGGTGGCCTCCGGGGCGAACGAGCCGTTCACCAGTGCCCACCCGGCGAGGCCGCTCATGGCGAAGAGCCAGGCGGCGGCCAGGCCGAGCAGGAGGCGCTGCCGTCTTCGCCTGCGCTCATGGGCGGTCAGGTGGGCGGGCTCCGGTGGCGGAGCGCTCACGGCCTCCGCCGCCGCTGTCTCCGCGGCCTCCGCCGCCTCCGCCGCCGTGATGGACTCGTCCCGTCCCCCCGTCTCCTCCGTGCCCTCCTCCGCGCTCCGGTGGCGGGGGACGCTCGGCGGCTCGGGCACGTACGGGCGCTCGGGGGAGTCCACCACCCGGACGCGCTCGGCCCGGTCGCCGGTCCGGTCGGCCGGGGCGGTGCCGATGCGCGCGTCCGGATCGTCCGCCGCCCGCGCGCCCGCCTCGATCAGCTCCTCCTCGCCGCAGTAGGGCAGGCCGAGCAGTGCCCGCAGCACCTCCACCGAGCCGGGCCGCCGACGGGGGTCGGGGACGAGGCAGGCGTCGACCACGCCGCGCAGGGGCTCGGGGACGCCCGACGTGTCGGCGGGCCCACGCAGCCGCTCGGGCACGGCGAGCAGGTCGTCGGAGTCGACCGGGTAGCGCCCGCGCGCGGCGAAGGCGACCACCTCGGCCCAGGCGTACACGTCGGCGGCGAGCATGTCGGACACGGACCCGGTGTGCTCAGGCGGCTCCGCGTCCGCGACCCGCGGCCCGGCTGGCCCGAGCACCACGTCGGCCGGGGTGAGGCGCCCGTGCGCGGTTCCCGCCCGGTGCAGCGCGGCCAGCGCGGTGGCGGCGGCGATGGCGACCCGGGCCAGGGCGGCGCCGTGCAGCGGCCCGTCCCGCGCGACGGCGGAGGCCAGGTCGGGGCCGATCCGCTCGGGCCCGGGCCCGGGACCGGTGTCCTCCATGGGGGTCACCTCCACTCCGTCCGGTTCGCCCGACTCCTCCACGTCTTCCCTCTATGGGACGCGTTCGAACACCTTCCGCCGTGTCGCCCCGCGGCGACATTCCCCTTCCGCTCCCCTTCCGCGCCCGATTCCTGACAGAAGACGGCAGGAACCCGCCGTAGAAAGAGGGGGACGACAATGAACGGAGGCGCGTGACATGGGAGAACGACCGCTGGAGGGCCGGGTCGCACTGGTCGCCGGGGCCACACGCGGCGCGGGCCGCGCGATCGCGGTGGAGCTGGGCCGCAAGGGGGCGACGGTGTACGCCACCGGGCGGACCACGCGCACCTCGCGCTCGGAGATGGGGCGCCCGGAGACGATCGAGGAGACCGCCGCACTGGTGGACGCGGCCGGGGGCGCCGGCGTCGCCGTCCAGGTGGACCACCTGGAGAGCGACCAGGTGAAGGCGCTGGTGGAGCGCATCGACGCCGAGCAGGGGCGGCTCGACGTGCTGGTGAACGACATCTGGGGCGGCGACATCTACTACTCCGAGTACGGGCGCAGCGTGTGGGAGCACGACCTGGAGCAGGGCCTGCGCATGCTCCGGCTGGGCATCGACACGCACATCACCACCAGCCACTTCGCGCTGCCGCTGATGATCCGCCGCCCGGGGGCGCTCGTGGTGGAGATGACCGACGGCACCACCGAGTTCAACGCCGGGTACCGCGCCGACGTCGGGCTCTTCTACGACCTGGCGAAGACGTCGGTGCAGCGCCTGGCCAAGGCCCAGGCGCACGAGCTGCGCGACCACGGGGGCGCGGCGGTCGCGGTCACCCCCGGCTGGCTGCGGTCGGAGGCGATGCTGGAGGGCTTCGGCGTGACCGAGGAGAACTGGCGGGACGCGGTGGCCAAGGAGCCGCACTTCGCCATCTCCGAGTCGCCGACCCTGGTCGGGCGGGGCGTGGCGGCGCTGGCGGCCGACCCGCGGGCCGGGAGGTGGACCGGGGAGACGGTGTCCAGCGGGCACCTGGCCAAGATCTACGGCCTGACCGACGCCGACGGGAGCCGTCCCGACGCCTGGCGGTACATCTCCGAGGTCCAGTACGCCGGCCGTGAGGCCGACACCACCGGGTACCGGTGACGGCCCGGGAGGATCGCGGACACGAAAGGTCCGCGATTCTCCCTACGTTCGTCCGCATGAGCGAAGAGATCACACCGTTCCGCATCGACATTCCCCAGTCCGACCTGGACGACCTGCACCGCCGCATCGACTCCTGGCGCCGGCCCCCGGGGCTCCCGAAGGCCGGCTGGGACTACGGCGTGGAGCAGGACCACCTGGGCGCGCTGGCCGCCCACTGGCGCGACGGCTTCGACTGGCGCGCCCGCGAGCGCGCGCTCAACCGGCTTCCGCAGTTCACCACTGACATCGACGGGCAGCGCGTCCACTTCGTCCACCTGCGCTCCAGCGAGGAGGGCGCGGTCCCGCTGCTGCTCACGCACGGCTGGCCGAGCACCTTCGCCGACTTCGCGGACATGGCCGCCCCGCTGGCCGAGCCGTCGGCGCGCGGAGCGCCGGGCGCCGTTCCCTTCCACGTCGTCGTGCCCTCGGTGCCGGGGTTCGGGTTCTCCGGGCCCACCCGCGAGACGGGCTGGTCCACCCGGCGCGTCGCCCGCGCCTGGGCGGAGCTGATGCGCCGCCTGGGCTACGACCGCTACCTCGCGCACGGCGGGGATCTCGGCGCGATCGTCTCCCCCGAGCTGGGCCGCCTCGCGCCGGACCGGGTGCTGGGCGTGCACCTCAACGCGGTCGTCGCCCCGCCGGACTGGAGCGCCGGGGACCCGCTGGCCGGGCTCTCCGAGGAGGACGCGGCCAAGGTGTACGCGGGGGCGGACGAGTGGGAGCGCCGGTCCGGCTACGCGGCCGTCCAGTCCACCCGCCCGCACACCCTGGCCTACGCCCTGAACGACTCACCGGTCGGGATGCTGGCCTGGAACCTCGAATGGTTCGTCGACTACGACCCGGCGCGGGGCGTGCAGACCCCGGTCGACCGGGACGCGCTGCTCACGGACGCCTCCATCTTCTGGTTCACCGCGACCTCCGGCTCCGCCGCACGCCACTACAAGGAGGCGGGCGGGGAGTTCTTCGGCGGCCCGGTCTCGGGCGTCCCCACGGCCGTGGCGGTCTTCCCCGGCGACGGCGCGGTGCGCGGCCTGGTCGAGCGCTCCAACCGGGTCGTGCGCTGGACCGAGTACGACCGGGGCGGGCACTTCGCAGCGCTGCAGGCGCCCGACCTGCTCACCGGGGACATCCGCGCCTTCGCGGCCGAGCTGGCCGGGTAGCCGGGCGGTGCCGGGCGGTGCCGGGTCAGAACGGGCCCTCGCGCCGCAGGCGCTCCAACTGCCAGCGGTCCCGCTTGGTGGGGCGCCCGGTGCCGCGGTCCCGGCGCGGCGGGGCGGCGAACGCCTGCGGCGGCGCGGCCACGGTCGGCTCGGGCGTGTTGTCGACGTAGCAGCGCTGGGCGATCGGCGCGCCCACGCGCTTCTCGATGACGTGCGCGACCTCGACGACGCGGGTGGTGCCGTGCAGCCGCACCCGCACCTCGTCGCCGGCGGACACGGCCGCCGCGGGCTTGGCCGGCTTGTCGTTGACGCGCACATGCCCGCCGCGGCAGGCCTGCGCCGCGTCGGACCGGGTCTTGACGAGCCGGACCGCCCAGAGCCACTTGTCGATCCGGGTGCTCGGCGGCCCCTGCGGCAGCGGGGGTCCGGCGGCGGCGGGCTGGTCGGTCACGTGCACCCTCCTGCTCGTCCCTGCTCGTCGGTCCCGGGCGGCTCGCCCTTCCCCGAACTCTAGGCGGTCCCCTCCTCGCTCGGCCACGCCTCGGTGGGGACCTCGCCTCCGGCGGGGGAGGCGTCCCCGGTCCCGCTGGGCTCCGGCGACGGCTGGGTCTCGGTCGTGGTCGGGGGCTCGGTCTCCTCGCCGGTGGTCTCCGGCTCCTCCGTGTGCGTGTCCGGCGTCTCCTCGGGCGTGTACTCCGGGGGCGCCTGCGAGGTCTCCACAGGGGTCCGGCCGGTCGTGCCCTCGGGCTCGCCGCCCCCGCCGACGGGCGCACCGCCCTCCCCGGAGACCTCCGGCGCCTCCCCGGTGTCCCGGCCGGTGTCCTGATCGGCCGGGGCGGTCTGGCGGGCCGGGACGGCGTCGGGCAGGGTCAGCCAGCCGGGCCGGGGGATCCCGTCGGCCAGCAGCCACGCCGCGCCACCGGCCAGCAGGACCGCCAGGAGGGCCAGGAGCAGCGCACCGGACGGCCGCTTCCGGCGCCGCCGCCGATTGCGCGGCGCCTCCGCGGGCCGGGTCGGTCCCGTGGGCGGCGCCGGCGCGGGGGCCGTGGGAACGGGGACGGTCGGAGCGGGCGCGAGGGGGACCGTCACCACCATCGTGCGGCCCGCCGCCGCCGAGGCCCCCTCCCGGAGGACCTCCGTGACCGTGTCGGGCGACGCCTCCGCCTCCGGCCCAGGGTCCCGCCCCACCAGCGCCCCCAGGACGCGCACCGCGGTGGGCCTGCGCGCCGGGTCCTTGTCCAGGCAGGCCCTCAGCAGCGGCCGCAGCCGCTCGGGCACCTCTTCCAGGTTCGGCTCGTCCGAGACGACCTTGTGCAGGACCTCGTGCACGCTGTCCCCGTCGAACGGACCCCGGCCCGAGGCGGCGAAGGCGATGACCGCCGCCCACGCGAACACGTCCGCCTCCGGGCCCACGCGCGCGCCGCGGATCTGCTCGGGCGCCATGTAGGCGGGGGTGCCGGTCACCGTTCCGGTCTGGGTGAGGGTCGCGTCCCCGGTCCGGGCGATCCCGAAGTCGATGACCCGCGGCCCGTCCGGGCCCAGCAGCACATTGGCCGGTTTGAAGTCCCGGTGCACCACACCGGCGCTGTGGACGGCCACCAGCGCGGTCGCCGTGGCCACCGCCAGCCGGTCCAGGGCGGCCCCGGTGCGCGGCCCCTCCTTGTGCACCGCCGCGCGCAGCGTGGGACCGCGCACGAACTCGCTGGCGATGAAGGGGGGATCGCCCTCCACGTCGGCCTCCACCACGGCCGCGGTGCAGAACGGCGCCACCCGCCGCACCGACTCCAGCTCCCGTGCGAAGCGCGCGCGCTGCAGCTCATTGCCCTCCCAGTCACCGGACAGGACCTTGACCGCGACCTCGACCCCGTCGGGGCCGGTCCCCAGGTACACGGTCCCCTGGCCGCCGCGTCCGATCTGCTGCGTGATCCGGTAGGGCCCGATGCGCTCGGGCATCCCAGGTGTCGTCATCGCGCCTTCCCCTCACTGCGCCCTTCACTGAGCCCCTCGCTCCGCGTCTGCCTCCATAGGACGTCGGCGGCGGCACAGTCCTCCTGGACCGGAGGGGGACACTTGCCTTACCTGCGGCCCCGGGCGCATGGGGCGGCGGCTCCCCCGTACGGGGGATGCCCCGGGGCCGGGATCGCTCCGCAGAGGGTGAACCGGGGCCCCGGCCGGGGGCGATGATCGGGGCCATGGAGACGACGACCGAGCCGAAGGCGGGGGCCCAGGCCGCCGGGGGAGTCCCGCGCTGGGCGGCGGTGGCGGCACCGGCCGCCCTGGTGTGGGCGGCGGCCTACGGGGCGCTCCGCCTCTTCTGGGCGCTGACCGGGCGGCCCCGGCTGCCGCCGGTCGGGGACGACCTGGGCCCTTTCTCGGACTGGCCGATCGTGCTGCTGTGCGCGGGAACCGCGGTGGTCGCGGGGGCGATCGCGGTGCCCGCGCTCCGGCCGCGCGGCAGGGGAGGGCACTGGGCGCTGATGGCCGCGGGCGCGGCCGTGGCCGTCGGGACGGCGTTCTCCTCGTTCCTCCTCATCCTCGACGCCGTCGGCCTGCTGCTCCTGGGCGCCGGGGGCATCCCGCTGCATGCGGGGGCGGTGGCGAGCCGCGCCGCGTGCGCCTTCGGCGCGGTGGCGCTGGCGGCCGCGGTGGTGGCCGAGCACCGCCGGGTGCGGGGCCGGTGCCTGGCCTGCGGCCGCGCCCCGGGCGTGGCACCGGCCCCCGAGCGGGCGCCGGCGTGGGCGTTCGCGGCGGCCTACACGGTCGTCGCCGCCGTCGCCGTGCGGACGCTGGCCGAGGTCCTGGCGGGCGGCCGGGAGAATCCGCTGTTCCCCGACGGCGTCGGCGACCCGTCCGCCGCCTTCGCCGCCGGGGCCCTCCTCGTCGTCTTCGCCCTGGCCGGGATCGTGCTGCCGCTGGCGCTGGTGCACCGGTGGGGGAGGGTGTGGCCGCGCTGGGTGCTCCCCCTGGCCGGGCGGAGGGTGCCCCGGCCGCTCGTGCTGGTGCCCGGCGTCTTCGCCTCGGCCGGGATGCTGTGCTACTTCCTGATGGGCCTGGCTGCGCTGGTCACCGAAGGCGCGGACGCCTGGGGAGCCCTGGGCTACCCGGTCTGGTTCTTCTGGGCGGCGATCCCCGCCTATGTGGTGTGGGGCCTGGGGCTGGGCGTCGCCGCGGTGTCCTACCACCGCACCGGGAGGCCCCGGTGCGGCACATGCGGCCGGGGGTGAGCGGGGCAGGAGGCGACGGGGGCGGCTGGGCAGGTACCCCGCTCCCGGGATCGGGCCGGGCGGCGGGTCATCGGGGTGTGGGGTGGAGGGCGGCGACGAGGAGGGTCGGCGGCCCTCGCCGCAGCGCCGTCGGCCGTGCGGCGTGTGCGTGGTCACCGAGGTTGGCAGCGACGGCAGAGGCAGGGCGGCTCCCCGGCCCCGCCTGCCGTCCGGCGGGCCCCGCGGGGTCGGGGAGC
>NZ_JAQFWQ010000002.1 GCF_027706725.1 Nocardiopsis endophytica
CGCTAAAACCGGCCCGGTAGGGGCGTTTTCCCCGAGATCAACGAGGAGCGGCACCAGGGGTGCGGGCGCCACGAGCGCGGACGACCACGCACCCACCCCCGGCCGCGCCGCCGCCCAGGCAAGATCCATGAGCGGGGCAGCAGCCGAGCCGTCCCACCCGGACCGCGAGCGACCCATCACCCGGCAGACAGCGCCCGGGAACCACCCCGCTCCCTCCGTCGCCGCCATCAACGGTGACCACCCGCACGCGCCGCGCCCGACAGCGCTGCGGCAAGGGCTGCCGGCCTTTCCTCGTCGCTGCCCCTACCTGGCACTCCGCCGACCTGACGGACGGCCGGGGCCCGGAGCGGGGTACCAGCCCAGCCGCCCGCCGACCCGCACCGCGAGCGACCCGCCACCCGGCAGGCAGGGCCGGGGAACCGCCCCGTTTCTGCCGTCGCCGCCATCAACGGTGACCACCCGCACGCGCCGCGCCCGACAACGCTGCCGCGCGGGCCGCTGGCCTTTCCTCGTCGCTGCCCCTACCTGGCACTCCGCCGACCTGACGGACGGCCGAGGCCCGGAGCGGGGCACCAGCCCAGCCGCCCACCCGCACCGCGAGCGACCCGCCACCCGGCAGGCAGGGCCGGGGAACCGCCCGACTCCGGCCGTCGCCGCCATCAACGGTGACCATGCACACGCCCGGCGGCCGACAACGCTGCCGGAAGGGCCTCTGACCTTTGCCGTCGCTGCCGTTGCGACCTTGCATTCCGGCGGCCCGCCGCCCGGGCAGAGCCCGCAAGCGGGGTACCTGCTGGGCCGACTGGCGACCGGGACACCGAGGGGACCGGCGACCTGCACCACCGCGCGCCCTGGGGTGGGGTGGGCCCGCCAAGCAAGAGCGACCACCCACCCACGGACGGCGGGGATGGAACCCAAACCCGCCCCCAAAGACGCCCCAAGGAAAACGGCCCCCTACCCTCACTTCCCTTCACCGCTGAACACAGCGACCACGCGGCGCGTGGTAGGGATGCCCCCGGGACCGACTCGCGCGGCCTCCGGCGGTCTGGTCAGGCCTCCTTGGGCGGCGCGTGTTCGGCGATCCTGGCGAACTCCTCGATGCCCAGCGCCTCGCCCCTCGCCGTCGGGTCAACGCCCGCGGCCCGCAGGGCCTCCTCCGCGCGCTTGGGTGAGCCCGCCCACGACGACAGGGCCGCGCGCAGGGTCTTGCGGCGCTGGGCGAACGCCGCGTCGATCACGGCGAAGACCTCCCGCCGGTCCACGTCCGCCACCGGAGCCTCCCTGCGCTCCAGCGACACCAGCCCCGAGTCCACGTTGGGCGCGGGCCAGAACACGTTCCGCCCCACCGCCCCGGCCCGGCGCACGTCGGCGTACCAGGCCGCCTTCGCCGACGGCACCCCGTAGGTCCTGCCGCCCGGCGCGGCCGCAAGGCGGTCGGCGACCTCGGCCTGGACCATCACCAGGCCGCGGCGCAGCGACGGCAGCCGCTCCAGCAGGTGCAGCACCACCGGGACCGCGACGTTGTACGGCAGGTTCGCCACCAGCGCGGTCGGCTCAGGGCCGGGCACCTCGGTGATGCGCATCGCGTCGGCGGCGACCACCCGCAGCCGGTCGGCCAGGTCCGGCGCGTGCTCGGCGACGGTCCCCGGCAGCGCCTCGGCCAGTACCGGATCCACCTCGACCGCGGTCACCCCCGCCACGTGCGGCAGCAGGGCCAGGGTGAGCGACCCGAGCCCGGGCCCCACCTCCAGCACGGTGTCGTCGGCCCCGACCCCGGACACCCGGACGATCCGGCGCACGGTCCCGCCGTCGATCACGAAGTTCTGCCCCAGGGTCTTGGTGGGCCGCACGCCGAACCGGTCGGCGAGCCGCCGCACGTCGGCGGGGGTGAGCAGGCGTGCACCGCCGGGGCCGTCAGGGTTCTCAGGGTTCTCGGAGTCGGTCACCCGCATATTTTGCCAGGCGGCGGGGGCGACCGGGGTCGCGGTGCCCGGCCGCCGCTCGCGCCGGAACCCTGCCTGCGCCCCTCAGTCGAACAGGTGGCGGCCGCATTCCGGCCACTGGCTCTGCCAGTTCCCGTCGACCATCTCGTACAGCCTCTGCGCCCGCATCGTCTGCTCGCTCGCCGGGGCCTCCGCCGGGGACCCCGACCCGCCGGCCGACTGCCACGTGGACGGGGAGAACTGGTACAGCCCGTAGTACCCGCCCGCCGAGTTCACCGCCGCGGGGTCGCCGCCGGACTCGCACTGCGCCAGAGCCGACCAGTTCAGGCCGCCGGCCGCCCCTCCTCCGGCGGCCCCGGCGGCGCCGTCCGCCGCATCCGCCTGCCCCGGCTCGGCCGTGCCGACCTCCACGACCCCGTCGACGGGCTCCTCGACGACCTCCTCCTTCAGCACGCGCTCGGTCTCCTCGCCCTCCTCCCGCACCGGGAGCACGGTCACCTTCTTCACCCCGTCCTCCGCCTCCCGGACGGTGCGCTCCTCCCCCTTCTCCAGCTCGTCGGTCTCGCGCTCCTCCGTGTCGGCCTCGATCGGGACCTCCTCGGTCGCCGGCTTCCCCAGGGCCTCCACGACCCGGATCACCGCCCCCTCCTCGACGGCCTCGTCCACCTCCGGTTCGACGATGTCGTGGCCGCCGACGTCGATCCCGTTCTCCGCCAGCACGTCCCCCACCACGGCCTCCGTGGTGGCGACCTCCTTTCGGACGCGGTCGCGCAGGATCACCATCCCCCGGGCCCTCTCGCCGGTGACCTCCAGACCCTCCTCCGGGATGGGCTCCGACCGCTCCTCGGACAGCTCCAGCGGCTCCCCCGACAGCCCGATCTGGTCCAGGGCCTCGCCCACCGTCAGCGCCGTCACCCGGTGCGCCTCCGGCTCCTCCCCGTCGATGGCCACGGTCAGCTCCCGGGCCGAGCGCACCACGACGGCCCCGCCCCGGCCGACCCGCTCGCCGAGCCCCGGCGCCACCGCGTCGCCGTCCCGCAGGCGCACCCCGGCGTCGTCCAGGACCTCCTCGACGGTGGCGGCGTAGGTGTGCACCACGCGCTCCCGGCCGTCCACGTCCAGCAGGACCCGCTGGTCCATCGCGTAGGCGGTCCCGCCGCCCGCCAGCAGCACCGCCGCCGCCCCCGCTCCGACCGCGACCGCCCACCGGGGCATCCCGGCCGGGAGCGCGGGCACCCCGGGAAGCGCGAGGCGGACGGAGCGCAGCGGCGCCGAGCCGCGGCGAGCCCTCCGACGGCCGCCCCGACTCCGCCGCCCTGACCGTGGTGGTGGTTTGCGCACGATTCTTCCGATCCCTTCAAAGACACGTGAAATGACAGCGGACACAAGAGGACAGGGGGAATCCACGCGAAAGAGAAAGGGATCCCCAGGGGCGCCGGCCGCCCGGGAGCGCAGGAGAGAGTGCTCGCCACGAGGGTGCCCGACCTCGGACTCCGCGCGCCCTCCCCAGAGGTCGCCCGCGGAATCGGCGGCGGCCGCACCGCCACTCGGACATTATCATCGCGGCTTTTCCCGTCATGGACATCGACCGAAATCCCGTGCGCGCCGAATCCCTTTTCGGAAGAGCACCCCCTTTTGCGGTGCCCCTGTGCGCGGCGCCTCCCCCGGGGTCCGGGAGTGACCCGCCCCCTCCGGACCGGCACAATGGGGAAACCGAACGAGATTCGAATCCGAGTGGAGGTCGATCGATGGGACCCCTCAAGGGAGTGCGGGTGCTGGAGTTCGCGGGCATCGGCCCCGGCCCCCTGGCCGCCATGCTCCTGGCCGACCTGGGCGCGAGCGTGATCCGGCTGGACCGCCCGCAGGCGGCGCAGGCCTCGGCGGCCGGGGTCCCCGGCCACCTCGACAGCGGCCGCCCGGTCGTCGGCGCCGACCTGAAGACCGAGGAGGGCCTACACACCGCCCGCACCCTGATCGCCTCGGCGGACGTGCTGCTGGAGGGGTTCCGCCCCGGCGTGATGGAGCGGCGCGGTCTGGGCCCCGACGCGTGCGCCGAGATCAACCCGCGCCTGGTCTACGCCCGGATGACCGGCTGGGGCCAGGACGGCCCGCTCGCGCACGTCGCCGGGCACGACATGAACTACATCTCCCTCAACGGCACCCTGCACAGCATCGGCCGCAGGGGCGAGGCCCCGGTCCCCCCGCTCAACCTGGTCGGCGACTTCGGTGGCGGCACCATGCTGGTGGTCACCGGCATCCTCGCCGCCCTCGTGGAGCGCTCCGCCTCCGGGCGCGGGCAGACGGTCGACGCCGCCATGGTCGACGGCAGCGCCTTCCTCATGTCGATGATCTACGAGCAGCGCGAGCGCGGCGGGTGGACCGATGAGCGCGGCGACAACTTCCTCGACACCGGCGCGCCCTGGTACGACGTGTACACCTGCGCCGACGGGCGGCACGTGTCGGTCGCCTGCATCGAGCCGCAGTTCTACGCGGCCTTCCTGCAGGGGATCGGGCTCGCCGACGCCGAGGACCTGCCCGGCCAGTGGGACAAGGAGCGCTGGCCGGAGCTGCGCGAGCGCTTCGCCGCCGTGCTGGCCACCCGCACCCGCGACGAGTGGGGGGAGGTCTTCGGCACCGAGGACGCCTGCGTCCAGCCGGTCCTGTCGATGGCCGAGGCCGCCGACCACCCGCACATCGCCGCGCGCGGCACGGTGGTCCGCAAGAACGGGACGACCTTCCCCGGCCCGGCTCCGCGCTTCGACCGCACGCCGGGCCGCGCGACCCGCGACCCCGAGTACCCCGCTCCGACGGCCGACGAGGCCCTCAAGGAGTGGGGCGTGGAGCTCGGATAGGGCCCCACCCGGCCGCCCCGCGTTGATCTCGGGGATCTGTCCCCTAAAACCGCCCGCGTAGGGGCGTTTTTCCCGAGATCAACGAGGTCTGAGCGGGTCAGGCCTCCAGCTTGAACGCCCTGCGGCCGTTCTCGGCGATCTGCGCCGCCAGCGCGTCCTCGTCCTCGCCGCGCGCCTCGGCCAGGCCGCGCAGCGTGTACGGGATCAGGTACGGGGCGTTCGGCCGCCCCCGGTACGGCTTCGGCGTCAGGAACGGCGCGTCCGTCTCCACCAGCAGCAGCTCCGCCGGGGCCACCGCCGCGGCCTCCCTCAGGTGGTGCGCGGACGCGAACGTCACGTTCCCCGCGAAGCTCATGAAGTAGCCCTGGTCCGCGCACACCTTGGCCATCTCGGCGTCGCCGGAGTAGCAGTGGAACACCACGGTCTCCGGCGCGCCCTCCTCCTCCAGGAGCCGCAGCACGTCCTCGTGGGCGTCCCGGTCGTGGATCATCAGGGCCTTGCCGTGCCGCTTGGCCACGTCGATGTGCCGGCGGAAGGAGTCCTGCTGGGCCGCCTTCCCCTCCTCGCCGGTGCGGAAGTAGTCCAGGCCCGTCTCCCCCACGGCCCGCACCCCGGGCCGCGCGGCCAGCCGGTCGATCTCGGCGACCGCGTCCGCCAGCGCGCGCTCGCCGCCCGCCTCGCGGCGCTTGCCCGCCCAGTCGGTCTCGTCGACCTCGACGCCGGGCGCGCCGTCGCCGTGCACGATGCGCGGCGCCTCGTTGGGGTGCAGCGCCACGGCCGCGTAGACCGACGGGTTCCGCTCGGCCAGGTCGGCCGCCCACCGGGACGACTCCAGGTCGACGCCGACCTGCACCAGCGGGGTCACCCCCACCGCCTCGGCGGCGGCGATGATCGCCTCCGGCTCGGGCTCCTGCATGTCCATGTGGGTGTGGCTGTCGGCGACCGCCACGCGCAGCGGCTCGGGGGCCGGGGGAGGCGTCTGCGCGTTGCGGTTCCGCACGGCCTCTCCACTGCGCTTGCCCATGGGTTCTGCTCCTCGCTCACTGCTCGAACGGCGCGCGCTCTGCGCACGCGCGCGGCGGACCGTCGGGTACAACGGTCCGCCGCCCTCGGTATTCCCGTCGGGATCCCCGCCCGGGGAACGGCCTGGGCCGCCCCTCCCGGCGCGCCCCGCCGCTATCCGGCCTCGGCCTCCAGCCGCGCCAGCTCCTCGTCGACCACGCTCTGGTCCAGCTTGGCGAAGAGCGGCTGCGGCTTGGACAGCGGGGTCCCGGGCACGATCGGCCGGGACTCCCAGACGGCCTCGTCCTCGGCGTAGTCGCCGGTGATCACCGGGTACTCCGAGGCGGCCTCCTCGCCGCCGATCGCGTCGTGCCCGGTGTCGATGCGCGGCATGCCCGACCACTGCCCGGTGCCGCCCAGCATCGCGTGCACCTTGTTGGACGACTCCGGCAGGAACGGCGTCATCAGCGACTTCGCGTCGTCGACGAGCTGCAGCGCCACGTGCAGCACGGTCTTCATCCGCTCCGGGTCGGTCTTCTTCAGCGCCCACGGGGCCTGGTCGGAGATGTACTTGTTGGCCTCGGCGACGGTGCGCATGGCCTCCTGCAGCCCGGCCTTGAACCGGTTGGCGTCCAGGTGCTCGCCGACCGCCGCGAACGAGGCGCGCGAGGCCTCCAGCACCCGGCGGTCCTCGTCGGTGAACTCTCCCGGCTCGGGGATCTCGCCGAAGTTCTTGGCCGCCATGTTCAGCGAGCGGTTGACCAGGTTCCCCCAGGCCGCCACCAGCTCGTCGTTGTTCCGGCGGACGAACTCCGACCAGGTGAAGTCGGTGTCCTGGGTCTCCGGCCCGGCCGCGATGATGTAGTACCGCAGCGCGTCGGCCGAGTAGCGCTCCAGGAAGTCGCGGACGTAGATGACCACGCGCCGCGACGAGGAGAACTTGCGCCCCTCCATGGTGAGGAACTCGCTGGAGACCACCTCGGTGGGCAGGTTCATCCGCCCCAGCGACCCCGGCTCGCCGCCGCGGTCGCCCCCGCCGTTGTAGCCGAGCAGCATCGCCGGCCAGATCTCGGCGTGGAAGACGATGTTGTCCTTGCCCATGAAGTAGTAGGACTCGGCGTCCTCGGCCTGCCAGTAGCGGCGCCAGGCCTCCGGGTCGCCGGTGCGGCGGGCCCACTCGATCGCCGCCGACAGGTAGCCGATGACCGCGTCGAACCACACGTACAGCCGCTTGTTGGCCTGGTCGCTCCAGCCCTCCAGCGGGATCGGCACGCCCCAGTCCAGGTCCCGGCTGATCGCCCGCGGCTGCAGGTCGTCCAGCAGGTTCAGGGAGAACTTGAGCACGTTGGGGCGCCACTGGCCGGACTTGGAGCGCATCCACTCACCCAGCACCTCGGCGAAGGCCGGCAGGTCCAGCATGAAGTGCTCGGTGTCGACGAACTCGGGCGTCTCGCCGTTGATCCGCGAGCGCGGCCCGATCAGGTCGACCGGGTCGAGCTGGTTGCCGCAGTTGTCGCACTGGTCGCCGCGCGCGCCGTCGTAGCCGCAGATGGGGCAGGTGCCCTCGATGTAGCGGTCGGGCAGGGTGCGCCCGGTCGACGGGGACACCGCCCCCTTGGTGGTGCGGGCGAAGATGTAGCCGTTGTCGTAGAGGCCCCGGAACAGCTCCTGCACCACGGCGTAGTGGTTGCCGGTGGTGGTGCGGGTGAACAGGTCGTAGGACAGGCCCAGGGCGACCAGGTCCTCGACGATGATCCTGTTGTAGCGGTCGGCCAGCTCGCGGGCGCTCACGCCCTCCTGGTCGGCCAGCACCTGGATCGGGGTGCCGTGCTCGTCGGTGCCGCTGACCATGAGCACGTCGTGGCCGCGCATTCGCTGGAAGCGCGCGAAGACGTCCGAGGGGACCCCGAACCCGGATACGTGCCCAATGTGGCGCGGCCCGTTGGTGTACGGCCACGCCACCGCGGTCAGGATGTGGCGATTCGACGACATGCCCTCAAGACTAAAGCCCGCGACCCCCCGGCTTCGCCTCGTTTCCTCCGCCGCTCACGCCCCTTCCTCCCCTCCCCGCCCGCGCTTGCGGGGAGCGACACCCGTCCGGGGCGTCGGTAGGGTGGTCGCGATCGCAGTCCGAAGGTGGTGGTCCGGGTGCTCTCACGCGCGCTGGCCGCCTTGCTGTGCGCGGCGCTTCTGCTGGCCGGGGCCCCTGCCGCGGCCGAGGCCGCCTCGCCGATCGGACCCGGGGCGCCCGCGATCCTCCTGCCCCGCGACGGGGTGGAGGTCGCCGCCCCCGGCGGGACCCACCGCCGCGGCGACCGGGTGTGGGCCGAGGACGGCCACCGGTCGGCCGCCGCCCTGCCCGCCGGCAAGGGGGACCACCGCACCCTTCGCGACCTCCCCGAGGTGTACGCGCACGGGGCGCCCGCCCTGCCCGCCCCTCCGGGGCCGTCGGGCGTGGTGCCGCCCCCGCGCGACCAGACCGCCCGGGGCGCCGCCGAGGTCTCGGCGCTGCCCCTGGGCCGCGCTCCCCCTCCCTCCGGCGCGGCCCCCGTCCGTACCGCGGCCTGACCGCGGGCGGCGGGACCGCCGTGCGCCCGGGCCGCGCCGCGCGGCCCGGCGCCTTCAGGGAAGTCCGGAAGTGAGCGAGGGAGTGCATTGTCCACACAAGCGGGAGCGGGCTCGCGCTGGTTGCGCGGGATCATCTCCCTGATCATCGTGCTCGGCGCGTTCGGCGCCGCATGGTTCATTCCGCCGAAGCTGGGGCTCGACCTCAGCGGCGGCACCCAGATCGTGCTGCAGACCCAGGACGGCGAGGACGGCACCGAGGCCGACGCCGAGAACACCGACAAGGTGATCGAGGTGCTGCGCCAGCGCATCGACCGCCTCGGTGTCAGCGAGGCCACGATGTCGCGGTCCGGCGATGACCGGATCATCGTCGAGCTGCCCGGGGTGCAGGACCCGACCGAGGCGGCCGAGATCATCGGCCAGACCGCCCAGCTGACCGTGCACCCCGTGCTCGGCGTCGACGCCTCCCAGGGCGGCGGCATGGGCATGGGCCTGCCCGGCGGGGGCGGCGCCCCGGTACCCGGTGGCGGCGGCGACAGCGCCCGCGCGCCGCAGGACAGCCCCGACGAGGGCTCCGGCGACGGCGGCGGGGAAGACGGCGGCGGCTCTGAGGAGGGCTCCGGCGGCGGAGGGTCCGAGGAGGACTTCTCCCAGTTCGACCAGGGCCAGCAGGGCGGCGGCCAGCAGCCGCAGCAGGACATGTCGGCCCCCGACCCCGACAAGGTCACCGAGACCCTGCCCGACGACCAGGGCCAGATGCTGCAGCTGGGCAAGGCCGTCATCCAGGGTGACCAGATCTCCAGCGCCGAGGCGGTGCTCGACCAGACCACGCAGACGCAGTGGCAGGTCAACGTCAACTTCTCGGGCTCGGGCAAGGACGAGTGGAAGAAGATCACCGGGGACGCGGCCTGCAACCCGCAGGGCTCGCCCCAGCGGCGCATCGCCATCGTCCTGGACGACCAGATCATCTCCGCCCCCGAGGTGACCACCGACACCGCCTGCGACGTCGGCCAGGCCGGCGGCCGCACCACCATCACCAGCTCCACCTTCGACTCGGAGTCGGCCGAGGAGCTGGCGGTGCTGATCGAGGGCGGCTCGCTGCCGCTGCCGGTCACCGAGATCCAGCGCCAGACCGTCGGCCCGACGCTGGGCGCCGACGCCATCAAGGCGAGCTTCATCGCCGGCGCCGTGGGCATCGCGCTGACCGCGCTCTACATCACCGTGGCCTACCGCCTGGTGGGCTTCCTGGCCTCGCTCGCGCTGGCCTGCTACACGCTCATCGCCTACGCGGCTCTGGTGGCGCTGGGGGCCACCCTCACCTTGCCGGGCCTGGCCGGGTTCGTGCTCGCGATCGGCATGGCGATCGACGCCAACGTGCTGATATTCGAGCGCGCCCGCGAGGAGTACCAGCAGCAGAAGCGGGTCTACGAGGCCAACAAGTCCGCCGGGATGGCCGACGCCACCGACGCCGAGACCCAGCAGGCCGAGGCCGGGGTGCTCTCCCGGCGGCGGCGCCGGGCCATCCCGCCGAACCTGCAGAAGGGGTTCGTGCAGGGCACGCAGAAGGCGTGGAGCGCGGTGCTGGACACCAACATCACCACGCTCATCGCCGCCGCCCTGCTGTTCTTCCTGGCCTCGGGCACGGTGCAGGGCTTCGGTGTCACGCTGGGCCTGGGCACCGTCGCCTCGATGGTCTCCGCGCTGGTCATCGCCCGCGTGCTGGTCGAGTGGGCGGTGCGCCGCAAGGTGATCCGCAACCACCCGGCCGTCAGCGGCTTGGGCAAGATCAGCAAGGTCCGCCAGTGGCTGATCGACCGCGACCCGGACCTGATGAAGCGGGGCCGGCTGTGGCTGGCCATCGCCGGACTGATCGTCGCGGCGGCGGTCGTCGGCATGGTGGTGCGCCCGCCCAACTTCGGCGTGGAGTTCACCGGCGGCCGGGTCATGGACTTCACCACCGAGCAGTCCATCAGCGTCACCGAGGCGCGGCAGGTCGTCGCCGACCAGGGCGGCCAGCCCGGTGCGGTGGTGCAGGAGTCCGGTGACGGCGACGTCTCCGTGCGCACCGGCCCGATCGACGACGGCGAGGCCAAGCAGGTCGAGGACGCGCTGGCGGACGCCGCCGGGGGCGCCGAGAAGGTCAGCGACGAGAAGATCGGGCCCAGCCTCGGCAACGAGCTGCGGAACAAGGCGCTGCTGGCGCTGATGGCCGCGCTGGTGCTGCAGATGATCTACCTGGCCTGGCGGTTCCGGTGGTCGTTCGGTGTGGCGGCCATGCTGTCCCTGGCGTTCACACTGATGGTGGTCATCGGCCTGTTCATCTGGCTGGGCAAGCCCATCGACGGGGTGTTCCTCGCCGCCGTGCTGAGCGTCATCGGGTTCTCGGTCAACGACACGGTCGTGGTGTTCGACCGGATACGCGACGAATGGGCGCGGGACAGCGAGTCGAAGTTCTCCCGCATCGCCAACACCGCGATCCTGAACACCATCCCGCGGACGGTGAACACCACCATCGGCGGTGTGTTCATCCTGGCGACGCTGGCCCTGTTCGGCGGCTCCACGCTGCGGGACTTCTCCATCGCGATGCTCGTCGGCCTGGTGACCGGCGTCTTCTCGACGGTGTTCGTGGCCTCGCCGCTGGCGGACTGGCTGCAGCGCTTCGACAAGACCCCGCCGCCGCACGTGGTCAAGGAGAAGAAGGCCAAGCAGCGCAAGGACCAGCGCGTCGCCCGCGAGAAGAGCGACGGGGCCGTGGTCTAGCCCGTCGGGGGGCGGTGGCGCACCCCCCCCCCCCCGCCCGAAGGGGGCGCCCCGGCGCCCGCCCCCGCACGGCCGGACGGGGGCGCCCGTCGGGCGCCCCCTTCCGCTGTTCCGGGCCGGACCTGCCGGCCCGGCGTCAGATCCCGTGCACCGCCGCGTAGACCTCGCGCTTGGGCACGCCCAGCTCGCGGGCGGCCTCCTGGATGGCCTGCTTGCGCGGCACGCCGCGGGCCTCCAGCTCGGCGACGGCCGCCACGTAGTCGTCCGCGCCCAGGGCCTCCCGCTGCTGCGGCGCCCCCTCCACGACCACGGTGATCTCGCCCTTCACCTCGCCCTTGGCCCACTCGGCGAGGTCGACCAGGCCGCCGCGGCGGACCTCCTCGTAGGTCTTGGTCAGCTCCCGGCAGACCGCCGCCCGCCGGTCCCCGCCGAACGCGTGCGCCATCGCCACCAGCGTCGAGGCCAGCCGGTGCGGGCTCTCGAAGAACACCAGGGTGCGGCGCTCGGCGGACAGGTCGCCGAAGTAGCGGTCCTGCCCCTTGCGCGGCGGGAACCCCTCGAAGCAGAAGCGGTCGGTGGGCAGGCCCGACAGCGCCAGCGCCGCGGTCACCGCCGAGGGGCCGGGGATGGCGGTCACCCGCACGCCCGCCTCGGCGCAGGCCGCCACCAGGCGGTAGCCGGGGTCCGACACGCCGGGCATCCCGGCGTCGGTCACCAGCAGCACGTCGTTGCCCGCGCGCAGCTCCTCCAGCAGCTCGGCGGCGCGCTTGGCCTCGTTGGCGTCGTAGTAGGACACGATGCGCGCCCCGGTCCCGCCGCCGGGCCGGATCCCCATCCGCTCGGCGAACCGCCGCAGCCGCCGGGTGTCCTCGGCGGCGATCAGCGAGGCCCCCTCGATGGCGGAGAGAAGCCGCGGCTGGGCGTCCTCCCCGTTGCCGATGGGGATCCCGGCCAGCGTCAGCACACCGGCCCCTCGCGCAGGTGCGGCGCCCCGCGCCGCAGCAGGCCCGTCGGTCACTTATCGCCCCCGGTGTTAGACGCTACGGTTGGCACTGCCCGGTTGGCACTGCCCGACGGCCGCCGGTCCGGCACGGCCACCCGTCCCCGACCCGACTATAAGAGCCGCGATGACCACCACCGCACCGCCCGACGCGGCGGACCCCGCTCCCGCCACCGCCCACGCGCCCGCGCGGCCGCAGCCCCCGATGCCCCGGCCCCAGTGGCCCGGGTGGGCCGCGGCGGTCGCGCTGGCCCTCTTCGCGGGGGTGCTGCGCTTCATCCGCCTCGGGCAGCCGCCCGAGATCTACTTCGACGAGACCTACTACGCCAAGGACGCGTTCTCCCTCTGGCGGTTCGGCTACGAGCACGAGACGCTGGACAACGCCGACGACCTCCTCGCCCAGGGCGTACCCCAGATCTGGTCGGGCGGACCGGACTTCGTGGTGCACCCGCCGGTCGGCAAGTGGATGATCGCCCTGGGCGACCAGCTGTGGGGGCTGCTGCCGTTCGGCACGTCCATGACGCCCGAGGGCTGGCGCGTCGCCTCGGCGTTCATCGGCGCGCTGACGGTGCTGATCATGGTGCGCGTGGCACTGCGCATGACGCGCTCGTGGCTGCTGGCCGCGGCCGCCGGGCTGCTGCTCGCGCTCGACGGGCTGCACTTCACCATGAGCCGCCTGGCGATGGTGGACGTCTTCGTGACCTTCTGGGTGCTGGCCGCCTTCGCCTGCCTCCTGGTCGACCGCGACCGGATGCGGGACCGGCTGGCCGCATCCCCCGGGGCGGCGTGGCTGGGCGTGCGCTGGTGGCGGCTGGCCGCCGGGCTGTGCCTGGGCCTGGCCGTGGGCACCAAGTGGAACGCCCTGTTCTTCATGGCCGCCTTCGGGCTGCTCACCGTGGCCTGGGACTACGGCGCGCGGCGCAGCGCCGGGCAGAGCCGCGGCGGCGGCCTGCGGGACCTGCGCCTCAGGTGGCTTCTCTTCGACGCGATCCCGGCCTTCGTGCAGACCGTGGTCGTGGGGGCCGTGGTCTACGTGGCGTCCTGGGCGGGCTGGTTCGCCTCGTCCGGCGCCTACGACCGGCAGTGGGGCGCCGAGAACGCCGGCGCGGGCGTCTCCCGTCTCCCCGACCAGCTGGAGGGGCCGGTCAACGCGCTGCGGGGCCTGATCCACTACCACGCGCAGATGATGGAGTTCCACAGCGGCCTGTCCGAGCCGCACGACTACGCGTCGCAGCCCTGGGACTGGCTCATCATGCGCGTCCCGGTGGCGTTCTTCTACGACGGGGAGTCCGGGGGCTGCGGCACCGAGAAGTGCTCCACCGCCATTCTGAGCATCGGCACCCCGGCGCTGTGGTGGATCGGGCTGGTCGCGCTGGCGGTCATGCTCGGCTGGTGGCTCACCTACCGGGACTGGCGCGCGGGCGCGGTGCTGCTGTGCGTGGCCGCCGGGTGGCTGCCCTGGTTCGCCTATCCCGACCGCACCATGTTCGTCTTCTATGCCCTTCCGTTCCTGCCGTTCGTCGTGCTGGCCATCGTGCTGATGCTGGGGCTGGCCATGGGCGACGGCGAGAAGGGCGCCGCCTATCTTCCCGCCCGGCGGGCGATGGGCGGTGTGCTGTTCGGCGTGGTGCTGCTGCTCGTGATCGCGAACTTCGCATTCCTGTACCCGGTCCTCAGTGCCGAGACGATCCCCTATGACCAGTGGGCCCAGCGGATGTGGTTCGACACCTGGATCTTCGGCAGCGGCGGCGGCTCCGGCTGACCGGCCCGCGGCCCCTGCGCGGCGCCCCCGCGGCCCCCGGCGGGGGCGGCGGGGGCGCCGCACTGCGAGCCGCAGTGTGAACGGCGGGAGGCCGGGCGACAGGGGAGAAATCAACGTCCGGCGAACGGTGAAAATTCCATTTCGCGGCTCGGGATTTTCACACGGAAAGGTCTCGGCAACCCGGGGGGCGACTGGTAGTGTCTGGTCCCGGTTGCGGATGCGGTTTCCACGGTAGCTTAGGCGCCTCGCGGAACTTCGCGCGGGCGCCGGTCGTTTGGGCAGGAGACTCCCCGGGGACGGGCGCCCAGCAACCCGGGACCAGCAGGGTGCGGTCCCGATGTAGTCCCCAAAGGGAGAGCAAATGGCTCAGGGCACCGTGAAGTGGTTCAACTCTGAGAAGGGTTTCGGGTTCATCGCCGTCGAGGGCGGCGGCCCGGACGTGTTCGTGCACTACTCGGCGATCGCGGGTACCGGCTTCCGGAACCTGGAAGAGAACCAGTCGGTCGAGTTCGAGATCACCCAGGGGCCGAAGGGGCCGCAGGCCTCCAACGTGAAGGCGCTCTAAGGGCTCCCCAACGCTCCTGAACTCGGCCCTTCGCCCGGTCCCCGGGCGGAGGGCTTTCGCGTGCGCTCCGGCCCCGCCCCGTCCGGCCCCGCCCCCGCCTCGCCCACCTGCGCCCGCAGCAGCGCCACCTGCGCGGTGAGCGCGTCCAGGCGGTCCATCACCGCCTCGTGCTGCTCCTGCTCCAGCTCCTGGTCCTCGCGCCAGCGCTCGGCGTTGACCTCCTGCTCCAGCGCGGTCACGATCACGCCGATGACCAGGTTGAGGATGATGAAGGTGGTCGCCACCAGGTAGCCGACGAAGAACACCCAGGCGGCCGGGTGGGCGGCCATCACCACCTCGGCGACGTCCGGCCAGTTCTCCGTGGTCATCACCATGAACAAGGTGAACAGCGAGGTGCCCAGGTCGCCGAAGTACTCCGGTGCGGTGGCGCCGAACAGCTTCTCCCCCAGCACCGCCGCGGTGTAGACGATGATCAGCAGCAGGCCGATCACCGTGCCCATCCCCGGCACCGCGCGGAAGAGCGCGCTCACGATCTGGCGCATCTGCGGGACCACGCTGACCAGGCGCAGGATGCGCAGGATCCGCAGCAGGCGCAGCACCGAGAACCCGGCCGAGGCCGGCACCAGCGCCACGCCCACCACGAACAGGTCGAACCAGTTCCACGGGTCCCGGAAGAAGCGTGCGCCCCGGGCGTACATCTTGAGCAGCAGCTCGGCGGCGAACAGGCCGACGAAGGTCATCTCGGCCAGCCGGAAGTAGGCGCCCCACGCGCGCAGGAGCGCCTCGTAGGTCTCCAGCCCCAGGGTGACGGCGTTGAGGAGGATGAGGACGATCACGGTGTTGCGGAACCAGCCGGCGTCCACGGTCTCCACCGCGCGCCCGCGCAGCGTCGGCTCGCTCACCTGTCACTCCCCCGCCCCGAAGCACCCGCGTGCGGCCTCCCCGAACGGCTCCCCACCTTAACCCTCCGGTGCGGGTTCGGCAGGATACGGGCGGATGAGAGGGACCATAAGGACGATTCCGGACTGCCCGGGACGGGTCGGGCGTGATGCGGGCACGGGGGTGCGCTGTGCCGGTCCGGCCCGGAAGCGGCTAACCTGCATGGGGTACCGGCAGGTGGGCCGGGGGCCGACGGAAGGATGGGCATGTTCAACATCGGGATGGGGGAGTTCCTCGTTCTCGGCCTGCTCGCGGTCCTGGTCTTCGGTCCCGACCAGCTCCCCAAGGCCGCCAAGCAGGTCGGATCGGTGCTCAGGCAGCTGCGCCGGATGGCCGACAGCGCCAAGAGCGACATCCGGGACGGGCTCGGACCGGAGTTCAAGGACTTCGATGTGGAGGACCTCAACCCCAAGCGCTTCGTGCAGAAGCACTTCTGGGAGGCCGAGGACGAGGACGACGCGCCGCGCCGCCCGGCCTCGCAGCTGAACGGACGGCGCCCGCCGTTCGACGACGAGGCGACCTGACGGCGAAACCTCCGCGCCGCCTCCGGCGCGCCCCGGCCCCTCAGCCGAACAGCATCACGATGAACAGGAACAGGGCGCCGACCACCACCGAGGCGACCAGGATCACCGGGGAGCCCAGGAGCGCGATCAGCAGCTCGGCCAGCAGCGTCCCGCCGAGCGCGGCCGCGGGCCACACCCACCGCGGCCCCGGCTCCCAGCCGTTGCGCCGCTCCCGGGCCAGGGTGACCGCCGCCGCCGTCCCGACGCCCGCCCAGAACAGCAGGTGCCAGAAGGCGCGGGTGGCGGGGTCGATGTAGTCGGCCGCGCTCCCGGTGGCCATCACGAAGAACACCGTCACCGCGATGAGCCGCAGATGGCCGCCGCCGCGGAGCTCGGGGATGCGCTTGCGGCGCGCGGGGGTGCTGCGGCGGAACGGCGTCCCGGCCACGGCCTCCTCGTCGGCCCCCGCGTCCGCCGGCTCGGGCGCCGGCCGCCACCGGGGCGCCTCCCGCTCGGGAAGGTGGTAGCCGCCCGGCAGGGCCTCGGCCTCGGGGTACTCGGTCCCGCCCGGGTACTGGGGGCGGTCGGGGCGGTCCGCACCGCCCGCGGGATGGGGGCGATCGGTCACTGCTGCCTTCCTCGCTCACGCGGGGCGCGGGGGTCCTCGCCTGCTCCCTACCCCCCGCGGGCGCGGGGCAATCGGCCCCCGGACACGGCCGAGCCCGGCCCGCAGGTTCCGGGCCGGGCTCTCAGCGCGGGGGGCGTGGCGCCTGTCACGGCCTCCGCCGGTCGGTCGTGCGCGCGCGCCGCCGCCTACCCCGCCGCCGTCCGGGTCACTCCCCGTCCGAGAGGAGCCTCTCGACGAAGTCGACGGACGCCTCACCGATGGTGTCGGTGGTCCACCAGCTCCACCCGCTCCACCAGCTCCACCCGGCTGCGTGCCGGGCGGTGGCGGCCTCCGGGGAGGCGGCCTCCTCCGCGGACGCGGGTAGCGAGGCGCCCGTGACGGCGGCTCCGGCTATGGCCGCGATCACGCAGATCTTCTTGAGCACAACGCACCTTTCACTAGTATCGTCGTCCATCCCCGTGAATAAGATGACCTATCGGTCACAGTGCGCACAAGGCCCAGATGCACATATTAATGTCGATCTAAGCCCTATTTCTGACCATGTGGCGAATAGTCCGCACCGAGATTGGCGCCGGTCGGACCGGGGCGCGGACCCGCCCCCTCGATCACGCCTGTGACCGGTATGAACAGTGCTTCGCGCGGGCGCGGCCCCGCCGGATACGGAAGAATCCCTCCCCGCCCCGCGACCGCGCGCGAACCGCCGGCCCCTACGGCTCCGGGACTTTCGTCGACCGGGGACGCGGACCTGCGGACGGTGAATTCCCCCGCTTCCCGGGGTAAATTCAGCGCATGGCCCGAACTTATCGCATCGGGCGCGTTAAGGAGGGGTGGTCCCCGGGAAAGATCCCTCTTCTGGGCCCCCCGGGGCCGCCGCGGAGGGGCGCGCCGGACCCGCCGTCCGGCAGCCGGGGCGACGCGCGCCGGGGGTCGGCGGGAGCCGACGGGCGCCGACGCGGACCGGCCCCGGAATCGGCGAAAGCCTGGCCCCCGGGGTTCGGGAACCAGGCTTTCACCTGCTGTGGAGCTGAGGGGATTTGAACCCCTGACCCCCTCGATGCGAACGAGGTGCGCTACCGGACTGCGCTACAGCCCCTCAAGACGTTCCCAAGCCTAGCAGCTCCCCACGGGTGCTCCGAACGCCTTTCCCTGGGGCGCGGCGGCCCCTGCGGCCCGGGGCCGCAGGGGGTCTCAGTCGCCGACGGCGCGCTGGTGGGCGTCGGCGTACTGGTCGTACACCTCCTGATCCCGAGGCGCGGGCATGTCGATGACCTCGGCCGTGCGGGCGGCGCGGGCGGCCTCGGCGCGGCGGCGGGCGGCGGCCCGGCGGCGCCGGAGGTCCTCGGCGGCGGCGCGGCGCTCGGCGTCGGCCTTGGCGGCCTCGCGCAGCAGCACCAGGTGCCCGGTGAGCAGCAGCACCGGCGGGACCAGCACCCACCAGGGGCCCAGCCCCATGCCGACGGCGGCCCCGGTCGCGGCCGTCAGGGTGCACAGCGCGAGCGTGCGGCGGCGGCGACGGGCGATCACCCGCGCGCGGGTCCGGCGGGCCCGGTGGGCCGCGCCGCGGCGGGCCGGGCCCAGGCGGCGCTCCTCCACCGGAGCGGGTCCGTACCGCTCTTCACCGGGTTCCCCGGGCTCGTCCCGGTCGGCGTGCGCACCGTGGGCGGAGTGCACCGCGTCGGCGCGCTCACCGCCTCCGGCGCGTGGGCCCGGCAGGTACTCGTCGTAGGAGAGGACCCGGGTGCGGTCGGGGTCGTCGTCGGCCGCGCCGTCGGCGTCCTCATCACCGTCCTCGGCGTCGCGGTCGATGTCGTGGTCGGCGTCGCGGTCGGCGTCATGCTCGGTGTCGCGGTCGGCCCCGCGGTCCGCGTCGGGCTCGGCGCCCGGTTCGGGGTCGGCGCCGTCGCGCCGCATCAGCATGGGGACCAGGACGATCAGCCAGACGACGACAATGGCAAGGTACAGGGCAGAGCTGTTCATCGCCCCTCCTCGCACCGCCGGCCACCGGACACTCCCAGACGCCCCGGCGACACCGGTCCCCGCCTACGGCCGGGATCCGGAACCACGGCCCGTCCGCAGCCGGCTGCGCGGCTCAGCGTTCCATGCGCCGTCCCCCATGCGCCGTATGTACGTGTTACCGACATCGTTGATGCGTCTACGTTCCGCACGGTACGACCGAGTGTCCGTAAATGCGCAATATTCGGACCGGAGTGTCGTGAGATTGCAGTCTTCCTCTTCCTCGGCCACCTCCTCCGCGAGGAGAAACGAAAGCGGGCGCGGCGGGCGCCGCGCCACCGGCGCCCCGCGCCGGTTCCGGTGATTATCCCGCGCCGGGCCCGCCGCCGACAGGGCTTCGGCGAGGCGGCCGGGAGCGGCCTCCGGAGCCCCCGCTACGCGGGGCGTCGCCATGGTCGCACAGCGCGGGCACATTCGGCTTCCCGCGGAGGGGCGTACGGTTCGTCCGGTCCGTCCCGGTACCGGCGCGCCGGCGCGCCCCGCAGGGCGTGGCGGCCTAGGACAGCCCTTCGGCGGTCCGGCCGCTCTGGCGGCTGCGCCAGCGCGCGAGCAGCCCGCCCGGCACGTCCTCCACGGTCAGCGCGTAGCAGATGTGGTCGCGCCAGGCACCGTCGATGTGCAGCTGCCGCTGCCGCACGCCCTCCTCGCGGAAGCCGAGCTTCTCGGCGACCCTGCGGCTGGCCTTGTTCTCCGGGCGGATGTTGGCCTCGATGCGGTGCAGGCCGACGGTGAAGAAGGAGTGGTCGACGGCCAGGGCGACCGCCGTGGGGGTGACCCCGCGTCCGGCGACCTCCCGGTCGATCCAGTAGCCCACCTGCGCCGACCGTGCCGAACCCCACACGATGGCGCTGACCGTCAGCTGCCCGGCGAAGCGCCCCTCGTAGGTGACGGCCCAGGGCATGGACAGGCCGTGGCGCGCCTCCCGGCGGATCGCCTGGAGCATGGCCACGTAGGGGGTCAGGGACGAGGTCTGCAGCGGCATCTCCGGGTGGGTGGGCTCCCACGGGCGCAGCCACTCGGCGTTGCGCACCCGCGTCTCCCGGAGGGCTCGGGCGTCCCGCACGCGAAGCGGCCGAAGGCCGACGGGGCCTTCGGTGAGCGTGACGGGCCAGCCGCGTATCCGACTCAACGTCGCTCGTCCTCCCCGGCGCCTCGCGGGTCGCTGCCGTCCCGGGTGCCGCGCCGGCCGCGCCCGGGCCCGGTGTCCCCCGGGCCGTCCCGGGCGACACGTCCAGTATTCCACTCCGGCCGAACGGCGGGTCGGTCCGGCCGTCACGCGCCGCCCGCGGGCCGGGGGTGGTCGCCGCCGCGCATCTGGTCGACGGCGTGGGCCAGCACCGGGGACAGCACCTCCATGCCGTCGCGGACGCCGCCGCTGGACCCCGGCAGGTTCACCACGAGCATCCGGTGGCCGTCGCCCTCGCGCTCGGCGACCCCGGCCACTCCCCGGGAGAGGATCGCCGACGGCACGCCCTTCTCCCGCCCGGCGGCGCGCATCGCTTCCGGGATGCCGGGGATCTCGTAGACCAGCAGCGCGCGGGTGGCCTCGGGGGTCGCGTCCCCGGGGGTCAGGCCGGTCCCGCCGGTGGTGAGGGCGGCGTCGTACCCGGCGTCCAGCGCGCGCTTCAGGGCCTCGGTGACGGGTGGGCCGTCGGGGACCACCCACGGGCCGTCGGCCTCCAGCCCGGCGGCGCGCAGCGCCTCGACGAGCACCGGGCCGGACCGGTCCGGGTAGACCCCGGCGGCGGCGCGGTTGGAGGCGGTGACCACCACCGCGCGGTAGGGGCCGCCGCTCACCGGGGGTCCCCGCCCTCGGCGGCGTCGGCGTCGGCGCCATCGGCAGCGTCGGTGGTGTCGGCACCGTCGGCGGCGCCATTGGCGTCGGGGCGGGTCCAGTGGCCGGTCTTGCCTCCGGTCTTCTCCTCCACCCGCACGTCGGTGACCACGGCCGCCGGGTCGATCGCCTTGACCATGTCGACCAGCCCGAGGGCGGCGGCCATCACGCAGGTGAGGGCCTCCATCTCCACACCGGTGCGGTCGGCGGTGCGGACGGTGGCGGTGATGAGCACGTCCTCGTCGCGCACCCGCAGGCCGACGTCGGCGCCGTGGATCGCGATGGGGTGGCACAGCGGCACCAGGTCGGGGGTGCGCTTGGCGGCCTGGATCCCGGCGATGCGGGCCACCGCGAGCGCGTCGCCCTTGGGCACGGTGCCGCCGCGCAGGGCCTCGACGACCTCGGCCGAGACGAGGACCCGGCCGGAGGCGGTGGCGGAGCGGGCGGAGACGTCCTTGCCGGTGACGTCCACCATGCGGGCCGCGCCCGCCGAGTCGAGGTGCGTGAACCCGGAGGGATGGGGAGATGGTGCGGACATGGCACCGAAGGTATCCCACCCGCCCACGGGCGCGCGGACGGACCGCGTCGTCGATCGCGGAAGAGCGCCCCTGAAGGCCCGCGCGGATGGTCGGGTGGGCGGGTGTCCCGCGCTGATCTCAGGAGATGCAGGAGGAGCGGCGCTACGGCCCCACTCTCGGTGTCAGGTGGCCGCGGTGCGGGTGGGCGGACGGGTGGGAGGCTCGGCAGGTACCCCGCTCACGGCCCCACCCGAGCGGAAGGCCAGCGCGGTGCGGCGTGGAGGGCGGCGACGGCGGGAGATCGGCGGTTCCCCGGCCCCGCCTGCCGTCCAGCGGGCCGCTCGCGGTCCGGGAGGGCGAGGCGGCTGGGCAGGTACCCCGCTCAAGGACCCCAGCCGAGCGGAAGGCCGCCGGAGTGTGGGGTCGAGGGCAGCGACGACGAAGGCCAGCGGTTCCCCGATCCTGCCTGCCGTCCGTCCGGCCGCTCGCGGTCCGGGAGGGCGAGACGGCTGGGCAGGTACCCCGCTCAAGGACCCCAGCCGAGCGGAAGGCCGCCGGAGTGTGGGGTCGAGGGCAGCGACGACGAAGGCCAGCGGTTCCCCGGCCCTGCCTGCCGTCCGTCCGGCGTGTGCGTGGCCACCGGGTTCGGCGGCGACGGTCAGAGCCGGGCGGTTCCCCGGCCCCACCTGCCGTCCGTCCGGCCGCGCGCGGTCCGGGAGCGCGGCGGGCAGCGTGCGCGGTCGCCCGCGTTCGTGGCGGCCGCCGCCTCGGCGCGCCCCCGCCCGGCGATGATCTCGACAGGAGTGCTGTCATTCCGGCAGTTTTGACAGCACCTTCGTCGAGATCATCACCGAGGGGGTGGGCGAGGGGGGCGGGGGCGACTTGAGTGGTGAAACCGACACCTGATCTGCCTAAAAGCGTCGATTTCACGACGCAGGATGCCCGACCCCCTCACCTGCTGTCCGCTATGTCCGCTATGCGCCACCCGGACAGCCCTCCCCGCGATGATCTCGGGGAACTCGGGGTTAAACCGGACACGATAAGCCCGACTTCCCCGAGATCAACACCAGTGCGCCCCGCGCCGCTGCTCCCTCGTTGATCTCGGGAGAATGGACGCTAAAACCGGCCCGGTAGGGGCGTTTTCCCCGAGATCAACGAGGAGGGGCACCGGGGGTGCGGGCGCCACGAGCGCGGGCGGGCACGCACCTCCAGTACCGCGCTGCCGCCCGGACCGAGAGCGGCCGGCCGGACGCAGTTGGGGCCCGGGAACCGCCCCGCTCACTCCGTCGCCGCCAACCACGGCGACCACCCGCACGCCTGGCAGCCGACGACGCTGCACCGCGGGCCGCCGACATCTCTTCGTCGCCGCCCTCCACCCCACGCCCCGGCGGCCTTCCGCCCGGCTGGGGCCAGTGAGCGGGGGACCTGCCCACCCGCCCGGATCGCAAGGAGCCGAAACTCGACGCCCGCTTTCAGGGGCGCATTTCCCGGGATGCGGGATCGGCGCGGCCCTTCAGGGGCGGGGCAGCCGCAGGACGGCGACCTCGGTGCCCTCGGGCAGTGTCTCGGCGTCCTCGGGGACCATGGCCAGCCCGTCGGCGTCGGCCAGGGCGGAGAGCTGGTGGGAGGCCTGCCGGGACGCGGGGACCGCCGTCGGGCCGTCGGCTCCGGGGGCCTCCTCCAGGCGCACGCGCAGGTAGGAGCGGCGGCCGGGCGGCGAGGACACCGGCGCGGACAGGCGCGCCGAGACGGTGGGCAGCGGGTCGGGCGCCACCCCCTGCATGCGGCGCAGCGCCGGGAGCAGCAGCACGTAGAAGGAGACGAAGGCGCTCACCGGGTTGCCCGGCAGGGTGATGATCGGCGTGGCGTCCTCCCCCACCGTGCCGAACCCCTGCGGCTTGCCGGGCTGCATGGCGACCTGCTCGAAGCGCACCGTCCCCAGGCCGGCCAGTGCCTCCTTGACGGGGTCGTAGGCGCCCATGCTCACCCCGCCGGTGGTGACCACGATGTCGGCCTGCATGAGCACGTCGTCGATGGCGTCCAGCACGGCGGAGGGCTCGTCGCCGACGAAGGAGTGCCGGTGGCCGTCGCAGCCGGCGGTGATCGCCGCGGCGGTGAGCATGTAGCCGTTGGACTCCCAGATCTGGCCGGGCGCCAGCGGCTTGCCGGGCTCGACCAGCTCCTCGCCGGTGGACAGCACCGCGACCCGCGGCCGCGGGTGCACCGGGGCGGTGCGCCGCCCCACCGAGGCGAGCACGCCCAGCTCGGCGGCGCCCAGGCGGGCGCCGGCCCGCAGCACCGTGTCGCCCGCGCCCACGTCGCCCCCGGCGCGGCGGACCGCGTTCCCGGCCGCGGCGGGGCGGTGCACGGCCACCTCGGCGCGGCCGCCGTCGGTCCACTCCACCGGCACCACGGCGTCGGCGCCGGCGGGCATCGGGGCGCCGGTCATGATGCGGGCGCAGTAGCCGCTGCGCACGGCGTGGGCACCGGTGTCCCCGGCGGCGATGTCGCCGGCCACGGGCAGGCGCACCGGGGCCGCCCCGCTCGCGCCGGCCACGTCGGCGGCGACCACGGCGTAGCCGTCCATGCCGGAGTTGTCGAAGGGCGGCAGCGCCACGGGGGCGGCCACGTCCTCGGCGAGCACGGCCCCCTGGGCGCGCAGCAGGTCCAGCTCGATCGGGGGGAGCGGGCGCACCAGCCCGAGGATGTCGGAGATGTGCCTTTCGACGCTCTTCATCGGTCCCCTCTCACCGCCGGTGTCACCCCGGAAGAGCGCCGGGGTCCTGCGCCGCCACGAACTCGCGGAGCCACGGGACGAACTCCGCGGCGAGGTCGGGCCGCGCACACGCGAATTCCACCACAGTGCGAAGGTAGTCGACCTTGTTTCCGGTGTCGTAGCGCTGCCCCCGGAACAGCACGCCGTGCACCGGGCCGCCCTCGTCGGGCTTGCGCCGGGCCAGCTCCCGCAGGGCGTCGGTGAGCTGGATCTCACCGCCGCGCCCGGGCGGGGTGTCGCGCAGCACCCCGAAGACCTCGGGGGCGCACACGTACCGGCCGATGATGGCCCAGCGGCTGGGGGCCGACTCCTGCGGCGGCTTCTCCACCAGGTCGGTCACGTGCACCACGTCGGGGTCGTCGGTGGGCTCGATGGCGGCACAGCCGTACAGGGAGACCTGCTCGGGCTCGACCTCCATGAGCGCGACGACGCTGCCGCCGCGCTCGGCCTGCACGTCGATCATCCGCTTGAGCAGGCCCTCGCTGGCGCCGATGAGGTCGTCGCCGAGGAGGACGGCGAAGGGCTCACCGGCCACGTGCGCGTCGGCGCACAGCACGGCGTGGCCCAGGCCGCGCGGCTCCCCCTGGCGCACGTAGTGCACCTGCGCCAGCTCGCTGGACTCGCGCACCGACCGCAGCCGCTCGGTGTCGTCCTTGGCGCGCAGCGCCTCCTCCAGCTCGTAGGCCCGGTCGAAGTGGTCCTCGATGGAGCGCTTGCTGCGGCCGGTGACCATGAGGACGTCGTTCAGCCCGGCGTCCACGGCCTCCTCGACGACGTACTGGATGGCCGGCTTGTCGACGATCGGGAGCATTTCCTTCGGGGTGGCCTTGGTCGCCGGAAGGAACCTCGTGCCGAGGCCCGCGGCCGGGACCACGGCCTTGGTCACCCGGGGCAGGGAGTGTCGCGTATCCGTCATGAGCGCACTCTAGGACACGGTCGGGGCGGGATCGGGCCGCCGCGCGCGGGCTGACCTGGGGATCCGGGAGAAACGCCCGGTCGCGCAGGGGGTGGGCGGGCGGTGTTCACCGCGCCTTCTCCCCCTTCTCACGCCGCCGCTTCCTGCCAGACTCGCACCCATGGACGCTGATGCGAGGTCGGAGAAGGAGCGGCTGCGGGCGCGGCTGCTCGACGCGCGCGCGGCCCTGCCCGAGGAGCGGCGGGACCGTGCGGGGTCGGCGCTGCGGGACGCGGCGGCCGATGTGCCCGAACTGGCCACCGCCGGGACGGTGGCCGTCTACTACTCGGTGGACGCCGAGCCGGACACGCGCAAGCTGGTGACGATGCTGTGGAAGCGGGGCGCGTACGTCCTGCTGCCGGTCTTCCTGCCGGACCGGTCGCTGGACTGGGCGGCCTATGAGGGGCCGGACAGCGTGGCCCCCGCGCGCTTCGGGCTGCTGGAGCCGATGGGCCCCCGGTACGGGAGGGAGGCGGTCGCACGGGCGTCGGTGGTGCTGGCGCCGGCGCTGGCGGTCGACCGCGCGGGGTACCGGCTGGGGCGCGGGGCGGGATGCTACGACCGCGCGCTCTCCCTGGTCGGGCCGAACACCCTGAAACTCGGGGTGATTTACGACACAGAGTTCCTGGAGTCGGTGCCGGCCGAGTCGCACGACCGGCCCGTGGACGGGGTTCTCACCCCCGAAGGCGGCCTGCGGCGGCTGTGACCTGGCGGTGCGGGGGCGGGGCGCGGAACAGCGGGGGGCGGGGCGGCGTTGCATCCACCGGCGGCGCGGAGCCCGGCGCGTCGGCCCCCGAGGTCGCGGCACCGCTGTTCAACCGCGTACTATCTAGCAGTCGACGGGCGAGAGTGCCAGCAAGGAGGAACACGTGCCTACATACCAGTACGTCTGCACCGAGTGCGGCGATCCGCTGGAGGTCGTGCAGAAGTTCAGCGACGACGCGCTGACCACCTGCCCTTCGTGCGAGGGGCGCCTCCGCAAGGTGTACTCGGCGGTGGGCATCGTCTTCAAGGGCTCGGGCTTCTACCGCACCGACAGCGCCAAGACCTCCGACAGCTCGGCGATCACGAGCTCCTCCGGGGCGTCCGGCTCGTCGAACGGCTCCTCGTCCGAGAGCGCGTCGTCCTCGTCGGGCTCCTCCAGCGAGACCGCGTCGAGCGGCTCCTCCTCCAGCGGCTCCGGCTCGTCGGGCACGCCGGCCTCCTCCGGCTCCTCCTCGTCGGGCTCGTCGAGCGGCTCGCCCGCGAAGGCCGCCTCGGCCTGAACCTTCCGCGCCGCCCACGGCTCTCCGAAGGCCGGGACCCCGCCACAGGGGTCCCGGCCTTCGCCGTTTCGCCGCCCCTCCCCGCCCCCGTCCACAGCCCCGCGATCGGCGCCCGCTCGCGCCGCCCGGCCGCCTAGCCTCGCCGCATGACGCTTCGGCGACGGACCGCCCTCGCCCTGGCCCGCCACCGCGGCGCCGTCGGGACGCTGTGCGCCGCGATCGCGCTCGCCGGGGCGGTCCTGCTGCTGCGCCCGGTGCCCGAGGGAGGGACGGAGGTGGTGGCCGCCGCACGGGACCTGTCCCCGCTCGACCCCGTCGCCGCCGCCGACCTGGAGGTGCGCACCCTGCCCGCCGACGCGGTGCCCGAGGGGGCGCTGCGGCCCGGGGAGGAGCCCGTGGGCGGGTCGCTGACGGGGCCGGTCCGGCGCGGGGAGGTGCTCACCGACGCGCGGCTGGCCGACTCCCCCGCCGCCGGGTACGGGCCGGGCGCGGCGGCGGTGCCGGTGCGGGTCGCCGACGCGGAGGCGGCCGCGCTGGTCGCGCCCGGCGACCGGGTGGACCTGGTGGCGGCGCCGCCCGGCCCCTCGGAGGCGCCTCCCGGATTCGCCCCGGACACCGGTCGGCCGCCCGCCGTGCTGGCGGAGGACCGGCCGGTCGTGGCCGTCCCGGACCCGCAGGACGGCGGCGCGGGCGGGACGGGCGGGGCGGTCATCGTGGTGGCCGCCGAGGGGGACGAGGCGGCGGCGCTGGCGGCGGCGTCCGTCCGCGGCGGGATTGCACTGACGATCCGCGGTTGACCGATGACCAGGTGTAGTGAATCCTGTTCGGCGCGGTTCCGGCGCCCCCCGCCCCCGGGCGCCGGAGGACAGGACCGCCGGTGAGAACGGGATGGGACGACCGACCGATGGATGGATTCAAGAGGTTCCTGCTCCAGGGCAACCTGGTGCAGTTGGCGGTGGCCGTGGTGATCGGCGCCGTCTTCTCCGAGCTGATCACGGCCTTCACCGAAGGCTTCATCACCCCGCTGCTGGGGATCTTCGGAGGGGTGCCGCACTTCGGCGACCTCTACTTCGAGGTGAACGGCAGCCGCTTCTTGTACGGGGCCTTCGTGGACGCGCTGATCGGCTTCCTGCTGACGGCGGCGGTGCTCTACTTCTTCGTGGTGCTTCCGGTGTCCAAGCTGATGGACCGCCTCATGAAGGCCGAGGAGGCGACGACGCGGGAGTGCCCGCACTGCCGCAGCGAGATCAGCCGCATGGCCGACCGGTGCCCGCAGTGCACCTCGGAGGTCACCCCGGAGGCCTCCGAGGACGAGCCCGCCTCGACCTGACGGGCCGGGCGGGGCCGGTGGGCCCCGCCCCGGCACTCCGTCGTCACTCCCCCTTGGCGGCCTTGTACTCCCAGTGCCAGGGCTCGAAGGGGTTGGAGTAGGCCCACTGCGGGTGGAACCAGCCCCACTTCTGGGAGTTGGCCTCCAGCCAGTTGAACTGGGCCGATCCCTGGTTCTGGACCCCGCCGCAGATGTCGACGGCCAGGCCCCAGCCGTGGTTGGAGGTGCCGGGGACCGCGGCGTTGCCCGGGGGCTGCTCGGCGTAGACGCGCTGCTGGTTCGGCAGGTCGCGGTAGGAGCTGGTCAGGCACATCTGGCTGCCGAACTCGTCGGCGTAGGCCTGGTTCATCTCCATGAAGTCCACGGCCGCGTCGGCGCGCAGGAACTCGCCGCCCTGCGGGAGCTCGCACAGCGCGCCCTGCGGGAGCAGGCCGTTGGGGTAGCTGGAGGCCTGCTCGCCCTTGCTGGGATCGCACTCCACGCCGGCCATGTAGGCGTCGACGTCGAGGCCGCGGTCCTCCAGCTCCTGGGTGAGCTTCTTGGTGCTCTCTTCGGACTGCTCCTTGAGGTCCTTCAGGTCGGACTTGAGCTCGACCCGGGCGAGCTGCGTCTCGGCCTGGAGGTTCTGGGCCTCGTTGGTCAGCTCGACCTGCCGGTCGCGCAGCTTGTTGGCCTCCTCGATGAGGGCGTCCTTGTCCTCGGAGAGCTTGCTGACGTAGGAGTCGACGCGCAGGTCCTGCTGGATGGTGCCGGAGGTCATCAGGCCCAGCGCCCCGGCGTCGGGCTGCTGGTAGAGGGTGCTGGCCATCTGGGAGAGCGGCTCGCGCATGTCGCCCAGCTTCAGCTCGGTCTGCTGCAGCTCGTGCAGCGTGGAGACGAGCTCCTCCTGGGCGGCGTCGAGGTCCTTCTCCCGTTCGGTGTAGTCCTCGGTGGCCTTCTCCAGGTCGTCCTTGGCCTGCTCGGCCTGCTCGGCGAGGGCGTCGAGGTCCTCGTCGGCGTGGGCGGGGGCGGTGATCGGAGCGACGGCGGCCTCCCCCGCGGGCAGCAGCACGCCGCTGAGCACCAGTACGGTGGCGATGCCCTGGGCCAGCCGCACCCGCAGGGGGCGCGGAAGCGAGACCGGCGACACCGAGGACCCCGAAGCGGCGCCGGGCCGCGGACTCCCGGAGACCCGCGAGGACCTCGAAGACCGACGCACCGATCCGCTTCTCCGGGCGCGGGACGTCCGCCGCGTCGATGCGAGAGAGAACGGCACGTGAGTCCTCCGGCTACCTGTATCGGTCACGGTCGTGCACGGGCCGTAGGGCGGCCGCATGGCAGGGTACTGCAAAGTCCACATCCGGCCACCAGGCCGCGGCTCCACCCCCGGAGCCGACCGGGCCGTCCCCCCTGGCCGCCGCCACACCGGTGGATCCGGCCCCGGGCCGACGGCGCACACGATGTGATGCATGTCACGCGGGTGGAGTGACAACCCTATAGAGAGAAGAGTACTCAACCCAAAGCCCGGGATCCCCGGCCCGCCCGCCCCCACCGCCACGGGACACGAACGCCCCTCGTCCTCCGCTACGCTGGGGCCTGCAAGGCCTCATAGCTCAGGGGACAGAGCACGGCTCTCCTAAAGCCGGTGTCGCAGGTTCGAATCCTGCTGGGGCCGCCACGCGAACGGGCGAAATCCCCGCCGACGGAGGTCCTCGCCCACATCGTCGGCACATCCCCGGGGCTCGGGGAGAACCGGTTCGGCGCCGGCTCCCGCCGGGTGCCCCTGCCGCCGCCCTTGAGGATTAGCCTCCAGCGCTTCACGCTCCCCGGTGCACTGCCCGTCGAGGCAGTGCACCGGAACGGTCCCCCTGCTCCCCGCCGGGGCTACTCCTTCTTGTCCGGAGGCAGCAGAACCATCGGCGGCCGGGTAGGGGCCTCCTCGCCCTTCTCCTGGCCGTCCAGGACCCGCCAGGCGGTGAGCCAGCGCTGGAACTCCTTCTCGTCACCGCCACAGCCCAGGATCAGCGCGTTGAGCATCGTGTACTTGGGGAGCTCGGAGGCGCCCAGGGCCGCACACATCGCCGAAGCCGAGTACACGTTGCCGCAGCGGTCGGCCATCTCCCGGTACGGCGGGCTCCCCGCCCACCGGCGGTACTGGCGCAGCGCCACCATGAACGCGGCCGGGGTCTCCATCTGCATCGGATCGGGGCGCAGATCGAACCCGTCGATGTCGGGCACGGCCTGACCGCCGGAGGGCCCCTCGTCGGTGTGGTGCGAAGGGACGGCGGAGACCGCCGGCCCCTGCGGGTGGGGGACGCTCACCGTGATCCGCCCGTCGGCACCTGGGCCCGCGGGAGACGGGGGTGCCGCGCGGCCCTGGACCGGAACGACCGGCACCTCGCCCCAGAGCATCCCGTCGGACCCGACACGGACGCGGCGCGGAGGAACACCGGACACGACCACGTAATCGGGATCGCCCCGGTAGGTGCGCATGGACTCCTGCGGTCCGCTCTCGAAGCGCTCGGTCGCGGTCACCGCGCCTCCCCGACCGCCCGCCGACCGCCTCCGACGACAAGGACGGAGGCGGCGAAGGCGGTGACCAGGGCCGTGGGGAGGTCCTGCCCCGCGATGACCAGACCACAGGTCACAGCACCCCCCAGGAGGAGCGCGAGGACCCGGATGAATGCCGGACTCGCATAGATGGCAAAGTGCATTAGGAGGACTCCGTTCGACAGGAACATTCGGATCGACCTGGACGGATCCGCCGAGCCGTGTCGAAGTCGGGAACGCCTGAAGCATTGGAGACGGCGCGCCTACACGGGCTCACGGTGGGCCGATGGGGTGAAAGTACCCCAGACAGCAACTCCGCCGCCACAGCGTGTCGCCTTTATGCAACGTTTCCCCGCCTTTCCGCCTCCCCGCCCTACCTGCGAATCCTGGGAGCCCGGAGCCCGTCCGATGCGATCGCGGGCATTCCTGTGCAGTCCTGTGCAGAGTCGTTTATGATCATTCAGCGAATTTTGAGCGCGTTCCTGGAGGGCACTAGTGTCCCCAGGGCGGGAACTCTGAGGTTGCGGAGTTCCGGACGCCCCAAAATTCAGTTGCGGCGGCAGCCGCAACCGGCGGGGCCGGATCGACCTGGACAAGGAGCGCCTCCGGTAGGGACTGGAGACCCCTACCGGGCGCGGAAGGGCCCGCCGACCGGCCCCCGGCGTCCCTGGCGCCGGGGGCGCGTCAGCTTCGGGCCTTCAGTCCGCTCCGTTCAGCCCCCACCCCGCGCACGATCACTCCGGCTTCCGACAGCCCTTCGTCTCCAGCCTGTGACCTGCGTTCAAGGGCGCCCGGCCGCCATGAGGGACAGCAAGGCGCCCATGGACGTACCGGAGACGATCTCGCGCTTGCGAACGAGCTCCGGCACCGAAGCCAACGGCACCCACTCGATCCGCTCGGCCTCCCAGTCCTCGACAGGGGCGCCGACGTGCTCCGCCGAGTCGGCGAAGAAGATGCGGTGCTCGCTGTCGCTGATCCCCGGTGTCGGCTGCGTGTACAGCAAGGGCCGCAGCGGGCCGGGCCGCCACCCGGTCTCTTGCCGCCCCGCCGGGCCGGAGCCAGCGGCCGCGGCAGCACCCCGCGGACCGATCCCCGCGACCACGGCCGTCGAGCTGTCCGGGCAGCGGCCGCACGGTTCGTCCGCCCAAGCCGAGGCGGGAACAGCCCCGCGTGTGCGGGGAGCAGGCTCGGTGACCTGCGGTTTCACAAGCGCACACCGGCGTGTCGTGCCACTTCGAATCACCGGCCTCCGAACCGGCGGCGCTTGGAGGCCTTGCTCCAGCCCTTCGACCGGGGCTGGGGCTGCCCCTCCCCCTCGTTCCGGTCCTGCTTGTGGGGGCGCATGAGCAGGGTCAGCCCTTCATGATCCACCGGCCGCCACTTGTGGTCGAAGGTCTCGAAGGTGAACCCCTGCTCGTTGTCGGTGCTGTAGGCCAGCAGTGCCCGCCCGGCCTCCGCGTACGCGCGCACCTCGTCCCACAGGACCTCGCGGACCCGCGCCGAGGGGTTGCCGATGAAAACCCCGGCCGAGATCTCCATCAGCCACCGCGTCAAGAACCCCCGCAGCCCCGCCGGGCAGGTGGTCAGCACGATCACCGTCACCAGATCACCCCGTGGTGGATCCCCGACTCGAACTCCGCGCCGCCGTCGCCCTGCAGGTTGACCTGGTCCGCGGCATCCTCGACCTCGGCGTCCACTCCGCCGGGCAGCAGCAGGGTCTTGATGTCCTTGACGCACCGGTCCAGCAGGCCGGTGTCGTTGATCCGCTCACGCAACAGGCGACGGGTGCGTCCGCCCACATCGATGGGCCCCTCAGCCGCCGCGTCGAAGGCCGCCGGGATGCCCACCTCGGTCTTGTACAGGTCGGCGATGTCCAGCACGAACGACAGTTCGTGTCCGGAGTGGACGAAGCCCAGCGCGGGCGAGCACCCGAGCGCGGCCACCACCGCGTGGGCCACCCCGTACATGCACTGGGCGGCCGAGGTGATCCCCTGGTTCGGTGGGTCCCCAGAGTCGAAGTCGCCCGGTGTGTACTTGCGGCCGTGCCAGGGCACCCCCGTGCGGGCCGACTCCTCCCGATAGAAGATCTTGAGGCGGTCGCCCTCCATGCCCAGCAGTTGGCGGCGAGTGGCCTTGGAAGGGTCTTCATCCGGGAAGCGCATGCGGTACATGGCCCGGGCCACCTCCAGGCGGGTGCGCCGGTTCGCCCACGCCCTGGCCTGGGACTCGGCCAGTGCGGCCGAGCGCGACAGGGCCCGGCCGCCGGGATGAAGCGGGTGCCTTCGGCGTCCTCGGCGGTGATGGCGTTGTCCTCCCGGTGGACGGTGCACCGCTCCAGGTAGACGAAGGACAGGCGCTCCCCAACTCGGGTCAGCTCCCTCGGGGTCAGAGCCTTTCGCGCTCCGATTCCGCTCACGTCAGTCCGCCGGGGCCAGCGTCATCAGCCCGCACCCGTAGGCCTTGGCCCGCCCCAGGCCCGTGGTGAGCATCCGGCGCAGCGCCTCGGGGTCGGTGACCTTCAGCCGCCCGTCGAAGGTCGCGGTGACCAGCGGGACCCGGTTCTGCTTCCCAGTGGGTTCGACCTTGCCGAACCGGCGGGCGCGCCGGTCGTGCACGATCACCTCGTACTCGTCGTCTGGGCCCCTCTGCCGGTCCTGGGGTTTGGCGACGATCTCGAAACCGTTGGCCTCCTGGCGCTGTAACAGCCAGGAGAGCTGGTGCTTGGGCGTGCGGTGCGCGGTGACCTTGGTCGGCTCGCCGTCCTTGCGGCGGATGCTGTGCACCGGGTTGGCCGTGAGGCGGAACGCCCACGTCTGCCCGGCCTCCAGCCGGGAGAGCAGGGGTGTGTAGTCGCGGGTCTCCCAGGTCTGTGTGGTGGGCCATCCGGCCTGCTCCACCACGTGGGTCAGGTCGGGCCGGTCCGGGCTGACGATGTAGCAGTAGACCTCGTTGCGGGAGTTGTGGTCGAGCCTCCACAGCACCCGCGGCCCTCCCCCACCGGGCTCGGGCACTCCGTCGACGAAGGCCGCCGTGACCGCCCCGTGCATGGCCCGGGGCGAGAGCAGGAACTTGCGCGCACCGGCGCGGGCGGGGTTCAGTCGGACCCTGGACAGGAACATCACACGTCTCCCAACGCGTCCATGGGGTTGTGGACGAAGCCGGAGGGCCGGGATACGGCTCGGGGGTTGGGCACGGTCACCGTCGTGTACTCCACGCCGCGCATCGCGTAGCGGCGGTGGGCCTGGTCGAAACTGAGGGGCACGTCGCGCTGTTCGTGGTCGGCGGTGCGCCCCTTGCCCGCGTCCAGCCACACGCCCAGCTCCACCTCGGGCTCACTGCGCCGCTTGCGCTTGAACCACTCGCCCGCCAGCCACTCGTGCCCGGACAGGGCCGATTCCAGGCCCTGCTCCGCCGTGCCCAGAGGGATGGGGCGTGCCGGGGGGCACGACCGGCGCCCCAGATAGGGCAGGTAGACGGGAGCGAGAAGGGCCCGGTGCAGCTCCTCCAGAAGCGCGCCGTCGCCCTCGAATGCGGCGAGGAAGACCGCGTCGGCCAGGTAGAACCGTTCGGACACCGGCATGGCCTCGCCGGTGTCGCCGTGGTGGGCGGTCTGGAAGTCGCGCAGCCGCACGCCCGGCTGGTCGACCCGCACCCCGAACCGCAGGGCCGCCAGGTCGCTGACGTCGTCGCTGCGCGCACGGCCCTGGGCTGCGGCGAGCAGGCCGACGAGCCCGCTCTTGGTGGGGGCGTTCTCGGTCGAGCGGCGGGCGAAGCGGGAGGCGGCGCCCCATGACTGCAGTGGTCCGGCGAGCTGCAGCAGGAGCACGCTCATGCCGGGTTCTCCATGCGGGCGGCCACCGCCTGTCCGACCTCGCCCACCATCTGGTCCAGCGGGAGCGCGGCGCCCAGTGCCTCAAGGGGCTTGGTGGCCTCTCCGACACGAAGGAGCCAGGTCTTGGCGCCGGCCGCCCCGTAGACGTGCTCGATCTCGGCGATGTGCTCGGCGAGCTTGGCGCAGGCGTGCCCGACCTGCCCGTCGGGGGTGTCCTGGGGCACGGGGGCCTCGAAGGCGCCGGCGAAGCTGATCGGGCGCGCGTCGCGCAGTTTGACGATGACCGCGGACGGCAGGCTGTGGTTGGCGAAAGTGTTGGACTTGCCGGTGGGCATGGACTCCACGAAGCAGCGGATGAACGCCTCGACCGAGCGGCGCACCGGTTCGGCTGCGGGCCGCCCCTCCTGGATCCCGGCCCCCAGGTTGGAGGCGAGCCGGTCGACGTCGACCGCGGCGTAGCGGTACAGGGTGGCGGAGTTGAACTCGACGGTGCCGATCATCCCCGCGCCGGGCTCGTCGTCCTTGCGGCGGTCGTCGACGGCGGTGTAGTAGTCGGCCTCGATCTCGGCGGCGTGCACGCTGATGGCGTGGGCGACCTGGGCCGAGGCGTCGACGTTGATGTCGGAGGAGTCGGCGACCATGCGGCCGAACAGGGCGATGTCGACCGAGTGGCCGGTGTTGGCGATCTGCTTGGCGCGCTTCTTGGTCTCCGCGTCCTTCAGGAAGGCCTTGATGTCGGAGCGCCCCTGCACGGCCAGCTCGGCCAGGCCGTCGCGCTGGCGCGCGCTGAGGAACATCAGGTAGGAGGACTCGGGAGCCCGGTCCTCCTCCTCGCCCTTGCGGCGCTTGGGCTTCTCGACCTTGGAGCCGGTGGCCGCGGTCACGGTCGCGGCGGCCAGCTCCAGCGCCTCCTCCTGGGCGATGCTGTCATCGAGTTCCACGATGCGCTCGGCGACCAGTTCGGCGACGCGCTTGGTGCGCGTGCCCAGCTCCTCAGGGGGCAGGACGCGGTTGAACGCCTCCCGTGTGGCGCGCTTCCATGCCTGGCTGGAGACCCTGGCGCGGCGCACACCGCCGTAGACCGCCCCCTTGGGCGATCCGGTGTCGTCGCGGTTGATGTTGCTCGGCGGGACGGTCTGCAGGACGTGCACGTCCAGGATGGTTCGGCTCACGAGGCGTCCTTGTCGGTGTCGTCGGTGGTACGGGGTGCCCGGTAGGAGTTGAACCCGAAGTTCCACGCGCGGCGGACCTCGGCGATGCCGCCGGGCTGCTGGGCCCTGTGGATGTGCTCGGCCAGGAGCGCGTAGTCAAGGGGGACCCGGTGGCGGTGGAGCAGGTCCACCAGGCCGCGAAGGCGGTCGGCCATGGTCCTGACGCTGGTGGCCTTGCCCGCCTGGACGAAGCGCTGCTGCACCGTGGTCTGGACCGAGGCCTGGCTAGCCCTCCGCTCGCCTTCGGCATCGGGTTCCTGGACCGCGCTGACCATGAGCGCGCGCACTGCCCAACCGAGGTTGTGCCGGACCGAGGGGTGCCTGTCCGACTTGGAGGTGCCCCACCGGTACATCCGGAGGTCCGGGCTGCGCAGGGACTGCTGGTGAACTGCGTACAGGCTCAGCGCGATGTGGGCGGCGCGAACGGGGACGTCGTCGTCCAGCCACACTTCGTCCAGGCCGTAGTCGTACCCCAACAGCTGGGGAAGGTCCTCGGGGAGGCGGCCCGCACCGGGGCGAAGCCCGGCGAGCACCTGCACGGCCATCGGGTCGTCGGGGTCGCTCACATACCCTCGCTGCAACCACAACAGCCGGCCATGGACGGCTCGACCGAACGTGCCCAGTTCTTCCCGTTTCGTGGCGCCCGCCGCGCCTTCTGCTGTCGGTTCGGTCGTCTCGGTGGTGGGCTCCACGTGATCAGTCTCCGGGCTCGTCAGGTTCCTGTGTCATGTGCAGGGCCTTGGACAGGGCGTTGTGGAACCGCCGCTCGGCCCACCCGGCGTTCAGCCACAGCTCATCGCCGTTGTCGGTCTCGATGATCCGACCGCTCCAAGCCCGCTCTCCGGCCGCGTCGACCAGTTCACGGCCGATCGAGGCGACGGTCCGGAGCACCTGCCGTTGCCAGCTCCGGCGCTCGCCTTGCGGGGAGGAGTCCGAGGCCAGGTTCTCCAACCACAACCGGAACAGGTGGTCGAGTTCGCCGAAGCCCCGGTCCCGGGCCTGGGCGCGAGGGGCGTCGGTGTCCAGACCCGCCGCACGGGCGATGTCAGTGGCCAGGTTCCCCAGGATGAAGACCGCCTGGTCTGCGTCGGCCGCGGCATCGATGGCCTCCTGCCGCAGCTGCGCGGAGCGGTCGGCCAGCAGGGTGATGCGCATGTTGACCCTGTCGTCGGTCACCTCGTCGATGACCGACTGCTGGGTCCCGTACTTGGCCCCTACGGTGCGCACGGACACGGGGTGGTCCTCGGAGAGCGCCTCGTCGTTGGCCAGGCGGGCGGCCCATTCCACAATCCCCGGGCGCAGGCGCTCGGCGGCCTCGCCCCGCTGGCGCCCGGCCCGCCCCTTCAGCAGCGACTCCAGGCCCCTCCAGGCGCTGCGGGCCGGGACGTGCTCGGCGGGCATGTAGACCAGGTTCTCGCCACGCTTCTTCTCCTGGGTCGGGCTGCGCCGCCAGGCGGTCATCGGTTCGCGGTGGTGCTGGTTGGGCGCGTCCAGCGGGTCGCCGTAGCACAGCAGCACTCCGTGGACCCCGCCGTCGTCAGCGAAGAGGCGGATGCGGCGCCCCTGCCAGGTGTACAGGTCGCGCAGGCCGTAGGGGCGGTAGGCCTGCTCGGCACCGCGCAGCGCCGCCGCGTCGGCGGGCGGGAAGGCCCACGCCGGGCGGTCCTGGTCGTCGGTACGGACGTCGGAGTCGAAGGAGATGAGGTTGAGCAGCAGCGTCTCGCGCAGGTCCCGCCCTTCCAGGAAGACCCCGCCCAGGTTCCCGGCCCACCCGACGCCCAGGGGGTACCCCTTGCCGTTCTTCACCCGCGCATCACCCACGGCGCCGGACTTGATGCCGGAGGGGTCGTAGGCGTGGGCATGGACGAGCCAGCGGGCGGCTTCAGCGAAGTCCAATCGCTGGGCGCCGCGGGCGCGCATGGTGAAGAACTGGTCCCCGTTGGGCACGTCAGCGACGATGCGGTCCAGGGGAAAGAATTCGTTCTTGGCGGTGTGCAGGTTGGCGACCTGCATGAACGGGGTCTTCGGGTGGAGCAGGTCGAACCGGTCGCGGTACCCGCCGAGGTAGTCGCGGATCTTTTGGACGGGAAGCTCCTTGGCCTCCCACAGCTCCTGCCACTCCTCCGTGTCGGCGGGCCCGTCCAGGGCGTCGTGCAGGACGGCCAGCAGCAGGCGCAGCAGGGCGAACTCCTGGGTGGGCAGGTCGCCGACGAGGCGGCGGATGCCGTCCGGGCCGCTGTGGGCCCGCTCGAAGACCTCCTGCAGCGACAGCTCGTCGTCGCCGCCGTCGTTCCTGCGCACCGGGATCCAAGCCTGCTCGATCAGGTCGAAACCCGCGGCGCCGCCGTCAGTGGCCATCGGTCACCTCGAGACCGTCCTGGTGGGTGTAGTGAACGTCGAAGCCTGCCAGGCGGGTCCGACAGTCCTCGTCGAGGACGAGCAGGAGCTCCCCGGCCACCCAGTGGGCGTCCTTGTCCTGCCAGGCCGGGAGCAGGTTCTGCTCCAACTCGTCGATCACCCGGTCGATGACCCAGGGGGCCACCAGGGGGAAGGGCAGGCGCACCGCACTGGCGGCGGCGATCCGCCCGACCTCCTCGGACGGGGCGAAGTCGGTGGGCAGCTCGATGCCGCCCCTACCCTCCCCCAGGCCGGAAAGGGTCGTGAGCACGCCGTCGCGACGCCGCTGCAACAGCAGCACCTCCAGGCTCTCCCCTGCGTTGCGCACCTGCGCCCGGCCCCGCGGGCTGTCGTCGGTGTCCCCGACCCCGGCGTTGACCCACCCGATGAGCGACCGCCCCGGCTTCGCAGGGGGGTTGAGCAGGAACGCGCGCGCCTGATCGGCCTTGGCCGCCTGCTCGATCCCGTGCGACTCCCGCGCCTGCCCCAGCTCTTCCTGCCACTCGGAGGGGCCGATCGGATCGGGGCCGTAGGCGCCCTGGACCAGGCGGTCGATGTCGTCGGGCAGGACCACCGTGCCTCCGATGGTGTTCCCGCCGTCCTCAGCCGAGAGGTGGGCATCGAGGGCCGCGGCCGCACGCAGCAGGGGGTAGCGGCGGTAGACGAACTGCGAGCCCGCATCCGGCTCGGGCGGCTGCTGGCCCCAGTCGGCCCCGGTGATCAGGCACCGGGCCGTGCGCAGGCCCTCGGGGCGCTCGCTCTGCCCCTGGCCGCGCAGGTGGCGGTGGAGGCGGCCCATGCGCTGCAGCACCAGGTCGACGGGGGCCAGGTCGGTGACCAGCAGGTCGAAGTCGATGTCCAGGGACTGCTCGGCCACCTGGCTGGCGACCACGATGCGGGGGTTCTGCGGTCGGTGCCCGCCGAGTTCGGCGACCGTGGCCGGCGGCCCGAAGGCCGCTAGCAGCTCGCGGTCCTTGTCCGCCCGGTCCAGGTCGACGAAGCGCGCATGCGCCACGCTGACCTCGACGCCCGTTCCGGCGAACCGGTCGCGCAGCACCCTGGCCGTGGCGTGGACCCGCTTGACGGTGTTGCGGACGACCAGGGCGCACCCGCCCCCGGCCAGCTCGGTCTCAAGGCGGCGGGCCAGGGCGTCCGGGTCGTCATCGAGGTATTCGACCTGCACCTCGGTCCTGCGCCCCGAGGCCTCCACGGCCTCCACCTGCGGCGCCCCTCCGGGAACGGCGCTGGTAAGGAGCGGATACCCCTGCACCTTCTCGACCGCGTCGAACTCGGGCGAACCGCGCCGGGCCTGGCAGTAGGCCTCGGCCAGCTCCCTGCGGCGACGCGCCGGCAGCGTCGCCGACAGGACCACCACCGGGACCCGGTAGGCGCCCAGCCAGGCGAGGACGGTGTCCAGGTAGGTGTTCATGTAGGTGTCGTAGGCGTGCGCCTCGTCGATCACCACGACCTTGCCCGCCACGGCCAGATGCCGCAGCGCCAGGTGGCGGCTCTTCAGGCCCGCGAAGAGGAGCTGGTCGATCGTCCCGGCCGCGAAGTCCGCGAGCATCCCCTTCTTACGGCCGCGCAGCCACCAGTGGGCCGCGAGCCCGCCGCCCCGGCTCCCGGCGGCGTCGCGCTCGACGTCGTCGGCCGATTCCGCCCCGGCGAAGGGAAGGCCCGTGTAGTCATCGTTGAGCGCGGCTTTGGAGTGCGCCAGGAACACCGACGCAGAGCCGTCGATCCCCTCCAGGGAGCCGGCCCAGTCGGCCAGGCGCGAGAACATGGCGTTGCTGGTCGCCATGGTCGGGAGCGCGACGAAGCACCCGCCCGCCCCGGACACCGCGGCCATGTGCTCGGCGGCCACGAGCGCCGCCTCGGTCTTGCCCTCGCCCATCGGCGCTTCGATGACGAGCATGCCCGGCTCGTCCATGGCCCGCGCGGCGGCGAGGGCGGCCTCCTGGACCGGCCGGACCCGGGTGCCCTCGTCCCAGGAGAAGCGCGCGGCGAACACGTCCTGGGCGCTGCCCTGCGGGAGGCGGGGGCGCCAGCGGCCCGGCAGGCCCAGCTGCTTCAGGGCTCGGGATACGCGTCCGTCGGCGGCGGTGCCCGTCCGCTGGAAGTAGGGGTACAGGGAGGCGTTGGAGGCGATCCAGTCACTGACGATGACCAGCGCGCTGAGCAGCACCTGGCTCGGCTGCGGCAGCTTCACCGGCGACCAGGCGTCCAGGTGCTCCCGGATCCGGCAGGCGGACGCGGCCGCGTCGAGGAGTTCGCGCTGGACGCGCTGCCAGGCGTCGGTGCTCGCCGACCCGTACAGAAGTTCGCGGTGGGCGAGGGCGTCTTGGAGGTCGGCGTCGCTGGGAGGCACGCCGTGGTGGCCGCCGACGACGGCCCCGATCTGCTGCGCGGCCCGCTTGGACCACCCGTTGTCCTGGAGCCACGCCACGAGGAGGAGTTGCCCGGCCATTCCGTGGGGGGCGAGCGAACGGTCTTTGCCCATCTGAGCGGCAGAGCCCATCTTCAGCCCTTGGGAGCGCATTGCCTCGGCGAGCCCTTCCACCTGGCAGGCGAACGCCGGGGTGGCCTTGCCGATGTCGTGCACCATCGCGAGCCAGACCGCCAGCCGCCGCCCGTCGGCCTCACCGCGGGGCAGGGCCTCGCTGATGCGGGCCCGGACCTGAGGCGCGAGCCACTCGTCCCAGAGGTAAGCGGCCGTTCCCGCGCTGTCGCCCATGTGCCGCCACAGGGGTAGCCACCCGCCGGAGTCCCAGTCGTGTTTGGCCCACACCGAACGCCCCGCAGCGCCGAGGGCGGCGCTGAGCTCTCGGGCGTACTCGTCGTAGGACATGGGGAGATTCAAGCGCACCTGGAGACCTCGGCCCCCTCACTGTCCGTATGCGGCCATCCGCAAGGCGCCCGCCTGCTAAGCAGCCGATCCTCAACCCGATCGTCACGGCACCCCCGCGTGCGCGGGGAGCAGGCCTGGACGACCGATGAGGAGACCAGCAGGTAGGGAACAGCCCCGCGTGCGCGGGGAGCAGCTCGACGTGGCCCTGACCGGGTCCGACACCGAGGGAACAGCCCCGCGTGCGCGGGGAGCAGCCGGGCGGCGCCCTGCCCGCCGTGTGCCGCGGGGGAACAGCCCCGCGTGCGCGGGGAGCAGTTGTTGTGCGTAGTACTGCGTGCTGCGGGGAAGGGAACAGCCCCGCGTGCGCGGGGAGCAGTTGCGCCAGTGGTGGGCCGCGGTGTTGGGCGAGGGAACAGCCCCGCGTGCGCGGGGAGCAGCAGTTCGGGTCTGCGCATTCCATGAACGGAGCGGGAACAGCCCCGCGTGCGCGGGGAGCAGTTCTTCGAGGGCGGGGGCACGCGCACATGGTCGGGAACAGCCCCGCGTGCGCGGGGAGCAGGGCCGTGTTGAGGGGCACGTCCAGCCGCTCGGGGGAACAGCCCCGCGTGCGCGGGGAGCAGGTCACCGCGGCCACGAAGAAGCAGCGCGAGGAGGGAACAGCCCCGCGTGCGCGGGGAGCAGTTCCGGCGTGCCATCTCCGCCGCCGCCACCCGGGGAACAGCCCTGCGTGCGCGGGGAGCAGACCGGGGCCACCGCGCGGCGCAGCCGCCGCCGGGGAACAGCCCCGCGTGCGCGGGGAGCAGCCGTACTCCATGGTGCCGCCGCCCCCGGAGGGGGGAACAGCCCCGCGTGCGCGGGGAGCAGGAAATCGTTGACCCGAAGCAGACAGAGTTTCTGGGAACAGCCCCGCGTGCGCGGGGAGCAGCGTGCGGACCATCGGAATCGTCGGGAAGAACTGGGAACAGCCCCGCGTGCGCGGGGAGCAGATCACGGTGAACCTCCGCGAGTCGGCACACGGGGGAACAGCCCCGCGTGCGCGGGGAGCAGCCGTCCGACGCCTCGATGATGATGTCCCGGGCGGGAACAGCCCCGCGTGCGCGGGGAGCAGCCGCGCTCAACCCACACGACACCGCCGACGCCGGGAACAGCCCCGCGTGCGCGGGGAGCAGCGTACTGGAGATTGAGCAGCGGTTCTGGGCGCGGGAACAGCCCCGCGTGCGCGGGGAGCAGCGCGTCGCCTACCGCAACGTGTACAACCGCCCGGGAACAGCCCCGCGTGCGCGGGGAGCAGTGCCTCACTGGGCAGTTGCGCCCCGGGACTCAGGGAACAGCCCCGCGTGCGCGGGGAGCAGAGCCGCAGCGGGCCCACAGGCCGTAGGCGGCCGGGAACAGCCCCGCGTGCGCGGGGAGCAGGTGCGTGAGCGCGTGCGAACGGTGCCGCGCCGGGGAACAGCCCCGCGTGCGCGGGGAGCAGACTCAGTGACCTGGGACAATTCACCAAGCAATCTCTTGTTTTCGACAACTTTGCCCACTTCCCCCTCACCGCCAGCGTAGCCATCGGCACCCCGAAATCGGCCCCGGTCATTGTGTCGTGGCGCCTGCCTGGGCCCCTGACAGAGGCCCAGGCAGGCGCAATGCTCTACGCTCCAGGCCTCCGCAGCGGCACTGTCGCGCTGATCGTCGACCGACGGTTCCCGGCACGGCCGCCTTCCTGGGCTCCCACTGGGGCCGCCATATCTACACGGCCGACCATCCGGCACTGCCGAGCGCCGCCCCTGGTTCATTGTCGGCCGGCGCCCGTTCCGCGACCGCCCGCACACTGTCGGCGGTCTCCGGCAGCAGAATTCGCATGCACTGGAGATCAGCGAATTGCCGAGGAGTGAGGACCCTCACCTGAAGGGCTAGCCCCACGGAGGCCGACCGGCGCGCCGGTCCATGACGGCAACGGCGATCCAGGCTCCCAATAGCGCGGTCGTGGGCACGGCCGCGACCACGGCCAGAGCCAGACGCCCGGACCTCCGGTGCTCACACACGGCGAACGGTTCAACAGGTTCGTGGTATCGGTCGGTCCCCTCGAGGGCATCGACCCACACCTCGTCCCCCACCCACTGGGGACCGTCACCGATCACCGGCCGACACACGACCTCGCCCCAATCACCGCGGTCCTGCCCATGGGGCGAAGTCCACAGCAGCGCCACGATCACCAGACACCCCACCACCGCAACCGCACGGCCCCAAAGCGGCACAGCGCTACGACCTCCCTCTCATTTCCGCGCTTCCGACGACCATTAGGGGATCGGCGCCCCAGTTCAGTCTTCGACCTGCACTCTCAAGGACAAGGCCGCTCGTTTCCAGACCGTTCGATGCTTGGTGACCTACGGAACGCTGACCACGGTTCTACTTCCGGACGCACAGGTTACGTTTCCATGCTCTTGGGACATTGACAGCCTGCGGGCACACTGTCGACGGTCTCCGACAGCAGGGGCAGCTGATATGGAACAGGGTCGATGACGTGCCCCAGGACGAGCCTCCGACGACGGCATCGATCCCTTCGTCTACTTCGTCGGGGCTGTGGACGTCACCGAAGAGGACTTGGCCGACAGTGCCGGGGAGAAAGGTAGCGTCGCCCGGGAACTTTGCCACCTACTCCCGAAAGGCGACGATGACGGCTGAGTCCGATGAGGTGCTCCGGAGAGCCAATGAGGAGGCCAGGAAGAAGCGGCCGCGCGTGGAGCTGCGTCTGCGTCCGGTCTGGATCTGTGGAGGGGCGGCCCTCGCTCTTTGGCTGTGGGCCGCATGCCTCGTGTTCGTACCGCTCGCCCCGACGGACGACTCCTGGGTGCTGTGCTCTCGCCCGCCCGCCGTCGCGCCGCCGGACTCCTCCCGTGACGGCGTCATCGACGCGGACTCCGACCCCGCCGTGTGCAACAACGACCGCGACGAGCGCCTCCTCGGTGCCGTCGCGCCGCTGACCCTGTCCGTCCCGGCGGCCACGGCGTTCGCCGTCCTCTTCGCGCGCCCTCGGCCCGCCGGTCCCCGGGGAACGGGGGCACAGGGGCCCGAGGATGGACGGAACGGCTGAGGCCCACGCCCCCGAGTAGGTCCGGGCATGTCGGTGCGGCTCCACGGGGGTGGCCGATTCCTCGGTCGATACGGACTCAGAGTTATCCGAACACTCCCGTCCGGCCGCGCGTCGCGCCGTGGTGCGGCGGCGGCGCGGGTTCGGGGCCGGACCAGACCTCCTCTCGCGCGGCCGCAGCCGTGATCCGGTCCGGCCCCATCTCGGTCCCGCCGTGGCGTCCGGCTTCCGTCCCCCGGGAGCTCCGGGCAGGATGCAGCCCACCGATCGGTACTCGAACACCAGTTCCATGACCACGGGGGTGACCTATGCGCCGAACGCGCACGGACAGGGCACGATCACGGACCCGGCGGCCTGCGCCGCCCTGGGAGCTGCCCGAGTTCGCCAAGAGCAAGTACTACCCCTGGCTGGAGGAGATGGGCTCCATCCCGGTGCGGCGTGTGGCCGCACGCCTGCCCGGCCAGATCGCCACCGCCCTGCGGTGGGCGTGGCGCGCGAGCCCCCGCGACACCGCCGCCGTCATCGGGCTCAACACCGCCTCGGCCGTGCTGGCCGCATCGGTGCTGGCGGCCCTGGCCGGAATCCTGAACGAGCTCTTCGCCGAGGGCCCCACCCCCGAGCGCATCCAGGCCGCCCTGCCCGCCCTGGTGCTGGCCGGGGCGGCGATCACCCTCCGCGCGGCGCTGCGCACCGCCGCCATCTGGTCGCAGGGGCGCCTGCGCCACCAGGTGGAGCTGCTCGCCGAGACCGAACTGCTGGGGGCGGTCACCGCGGTCCGGCTGGAGTCCTTCGACGAGTCCGACTTCTGCGACGCCGTCTACCGGGGGCGCGACCGGGGGCTCCACGAGGCGGGGCGGATGATCGGCTACACCGTCGACATCCTCGCCGAAACGGTCGGGATCATCGCCGTGGCCTCGGTGGTCACCGTGCTGCACCCCCTGCTGCTGCCGCTCCTGGTGGCAGCGGTGCTGCCGGTGGGCTGGGCCGCCGCCCGCTCGGCGCGCATGCAGTACCGGCGCATGCGCGAGCTGTCGACGACCAACCGGCTGCTGTACATCCACACCTTCACCATGACCCAGCGCCAGACCGCCGCCGAGCTGCGCGCCTACAACATGCGACGCCCCATGCTGGGCGAGTACACCGCCCTGGCGCGGTACGTCCGCGACTCGCTGCTGGCCATCGTCGGCCGCCAGACCGCCGCCCGCGCCACCGGCGAGGCCGCGAGCGGCGCGGTCACCCTGGCCACCTACATCACCCTGGTGTGGATGCTGCTGGGCGAGTGGATGCCGCTGGCCGTGGCCGGGACCGCCTACGTGGCCCTGGGCCAGGGCAAGGCCGCACTGGACCGCCTCGTCAACGCGGTCGCCTCCTTCTACGAGGCGAGCCTGTACTTCGCCGACTTCCTGGAGGTGCTGGACCAGGCGCGCGACCGGACGCCCGCCCCCGCCGTCGGACCGCCTCCCGGCCCCCTGGAGGAGATCCGCTTGGACGACGTCCACTTCTCCTACCCCGGCGCCGAGGCCCCGGCGCTGCGCGGGGTCTCCTTCCGCCTGCGCAAGGGCGAGGTGGTGGCGGTGGTGGGCCCCAACGGGTCGGGCAAGACCACCGTGTCCACGCTGATCTCCGGCCTGTTCACCCCCGACAGGGGCACCGTCGCCTGGAACGGGCGCGACCTCGCCGACATCGACCCCGAGCTCCTGCGCGAGCGCATCGGCGCCATGCGGCAGAACCACTCGCTGTGGCCGGCCACCGCCCGCCGCAACGTCGCCATGGCGGAGGGCGAGGCGGCCGACGAGGGGCGCCTGCACCGCGCCCTGGTGCTGTCCGGCGCCGACGAGGTCGTCGACGGGCTGCCCCGCGGCCTGGAGACCGTCCTGGACCGCCGCTTCAAGGACGGCGCCGACCTGTCCGGCGGGCAGCGCCAGCGCATCGCCGCCGCCCGGGGCCTCTACCAGCGGGCGGACCTGATCATCGCCGACGAGCCCACGGCGGCGCTCGACGCCTACGCCGAGCAGCGCCTCTTCGACAGCCTCCAGCACGCCGCGCGCGGAGCGACGGTCCTGCTGATCACCCACCGCCTGGCGTCGGTGCGCATGGCCGACCGGATCGTGGTCATGGACCGCGGCCGCGTCGTCGAGCAGGGCACCCACGAGGAACTGGTCCGCAACGGCGGACTGTACGCGGAGCTGTACTCGATCCAGGCCTCCGCCTACGAGATCCCCGGGGTGGAAGAGGCTTCCTGACCGCACCGGCCTCGCGCGATCGGACCCTGCCGCCCGGGGCGGCAGGGTCCGACGCGGAACGTCGGCCCGAGGGGGCGAACGGCGTCACACGCCGCCGGTCACCAGGGCGCGGAAGGTGATGGGGCCGACGATTCCGTCGGCGTCGATGGAGTTCTCCTCCTGAAAGGCGATGACCGCCTTCTCGGTGCTGGCGCCATAGATTCCGTCGGCGATCACCGAATGCCCGTTGTGGTCGAGCAGGGCCTGGACGGCCGTGACCTTGTCCCTGTCGCCGTTCCCGGGGCCGACGACGCCGAAGTCCATTCGGATATGGCTCCAGGTCTCGTCGCCGATGCGGCCGTCGACGGGGATGTCCCGGTCGTCCTGGTAGGCGCGCACCGCCTCTTCCATGTACTCGTCGAAGAAGATGTTGCCGAGCCCCTGTTCGGGCAGGTAGCCGTAGGACTGGAGGAGTTCGTTGGCGGCCTGGACGACCGCGCCCGAGTCCCCTCGGGCCAGGGCGGGCCACGGCAGCGCCTGGATCTCGGAGCGCACTTCAGGCGGGGTGTTCGGCCCGTCGGCGAGCGCGGCCGGAGCGGCGGCCAAGGGGGAGAGCAGGGCGGCTGCGGCCGCGGTCGCAACGGCGGCGGAGCGGAGAGTGGGGGGCATGGCCCGTCGTCCCTTCCTGTGCGAATGGGTTTCCCTAAAGGGGACCCGCAGAGGGCACGACTCGTTTTCACGGACAGGCGTGCCGAATTTCATAAAAGCGGCGGGGCGAGAATGTCAACCTTTCATGCCGGACGGGAGTCGCATTTCCTGGGACCATGTCGGCGCCGACCGCGCGATCGGCACCTGAACGCCGTGGGACCCGTGCTCCACGGGTTGCGGACGGGCGGCGTTGCGGTACGGCACCGTCGGGGACACGATGACCCCGACCACGCGCACGCGTGGCTCCCCCTCCCCCCGACCCCCCATGGAGCCCACGTGAAGCTCTACGCCGACCGTCCCGCGCGACTCGCGCTGCAGGTCCTCGCCGACGCCCTGGCCGTCCTGTGGATCGTCCTCTGGATCAAGGCCGCCCTCGCCCTCCACGATGCCGTCGCCGCCGCCGGTGCGTCCGGAACGATGCTCGCCGACGCGGGCGACGCCGTGGACCGCCACATGGGCGACGCGGCCGACGCCGCACGCCAGGTCCCCCTTGCAGGTGACAGCCTCGCCTCCCCGCTGACCTCCGTCGGTGAGGCCGGGGCCTCGCTCGGGGACGCGGGGCGATCGCTCCAGGAGTCCATCGCGTCGTCGGCGGTCCTCCTCGGCCTGCTCACCGCCTTTCTGCCGATCGTGGTCGTGCTCGGCACCTGGCTGCCCGCGCGCCTGCGCTGGATCCGGCAGGCTTCGACGGCCCGGAGCGCCGGCGCGCTGAAGGGCCGCGCGGGTGAGCGGGTCCTGGCGCTGCGCGCGCTGGCCTCGGCGCGCCCCGCGCGCCTGGCGGCGGTGCACGACGACCCGGTGGAGGCCTGGCGCACCGACGACGCGGAGGCGGTGCGCGCGCTGGCCGGGCTGGAGCTGCGTCGCCTGGGCCTGCGCCCCAGGAGGACCTGACCGAAGAGGTCCGGCGGCGTACACTCCGCCACATGTCTTCTGAGCCCGACCCCCTGGAGCCGCTGCGCCGCGATCTTTCCGTGGACGAAACCGTGACCGCCGTCCTGAACGGCTGGCCCCTCAGGAACGAGGTCGTCAAGGGGACCGTCGTGCGCATCGTCCCGTTCGGCCTGTTCCTCGACATCGACGGCCGCGAAGGGCTGGTGCGGATCCCCGAGGTGTCCCACCGCCCGATCGGGCACCCCTCCGAAGCGGCCGCCGTGGGGGACGAGGTGGTCGGCGTCGTGACCGACGTGGACCTGGAGCGCGAGCAGGTGTCGGTCTCGCTCAAGCGGCTGCTGCCCGACCCCTTGCACGCGTTCGCGCGCCGCGCCATCGGGCGGACCCTCCCCGGCCGGGTGGACAGGACCACGCGCGTAGGGGCGTTCGTCGAGATGGACGCCGACGGTGACGGGGGCACTGACGGCGACGGCATCGTGGGCCTTCTCCCCGGCGCGGAGAGCGTGGACCTGCAGGTGGGCGACCTCGTCGAGGTGGAGGTGGCCTCGATCGACATTGAAGCCCGCCGAGTGCGGTTGCGCCGGGCATAACGGCTCAAGAGGCGTCCGATGGGGCCGTCCATGACCCCGACTCATCACTTCCGCCGCGCCGCCTCCCCACGCGCGGTCGGCCAGTCGCCGCGGTCCATCAGGTGCAGGACGATGGCCGCGATGTTCCAGGCGTCGTCCGGCCCGCTGTGGTGTCGTCCCTCCAGGGGCAGGCCCACATACTCCAACGCGCGCGCCATTCCCCGCTGCCGTAGGCCGTGCGCCTCGGCGAAGACGCGCTTGGCGTTGACGTGCCGCGGCGGGAACGGGTAGTCGACCCCGTCGGCGTCGCACTGGCGGGCGAACTGCTTGCGGTCGTACTCCCCCCAGCTCGCCCAGCGCCGGTCGGCCGCGCCGTGGCGGCGCACCAGTTCGGCGCAGGCGTCGCGGAACCCGATGCCGGTGTCGACCTCCTCCTGGGTGAGCCCGGTGAGCTCCGTGCAGAACGCGCTCACCCTCGACTTCACCGGCCGGACCAGGATGCGGTCGCTCTCCACGCGTTCGCGCGCCCGCACATCGACCACGCACAGGCCGATCTCGATGATCTCCGACGGCGCGGGGGCGGGCCCGTCCCAGCAGGTGGCCTCGACGTCGATGACGTTGAGCAGGGCGGGGGACCGTTCAGAGGCGCTCATGGGCGGCGACGATAGGGCCGCACCACCGTCCGGCGCACGTGGTTTTCCGCCGTGGCCCCGTGCCGGCCGCCGCCCCGCCCGCCGCCCCCGCGTCAGCCGTCGAGCAGCCTCCACAGCGCCAGGGCCATCCCGGCGCGGGTCGAACCGGCCGGGTCGGTGAGGTCCACACCCAGATCCCCGCCGATCCGCTCGATCCGCCGGGCGACGCTGCTGTGGTGCAGGTGGAGCCGTTCGGCGGTCCGGCGGACCGACCCCACCGCGCAGTACACCTCCAGCGTCTCCAGGTCCTCCGGGGCGGCGGCCAGGCGGCCGATCGCGGCCACGTCCGGGGCGGCCCGCGCCGCGTCGGGCGGCACCTCGGCGAGCAGCGCCAGCACGCCCAGGTCGCGGTGGTGGACGACGGGCCGGAGCGGGGTGGTGAAGCGCAGGGCCGTCCGCGCCTGCCTCCAGGACTCGGCGGGCCCATCGGCGGCGCCGATGCCCGCCCGCGCCCCCTCCGGGAACCGTGCCGCATCGACCGCCCCCGCCAGCAGGACCCCCACCCCGCCGACCGTCGCCGCCTTCACCGGTCGGCCGGAGCACACCTGCGCGCCGACCCGGTCGAGCGGCTCGCGCGTCCGCACCGCAGCGACACGCACCGGGACGTCGGCGGCGAATCCGAGGAGGCGCAGCGCCCGCGCCCGTGCGGCCTCATCGCCCCCGTGGCTGATCACCAGCTCCACCAGCGCGGGGTCGGCCATGGTCGTCCGGGCGGGGCCGTGCCGTTCGAGCGCCGCCGCGGCGGCGAGGGCGAACCGGTCCAGCAGCAGCTCGTCGAGCGCGCGCGGTGCGTCCTCCCGCTCCAGCCAGACGGTCCCGACCTCCTCCTCGTCCAGGATGACGGGGCAGACGGTCGACCGCGCGGCCGGGACGGGGTCCGGCGCCTCCCGCCCGTTCGGCGCGAACCGGACCACACTGCCCGTGCCGTGCAGCTGGGCCCCCGCCACGCACTCCGCCACCCCCGCCGACGCACGGGCCAGCGCGGGCAGGTCGACCCTCCGGCGCATCAGCGTGTCGTAGAACGCCACCAGCCGGAGCGCCCCCGCAGCCTCGGTGTCCAACTGCGACAGCCGCACCACCAATGCGTCCATGGCCCGATCCTACGCACGGGCTCCGCGCCGGAGACCCGCCGCTCGTCGCGCGCTCCGCGGAGGATGCGCGACGACCGGCGGCTGCCTCCGGCCACCACGTGCCCCAGGATGACCGGCATGGATCCCGAACTCGAGCCCTACCTGTCCCTCTTCCCGCCGTCCGACCTGAGCGACCCGCCCGCCGCGCGCAAGCAGCTCGCGGAGCTGACCGCCACCCTTCCCGAACCCGACACCTCCGGCCTGGAGGTCGAGGACCGCACCGTCCCCGCCGCCGGCTCCGCCGACCCGCCCGTGCCGGTGCGGATCTACCGGCCGCGGAACCCCCGAGGCGCCCTCGTCTGGCTGCACGGGGGCGGGTTCGTCATGGGCGACCTGGACACCGAGCACCCCTGGGCCGCGATGATCGCCGACGGGTCAGGGGCGACGGTCGTCTCCGTGGCCTACCGACTCGCCCCGGAGAACCCCTTCCCCGCCGCGCACGACGACGCCTACGCGGCGCTCGTGTGGGCCTCCGGGAACGCCGGCGTACTCGGCACGACGCCGGACCGGATCGCCGTCGGCGGCCACAGCTCCGGCGGCGGCATCGCCGCCGCCGTGGCGCTGCGCGCCCGGGACGAGCAAGGGCCGCCCGTACGGTTCCAGCTGCTCAACCAGGCGGGCCTCGACGACCGCCAGCTGACCGTGTCGGCGCGCACCTTCACCGACACCCCTTTCGTGACCCGGAGCAAGGTCGCCCAGATGTGGGGCCACTACCTGGGAACGGCACCCGCCACCCCCTACGCGGCCCCCGCGCGCGCCACCGACCTGTCGGGCCTGCCGCCCGCCTACATCTCCGCCGCCGAGTACTGCCCCAACCGCGACGAGGACATCGAGTACGCGGTGCGCCTGCTGCAGGCGGGCGTCCCGGTCGAGCTGCACCAGTGGGCCGGGACCTTCCACGGCTCGCAGCAGATCCAGTCCGCCGAGGTGTCCCAGCTGCAGACCGCCGAGCTCCTCAGGGCCCTGCGCCGCGCCCTGGCGGAGTGAGCCGGGCCGCGCACCCCGGGGCTCCCCGCCGCCGAACGCCGCCCCTGCGTCGTTGATCTCGGGGAAGTCGGGGTAAAAACGGACAGCATAAGCCCGACTTCCCCGAGATCAACGCGGAGCACACCCGCCTGGTCGCGCGGGCGCTAAGTGCTGTGGCCGTCGGCGTCGAACGGGGCGGGGTGCGCGGGCGGCAGGCCGAGGACGCCGCGGACCGCCCCCTCGGCGAACCGGACGTCGTGGGGCGCGTGCCCGGCGACGGCGATGGTGACGCCCTGCAGCGTGCCGAAGTAGGCCGAGGCCGTCTCCTCGGGGGGCGGCCCCGGCGGGAGGGCCCCGGCCTCACGCGCCTGCGCGATCCGCCCGCCCCATTCGGCGATGAGCGGTCGGACGTTGCGCTCCAGCGCCCGGGCGACCGGGTGGTCCCGGCCCGAGAACTCGGTCTGCAGCGTCATCATGACGCCGGCGATGTCGCGGCGGCAGTAGACGGCGTGCGCCCGCGCGAGGGCGCACAGCGCCTCGACGGGGTCCTCGTGCGCCGCCGCGGGGCCGCCCACCTCGGCGCGCCAGGTCTCGCCGACCCACTCCACCACCGCCAGCGCCAGCTCCTCCTTGTTCGCGAACTGGTGGTACAGCGCCCCCCGGGTGTATCCCGCCCCGCCCGCCACCCGCTCCAGCGACAGGTTGGCGTAGCCGTGCGCGGACAGCCCCCGGGCCGCCGACTCCAGCAGCGCGCTCCTGGTCCGTGCGCGCCGGTCGGCCTGTGTGCGGCGCCCGCCCGTCCGTTCCGCGGCCACGTCAGCCGCCCCACTCACATACGTACATGTCTGTATGTTACTTTCCGAGCGACGGCGCCGCCACACCGCGGACGCCGCACCCGAAGGGAGTGGGACATGACGGCGACCATCACACCGACCGCACCCGAGCCGGCCGTCACCGAGCGGCGGACGCCGCCCCCGGAGACCGCCGCCCTGACCTCGTTCGGCCACTACGACTACGCCGACCTGTTCACCCTCACGATGGACCGGCCCGCGCCCTGGACCTCCGAGGAATGGCTGCGGGCCATGTGCGAAGAGGTCCTCGGCCGCCCGGCGCAGGTCCTGTGGCGGGGCGTGCTGGGGCTGCGCCTGAGGCCCGGCCCCTCGACGGACCGCATCGCCGGGTGGCGCATCTCCGGCAGCGGCGAAGGCTGGACGCGGCTGGAGGCCCCCGGGTGGATGATGAGCGTCCAGCTGGTCATGGCCGTCGACGGCTCCGAGGCGACGTTCGCGACGTTCGTCCAGTACAGGAACGGCGCCGGGAGGGCCCTGTGGTCGCGCCTGTCGGCCGTCCACCGCGGCGAGGCACCCGGCCTGCTCCGCAGCGGCTACGAGGCGCTGTCGGCCTGACCGGCCTGCGCCGCTCCGCCGCCCGCGCGCACGCGGCTCCGCCCCGCGCCTCCGCCCCGCGCGTCCGTCGCGCCGACCGCCGGGGATGCGCGACGGGCGGCGGATGACCGGGGGCCGGGCGGAGCGGAGCATGGCCACCATGGATCCCGAACTCGAACCGTACGTACCCCTGGCATCCGGGCTCGACCTCGGCGACCCGGCCGCCGCCCGCTCCCGACTCGCCCAGGTCATCGCCTCCCTGCCGGAGCCGGACACCTCCCGGATGGAGGTCCGTGACCACACCGTCCCCGGCACCCCCGACGTCCCCGTGCGGATCTACCGGCCGCACCGGAGCCGGGGCGCCGTCGTGTGGCTGCACGGCGGCGGCTTCGTGATGGGCGACCTGGACACCGAACACCCCTGGGCCGCGCTGCTCGCCGACCTGTCCGGGGCGACCGTGGTGTCGACCGGCTACCGGCTCGCGCCCGAGCACCCCTTCCCCGCCCCCCACGACGACGCCCGCACGGTCCTGGCCTGGGCCTGCGACCACGCCGAGGAGCTGGGGACCGAGCCGGACCGGATCGCCGTGGGCGGCCACAGCTGCGGCGGGGCACTGGCCGCCTCCCTCGCCCTGCGCGCCCGCGACGAGGGCGGGCCGCCGGTCCGGTTCCAGCTGCTCCACCAGGCCTGTTTCGACGACCGGCAGCTCACGCGGTCGGCGCGCACCTTCACCGACACGCCCTTCGCCACCCGGAAGGCGGTCCTGCACGCGTGGGAGCACTATCTGGGCCCCTCCCCCGCCACCCCGTACGCCGCCCCCGCGCGGGCCGGCGACCTGTCCGGGCTGCCGCCCGCCTACATCGCCTGCGCGGAGTTCTGCCCCAACCGGGACGAGGACATCGAGTACGCGGTGCGGCTGATGCAGGCGGGCGTGCCGGTCGAGCTGCACCAGTGGCCCGGCACCTTCCACGGGTCGCACCAGATCCGGTCGGCCGAGATCTCGCAGCTGCAGTTCGCCGAGATCGGCACGGCCCTGCGCCGCGGCCTGGCGGGGTGAGCCGTGGCCACGGACACCGCGGCCGATCCCGCAGCCGCGCCCGCCGCCGCCTCCGCCGCGGACTCCGCCGCGGACCGCGCCTCGGGACCACCTGCCGACACGGGCACATCGCGGCTTCTGCGCCCCTACGCCGGCGGCCTCGCCGGAGTCGTCGTCCTCCACGTGCTCGGCGCGGTCGCCGGGCTGGCACCCCTGATCGCGGTCGCCGAGACGGGCCGGGAGCTGCTGGCGCCCGGCCCACCCGACGCCGACCGGGTGTGGGCGGCCGTCGCCTTCGGCGCGGTGGGCCTGCTCGTCCGCCTGGTGCTCACCTCCGCCGCGTCCGGTGCGGCGCACGTCCTCGACGGCCGGGTGCAGCTCACGCTGCGGCGGGCCCTGGCCGCGCGGCTCGGGCGGGCGCCGGTCGCCGCGCTGTCCCGGCGCCGCACCGGCGAGCTGGCCAAGGTGGTGGGCGACGGCGTCAGCGCGGTCCACCCCTTCATCGCGCACACGCCCGGCGAGCTCGCCACCTCCTTCGCCGTGCCGCTGGTGTCGCTGGTGTACCTGTTCACCGTCGACTGGCGGCTGACCCTGGTCACCCTGGCGCCGGTCGCGCTCGCGGTGGCCCTGGTGCCGCTGCTGACCACCCCCGCCCGGCGGCGCGTGGAGGAGGAGTTCGAAACCGCGATGGGGCGGATCTCCGACGCGGTGCTGGAGTTCGTCCGGGGCATCGCGGTGGTCAAGGCGTTCGGCGGGGCCGGGCGGTCGCACCGCGCGTTCCGCACCGCCGTGGAACGCTTCGTCGCCTCCTTCCTGCGGATGGTGCGCGGCCTGGCCCCGGTCGGCGCCGCGATGCAACTCGCCCTTTCGCCGCCGGTCGTGCTGGGGACGGTGCTCGCCGGGGGCGCGTTCCTCATCGCCCGCGGCGGCATGGAACCGGCGGACCTGCCGCCCTTCCTCCTGCTCGGCCTGGGCCTGACCGCCCCGGTGGCGGCACTGGGCCACGGTTTCGACGACATGCTGGCGGCCCGCCGCGCCATCGGCCGCATCCGGGAGGTGCTCGCCGAGCCGCCCCTGCCCGAGCCCGCGCGCCCGCGCACGCCCCGGGGCCACCGGGTGGAGCTGCGCGGGGTCCGCTTCGGCTACGGCGACGGCCGCGAGGTGCTGCGCGGCGTCGACCTGGTGCTGGAGCCGGGGACGGTCACCGCCGTCGTGGGCCCCTCGGGCGGCGGCAAGTCCACGCTGGTTCGGCTGCTGCCCCGGTTCTTCGACCCCACCGCCGGGTCGGTCCGGCTGGGCGGGGTGGACCTGCGCGACATCGCCGCACCCGACCTGTCCGCCGCGGTCTCCTTCGTGTTCCAGGAGGTGTTCCTGCTGCGGGCGCCGGTGGCGGACAACATCGCGCTGGCGGTGCCGGATGCCGACCGGGACGACGTGGTCCGCGCCGCCCGGCGGGCCCGGATCCACGACCGGATCCTCCGCCTGCCCGACGGCTACGACACCGTGCTCGGCGACGGCATCCGGCTCTCGGCCGGGGAGGAGCAGCGCATCGCCCTCGCACGCGCCCTGCTCGCCGACACGCCCGTGCTCGTCCTCGACGAGGCCACCGCCTTCGCCGACCCCGAGACCGAGCGGGCGGTGCGCCGGGCCCTGGCCCCCCGCGGGGACCGCACGCTCCTGGTCATCGCCCACCGCCCCGAGACGGTCGCCGACGCCGACACCGTCGTCGTCCTGGAGGACGGCACGGTCGTGTCCGGGGCCCACACCCCTGAGGAGTCCCGATGATCCGGTTGCTGCTCCGCGTGCTGGGAGCGGAGTACTCCCGGCCGGTGCGCCGCACCATCGCCCTGATGACGGCCGCCGCACTGCTCGAAGGGCTGTCCTACGCGCTCCTGGTCCCCGTCCTGCGGGCGCTGCTGTCCGGGGCGCCCGCCGACGCCGTGCCCTGGCTCGCCGCCTTCGCGGGGGCCGTGGCGGTCTTCGCCTCGCTGCGCTACGCGGCCGACCTGTCCGGCTTCCTCACCGGAGGCGCGCTGCTGCGCGGCATGTACCACCGGCTCGGCGACCACCTGACCCGGCTGCCGGTGGGCTGGTTCGGGGGCGGCCGGGCCGGGGAGGTGTCCGTCCTGGCGGGGACCGGCGTGCTGCAGGCGATGGGCGTGATCGCGCACCAGCTGGCGCCGCTGGTGACCGCCACGGTCACGCCCCTGGCGACCATCGCCGTGGTGCTCGCCTTCGACTGGCGGCTGGGACTGGCCGCCCTGGCCGCCGTCCCGGCGGTGGCGGCGGCGCAATACCTGTCCGGGCGTGCGTCGGCGGCCGCCGACGCCGCGCGCGCCGACACCGAGCGCGAGGCCGCCGACCGGACCATCGAGTACATCCGGGCGCAGCCGGTCCTGCGCGCCGGAGGCCGCTCCCGGGAGCGCTTCGGGCTGCTCGACGACGCGCTCCAGGGGCTCCAGCGGGCGTCCCGGCGCTCGGCCCTGGCCGCGCTCCCCGGGGTCCTGGGATTGGCCTTCACCGTGCAGGCCGCGTTCACCGCGATGCTGGTGCTCGGCGCCCACCTCGCCCTGGGCGGGACCATCGACGCAGCGGAGCTGCTGTGCATCCTGGTGCTCGCCACGCGCTGCACCGACCCCGTCCTGTCCCTGGCCCACGCCGGGGGCGCCCTGCGCGCCGCCCGCGGCGAGCTGGAGCGGCTCGACGCCGTGCTGCGCGCCGCGCCCCTCCCGGAGCCGTCCGACCCGGTCCGGCCGGACCGCCACGACCTCGCGTTCGAGGGGGTCACCTTCCGGCGCGGCGACCGCACGGTGCTCGACGGTGTGGACCTGTCCGTGCCCGACGGCGGGCGGCTCGCGATCGTCGGCCCGTCGGGGGCGGGCAAGAGCACGCTGCTGCAGTCGCTCGCGCGCTTCCACGACGTGGACGCCGGCTCGGTGCGGGTGGGCGGCGTGGACGTCCGGTCGATCGGAACCGACGACCTGATGGCGCGGATCGCCGTCGTCTTCCAGGACGTGTACCTCTTCGACGACACGATCGAGGAGAACGTGCGCCTCGGCCGCCCCGACGCCGACGGGGACGCGGTCCTGGAGGCCGCGCGCGCGGCCCGGCTGGACGAGGTGGTGGCGCGACTGCCCGACGGGTGGGCGACGAACGTCGGCGAAGGCGGGGCGCTGCTGTCCGGCGGGGAGCGGCAGCGCGTGTCGATCGCCCGCGCGCTGTTGAAGGACGCCCCGATCGTGCTGCTGGACGAGGTGACGTCGGCGCTGGACCCGGGGAACGAGGCCGCCGTCCACGCGGGCATCGAGCGCCTGTCGGCGGGCCGGACGGTGGTGCTCGTCACGCACAGGATGCCGACCGCCATGCACGCCGACCGCATCGCCTTCCTGGACGGGGGGCGGGTCGTCGAGGCGGGCACCCATGACGAGCTGTTGCGCCTGGGCGGCCGCTACGCCGGCTTCTGGCGGGCGGCCGCCGTACCTGCGGAGCACGGGTGACCCCGGGAAGGGCCGCCGGACAGGCGTCCCCGCGCATGCGCGGGGGCGCCGCGTCGCCTAGGCTCGATGGTCGGATCCCCGCCGCTGGTGGGTCTCCGGGCCCGCAGGAGCCGGGAACGGCCCCCGGGGCCCTCTGACGGCGGGCCGGTCCTCCCCACCTCCCGACGCTAGACAGGTAACCCCCTATGACAGACGGTTCGTCCCCTTCCCCGGCGAACGGCGACGGCGCCCCGCAGCCCCAGATCGACACCACGGTCCCCCACTCCGCGCGCATCTGGAACTACTGGATGGGCGGCAAGGACAACTACCCCATCGACCGCGCGGTCGGCGACCAGGTGATCGCGGACTTCCCGGAGATCGTGGACCTGGCCCGCACCAGCCGCGAGTTCCTCATCCGGGTCGTCACCCACCTCGCGGCCGAGGAGGGCATCCGCCAGTTCCTCGACATCGGCACCGGCATGCCCACGGTCAACAACACCCACGAGGTCGCCCAGACCATCGCGCCGGAGTCCCGCGTGGTCTACGTGGACAACGACCCGCTGGTCCTGACGCACGCGCGGGCGCTGCTCGTCGGCACCCCCGAGGGGGCGACCGACTACATCGACGCCGACCTGCGCGACCCCGAGTCGATCCTGAGCAAGGCCGCCGAGACGCTGGACTTCGACGAGCCGGTGGCGCTGATGCTGCTGGGCATCCTCGGGCACATCCCCGCCGACGACATCATGCCGATCGTGAACCGCCTGATGGACGCCCTGCCCTCCGGCAGCTTCCTGGCGATGTACGACGGCACGAACACGAGCGAGGCCTACAACGCGGCCATGGAGGAGGGGGACTCCAAGGGAGGCCTCCCCTACCACCTGCGCAGCCCCGAGGACATCGCCGCGCGCTTCGAGGGCCTGGAACTGCTGGAGCCGGGCGTGGTCCCGTGCCCGCTGTGGCGCCCGGGCCCCATCGAGGTCGGCAGCCGCCGAGGCATGGACCAATACGGCGGCGTCGCGCGCAAGCCGTAACCGGCGAACCCCGGCCCGTGGCCGACGGGCCGGGCCGGTCACTCAGCCGGGCCCGGCGACGTCTCGGGCAGAGGCGCGGCGGACCGCTTCAATGAGCAACCAGACGTTCGTCGACGGATTCGGGCCGATGATGCCCGAATCCTCTGGCGCGTCCGCCACCCGCAAGGCCCGGCGCTTGGCTTCGGAATGGTGGCCGAACGGGAAGTCGGGGGGAAGGTGCTTGGCATAGCCGTCGAAGTGCCGGCGCAGTTTCTCTTTGCAGAGCACGTTCCGATCGACCGAACTCGTCAGGTCTTGGAAGTGGTAGAGCAGCCAGAACTCGAAGCAGGGGTTGGAGACAACGACCTCGGTCACTTCGCCTTCGCAGACCACCAGGACTCGCGGCTTGGCGTCACGCCTCGGCCTGCTCCGGGAGAGGTCCCTCTTCGCCCTCCGGGGACGCGCCATCGACTCCCCTGTGCAGCTCGATGAACACCGATCGGATGTCGTCGAAATCGACGAACGGTACTGCCCCGTACCTCCCCTGAAGATACCCTCTCTCCGCGTTCTCGGTACCGCGCGGACGGAAATCCGCGAGCGAGTAGAGCGATGTCGCCCCGCTCCGGTCCTTTTCGGTGAACCACACCTCGTCACGCCGGAGGAGGTCATCGCGGAGGAGGCTGCCGAGAAGCGTCGTGTCGTGGGAGGCGAAGACCAACTGGGCCCCCTTGGGGTTGATCTCCGGGTCCTTGAACATCTTGATCAGCGTCGAGGAGAGCACGGGGTGCATGCTGGAGTCGATCTCGTCGACAAGGAACACACCCCCTCGAAGGACGACATTCAGAACCTGAACGATCAAGGAGAGCCAGACCCGCGTACCAGCGCTCTCCTGATCGAGATCGAGACGCCGATCCCCTCCCTCGGCCGAATGCACGAGAACGATCTGCGACTCGATCCCCTCCCGCATGCGCGAGAGGACCTCAGACCCCTCCTTGACGAGGTCCTCTTCCGGGTCGAAGACCCGCACCACCTTCACAAACGTATTGAATTCCTCGTCCGAAACGGCCTTCTTTTCAATATCGACTCGAACGACACCGAGGTCGGCAACCCGGACCAGGCGATTGAAGATCGAGGAGCTCTCCCCACTTTTCAGTAGTTCACTGGCTGCTCTGAGCCGGAGGGCCTCATCACTCTCCTGGTGCGACGCGTAGTTCATCCCCTCGACGATCGCCCGATAGACCCCGAGAAGCCTGGTGTGATCATTCGACGCAGCGACCGACAGATACAGGGCGTTGTTCCGGGTCATTCGCCGTATTCTTCTGACTTCACCGGTCAACGCCCGGCCGAATCGGTAGTCATCCTCCTCGTGACCGAACCGTTCGAAGAGCCGCTGAGCCCTCCCCTTCGGGTAGACGAAGAGCCATTCACCGACGACGCCGTCTTCTGTGATCTCGAATCCGTAATTATGCCGGACGCCTTCGTGGATGAAGTCGACCTCATAGAACGAAGGCCGCTCCTTCGAGGAGTCGTCCAGAAGGAACGGGAAGCGGTGCACCCTCGCCGCCGGCTTCCACTCGGTGTGCGACGTCCGCACTGCATACTGCATCCATCGCAGGGCGTCGAGCACACTGGACTTGCCCGAGGCGTTCGCGCCATAGATCCCAGCGACGCGGACGGTCGGAGGCGCCCCCTCGCCCTTGTCCTTCGGCTCGCCGCGCTTGGGGACGGCCACCAGTGACAGCTCCTGCTCGTCCCTGATGGACCGGTGGTTCGCGACACGGAACCTCAGCAGCACGCAGCCCTCCGTTCCCGCCGCAGCGCACATCAGTCGGATCCTTCTCTGCGCATCGTATGCAGACTGAGGGCGCTTAACGAAGATCTTTGCGCTAACTGTGCGTCAAACGTCATCGTCACCTCACCCCCACTCCTCCCCGCGGCGTCGCGCGCAAGCCGTGACCGGGGCCGGGGGCGGGAGCCCGGCCCCGTGGCGGGGTCAGGGGACGTCGTCCGGGGCGAGTACCACCAGGTCCTCGCGGGTCGGCTCGGGCACTGCGACGAGGCGGCCGGCCTGCCGGGTGATCATCTTCTCCATCACCTGGCGGGCGTAGCGGGCATTGCCGAAGGCCTCGCCCCGGGGGACCGCCTCGAAGTGCGCCAGCAGCCGCTCCGCCGTCGCGTCCGGGACGGTGTACCCGCCCGCCTGGGCCATGCCCCGCACGATGGACACCAGCTCGGCGGAGCCGTAGTCGGTGAACGGCACGCGCTGGGCGAACCGGGACGCCAGTCCCGGGTTGGAGGCCAGGAACCGCTCCATCTCCGCGTCGTACCCGGCGACGATCACCGCCACCTCGTCGCGGTGGTCCTCCATGAGCTTGACCAGGGTGTCCACCGCCTCCTGGCCGAAGTCGTTGCCGCCGCCCGCCGGGGTGAGCGTGTAGGCCTCGTCGATGAACAGCACCCCGCCGCGGGCCTTCTCGAACACCTCGGCGGTGAGCTGGGCGGTGTGCCCCACGTACCGCCCCACCAGGTCGGCGCGGGCCGCCTCGACGGTCTGCCCGCCCGGCAGCACGCCCAGCGCGCTGAGCAGCCGGCCGTAGATCCGGGCCACCGTCGTCTTACCGGTCCCCGGGGGGCCGGAGAACACCAGGTGGTGGCTGAGCGTGGGCACCGGCATGCCCAGCTCCCGCCGCCGCGCAGCGGCGACGAGCACGTTCACCAGGTCGTTGACGACCTCCTTGACCTCGGCCAGCCCGGTCAGGGCGTCCAGCTCGGCGCGCAGCGCGGCGACCGCGTCGGACCCGCCGCCCTCGGGCCCCGCCTGGGCGCCGCCGTCCAGGTCCTCGGGCAGCAGCAGGGTGAGCTCGGCGGGGTCGGCCGGGGGGTTCTCGCCGAGCCGGTGCGCCTGCCGGTCCACCATCTGCTCGAACACCTTGCGGGCCTCGCGCCCGTTGCCGAACGCGGGCCCCTTGTGCATCCGGTCGAAGTGCCGCAGCAGGGCCTCGCGCAGCCCCTCGTCCAGCGTGTAGCTGTGCGCGGCGCCCTGGGCCTCCACGATCGCCACCAGCTCCTCGGAGCGGTAGTTGGGGAACTCGACCGTGCGCGCGAACCGGGACGCGAGCCCGGGGTTGGAGGCGAGGAACCCCTCCATCTCCGGTCCGTACCCGGCGACGATCACCACGACGTCGTCGCGGTGGTCCTCCATGAGCTTGACCAGGGTGTCCACCGCCTCCTGGCCGAAGTCGTTGCCCGACCCGGCCGGGGTGAGCGTGTAGGCCTCGTCGACGAACAGCACCCCGCCGCGGGCCTTCTCGAACACCTCGGTGGTCTTGATCGCGGTGGCGCCCACGTACTGGCCGACCAGGTCGGCGCGGGCCGCCTCCACGACGTGCCCGTAGCGCAGCACGTCCAGGTCGGCCAGCAGCCGACCGTACAGCCGCGCCACGGTGGTCTTCCCGGTGCCCGGCGGGCCGGAGAACACCAGGTGCCGGGCGACGGGCGGGGACGGCAGCCCCATCTCGGCCCGGTGGCGGGCCATCCGGTTCCGGTTGACCAGCGTCGTGACCTCGCGCTTGACGCCGTCCAGGCCGATGAGCGCCTCCAGTTCGGCCAGTGGGCCCGCGTCCTCGTCCCCGGGTCCCCCGTCGGCCTCGCCGCCCCCCGCCGCCGGGGCGCCCGGCGCCCCGGCGCCCTCGGGGACGGCGTCCGGGCCGTACCGGTCCTCATCGGTGTTGCCCTCGCTGACCAGCGATGCGGCGGTGACGTTCGCCCCGGCGACGGTCTGCCTCAGCCCGGCGCGGCCGTTGTCCCGCACCGAGCAGCCGTCCACCAGCACGTCCTCGCCGGTCCCCACGAGCACCCCGTCGGCCCGGTTGCCGAACAGCTCGCAGGAGCGCAGCGCCGCACGCCCGCCCGCCGCGACGAGCGCCCCGTTGCGGCCGTTGCCGTTCGAGCGCATGCGGGTGGCGGCCAGCTCGCCTCCGGCGTGCACCGCCAGCCCGTCCCCGCCGCACCCGGCGACCTCGCCGTCGCGCAGGTCCAGCACCGCGCCCGCGGCGGCGCTCACCCCGTTCTCCCCGGCGTCGACCACCCGCAGGCCGGTGAGGGAGGGGCGCGCGTCGCCCGAGGCGTGCACCCCGGAGCGCCGCACCCCCGTCGCCTCCAGGTCCTCCAGGCGGCCCCCGCCGCCGTCGAAGCGCACGCCGTGCCCGCGGACCCGCCGCACCCGGACCCGGCGGAGGAAGGGCGAGGAGCCGGAGAGCACCGCGACCCCGGCGCCGTCCGCGCCGTCCACGGTGAGGCGGTCGAACTCGGCGGCCGAGTCGTCGGCGACCACCACCCCCTCGGCCGCGCCGCCGTGCACCTCCAGCCCGTTGAACGCGGTGGAGGAGCGGCCGGTGACGCGCACCGCCGCGCCCCCCGCGTCGCGCACCTCGACCCCGGTGAGCAGGCCGCGCGCCTTCTCCTCGGCGAGCACGCCCTCGCGGCCGCTGCGCACCACGGCGACCCGGTCGGCCCGCGGGTCGGTACCGCCGCGCAGCACCAGCCCGCGCCCGGCCGCGCCGTCCACCTCCACCTGCTCCAGCCGCACGGCCGAGCGGGTGGAGAGCACCACCCCGTCGTCGCGGACGTCGCGCACCCGCAGCCGCACCAGCTCCGGGGCGGCGTCCCCGTCCACCGCCACGGCGGGCTTGGCGGTGCCGGTCACCTCGCAGTCCTCCACCCGGCCCGCGCCGCCCCCGGCCGCGTACACGCCGTTGCCGCCGGCGTCGCGGATGGTGCAGCGGCGCACCCGGGGCGCACCCCGCTCGTTGATGACCAGGCCGCTGGTCCCCACGTCCTCCACGACGCAGTCCTCGATGACGCTGGCCTGCGCCGAGGTCACCACGATGCCCGCGCCCTCCGAGCAGGTCACCCGGCAGTCGCGGAGCGCCAGGGCGCCCTCGTCGCGGGCCAGCACCGCCGCCCAGGCGGCGCCGTCCACCCGGCACTCGGCCAGCTCCACCTGCCCGGCGGCGGCGTCCACCACCGGCGCCTCGGGGTCGCGGCCGCGCAGGACGAGCCCGGTGAGCTTGACCGCCTCGGCGACGGAGGTGACCGCGCTCCCCTCCGCGCAGAGGATCTCCACCGACCCGGGCTCCTCGGCGGCCATCAGGGTGACCACACGGGTCAGGACCAGCCGCTCGGTGTAGCGTCCCGGGGCCAGGGAGAGCACCGCGCCGTCCCCGGCCGCGGCCACCGCCTCGCCGATCGTCCGGAACTCCGCGCCGCCCGACGGGTCGACGGTGCGCACGTGAGGGGTCATCGAACCTTCCGTTCCTTTCTGTCCGCCGCTCGGACCGCCGCCGTGTCCGCCGCGCCGTCCGCGGCGGCGGTACGGCGGGTCAGCGGCACTCGGCCTCGACCACCGACGCGGGCAGCGTCGGGTGGGGCGCGCCCTGGGGGGCGGCTCCGGCGTTGGTCAGCCGGAGGGTGAAGGCGCCGTCCACGTCCGAGAACTCGGTGACCGCCCAGTAGTTGCCGGGGTCGGGCCGCTCGATCTTGTAGACGCCGCGGTTCCGGCCTTCGGCCCGCGCGCCGTCGAACAGCTCGACGTTGGCGGGCTCGCCGCTGCCCCACAGCGGGGACTCACCCGCGATGACCAGCATCTTCAGCGAGCAGGTGGCGTCGTCGAAGCCGGGGGTGAACGTCCAGGTCGCGGCGGTGTCGGTGTAGGCGTTGGAGTCGCCGCTCACCGGGAGGGCGTCGTAGCCGCCCGCGCATCCCGAACCGGTGTAGTGGCCGGAGCCCGTGCGGGCGACCCCTTGGCCGTGCACCGCGTAGGAGGCGCCGGGGTCGGTGCAGTCCGGACCGGCCACGGCGGAGTACTCGCGCTTCTGCCCGCCGTCGCCCGCGCCCTCGTCCGTCCCCTCGGCGGTGCCCGCGCTGAGCGGGGTCGCGCCCTGGTCCTGGGCCTTTCCGCCGTCCGCGCCTCCCGCCGCCTCCGGCCCGTCGGCGGGACCGTCCCCGCCTTCGGGGGCGCCGGACCCGGAACCGGAGCCGGAGCCGCCGCCTTCGGCGCCCCCGCCGCTCCCGCTCTCGCCGCCGGCGCCCTCAGCCTCTTCCGTGGCCTCCGTGTCCTCCTTCTCCTTCTTCTCCTTCCCGGAGCCCTCGCGGCCGCCGGGCTCCTCGGAGCCGTCCGACCCGAGCAGCGGCACCCCGTCGAGCAGCGAGCCCATCTGCGTCTCGGCCTCCGGCCCGGAGCCGCCCGCGCCGCCGCCGTCTCCCCCATCGCCGCCGGAGCCGTCGCCGGAACCGCCCTCCTGCGCGCCGCCGTCCTCCCGGTCCTCACCGCCGACCGCGCCGGGCGCCTGCGGCAGCACGTCGGGCACGAAGCCGCCGGGGTCCTGCCCGCCGCCTCCGCCCGCGCCGCCCGCGCCGCCGCCCTCGCCCGGGACGACCGGTGCGCCGCCCGCCAGCGGCGCCTGCGCCTGGGCGCCCGCAGTCCCGGCGGCCGGGTCGGCGCCGGAGGCCCCGGCCCCCTCGCCCCCGGCCAGCCGCATCCCCGTCTCGGAGGCGCCGAACGGCGCGGCGACCAGGAGCAGCCCGGCGATGGCGGCCAGCGCCATGGTGGGCTTCCCCGGCCGGTGGGCGGCCGCCGCCGTTCCCTTGCCGTCGGCGGCGGGGGCGCCGAACCGGCCGATGGCGGCGGTCAGCCCGGACAGCGCGCCGCCGGCGGGGGGTTCGGCGGCCTGACCGGTCCGGGCCGAGGGGGCCGACGGGGGCGGGACGGGCGCCGGCGCCGCCGCCCGGGAGGCGGCGGCCGGGGCCGGGTCGGCGGAGCTCGCCAGGACTCCGGGCCGCTCGGCCTTCGCGGATTCTGCTGCCATGTGGGGGTTCCTCTCTCGGTGGGGTCGAAAGCGGGGTGGACGGGGGGACGTCCGCCGGTCAGTGCACGCGCCGCCTCCCCCCGTCCGGGTTCAGCGCCTCGTCGAAGGCGGCTTGCAGGGTCGGCGCCTGCTCCTGGGGACGGCCCCAGGCGGCCGCCAGGGCCCGTGCCAGCCCGTCCAGCGCCGTGCGCTGGCCGGCCAGGGCGGCGTGCAGGGCGTCGCGGCGCTCGACCAGGTCACCGAGGGCCGCCACGGTCTCGCGGGGGAGGACGGGCCTCCCGGCCGCCTCGCGCTCCCGCAGCAGGTCAAGGGCCTGACCGGCCCGCTCGCGGTCGGCCCGCACGGTGTCCGGGTCGCGGTCCCACCCCTGGTCCGGGTCGGTGCCGATGCCCAGGTGGCGGCGGAGCGCGGCGACGGCGGAGCGCGCCGGGCCGTCCCAGTCGGCGGGGTCCAGGCCCGGGTCGAGCCCGAGCAGGTCCTGGGCCTCGCGTGCGCGGTCACCGTGGGCACGGTCGTCCGCGCTCCGGGGGTCGCGGTCCAGTCCCAGGTGGCGGTCGAGCGCGTCGAACAGCGCCTTCTCCCGCTCCCCCGCCTCCTCCTTGGCCTCGGCGACGGCGTCCCAGCGCCCCGCCGCCCCATCGCCCAGCAGCCCGTACCGTTCCGCCTGCTCCCGGGTGAGCCACACCTCCACCTCGGTGGAGGCGGTGACGCCGCGGGGGTGGCCGCGGGTCCGGCCGAACGGGCCGCCGCGCCCGCCGGGGTCGTGGGCGACCACCAGCGCGTCCATGGGCATCCGCACCAGGAACCGCCGGCCCTTCTCCTCGGGCGCGCCGTGATCGGTGTGCAGGACGGTGGCCTCGTCCTTGCTCGTTCCGGCGCCGACGGGCGGCGCCGCGTTCCCCGCCGCGCTCTGGGAGCCGTAGATCGCGCTCGGGGCGAACCCGCCCCGGTCCCCGCCGTCGAGGCCGCCCACGAAGGCCAGGTCCCCGGAGACCGGCAGGTTCTGGCCCCCGTCGTGCGTCCCGGACCGCTCCTCGCGGTGCGTCCGCTGCGTGTAGCGGTCGGTGGAGGCGCCGTCGTCCACGTCGATGACGCGCCCCTCGCCGGGGCGCAGGGAGGTGTACAGCCGCGCGTCCAGGCCCGGGACGGCGAAGGGGCCGTCCCCGCCGCCCAGGAGCGGGGCCCCGTCCTCGCCGTGCACCCGGCCGTCGGCCGGGGGCGCCCCGCCCTGCGCCCCGCCCTGCGACCTCTGGAAGACCGACCGGAGGACCTGTTCGCCCGCGGCGGCGCGCAGGACGCCCGCTCGGACGCCGAGCCCGCCCTTCGTGCCGAGGTAGGCCTCCGCGGCGGCGGGGTCCATCCGGTTCCCGTCCGGGGTCCACCCCTTGGCCAGGGCGGTGGAGAGCACGAGCGCGTCGGCGACGCCGGGGCCGATGGACTCCGGCATCGGGACCCGGGGCTGCCGGTCGGCGGCGCGGCCGCCGCCGTTCCGCCAGGCGTCCCCGACCTGCTCCGGGCGCTCCTGGTGGGCGGCGGCGCGGTCGAACTCCCGCGCCGGGCCCGGCCGGGACACCGGCCCGTCGTCCGGGGCCATCGCGCTGACCGGGACGATCTCCTTCACCCGCCCGGCGTCGACCCCGTGGCCGCCGTCGGTGATCGGCGCCTTGGTGTTGTTCACCGCCCCTTCGCGGGTGAGGGTGAACCGCAGGCGGACGGGGGTGTCCATGGACACCCCCGGCTCCGTGACCGTGCGGGCGCGGTTGTCGGTGGCCGAGTCGGCGGTCCCGTGGGTCCGGTCGACGCCCGTCTCGGCAACCTGGAGCGGCCCCTGGGCATTGAGCAGGTGCATCCGGGTCGGCGGCAGGGACGGGTCCGCGCCCTGGTCCGCGGCGACCGGCAGCACGGCGCCGTCGGCCTTCGCCGTGATCCCGGCCCTGTTCCCCTTCGCCTCCGCGCGGCTGCTCTCGTCGCTGTCGGTGTCGGTCCGCGAGGAGGACATCTGCGCCTCGACCGCCCCCGTCGCGGCGCCCGGGCCGCGCTCCAGGCGGATGCGGATCCAGCCGCCGTCGGTGAACCGCTGGTCCCCGGCCCCCTTGTGGCTCAGGCGGACCCGCACCGGAACGCCCTCGCTGAACAGGGCCCGCCGGCGGCCGCGGGAGGCGTTGGGCGACAGGGCGATGCGGATGTCGTGCTCGCTCTGGCCGGTGAGGTCGAATCCGGCCTCCCCGACCCTGTCCTTGATGCCCTGGACGGCCCGGTCGACGTCCAGGCCGCTCAGGGTGAGGCCGCGGGAGGCGCCCGGCCCCGACGCGCGGGAGGCGATCGCCTCCGGCAGGGCCCGCGCGGCCCGCAACGGGCCGACCAGGCCCTCGGTCCCGCGCAGGAGGCCCTTCGCGGCCAGGTCGACCACCCGGTAGCGGGTCTCCTCCCTGCCGCCGACGGTCCCGTCCCCGTCCTCCCGGGCGCCGCGGGGCCCCCGGGTGTCCCGGTCCTCCTGCGACAGGTCCCTCGTCCAGGGCAGCGGAAGGCTCGCGATGAGGTTGGGCCGCACACGTGCCCGGGCCGCGAAGGAGAAGGCGACGTCCCGGACCACCCCGACCGTGCTGCCGGGCAGGGAGAACTGGTCCTCCTCGGTGAAGGTCTCGGTCTGCGCCTCGGTCCCCGAGCGGGTCCATCCCCACATCGCCCCGAGCACCCCGCCCAGGCGGTTGTAGTGGGCGGCGCCGTGGTCGGGAGAGCCCCGGAGGGTGAGATTGAGGCCCAGCCGGTCGGCGAAGGACCGGCCCGAGGAGACCGTGCGCTCGTTCTCCGCCTTGACCGTCAGGTCCAGGCCGCCGCCCTGGAACGCCTCGGAGGCGGACATCCCCCGGTCCTCCGCCGTGATCAGCGCGTCCACGTCGGACCGGCGGGTGATGGCGTCCTCGTACTGCTGGCGGAACGGCAGCCCGCCATTGCGCAGTGCGTCGGACTCCGCCGCGAGCGACCTCGGAGAGGTGAGCACGGCGACCTGCCCGTCAATCGCGGACCCGGACCACAGCGCCCGGGCGTACCCGGTCGCGCGCGAAAGCGTCCTGCGGGCGGTGTCGAGGAGCCCGCCGTCGTCGCTCCGGGCTGAACGCGGGGCGTGCGGAAGGCCAGTGAGGGCGTCCCCCTTGGCGCCGTCCGGGCGGATGTCCCGGTCACGGCGACCGCGGAAGGCGGCGTCGTCCGCCTCGGCCCGGGCCCGCGCGGTGCGCTGCCGGGCATCCGCCTCCGCGGTGTTCTCGAACCCGGCATCGCGAACGGCGGCCCGCGTCCGGTCCGCCTGTTCCTCGGCGCGGTCGGCGCGCTCCCGGGCCCGGTCGCGCTCCTGCGCGCGGTCGCGCACCCGCTGCTCAGCGTCTCGGACGTCCTGTTCGGCCCGCTCGCGTGCGTGCCCGGCCGCGTCGCGCTCCTCTTCCGCCCTCCGGAGCGCGTCGCCCGCCTCCTCGGCCTCCCGCCGGGCCCGGTCGGCCTCCCCCTCCGCTCGGTGAAGGCGCTCCTCGGCTCCGCGCCGCCCGTCCTCGTCCGCCGTCTCGACGTCCCGCTTCGCCCGCGCGACGTCCTCCTGCGTGCTCCGGGACCGCCCCTCGGCCCCGTCCACCCGCTGCCGGGCGGTGTCCACCGCCTCCTGGGCCTCGTCGTGCTCCCGGCGCCTGGCGTCCCGTTGCCCTCTGGCGTCTTCCGCCTGGGCCTCCAGGGCGTCGACCTCGCCCGCGATCCGCTCGGCCCCGGCGCGCGCGTCCGCCGCCGCCCGCTCCTGCCCGGGCAGGTCCATCAGTCCGCGGAGGCCTTCCTCCATCTCCCGCGCACGCTGCTCCGCCCGCTCCGCGTCGGTGCCGTCGGCCGTGCCGCCGCCCGTCGCCTCGCCGGGCACCGGGCGGCCGACCGGGGTCTCCACCACGAGCACGGGCCCGTCGTCGCCGAGAGGGACGGGCCGCGGCGCGCCGCCGGCCATCTCGACCTGGAACCCCGCGTTGTAGGACCAGCTGTCGACGGGGCCGGAGTAGGAGGCCCCGCCATGGATCGCGCCCTTGCCGGTGTCCAGGACCGACCTGTTCCACCCCGCCTCGGCCGTGTTCGTGAACCCGCCCTCGGCGAGGAACCAGGGCAGGCCGGCCGGGGTCTCGCCGTGCCGGTACTGCACCTTGGCGCTCGCCTCACCGGTGACCTTGCGCCCGTGCTCGGTGCCGTCGGACAGGGAGGCGTGGGCGGCCAGCGCCGAGGTGAGCTTCCCCTCGGCGCGCGTCCCGCGGTGCGTCCCGTCGGTGAAGTCCGCCCGCAGCCGCAGGCTGAAGTGGTCGGCGCCGTCCTGCGAGCTCCGCTCGGCCATCAGCCCGAGGGCGTGCAGCGCCTGCCGCAGCGGCCCCGGGCCGAGGCGGAAGAGGTTCCTGCCCCCCGACGGCCGCAGGTCGATCGCGACCCCCTCGCCCGCCAGCGCGTCCGCGTCCTTCGCCGCGCCCTCGACCTGCCGGTGGAGCCGCAGCGTGTTCTGCATCCGGGTGTCCCGCTTGCGCCACATCCGGTTCCAGGCGTTGGGCCGGTTCCCGTCGCCGTCCGGCGGCAGCACCAGGTCCGGCCGTTCCCGGTGCACCATCGCCTGGACGGCGCGCGCGACCTCCTGGGCGGGGGTGGTCCCGTCCTCCCCGCGGCGCAGGTCGCCGTTGCCCCAGCGCAGGCCCACGGGGTGGGCCTCGCCGAACCCGTCGATGCGGTCCCTGCCCACGCCGAGCCCGCCGGGGGACGGCCCGTCCCCGTGCCGGTCCGCGGCGCCCGCTCCCCCGGGGGCCGCCCATTCCGGGCCGGTCAGCGCCGCCGCGTCCTCGGTGGAGAGCAGGTCCAGGGTGACCATGGTGACCGTCTCCCGGCCGCCGTCGGTGGTGGTGACGGTGTACTCCCGGGTCACCCGGTACAGCGCCGAGTGGTCCTCGGCCGAGGCGCCCCGTGCGCGCTCCGCCCCGTGGTCGGTCCCCCGGCCCTGCTTGTCGGTGCGCTGGTGGCCGACCTTCCCGCCGGCCCCGGCCCGGACGGTGGCCCCGGGGGCGGGGTCGGCGGTCGCCATGAGACCGCCCTCGACCTCCACGTCGACCTTGCCGGTGCGGTTCGCGGTGGTCGCCGCCGACGCCGACGTCTTGTCGCCGTCGCTGAAGGAGGTGCCGCCCAGGACCGGCCCCACCCGCTCGTAGTGGACCGGCCCACCCCGCAGCTCGGCGCTCTCCATCCACTCCGGCTCGGTCAGGCGGTCCCGCTCCCTGCGGCGGAAGGGCAGGGCGAGCGGCTCGCCCTGGTCGAGCCGCCCCATCGCCTCCTTGAGCTCCCGGTCACCGAGCCGCTCCCTGAGCCGCGCGCGCTCGTCGGCCTCCAGGGGCGGCCGGTCGCGGCCGCCGCCGGCCACCCGGTCGGCGACGCCGCCGGTGTCGAGCACGGCGAGCGTCCGGCCGAACCTCGGCGCACGGGCCAGCACCGGGCCGCCGCGCTCGCCGATGGTGTCCGGCATCCACGGCTCGGGCGCCCCCGACCTGCGTCCGGGCAGGGTGACCTCGTTGACCCCGGGGACGGTGGCGGTGTCCCGGCGCAGGACCTCCCCCTCCGGCTCCCGCCCGTCGCGCAGGCCGAGGTCGATGCGCAGGTCGGCCGCGAACCCCTCGCCGTCGTCCTTGGCGTCGACGGCCCGCTTGGCCTTGCTCTCGGCGGACGTCCGGTACTGCGTCCCGCGCTGCCGCTGCGCCACGGCGGCCCTGAGCCGCAGGTTGAGCAGGGCGACCTTGCTCGCGACCTCGCCGATCACGGTGAACGGCCCGGTGATGCCGAACTGCTTGCGGGACTGCTGCACGGCGTTCCCGCCCGTCTTGGCGCGGCTCTCGTAGGTGGTGGTAGGGCGCACGGGCGGGTCGTCCACGGGGCGCCAGGCGCGGGAGACGTCCACGACGGCCGTGGCCCGCGAGGCGCCGTCGGCGGAGACGACCGGGACCTCGACGGTCACCGGCCGCCGACCGCCGTCGCCGGTCAGGTCGTGGTCGGCGAGCCTGGTCCGCAGCAGGTCGAGCCCGACCGCGGTGAAGCGCCAGTCGTCGCCGAGCCACCGGCGGACCCGGTCCACCACGGCGGGGACGGGGTCGTCGGTCCCGGTGCGGGCGCCGTCGTAGCGCCCGCCGCGGGTGCCGCCGCCGACCAGGGCGTCGAGCATCCGGGCCATGTCGCCGTCGACGGGCCGGCGGTCGCGGCCGTCCCCGTCCTGCCGGTCCTCTTCTCGCTGCTCCTCTTCCCCGTCCTCCGACTCCTCGTCCCGGTCCGAGTGGGCGTCGGTGTCGGCGTCGGAGTCGGAGTGGTCGCCGTCCGACGGCGGACCGCCGGACGAGTCCGCGGCCCGCGTGCCGACGGGGCCCATCTCGATCCACTCGCCGTCCGCGCCCTCGTCGGGGGATTCGGTCGGAATCCGGGGACCGGGCGGCGGCACCTCGGCGGTGACACCCTCGGCAGGGGCGCTCTCGTCGAGCGGCGCCCGGCCGTGCGATGTGCCCGAACCACCGTCCGTCCCCACGGCCCTCTCGGGCCCGGACTCGGACTCGGTGCGGCTCGGTACCGGAGGCCCGGGATCGCGGCGGCGGGCCTCGGGCCCCTCTTCGCCCCGGGCCGTCCCAGGCCGCCCGTCCGGTGTCGGGGGCGGTCCCGACCGGGGAGTCCTCTGCGTGTCCGGCCTCCGCTCCGCCGTTCCTGTTCCGTGGCCGTCCACCGTGTCCCGCTGCGCGCCTTGGACCACCGGCCCACCGCCGGAGACCATGGGCACCGGCGCCGCAACCGGCTGCAGGGAAGGGCCGGTTCCGCTCTCGGCACCGGACCCCTCCTCCCCCGTGTGGGCAAGCGACGGGTTCGGGACGCCGCCGTTCGCAGCGAGGTCGTCGGACCGGTCGGCGCCGCTCCGCCCATCGCCGGTGGGTGCACCGGACACAGGGACCTCAGGTCCGGTCCCGCCGTCGGACGCCTGCGCCTCGTCCGCAGACGCCTTGGGATCTCCGGCAGGAGCGGTGTCCTCCCCGCTCCCGACTCCTTCGCCGGGAACCCGGCCGCCGTACTCGGAGCCGACCGACGCGCCGTCCGTACCCGGGGAGGAAGGCGCCTTTGCGCCGGTGTCCGGCGGCGCCTCGGCTCCTCTCTGCCCGTCGTCCCCAACAGCACCGGATACGGGAGCGTCGGGCGCGGTCCGGTCGCCGGACGCCTGCACTCCATCAGCAGGACCGGTGTCCTCCCCGTCTTCCCCGTTCCCGCCGCCTTCGCCGGGAACCCGGCCGCCGTCGTACTCGGAGCCGGTGCCGTCCGCATCCGGGGAGGAAGACGCGCTTGTACCGGTGTCCGGCGGCGTCTCGGCGCCCCTCAGCCCGTCGTCCCCAGCAGCACCGAATGCGGGAGCGTCAGGCGCAGTCCGGTCGCCGGACGCCTGCACTCCATCGACAGGCCCCGTGTCCTCCCCACGCCCCGACCCGTCGGAGGGCCCATCCTCCGAACCGGGGAACCACTCGCCCGCCTCACGCGGGAATGAGGAAGGCGTATCTCCGCCTGCGTCCAGCGCTGCGTCGGCGCCGTCCTGTCCAGTGCCCTCGGGGCCACCGGACACAGGGGCCACGGGACCGGTCCCCTCGTCGGGCGCCTGCGCCTCCTCCTCTCCGGAGGGTTCCGGTGCGGTCCGCGAATGCCCGCCGTGTCCGTCGGCTGCGGGGCCGCCGGTCCCGACCTCCGCGGAATCAGGGGAACCGCCACGCGGCGAAGGCTCCCCCGTGCCGTCCGAGAACGTCGTCACCTCACGCGGCGGCGGCACGGCCCCTTCGGAGCCCTCCTCGTCCTGCTCCGACCGGTCGTTCCCATGGGTGGTGGACGCGCCGCCGCCGGAAGCCCCGCCTCCGCCGCGACCGCCCGTCGGCCCACCGGCGGCCCCGCTCTCGGAGGCGCCGTCGTGCGCCGCCCCCGTCTCCGGGCCCACCTTCTCCGTTTCCCCGTCTCCCCCGTCCTCGGAGGACACGGTGCTCGCGCCGTCCGAGTCCGACGGGTCCACGGCCTTCTCTCCCCCGCCCGAGGTCTCGGACGGAGGGTCGGGCAGGTCCGAACCGATCCCGCCGATCCTGTCGAGCATCGCGATGCCCGCCTCGGTCAGTCCCTGTTCGACAGCGCCCGAGACCGCACCGGAGACGGCCGACAACCACGTCACCGAGAAGGTCTTGTCCTCACCGAACAACAGGTTGTAGAAGCCTTCGGCGAGCACGCCCTGCCCCGCGTTGGCGATCGCCTGCGACGAGTACTGCGACAGCGCGGTCCGCCACGCCGACCCCACGTCGGCCAGACCCTTCTCGACCGCATCGGGCAGCCCTCGGGCCAGGACGTCCCGCACATGCGGGGACAGGCCGGGCCCAGCGCCGGACAGCACGTCGTCCAGCGCCTTGCCCAGGTTCTCCGAGCCCCAGTTGCGCGCGAACGCGTCGGCGTAGTCCCGCCCGAGCCGTTCGGCCCGGTCCCGTCCGAGCGCACCGCCCATGCCGTCGGCGAAGGCGTCGCCCATCCGGTCCTTGAAGCGCTCAAGGTCGGCCGGACGCGACCACCCGGGCCCCGCGTCCTTGCCGTAGGGCGCCAGCAGGTGGTCGGCCTCGTCGCCGAACAGCCCGCCCAGGTCGTCGGCCATGCCCTTGCCCGGCGAACCGCTTGTCCCGGTGCCGTGCCCTGCGCCGCCGGCACTGTTCGTGCCACCGCCGCCGGTCGCGTCGTCGGCGCCCTTGCCCGCCGCGCCCCCGACCCCGTCACCGGCACCCTTGCCGCTCGGGCCACCGGGACCACCGGATCCACCGCGGCCGTCGAACAGGTCGTCCAGGTACTTGGCGATCGCGGGACCCGCCGCATTGCCGAGGAGCTCGTCGAACTTCTTGGCCAGCGCGCTGCCCCCGAAGGCCGCACCGGTGCCGAACAGCCCGTCGAGCAGCGCTCCCTTGGCGGCCTCCTCGGTCAGCTCGTCGTCCCAGGAGGCGCGGTTGCCCTGGTCGATCTGGATGCGCTGGATGATCGCGTCCAGCGCCAGCGCGAACATCTGGCTGATCGCCATCTGCTGCACCAGCTCGCTGATCAGCCGGAACAGGACCCTTCCGATGATGGTGCGGGTGATCGCCTGGAAGACGGGGATCTTGGCCAGCGACGCACCGAAGGTGAACGGGGCCATCGCGATCGCCCAGGCGATCTCCGCGGCCAGCTGGATCAGCTGGCCGATGATCATCCATTTGGCGTACTGCACCTGGGTGGCGGCGTTGTCCAGGTAGTCCCGCAGCCCGCGCGCGGCGGCCGCGCCCTCGCCCAGGTAGTTCCGGTCGCCGCCGACGAACTGGTTCACCGAGTCGTCGAAGAAGTCGGCCGCCGTGGCGTCGAACTCCTCCCGCACCTTGTTCTTCACGCGCAGCACGAACTGCGGCAGGTCGACGTCGAGCCGGTCGGCCGTGGTGCCATAGACCGAGGCCAGCTCCCACAGCAGGTCCTCATCGGCGTCCGGCCACTCCGAGCCGGTCAGCACCATGAACATGGTGCGCAGCTCGTCGGGGGGCTGCATGCCCATGTGCCGCTACCGCCTCCCGGCCCCGGGCGCCCCCGGGCCGGTGCCGTCGGCCCCGAGCAGCCCGTTCGCCCTGTCGATCCCGTGCTGCTCGCTGAGTGCGAACTGGCGCGCGGTCTCGATGGTGCCCTCGGCAGTCTTGTCGAAGGCCTGCGCCAGGGCGGTGAAGAACGCGTCCACGGCGCGCCGGGCGGGCACGTAGTTCGTCTCGAAGGAGGCGGCGATCTCGTCGCCCTCGCCCCATGGGCGGCCCAGCGCCTCGGTCCGGGCGCCCAGCCAGCGGTGGATCTCGCGCACCTCGTCGGAGAGGGCGTACAGGTCCCCGCCGTGCTTGGCCACCGCCTCCGGGTCGACCGCGATCCTGTCGGCCATCGCCGTTCCTCCTCACCCGTGTCCGTCCGGCCGTGTCCGCCACGGCCCGCGCGTCCGTCCCCGCCCGTCGCCGGTCCGCCGCACCGTGTTCACGGCGACTCCGGTGGACGGGGGTGCAGCCCCAGTTCGGCCAGGAGCCGTGCGGGGTCACCGCCGTTGACCACCTCCGCACGCGCCTCGGAGCTGCCGGGGGCCAGGTCCGCGAAGGCATCGGCGACCCGGCGCTCCATCTCCTCCCGGGCCCGGCCGATCACGTCCAGGACGGCCGCGGACAGCTCGGCGGGGGCCATGGTGCGGTACTTGGAGGTGTGGAAGCGCAGCTCGGCGACCTCACCCCTCGCGTTCACCCTCGCGCTGACCATCCGATCCCTGGACACGGCCTCCGCGTCGGCCGATTCCAGGCTTGCGCTTGCCTCCGACAGACTCCGCTGGGTCCGCCGAAGACGTTCGAGGTCGTGCGCCATCCGCTCCGGCAGGGACATGTCCAAGGCCGGTCGCTCCCTTCCCCGGGCCGACGCCCGGTCGGCCCAGCACGGCGGGGCCGCCGCGGTCGGCGGTGCCCCACACCTTCTCGTCCTCGGTCAGCCAGGTGCTGCGGTTGCGCTCCTGCTCGGGCCCGCCCGCACCGGCCCCGCCGCCCATCGGCGGCATCATGGGCGGCATCATCGGGCCGCCGGGGCCACCGCCCGCGGCGCCGGCCGCGCCGCCGCCGATGCCGGCACCGCCCGCGCCGGACGCACCGAAGCCGCCCGGTCCCGCCGCACCGCCGCCGTGGCCGGATGCGGAGCCCTGCGGCGCGCCCGCGCCGTCGAGGGCGGACGACCCCGGCCCGGACGAGGCGGCTCCGCTCACCCCGTCGGCTCCGGTGCCCGCCGGGCCGGACCCCGACATGTCCACCGTGCCTCCGGAGGGGCGCACACCCCCGCCGATGCCCGATAGGCCGCTCGAACCGGACAGAGGGCGGTCCTCCGATGAGCCTCCGGTCCCGAAGGACCCTCCGGAGGACCCATCGGAGAAGCTCCAGTCGGGCGGGTTCACCGAGCCGCCCGGCAATGGTCCTCCGTCGGAGGACGAGCCCAGGTCCCAAGAACCTCCGGAACCACCGGCCCCACCCACGTCAGGCACGTCCACCGAACCACCCGGCGCCGGACCACCATCCGAAGACGAACCCAGGTCCCACGACCCTCCGGAACCACCGGCCCCACCGACGTCAGGAACGTCGACCGAGCCGCCGGGCGCCGGACCACCATCGGAGGAGGAGCCCAAGTCCCACGACCCACCAGAGCCGCCAGCCCCACCGACGTCAGGGACGTCTACCGAACCGCCGGGCAACGGGCCCCCGTCAGAGGACGAACCCAGGTCCCACGACCCTCCGGAACCATCGGCCCCACCGACGTCAGGAACGTCGACCGAGCCGCCGGGCGCCGGACCACCATCGGAGGAGGAGCCCAGATCCCAAGAACCCCCGGAACCACCGGCCCCACCCACATCAGGCACATCCACCGAACCACCCGGCGCCGGACCACCGTCCGAAGACGAACCCGGCTCGAAGGATCCGCCGGAGGTGTCCTCTCCCGTCCGGCCTCCCTCCGGTCCGCCGGGCGCCCCTCCGCCGGTCTCCACCTGCGTCCGCTCAGGGGGCGGCGGCAGGTCGACCGTGCCGCCGCCGGCGTCGGTCCCGTCCGTCGAGGCGGCGAGCGACACCCGGTCCAAGGGGCCGGTACCGGAGCCTCCGCTCCTGTCGTCCCCCGAGTCCCCCGACGTCACGAAATCCGCGCCGCCGCCTGTCTGCCCGCCGGCTCCGCGTCCGCGGGCGCGTCCGCTCCCGCCGGGTGCGCCGCCACCGCCGCCTCCCAGACCGGTGACCGGGGGCGGCACGTACCCGGAGCCGCCACCGGCACCGTCCCCTGACGCGCCGTCCGACCCGTCGGTCGAGGACGAGACCCCGGTGATCTCGGTCCGGTCCTGCCGGTCCGGGAAGGACCCCGACCCGCCCGGCGCCCCGTCCCCCGACGCTCCGCCCGCCCCGTCGCCCGACGAGGGCCCACCGGTGATCTCGGTCCGGTCCTCCCGCTCCGGGAAGGACCCGCTCCCTCCGGAGGCGTCGCCGGAACCGGAGCCGCCGGGACCCTCGCCCGACCCGGAGTCGGCACCGGAGCCGTCCCCGCCGGACCCGGTGAGGTGTTCGAGGTAATCATCGATGTCGAAGTCGCCGCCGGACCCGCCGGAATCACCGGACCCGCCCTGGGAGCCGTCTCCGCCTCCCCCGTCTCCTTCTCCCTCGCCCGAGCCCCCTCCGGAGTCCCCGCCGCCGAAGTACTCGTCCAACCATTCCCCGATGTCGAAGTCGCCCCCGGAACCGTCACCGGACCCCCCGGGCCCGTCGCCCGAGCCGCTGGAACCGTTCCCGCCGCTCCCGCCCTGCTCCGTGGTGACGGGCGTGTACGGCAGGATGTCGCCCGCGGCGTTCGCGTAGCTCTGCGACAGCCCCGGGATGTTCTCGGACGCCGCGTTGCGCAGGCCCTCCAGCTTGGACCACCACAGGTCCTTCATCTCCTGCTCGATGCCGCGCCAGGTCTCCAGGCTGTCGGTGGGCTTGCCGCCGATGTAGACGAACCCGTCCTGCTTGGTGACCGTGTTCCGGTTCTCCTCCCACCAGGTGCGCACCACCTGGCGCGGGCTGCGCCCGGGGTCGGAGGCCCAGTCGTTGTAGGCCTTCACCACGGGGTCGGCGAAGGTGGGGTCGGCCGCGGACGCGGCGCTCTCCACCGCCTCCTTGACCGGGGCCAGGTAGTCGGCGGCCCCCTTCAGCTCCAGCGCCTTGCCCTTGAGGTGCTGGGCCAGGGCCGCGGCGGTCGCCCCCTCGAAGGAGTCGTTGCCCGGCTTGACCTTCTCGTACAGCGTCCAGAGCCGGTCGTACTCCTCCTGGAAGAAGGTCTGGTACTCCTCCAGCCGGGTCGCCATCCGGCTGAGGCCCGCGTGGTAGTAGGACTCGCTGCCCAGGTTCGGGTCCCCGATGCCCTTGGTGACGACGGTCTTGAGCTTGTTCTCGAAGCTGCCCCAGAGCGTGTCGGCGCCGTCGAGGATCTCCGGGTTCAGGAAGATCCCGGAGTAGGTGTCGGAGATGCCCTTGTGGTAGTCCCCGTACAGCTGGTCGTCCATGAAGAACCCGTACCACTCGTCCGCGGAGTGGGGGTTGCCCTCGTTCCAGAAGTACCGGTCGATCCACCCCGCCTCGTAGATCACCCGGGGGCTGTCCATCGGCGGGACGGAGCCCCCGCCCTCCGGGTCGGCGAAGACGTTGAGGATGTGGTCCAGCTCCGCGCTGGACGCCGCGCCCTCGTTGGGCAGAGTGGCCCCCTGCCCCGGGGTGGGGTTGAGTTCCTTCTCGTTGTCCACGCTGTCTCCTGCGGTACGGGCGGTTCAGGGCCTCGGGCGGGCGGCGGGGGCCGCGGGGCGGCCGGGAGTCAGTCCTTCTCGTCCTCGTCCTCGCCGGTCTCCTCCCCGTCCTCATCGGTGGAGGAGGAGGGGCCGTCTCCGTCCGAGGAGCCGCCGGAGGACCCCTCCGAGGAGCCTCCCGGGAAGTCCCCGCCCGCACCGCCGGAGGGGGAGGACGAGCCGAAGATCCGGTTCAGCTGGTCGGCGGTGAGCTCGGCGTCCTCTTCGAGGTCGTCGAAGACCAGCTCGCTGTCGGCGATCCCCTTGGAGATGGCCAGCAGGTCCTTCTCGTACTTGTCGAACAGCTCCTCGACCTTGGTCAGCGCCTGCTTGACCTCGTCGGCCAGGACCCCGGCCGACGGCAGCAGGGCCGGGTTGCCGAACCGGGGCGTCTTGGCGGCCTCACCGGCGTAGTACTGGTCGAACGCGGTCTTCTTCGCGGAGAACCGCTCCCGCATCGTGTCGATCTCGTCGGTGCGCAGCCCCCGCAGGTAGTCGAGGGTGACCTTGATGGTGTCGCCGTCGTCCTTGTCTTCCGGCATGCGCGCTCAGCCTCCTGCTGCCTTCTCGTCGGGCCGTTGCGGGGAGGGCGGGTGCGGGGCCGCCGGTGTGCGCGGCCCCGCACCCGCGGGGGTCAGCGGCGCTGGCTCCAGTTCCCGGCCTCCTGGAGGTCGCCCCGGTTGTACCGGTCGACGATGTCGTCCAGGGACACCTGCGCCTGGTTCAGCAGGGTCCGCATGTCCTCGACGTTCTTGCGCCAGTTGGCGATGCGCACGTCGTACTGGTCGGCGGCCTCACCGACCCAGCCGTCCTTGACGCGCCGCACCCGCCGGTCCAGCTCCTCGATGGCGTTGGCGATGACCTCGGTCTGCTGGCGCAGGTCGAGTCCGGCGGTCTGCGCGCCCGACTTCTTGATCTCGAAACCGTCGAAGCTCACGGTCGGCTCTCCTCTCCTGACGGGCCGTGCGGCCCGGGGTCCGTAGGGGGCGGGGGTCCCTTCCGAGGGGAGGGGGCCTCAGCGTCCGGCGGCGACGTCGCGCTGGTTCGGGTTGAGCTGGGCGGCCCAGTCGGCGGTGACCATGTTGGCGTCCTCCATCTCGTGGAAGTTGCGCTCGGTGCCGCCGAGGATGCCGATCATGTCGTTCATGTCGTTGGTGATCAGCCGGAGCTCCTCCAGCCACTTCACCAGGGCGGTGTCGTAGCGGGCGGCCGCGCCGCCCTGCCAGTTGCCGCCCAGCAGGTCCCGGGTGCCGTCCACCTGGGTGTAGACGCCGTTGCAGGTGGAGTGCGCGGCCTCCATCGCGTCCTTGCCTTCGCGCATCGCCTGGTCGGTACTGCCGAACAGTTCGCTCATCGGGTGTTCCTCCTCGACCGTGTCGCGTTCTCCTGCGGGTCCTCTGCGGTTCTTCGCTGGCCTGGGCCCGTCCTCACCCGGACGGGCAGTCCGCCTCCTCCGGGGGCGCCGGGTCGGCGGCGGGCCCGGCCGCCGCCGAGGTGCTCAGTTCGGGGCCGGTGGGCAGCATGTCCAGCACTGCGGCGGGCACCTCCCGGGCGCCCCCGGGCGGGTGGCCGAGCCGCTCGGCGGACTCGGCGTCGGGCACCGGGTACTTGGCCCCGGCGTCGGTCACCAGGTAGTAGGCGCCGCGGTCGGCGCGGCCCCCGGCCGGGGCGGCGCGCACCAGCCCGCCCTCCCCCGCCGGGATCCCGATCAGGTCGGGCGGGGTGCAGGAGGCGGCGGCGCCGGGCGGGGGGTCGGCGGCGCGGGCGGTGATCGTGGAGGGGCCGCGCAGCGCCAGTGTGGGCCCATCCCCCCGGTCCACCGCGCACAGCGCCGCCCCTCCGGTCTCGGTGAGGGCGGGCGGCTCGCCGGGCAGGCCCGCGTCGTCGCGGTCCCGGTCCGACAGGTGGGGGCGCACGTCGGCGGCGTCCAGGGGGACCGCATCGGGGTCGCCGCCGGGATAGGCCTCCTCGGCCGTTCGCGGGTCCGCCAGCAGGAGCCGGGCGCGGACCTCGCCGGTGGGCGTGAGTCCGTCGCGCTCCAGCACGTAGTACTGGTCGGAGCCGCCGTCGCCGCCGCCGACGGTGAACACCTGGCCGACCCGGCGCTCCCGCCCGCCGATCCGCGGCCCCTCGCCGCCCGCGCCGTCCACCTGCGCAGCGGCCAGCCCGGGCCCCTCGGGCAGGGCGGACAGGAACCGCGCGGACACCGGGTGGGCGGGGGCGGTCCCGTACCCGAGGGCCTCCAGGGCGCCGTGCTCGGCGTCCAGGCGCAGGCGCTCGCCGCGCCAGAGCAGGTGGCGGGTGCCGTCCGGCCCCGCTGCGAGCACCGCCCGGTCCGCGGGGACCGGGGTCTCCCCGTCGCCCTCGCCGCCGCCGACGGTGAGCGCGGTCAGCGCCCGCGGGTCCTCGTCCTCGCCGGTGGCCACCGGGACCGCGCAGACCCGCCACGCCGACGGGCCGGCGTCCTCGGCGGGCGGGGGCGGCACCGCGTCGGGGGCGCCACCGATGCCGATCGCCGAGGCGACGGGGGTGCCCTCCAGGGACGCGGCCGACACCTGAACCGGCTCGCCCAGCAGCAGCGCCGAGGCCTGGTTGGCCACCGGCCACAGGGCGCCGTCGGAGTAGACGTACCGCCCGCCGCCGTCCTCGACCGCGACCACGGTCCCCTCGGTCCGCCACGAGGTGGCGTTGCCGGGGAAGATGAGCCCGAACACCAGGAACCCGGCGCCGATCAGCAGCGACAGCACCAGGCCGATGGCCGCCCCCGTGCGGGTGCGGTTCATCGGGGCCTCCACCGCGTCCGGGTCGGCCTCCAGCATCGCGGTGGACAGCCGCCCCACCAGGAAGCCGTGCGCCTGGACCTGGTCGCGCCGCGTGTTCACAGCCGCCTCCCGCCGCCCGCGCTCATCCGCCGATCCCGCGCAGCAGCCCGAACAGCCCCAGGTTCGCCGGGACCAGGATCACCAGGACGATCGCGGCGGCGCTGTGCAGCAGCTCGCCCGCGCGCCCCCAGTGCGGCAGGAGCCTGTTGCCGGGCACCGCCCACGCGGCCACGGCCAGCGCCAGCGCCCCCGCCAGCAGGATCCCGAACACCGCCAGCCGGGCCGCGGTCCCGCCGAGCGCGGCGGCGCCCAGCGCCAAGGCGAGCGCGCCGAGGTGGCCGGGGACCAGCAGGCAGGCCCGCTGCCAGGCGCCGCCGAGCCCGCGGGCCTGCAGCAGCAGCACCAGGCACAGGGCCGCGCCCAGGCCGGTGGACAGCCATCCGGGGTGCACGGCCAGCACGGCCAGCGCCGCCGCGCACACCGCGCCGACCGCCGCCAGCAGCGCGGTCTGGAAGGAGTCGGCGCGGCGGGTGCGCTCCAGCACCTCGCGGGCCGGGTGCGGGTCGATGTGCTCCTGCAGCTCGTCGGCGCCGGAGGGCAGCGGCGGCAGGCGCATCCCGGACATGCGGAAGGCGGCGGCGGGCGCGAAGGTGCCCAGCAGCACCGCGGCCCCGGCGAGCAGCCCGGCCACCCCGGGGAGGGGGACGCCGCCCCAGAACATCAGCAGCGCCCCGGCGGCGCCGCCGAACACCGAGACCGCGCCGAGGCCGGTGAAGAACGGCACGCACCCGGCCGCGGCGGCCACCGCCAGGACCGCGGCGCCGGTCCCGGCCGCGCCCCCGGCGAGCAGGCGCGCCCCGGCCAGCGCGGCGCCGGGGTCGCCGTCGGGCGCGCAGGCCCCGGCGAAGGCCATGAACAGGACCGCGGCGGTGCCGGTGGCGGCCGCGGTCTCGGCCGATCCCAGCGCCCGCCCGGCCGCCGCGGTCGCCAGCAGCATCAGCACGGCGGTCCCCGCGGCGACGGCGGCGCCGGTGCCGGAGGGGCCCAGCAGGGCGACCGGGAGCAGGGCGGCGAACAGGGTGGCGGCGCCGGCGGCGGTCAGCCAGCGGCGGGCGGCGGCCGCGCCCCACCGGTCCGGGCGCTCGGCCATGCCGGTGGCCACGCCGTCGACCAGGTCGTCGAAGTGCACCGGCGGCATCTGGTCGCGGCGCTCGCGCAGGTAGAGCACCTCGCCGTCGAAGAGTTCGAGGGACTCGCAGGTCCCGTCCTCGTCCAGGGGCGGCGAGCCGAGGCGCTGCAGGACCCACCCGGAGTGGTCCAGCCCGTTCTCGTCCAGGTCCTCGCCATCGCGTTCGGCATAGAGCAGGAATGTGGGGACGAGTTCGGCGAGAGGGATGTCACAAGGCACGGCGATTTCAAAGGACACCGCAGGTGCACGAACGGTGAGTCGACACAATTCCGCGGCGGCGGACTCGGTCATACTACCCCCGGGTGTTTCCGTTCCTGGGCAACGGCATCGCCTACCCCGTAGGCCCTCCGCGTGCTCATATGAGCACGGTCGCGGCTCCGGGGCGGCAAATGCTCCGCTACGTTAGCACCACTCGCAGAATGGCAGAGATGACGTTTCGATCAATATCGAATGACCTCACAGGTGGGGCATCGTAGAGCAATCCGAGCGGCCGGGTATCGGCCGATCGGCCGATCTGCGGCCCGCTGATCCGTCCGATCGAACAAAGGGGTCCGTGCAGCCGTGAGCACTCTCATCGTCCGCCGGCCGGCCCGCCGGCCCGGCCCCGAGCTCCCCTCCGGGGAGCTCGCCCTGCAGGAGCCGCCCGCGCTGCCCGAGCAGCGGGGCGGCATGGGCGCGGTCTTCATGTACCTGCCGATGGCGCTCAGTTCGCTCGCCATGGTGATGCTGTTCCTGCGGCCCGGGAGCGGCGGCGGAGGACTGGGCGGCGCCATGCCCTACATCGCCGGCGGCATGATGCTGGTCGGCGCGGTCGCCATGCTGGGCGGGCAGTACCTGCGCACCCGTCTGGAGCGGCGCCGGGCGCTGGCCGGGGAGCGCCGCGACTACCTTCGCTACTTGGGCAGGATGCGGGGGCGGGTGCGCGAGCTGGTCGCCGCCCAGCGGGACGCGCGCTACTGGAACGGCCCCGACCCCGACGCGCTGTGGTCGCTGGTGCGCACGACCCGGCTGTGGGAGCGGCGCGCCGCCCACGACGACTTCGGCGAGGTGCGCTTCGCCGTGGGCCGGCAGCCGCTGAACGCCACCATCGCGCCGCTGTCCACCAAGCCGGTGGAGGACCTGGAGCCGCTGTCGGCGCACGCGCTGCGCCGGTTCATCGCCGCCTACTCCACCGTCGCCGACCTGCCCGTCTCCATCCACCTGCGGGGGTACGCGCACATCGCGCTGCGCGGCGACGCCGAGGCGGCGCGCGCCATGGCCCGGGCGCTGGTGGGACAGCTGGCCGTGTTCCACGCCCCGGACGAGCTGCGCATCGCCGCGTGCGTGGGCGACGACCGGACGGCCCGCTGGGACTGGCTCAAGTGGCTGCCGCACTGCCTGCACCCCTCCGAGCGGGACGGCGCCGGGCCGGTCCGGCTGTTCGCACCGGACGCGGTGGAGCTGGAGCGGCTGATCGGCCCGGACCTGGCCGACCGCCCCCGGTTCGACCCGCAGGCCGCGCCCGGGCGGGAGGAGCCGTTCACCGTGCTGCTGGTGGACGGCGGCCGGGTGCCGCAGGGCGCGCGGATGGCCGGCGGGGGCTACCGCAACGCCGTGGTGGTCGAGGTCGGGGCCGACCGGGCCTGGGACGGCGCCCCGCACACCCTGTCGCTGCGGGTGGGGGCGGACGGGGTGGAGGTGGCCGACCTGGACCGGTCCGGCCGGGAGGTGTTCGCCCCGCTGGGCCGCCCCGACCGGCTGGGCGAGCCGCGCGCCCGCGCCCTGGCGCGGCTGCTGGCGCCCTACCGGATGAGCGTGTCCGCGGACGTGGTGGAGCCGCTGACCACCGACTTCGACCTGACCGCGCTGCTGGGCATCGCCAACCTGCACACCTGGGACCCGCACCGGCAGTGGGAGCGCGGGGACCGCCCCGAGCACCGGCTGCGGGTGCCGGTCGGGATGACCGAGTCGGGGGCGCCGCTGGAGCTGGACCTGAAGGAGTCGGCGCTGGGCGGCATGGGGCCGCACGGGATGCTCATCGGCGCCACCGGGTCGGGCAAGAGCGAGCTGCTGCGCACCCTGGTGCTGGCGCTGGCGCTCACGCACTCCTCGGAGACCCTCAACTTCGTCCTGGTCGACTTCAAGGGCGGGGCGACCTTCATCGGGCTGGACCGGCTGAACCACACCTCGGCGCTGATCACCAACCTCGCCGACGAGACCTCCCTGGTGGAGCGGATGCAGGACGCGCTGCACGGCGAGCTGATCCGCCGCCAGGAGCGGCTGCGCGCGGCCGGGAACTTCAGCTCCGTGCACGAGTACGAGAAGGCGCGCCGCTCCGACCCGGGCATGGAGCCGATGCCGACCCTGCTGGTGGTGGTGGACGAGTTCAGCGAGCTGCTGGCCGCGCACCGCGACTTCATGGACCTGTTCGTGATGATCGGGCGGCTGGGGCGCAGCCTCGGCGTGCACCTGCTGCTCGCCTCCCAGCGGCTGGACGAGGGGCGGATGCACCAGCTGGAGAGCCACCTGTCCTACCGGATCGCGCTGCGCACGTTCTCGGCGATGGAGAGCCGCGGGGTGCTGGGCGTGCCCGACGCCCACCAGCTGCCGCCGGCCCCCGGGAGCGGCTACCTCAAGACCGACACCGACGAGCTGGCCCGGTTCAAGGCGGCCTACGTGTCCGGGCCCTACCGGGCGCGGCGGCGGCCGGTGCGGACCGCGGCGGCGGGCGGGGAGGTGGCCCCGCTGCTGGCGACGTACGTGGCCAGGACCGCCCCGGCGGCCGCCCCCGAACCCGAGGAGCCGGAGGAGGAGCCGGCGGAGAGCCTGCTGGAGACCGCGTTGGAGGCGGTGCGCGGCGCCGGGCCGCCCGCCCGGCGGGTGTGGCTGCCGCCCCTGGACGCGCCCCCGGCGCTGGGGCGCCTGCTGGCCGAGGCCGGGCTCGGCGGGAGCGGCCCGTCGTGGTCGCGGGAGCCGGTGCTGAGCGTCCCGCTGGGCGAGGTGGACCGGCCCTTCGAGCAGCTGCGCACCCCGCTGACGGCGGACCTGCGCTCCTCGGGCGGGCACACCGCGGTGGTGGGCGGCCCGCAGTCGGGCAAGAGCACGCTGCTGCTCACCCTGATCTCCGCCCTCGCGCTCACCAACACCCCGGCCCAGGCGCAGTTCTACATCCTCGACTTCGGCGGCGGGACGCTGCGCGCCGCCTCGGGCCTGCCGCACGTGGGCGGGGTGTGCGGGCGCCTGGACACCGAGCGGGTCAACCGCACGGTGGCGGAGATGACGGCGCTCCTGGCGCGCCGGGAGCGGGACTTCGCCGAGCACGGTGTGGACTCGATGGCCGACTTCCGGCGCCGCCGCGCCCGGGGGGAGTTCCCCGACGAGCGGTACGGCGACGTGTTCCTGGTGATCGACGGGTGGGCGACGGTCCGCCAGGAGATGATGGACCTGGTCCCCGACATCGTGCAGATCGCCCAGCGCGGGCTGAGCTACGGGGTGCACCTGGTGGTGGCGTCCCCGCGCTGGGCCGACGTGCAGTCCAGCCTGCGCGACCTGCTGGGCACCCGGTTCGAGCTGCGGTTGGGCGACGCGGTGGACTCGGCGATCAACATGCGCAAGGCGGAGACGGTGCCGCGGGTCCCGGGGCGGGGCCTGACCGACGAGCTCAAGCACTTCCTCACCGCGGTCCCCCGGCTCGCGGACGGGGGCGGCGAGGGGGCTCCCGGAACGGCGGAGGCCCCCGTCGCCTCCGGCCTGGAGGGGCTGGTGCGGGCGGTCGCCGAGGCGTGGGACGGCCCGCCCGCCCCGCCGGTGCGCACCCTGCCGCTGCACCTGCCCGCCGCCGAGCTGCCCGCGGCCGAGGAGGGGCCCCGGGTCCCGCTCGGCCTGGAGGAGCGGCGCCTGGAGCCGTTCTGGCACGACTTCTCCACCTCCCCGCACATGCTGGCGGTGGGCGACACCGAGAGCGGGAAGACCAACCTGCTGCGGCTCGTGACGCGGGCGATCCGGGAGCGCTACTCGGCCGAGGAGGCCCGCGTGGTGGTGGTCGACCCCCGGCGCGGGCTGTTCGACGCGATCCCCGAGGAGCAGCGCCTGGGGTACGCGGTGACGGGCGCGAGCGCCCAGGAGATGATGAACGCCGCCGCCCAGGCGCTGAAGCCGCGGCTGCCCGGCCCCGAGGTCACCCCGGAGGAGCTGCGCGCCCGCTCCTGGTGGACCGGGCCGGAGCTGTTCGTGGTGATCGACGACTACGACCTGCTGGGCACCGGGGGGCCGGGGCCGCTGGCGCCGCTGCTGGACATGCTGCCGCTGGGGGCCGACATCGGGCTGCACCTGATTCTGGCCCGCGGGGCGGGCGGGTTCAGCCGGGCGATGGGGGAGCCGGCGCTGCGGATGCTGATCGACGCGAACACGCCGAGCATCGTGCTGTCATGCCCGCCGTCGGAGGGGATCCTGTTCGGCTCACTGCGCCCGCGGACCCTGCCGCCGGGGCGGGCGCTGCGCCTGGACCGCCGCGACCCCGTCCAGGTACAGCTGGCCCTGGCCCCCGAGACCGAGGAGGCCGCCCCTCGGCGATGATCTCGACGGAAGTGCCGCCATTCCGGCGGTTTTGACAGCACCCTTGTCGAGATCATCGGGGGCCGGGCCGCAACGGCGCTCCTCCGCCGGGGCCGCTCAGGTGCGGCGGGTGCGGCCGTGCCGGACGGCTGCGGCTCCGACGGCCAGGACCAGGATCAGCAGCGCCGACCCGCCCGCCACGGCGAGGGTCCGGCCGACGGTCGGAGGGGTCGGGGGGTCCGGCGAGAAGGCCGCCGCCTCCGGGGCCGCGCCCGCCTCGCGCGGGGCCGGGACGGCGGTCAGTGCGGCGACGGGATCGAGCGTCCCCGCGCCGAGCAGCGCCTCGGAGGCCGCACCGGGGGCGGGGTAGGCGGTCGACGTCAGCCGTTCGGCGACCGCCCCGGCGTCCAGGTCGGGCTCGTGCGAGCGCAGCAGCGCGGCCGTCCCCGCCACGAATGCGGCGGCGACCGCGTCCCCGCCCGACGTGAAGTGGCCGTCGCCGCCGGGGCCCACGCCCATCGCCGCCCGCCCCGGTGCGGCCAGGTCGGCCCGCACGGGCTCCCCGTCGGCGTCCACGGCCGGCTCGCTCTCGGCGGGTGCGCCGTCCGGGCCGGTCGCGGCGACGGCGAGCACCCCGGGCCCCGGCCCGGGCAGCGCGGCGACCGGTCCCCCGTCCGTCGGCACCGTGGCCGGGGCGACCACCAGGGCGTCCGCGTCGGCGGCCGTGCGCAGCGCCGCACCGATGCCCGTGTCGCCCCCGGCGGCCGGGACCGGCGCGCCGACCAGCACCACGTCGGCGCCGTCGCCGACCGCGCTCTCGATCCCCCCGGCCAGGTCCTGCGCGTCGGCCACGCCCCGGTCGTCGGTCACCCCGACGGCGAGCACCCGCGCGGCCGGGGCGACCCCGACCATGCCGCTGTCGTCCTGTCCGCGTGCGGCGACGATCCCGGCGAGGAAGGTGCCGAACCCGACGCAGTCCTCCCCGGCCCCGTCCACGGCGCCGTCAAGGGCGGCGGCGGTGTCGTCGACCCCGCTGCCGACCACGGCGACGGTCACGCCGCCGCCGTCCGCGAACCCGCGCGCCTCGGGCAGGCCGAGCGCGCCCTCGGTCCACACCTCGCGGTCGATCACCGTCTCCGAAGGGGGCAGGCACTCCCCTCCCTCGGCGACCATCGCCGCCTCGGGCAGCGCCGTCGGGGAGTCGGAGCCGCCGCCCTCCGAGCCGCCCGTGTCGGCCGACGCCCCCGCTGGGCCGCCGACGGACACGGCGACCACCGCCGCGGCGAGCACCGCCGCCGCACCGCTCCGCAGACCCGGTCTCCCGCCCAGCACCGACGCCACTCCCCTTCTCCGCTCACCCGCCCGGAGCCGCCCGGGCCGGACGGGGCAACCCTAGGACGCCGACGGCGCCCGGGCGAGGGCGGCCGGTCCAGCGAGGCCGCCACCGATTCCCATCCGCCCAGGTGGGCCCGCCGGTGACGGCTCTCGGACGGGACCGGGCCGTCTTCGAGGCGCTGACCGGCGGAAGCCACGCCACTCGGCGGGCCTCACGCGCGTGCGCGGCGCAGGCGGTCGGCCGTGACCGCGCCGAGCAGCAGCGCGGCCGCCGCTCCCGCGGTCGCCGCGCTCGACGCCGGGTCGGGTGTGTGCATGCCCATGTAGTCCGCCGCGTCGATGGCGTTGACGGCCATGTACCAGAGGATCGGGTACAGCACCTGGAACAGCGTCGGCGTGCGCCCCAGGGTCCCCAGGAACAGGGCCAGCGCCGGGATGAACACCGCGCCCGCGCACCACGCGGCGACGGTGGCGGCGTCCCCGGCCGCCGCGGCCCGGAGCAGCGGCCCCGCACCCGCGAGCGCGGACAGCGCGACCCCCGCCGCCCACCCGGCCAGCAGCCTCGCCACCGGGCGGGGGTAGGACTCCACCAGCCCCTCCACCCCGGACGCGATCGCCGTGGTGCCGATCCGCGACCACACCAGGGCGGGCCAGATCCACGCGACCGGCAGCAGCGCCGTGCGCCCCGCATCGGCCGGGAGCACCAGCCCGACCAGCAGGAGCACCCCTGCGCCCAACCACCACCACACCGACACCCCCGAGACCAGGATGCGGAACTCGGCCCCCACGAGCGTGCGGGGCGCGGGCAGCAGCGCCGCCGGGTCGAGGGCCCCGAGGCGCCGGCCCAGCAGCCGCCCGCCGACGGCTCCCGCCGCGCCCGAGCCCGTGGCGTCGGTGCGGGCGAGGCGGAACCACACCGCGCACAGCGCCACCACGGCGACCGCCCCGGCCACCAGGGCCAGCCGGTCGGCGAGGAAGCCGTCGCCCAGGTCGAGCCCGCCCCACGGGACCGGCTTCAGCGGGTCGTCCACGTAGGTGAAGCCCAGGCTGAACTCGCCGACCTCCACACCGGTGCGCTCCGCGCCCACACCGAAGGTCGAGGCGAAGGCCCGCGTGCCGATCCCGGAGAAGGCGCCGCCCCCGCTGTTGCCGAGGAACACGAAGGTGCCCCACACGGGGATCCACACCAGGTTGCCGAAGCCTCCGCGCAGCCCGGGGACGGTGTCGAAGGCCAGCGCCGCCGCCGCGACCGCCGCCATCACCGGCAGCGTGACCACCAGGAACGGCAGGAGCAGGCCGACCGGGTCCACCGCGGGGTCCTCGCCCCGCGCCCACCACATCACCAGCGCCACGCCGACCAGCACCGCCACCATCGACACGAGGACGGCGGCGTTGCTCAGGAACTTGCCCGCCAGGTAGGTGGGCCCACGCAGCGGAGCCGTGGCCAGCACCCGGCCCACCCCCGTACGGCGGTCCCGCTCGACGGAGCCGCGCACCACGTAGAACCCGCCGAGGGCCAGCCAGAGCGCCCCCGCCAGGGCGACCACCGCGCCGACGTAGGCCATGTCGTAGACGCCCCGGAAGCCCCCGGCGTCCACGACGGTCCAGTGGCCGTCGGCCGCCGGGACCGCCAGGTAGGCCAGGCCCGCCGACGCCAGCAGGGTCATCGCATAGGACGGGCGGCGCACGCGTTCGCGCAGGTCGCCCGCTGCCAGACGGAGGATCATCGTGCCGCCCCCGGGGTGGGGTGTGGGCCGGGGAGGGGGGCCGGGGCGGCGACGGCGGAGCGATAGACGTCCTCCAGCCCGGCCTGGAGCGGGACCGCGTCCGACAGCGGGCGCTCGGGGGCGACCAGGCGCACCCGCACCAGCTCGCCGTCGCGGACCGACCGGACGACCGGGAAGCGCCCGCCGATCGAGGGCAGCGCCACCGGGTCGACCACCGCCTCCCACACCCGTCCGGCCATGTCGGCGACCAGGTCGGCGGGGCGGCCCCGGAGCACCAGGCGCCCGGCGGCGACCACCGCCACCTCGGCGGCGATGTCCTCCACGTCCGGGACGATGTGCGTGGACAGCACCACCGCCCGCTCCGCCGCCAGGTCGCTGAGCAGCGCGTGCAGGCGCGCCCGCTCCTCGGGGTCGAGTCCGGCGGTGGGCTCGTCCAGGATGATCACGCGCGGGTCGTTGACCAGCGCCTGGGCGATGCCGACCCGGCGCAGCATGCCGCCCGAGAAGCCGCCCAGCCGCCGGTCCGCGGCGGCCCCGAGCCCGACCAGGTCCAGCAGCTCGCCGATGCGCACCCGCGCGGCCCGCGCCCCCACCCCCTTGGCCGCGGCCAGGTAGGAGAGGAACTCGCGGGCGGTCAGGTTCGGGTAGAAGCCGAAGTCCTGCGGCAGGTACCCGAGGGTGCGGCGGAGGGGGCGCGGGCGGGCGGTGACGTCGGCGCCGTCCAGCAGCACCCGGCCCGTGGTGGGCCGGGCGGCGGTGGCGGCGATCCGCATGAGGGTGCTCTTGCCGGCGCCGTTGGGGCCGAGCAGCCCCAGCACGCCGGGGCGCAGGCCGAGGCTGATGCCGCCGACCGCGCGGTGGCCGCCCCGGTAGACCTTGGTGATGTCGACGAGGTCGAGCACGGGGTCACTCCCCTTCCAGGTCGGTCGGCTCGCCGTCGCGGAGGACCCGCACCCCTTCGGGGACCTCCACGCGGAAGCGGTCGTCGTAGATGCAGACGCCGCGGCAGGAGTTGTCCAGGCGCAGGGTGCCGTCCTCCAGCGACCAGGTGGAGGAGACGTCGGGGTCGCCCCGGGTGGCGATCCAGCGGGTGACCTCGACGTCGCCGCGGTCGGCGGCGACGAGGTCGGTGGGGGTGCCGTCCGCCTGGACGTCGAGGACGTCCCCGTCGAAGGGGAAGGTGGTGGTCTCGGGCTCGGCCTCGGTGGCGTCCGGAAGGCCGCAGCCGGAGGCCAGTACGGCGGCAGCGGCCGTCACCGCCGCCGCGGTTCCGGTTCTGCGGAGGAGAGTGCGCATGGCACCACTCAACCGAGCACGGCGCCGAGGAACACTACGACCAGGGATGCGATGGGGGTAGGGGTTTCCCTACCTGCGCAGGAGGCCCGGTCGGAGAGCGCCGCGCGAATGCGCTGCGTTCTCCGCCATTCCCTCGGCTGCTCCAAGGGCCGCCGCCCTCACGAGCCCTCACCCCGCCGGACCGCAGCCCGGGCGGGGTGCGGTCCGGCGGGGTGACATCTTCACCTGTTCGCGGCGCATCGGCCGATCTCGGCAGGAAAATGCCCGGATTCCTTTTTCCTCCCTTTCAGGACGGTGATCACTCGCATCGCGGGTTCTCCGCACTCTGTCCCCATGAGCGAGTATCGGGTAATAGGATGCTCACCGCGTCACCGGCGAACAAGCCCGGTAAATGCCGAATCAGCATGCCCGTGCGCCGCACACCTGTCGGATCGATGGTCTGCGGCCGCGAAGAATACACAGCGCAGGGCCGTGATCCCCGCCGCTCGGACCCGTCCCCACCGGTCCGGCGCATCCCGCCCTGCCGCGCACGCGGCGACACGTGGAAGGTGATCGATGTCGGATCGGACGCCCGACCCCGTCCCGGGCGGACCCGGCCCCGGACGCTGGCGCGCTCCCGCCGCCGCGGCGGCCGCGGCCGTCGGCGGCGCCGTCCTCTGGGGCGCCGTCGGCTTCGCCGTCCCCGAGGGGCGCTTCCTGTTCCTAGTGGCCGCCCTGGCCACCACGGCCTTCGCGGCCACCGCCTGCTACCTGGCGGTGCGCTACGCCGACGCCGCCGAGCACCGCGCCGCCGAACGCGACCGGGCCCAGGAGGAGGTGCGCACCGCCCGCGAGGAGCGGGACGCCGCCCTGGAGCGCGCCGAGGCCGGCCGCCGGAGCCTGGACGACCTCGCCTCCCGGGTGCTGCCCGGCGCCGTGGCGCGCCTCCGCGACGGCGCGACCGCCCCCACCGTGCTCTCCGAGACCCCCGTCCCCGACGACGAGGACCACCGCCGCCTCCTCGAACTCCTGGTCCGGGAGATCGCGGTGGGCGAGCGCCGCCGCGCCGCCGCCCTGGCCGCCTGCGCCAACGCAGCCGGGCGGGTGCAGGCGATGAGCACCCGCAACCTGGCCGAGCTGCGCGACATGCAGGACCGCTGCGACCCCGACATGCTCGGCGACCTGATGCGCGTCGACCACACCACCTCGCAGGTCGGCCGGGTCGCCGACAGCATCGCCGTCCTGACCGGCGCCCGCACCGGACGCCGGTGGACCAAGCCGATCCGCATGGAGAGCATCCTGCGCGGCGCCATGGGCCGGATCAGCGCCTACCGCCGCGTGCGCCTGCACTCCAGCAGCCGCTCGGCCGTCGCCGGGTACGCCGCCGAGGACGTCATGCACGCCCTGGCCGAGCTCATGGACAACGGCACCCGCTTCTCGGCCCCCACCGAGGAGGTGCACGTCTACGTCGAGGACCTGAACAACGGCGCGGTGTTCACCGTCGAGGACGCCGGGCTGGGCATGCGGCCGCAGGCGCTGGCCCGCGCCGAGCTGGCGGTCTCCCGCACCGAACCGCTCGACCTGACCCGCCTGTCGGGCTCGCGCCTGGGCCTGGCCGTGGTCGGCCAGCTCGCCCGCAAGCACCGGATGAACGTCTTCTTCCGCCCGTCCTCGCGCGGCGGCGTGGGCGTGGTCCTGCGCCTGCCCAACCACCTGCTCACCTCCGCCCGCGAGGACCCGCCGCCCGCTCCGGTGCGCAACGGCTCCCACGCCGCCGCCCCCGGTCGGGCCGCGCCGGAGCCCCAGGCCCTGCGCGCCGCCCCCGCGCCCCCCGCCGATGCCCCGGCCGCGGCTACGACCGTGACCGCGGACGAGACCGCCGCCCCCGAGACCACCGCACCGGTCGCGCCCGAGCCGCCCGCCCCCGAGACCGCCGCCCCCAAGCGTCCGCTGCCGAAGCGGCCCCGCGGCCACAGCCTGCGCTCGGACCCCGACATCGCCGCCGGCGCCCGGAGCGCCCCCGCCTCCGACGGGGGCCGGGAGCCGCGTCGCGGGCTCGGCAGCCGGTTCGGCGCGTTCCAGCAGAGCCGCCCCCGGAGCCACCGGAGCGGCGACACCGGCCCCCTTCCCCTGCGCTCCCCCGACCCGCAGAAGGACGAGGACACCGACGGCGGCGGCTAGGGAGCGCTCCTCGGGCGGCATCCGCCCCGCGGCCGCCGGGAACCGTCCCGCCCCCGGACCGGCGGCCGCCCGCCGGCGCGGCCCGGGAGGACCCGGGACGGCCCGAGGAGCCCCGCCCCGCACCGCCGCCCCCGCCCGACCGGACGACAGATAGGAGTGAGCGCATGGACGCCACCGATTCCTCCCTCGAATGGACGCTGGAGAGGCTCGTCGGGGAGACCCCCGGCGCCCGGCACGCGCTGGTGCTCTCCCGCGACGGCCTCAAGCTCTGCCACACACCGGGGCTCACCGCCGACAGGGCCGACCAGCTCGCCGCCATCGCCGCCGGCGTCCAGGCGCTGGCCGGGGGCGCCTCCGCCGAGTTCGGGGACGGCACCGGCGGGGTGCGCAGCTCGATGACCGAGTTCCACGGCGGCATCCTGTTCATCGTGGAGGCCGGCCCCGGCGCGCACGTGGCGCTGGTCGCCGCCGAGGACGCCGACAGCGGGCTGATCGGGCACAACCTGGAGGAGATCGTCGAGCAGATCGGCGCCTTCCTCACCGCGCCGCCCCGGCACGCCGCCTCCGGCGGCCCGGCGGTATGAGCCCGCACGCGCTCGACGGGGAGGACCCGGACCGGCTCTACACCGTCACCGGCGGGCGCAGCCGCGCCGAGGACACCGGGCTGGACCTGGTCACCCTCGTGGTGAGCGAATCCGACGCGGCCCCCGGCATGCAGTCCGAGCACGCCCGCATCCTGCGGCTCGCCCGCCGCCCCACGTCGGTGGTCGAGCTCTCCGCCGACCTGGCGCTGCCGGTCAGCGTGGTCAAGATCCTCCTGGCCGACCTGCTGGACCGGGGCATGGTCTCGGCCCGCCACCCCTCCTCGGCCACGGCCGGGGCGCGGCTTCCCGACCCGGACTTCCTGAGGAAGGTGCTCGTTGGACTCAGCAACCTCTGACCCCGGGGCCCACACCCGCCCGCCGCTGCGGGCGACCGCCTCCGACGGGGTGAAGATCGTCGTCGTGGGCGGCTTCGGCGTCGGCAAGACCACCATGGTCCGCGCCGTCAGCGAGATCCGCCCGCTCAGCACCGAGGAGGTGATGACGCAGGCGGGGGTCGGCGTGGACGACACCGCGGGCGCCCGCGGCAAGACCACGACCACCATCGCCTTCGACTTCGGCCGGATCAGCCTGGACGAGGAGCTGGTGCTCTACCTGTTCGGCGCGCCCGGCCAGAAGCGCTTCTGGTTCCTGTGGGACCAGCTGTTCTCCGGCACGCTGGGCGTGGTGGTGCTGGTGGACGCCCACCGCATCGAGGACTCCTGGTACGCCGTGGACCGGCTGGAGCACCACGGCATCCCCTTCATCGTCGCCCGCAACCGGTTCGAGCCGGTCGCGCACACCCTGGAGGAGCTGCGCGAGGCCCTCGACCTGCCCGAGGAGGTGCCGGTCGTGGAGTGCGACGCGCGCGACCGCGAGTCGTCCAAGCGGGTGCTGCTCGCGCTGGTCGACCACCTGTACGCGCTTTCCTCCGCCCCGTCAGCCCGGGAGACCGCATCGTGACCGAACCCTTCCCACCGACCGACGCCCCCGCCGGCGGGCGCGTGCCCTTCTACGGGGAGCGCTTCCAGCGGGACGCCGCCGCCATGTACGCCGAGATGCGGCGGGACCACGGCCCGGTGGTGCCGGTCCTGCTCGACGGGGACCTGCCCGCCTGGCTGGTCCTGGGGTACCGGGAGGTGCACCAGGTCACCGAGGACTCCGAGCTGTTCGCCCGGGACACCCGCCGGTGGAACCAGTGGGAGCACGTGCCCGACGACTGGCCGCTGATGCCCTACGTGGTGCACAACCCCTCGGTGATGTTCACCGAGGGCGGCGAGCACCGCCGCCGCGCCGGGGCCATCGGCGACGCGCTGTCCGAGGTGGACCAGTTCGACCTGCAGCGCTCGTGCGAGCAGATCGCCGACCGCCTGGTGGACGAGTTCGCCGGGAGCGGCCGGGCCGAGCTGATCTCCCAGTTCGCCCAGCGCATCCCGATCGCGGCGGTGGCCGGGATGTTCGGCATGCCCGAGTCCGAGACGCCCGACCTGGTGCGGGACGTGGCGCTGTCGCTGGACGTGGGCCCCGAGGCGATGCCCGCCTACGCGCGGGTGCAGGAGTCCATGGCCCGGCTGGTGGAGCGCAAGCGGGCCGAGCCCGGGATGGACGTGCCCTCGGCGCTGCTGGAGCACCCGGCCGGGCTGTCCGACGACGAGATCGTGCTCGACCTGCTGGTGGTGACCGCGGCCGCGCAGCAGCCCACGGCCAACTGGATCGGCAACACGCTGCGGCTGATGCTGACCGACCCGCGGTTCGAGATGACGCTGACCGGCGGCCGGGCCAGCGTGGGGCAGGCGCTGAACGAGGTGCTCTGGCACGACACGCCCACGCAGAACTTCATCGGCCGGTTCGCCGCCCGCGACACCCAGCTGGGCGGGCGCCGGATCCGGGCCGGGGACCTGCTGGTGCTGGGGCTGGCGGCGGCCAACGCCGACCCGAACGGGAGTCTGGGCCCCGACGTCGACCTGCAGGGCAACCGGGCGCACATGTCGTTCGGGCACGGCGAGCACGGGTGCCCGTACCCGGCGCCGGAGGTGGCCGAGGTGATCGCCCGCAGCACCGTGGAGGTGCTGCTGGACCGGCTTCCCGACACGGAGCTGGCGGTCCCGCCCGAGTCGCTGGCGTGGCGCCCGTCGGTGTGGATGCGCGGCCTGGAGAGCCTGCCGGTGCGGTTCACCCCCGCCTACGTCTCGGGCCGCTGAGGCGCGCCCTCCCCCGTCCTGCGCCGTTCCCGTCCTGCACCGGCCCCGCGCGGAACGGGCCGGGGCAGGACGGGGCGGGACGGGGCGCGTCAGCCGGCCGGGGTGAAGACCACCGGCAGGGTGAGCGGGCCGCGGGTGAACAGGCCCTCCTCCTTGGGTTCGTGGCCGTCGGCGACCCGGACGTCGGGCATCGCGTCCAGCAGGCCGTTCACGCCGACCTCCACCTCGGACTTGGCCAGCAGCGCGCCCACGCAGAAGTGGCGGCCCAGGGCGAAGGAGAGGTGGTGGGCGGCGGCGGAGAACGCCGTGTCGGTGGGCAGGTCCTCGCGGAAGATGTCGAAGCGGTCGGGGTCGGCGAAGCGCCGCGGGTCCCGGTTGGCCGCGCCGATGAGGCAGGTGAGCGTGGACCCGGCGGGCACGGTGCCGGTGCTCAGCTCCACGTCCTCGGAGGGCTGGCGCATGATCATGTGCACCGGCGGGGTGTACCGCAGCGTCTCGGCGAAGGCCCGGGTGACCAGCGACCGGTCGGCGCGCACCGCCTCCAGCTGCTCGGGGTGGGCCAGCAGGTTGCGGAAGACGGCGGCGATGGCCTTGTCGGTGGTCTCCCCGCCGGCCGCCAGCAGGAGGCTGACGAAGGCCTTGATGTCCTCGTCGCTCATCACCGTGCCGTCCACCTCCGCGGTGCACAGCTGGGAGAGCAGGTCGTCGCCGGGGGCGGCGCGGCGCTCGCGGATGATCGGGATCATGTAGTCCGCCAGCTCCTCGCGCGTCCGGATCCCGGCGGCGGCGATGTCCGGATCCTGGGCGAGGTTGCTCAGGAACGCGATGATCGAGGAGTACCAGTCCTGGAAGCGGTCGTGGTCGGCGCGGTCCAGGCCGAGCATGTCGACGATGACGTTGATGGGGAAGCGGCGCGCGAAGTCCCGCACCAGGTCCGCCTCGCCTTTGTGGCGGAACCGGTCGATCAGTTCGGCCGAGTTGCGCTCGATGACCGGCTGGAACCGCTCCTCCAGTTCCCTGCCGCGGAAGGCGGGGGCCACCAGCGCGCGCCGCACGGCGTGCTCGCGCCCGCTCATCTGCAAAATGGTGCGCCCGTGCACCGGTTCGAGCTGCCATCCGTAGTTCTCGGTGGTGAAGACGGGGTCCTTGAAGGCGCGGGAGACGTCCTCGTAGCGGGAGACGATGTGGCTCTGGGTGGCCTCGTGCCAGAAGAGGGGGGCCTCGTCCAGCATGGCGCGGTAGGCCGAGTAGGGGTCCTCGGCGAATTCCGGGGAGAGGAGGTCCGGAAAACCTTGCACGGAGGTCATGGTGCTCCTTCAGGAGTCGATTCCCGCACAGATTAACCATCCCACCTCTGATCCGAAAGAGCGGGTCGTCGGAATTGACGGAATCGCGCGCGGCCGCTACACGGCAATTTCGGTCACTGGCGCCGCCCCTTTTCGGGGCGGAAAGGTGGGGGCGGGTACGGGGCGCCCGCGCCTTCCGGGACGGTGACCGGAAGCGATACCCGGAGGGTCTGGCCGACCGTGCCCGGCGGGTGGCATGATGACTCGACCTTCCACTTCGGACGGACGGAGGCGCGGTGACCGGTCCCCCCACGGTCTCCCCCCATCGTGTGGGCCCCTACAACCTGCTCTCCCGGCTCGGCGGCGGCGGGATGGGCGAGGTGTTCCTCGGCCGCTCCCCGGGCGGGCGCCCGGTGGCGGTCAAGGTGGTGCGCGCCGAGCTGGCCGCCGACCCGCAGTTCCGGAAGCGGTTCGCCGCCGAGGTCGAGGCGGCGCGGAAGGTCGGCGGGTTCTACACGGCCCAGCTCGTCGACTCCGACACCGGCGCCGAGCGCCCCTGGCTCGCCACCGCCTACATCCCCGGCCCCTCGCTGCACGAGGTGCTCCAGATGCGCACGGCGCTCCCGCTCGCCTCGGTGGCGGTGCTCGGCGCCGGGCTGGCCGAGGGGCTCACCGCGATCCACGGCTGCGGCCTGGTGCACCGCGACCTCAAGCCCGCCAACGTGATCCTGGCCGACGACGGGCCGCGCGTCATCGACTTCGGCATCGCCCGGGCGCTGGACGCGACCAGCACCTCGTTGACCCGCACCGTCATCGGCACCCCCGGGTTCCTCTCCCCCGAACAGGCGCGCGGCAAGGAGGTCGGCCCCCGGTCGGACGTGTTCGCCCTGGGGTGCCTGCTGGCGCTGGCCTCGTCCGGGAACCCGCCGTTCGGCACGGGGCCGACCGAGGCGGTCGTCTACCGGGTCGTGCACGAGGAGCCGGACCTGGAGGGCGTGCCGAGCCCGCTCGCTGCGCTGGTGCGGCGGTGCCTGGCCAAGAAGGCGGAGGACCGGCCCGGCCTGGACAAGGTGCTCTCCCGGCTGAACGCGCTCGCCGGGGAGGAGGGACGGACGGAGGCGGCCGGGTGGCTGCCGGAAGACGTCACCGAGGTCATCCGGGCCCGGACGACACGCGTGGCGACCCCGGTGCCGGAGGATCCTCCGGCGCAGAAGGAGAAGGGGAAGAGCGGCACGAAGAAGCCGCCGAAGAAGCCCGCCGAGAAGCCTGTGAAGAAGCCGGCGCCGAAGGCCTCCTCCGGGAAGCCGACCGGAAGCGCATCGGCGAAGGCTCCGCCCAAGCCGCCTGCGACGAAGTCCGCTGGAGCGGGCAAGAAGCCCGGCACCGGCGGTTCGGCACCCTCCGAGAAGAAGTCCTCTTCGGGGAACGGGGCGGGGAACGGGTCGAGTGACGAGACGGGCTTCTGGCTAGGGGCCGCGGCCGTCGCCCTCGGGCTCGCCTATGTCGTGTTCGAGCCCGTTTCCCTCGTGATGAGCAGCGTCGTCAACGGTGGGACCGACGAGGTGGCGATCGGCGACTGCATGGCCTACATCACCGACGACGAAGACGGCGGCGGATGGGTCGAGGTCCCCTGCTTCGCGGCGGCGGCGACCACCACCGTCGTCTGGAAGTACACCCAGTCCTCCCTCTCCGAATACTCCACCGTCCCAGCCGCCTGCGACAGCGCGTCCTTCTATCCCGTAATCAACGGTCAGACCGTCTGCCTCGCCTCGAAGGACTGAGGCCCGGCCCCCGTGCCCAGACCGGTCACGCCCGGCGGGCCTTTTCGCCGGCTCGGGTGGCGTCGGCGCCCCAGCCGGTGACCAGGCGGAGTGCTTCGGCCGACGGGGACTCCGGCTCGGCGTGGTACACCACCAGGGCCTGGTCCTGGTCCTCGGGCAGGCGCAGGGTCTCGAAGGACAGGGTCATCTCCCCCACCAGCGGGTGGTTGAGCACCTTGGACCCGAACCCCTTCTCCTTCACGTCGTGGGCCGCCCACAGCCTGCGGAAGTCGTCGCTCTTCACCGACAGTTCGCCCACCAGGGAGGACAGCCGCGGGTCGTCCGGGTAGCACCCCGCGTCCATGCGCAGGTAGCTCACGATGTCCGCGGCCTTGGACTCCCAGTCGACGAACAGCTCGCGGTAGTCCTCGCGCAGGAACACCAGCCGCGCCCAGTTCCGGTCGCGCACGGGCAGCTCTCCCCAGTCGCCGAAGACCGCCGCCGCGGCGCGGGTCCACGCCAGCACGTCGGACCGGCGGCCCACCACGTAGGCGGGCACACCCTCCAGGGTGTGCAGCAGGCTCCGCAGGCCGGGCCGCACCTTCTGGGCGGACGCCGCCCGCCGCACCTTGTGCTTCTTGGGCTTGGCCAGGTGCACCAGGTGCGCGTACTCGGCGTCGTTGAGCCGCAGGGCGCGCGCGATCGCCTCCAGCACCTCGGCGGAGACGTTGCGCCCGTTCCCCTGCTCCAGCCGCGTGTAGTAGGCGGCGGACACCCCGGCGATCTGCGCCAGCTCCTCCCGGCGCAGGCCGGGGACCCGGCGCCGGTGCCCGAAGCGCGGCAGGCCCACGTCCTCGGGCGTGAGCCGGGCGCGGCGGCTGCGCAGGAACTCGCTCAGCTCGGCGCGCCGGTCCAAGGGCTGCTCGGCGGCGTCACCGGAGGGCCCGTCGGCGGTGTCGTCACTCATTACTCCAGTATCGGTGCGTACGCGGCCGAATGCCTGACACCGCCAGTGGTAGGCACGGCGAACGTACGTTAACCGGATGTCTGGGTCCGTTCCTGCACACAAGGGACGATCGTCATCGCCCGGCCCTTGAGGGCCGGAGCGTCCCGTCCTCAAGAGGAGAACGACCTAGATGACATCCGTCGCCGCCTACGCGGCCCCCGCCGCGAAGGCCCCGCTGGAGCGGACCACGATCGAGCGCCGACCCGTCGGCGAGAACGACGTCCGGATCGAGATCGCGTACGCGGGCATCTGCCACTCCGACATCCACCAGGTGAACGAGGGGTGGGGCGAGGCGATCTTCCCGATGGTCCCGGGGCACGAGATCGCCGGAGTGGTCGCCGAGGTCGGCCCCGGCGTCACCCGGTACGCCGTCGGCGACCGGGTCGGCGTGGGCTGCTTCGTCGACTCCTGCCGCGAGTGCGAGTACTGCCGCAAGGGCCTGGAGCAGTACTGCACCTCCGGGATGATCGGCACCTACAACGCCCTGGACTCCAACGGGGAGCCCACCTACGGGGGCTACTCGCAGCAGATCGTCGTCGACGAGGCGTACGTGCTGCGCATCCCCGACGCGCTGCCGCTCGACGCCGCCGCGCCGCTGCTGTGCGCGGGCATCACCACCTATTCGCCGCTGCGGTACTGGAACGCCGGGCCCGGCTCGAAGGTCGCGGTGGTCGGCATGGGCGGCCTGGGCCACATGGGCGTGCAGCTCGCGCGCGCGATGGGGGCCGAGGTCACGGTGCTCAGCCAGTCGCTGCGCAAGAAGGACGACGGGCTTCGGCTGGGGGCGGACCGGTACTTCGCCACCAGCGACCCGGAGACCTTCACCGAGCTGGCGGGCGCCTTCGACATCGTGCTGTCCACGGTGTCGGCCCCGCTGGACATGAGCGCCTACCTGGGCCTGCTGAAGACCGACGGGGTGCTGGCCAACGTCGGCGCCCCCGAGGAGCCGGTGTCGGTGAACCTGTTCGCCCTGATGGGCGGCCGCAAGAAGATCGCGGGCTCGCTGATCGGCGGCATCGCCGAGACCCAGGAGATGCTGGACTTCTGCGGCGAGCACGGCATCACCGCCGAGATCGAGCTGATCCGCGCCGACGAGGTCAACACCGCCTACGAGCGCGTCACCTCCAGCGACGTGCGCTACCGGTTCGTGATCGACACGGCCACGATCTGAGGGCCCACAGGCCCCGCATGCGGCCCCGGGACCGTGGTCCCGGGGCCGCTGCGCGAGACTGGGTCCCGCCCCCGCCCCCCGGCCCACTGAATCGGAGAGACGATGCCCCTCCCCCCGCCCTCCCGGCTCCCGGTCGCGAACTGGGCGCGCAACGTCGCCTACGACCCGGCCCGCTCCCACCGGCCCGCGTCGGTGGAGGAGCTGCGCGAGCTGGTGCGCCGCAGCGACCGCATCCGCGCCCTGGGAAGCACCCACTCCTTCTCCCCGGTCATCGCCGCCGACGGCGACGTGGTCCGGACCGACGCGCTTCCGGGCGGCGTCACCATCGACGACGGGGAGGGCCGCCCTCCGACGGCGACCGTCGCCGCGGGCATGACCTACACCGACGTGTGCACCGCGCTCGACCGGGCCGGATACGCCCTGGGCAACCTCGCGTCCCTGCCGAACATCACCATCGCGGGCGCGTGCGCGACGGCCACGCACGGCTCCGGCGACACCCAGCGCTGCCTGTCCGCCTCCGTCAGCGCCCTCGAACTGGTCGGCCCGCAGGGCGACATCGTGGAGCTGAGCCGGGCCACGCACCCGGACACCTTCCCCGGGGCGGTCGTCTCCCTCGGGGCGCTCGGGATCGTCACCCGCATGACGCTGGACGTCGAGCCCGCCTACTCCGTCGCCCAGCGGGTCCTCCTCGACGTCCCCCTGGACGAGCCGATGGACCGCTTCGACGAGGTCTTCGGCAGCGCCTACAGCGTCAGCGCGTTCACCGACTGGGCCAGCGGCACCGCCCGCCTCTGGCTCAAGGAGCGGGTCGGGGAGGGCTCGCCGGGAGGGTGGACCGGCGGCGACGCCGCCCGGGAGCCCGTCCACCCGGTCCCGGGGCGGGACCCCGTCCAGTGCACCGGGCAGCTCGGGGCCGATGGGCCCTGGCACGAGCGCCTCCCCCACTTCCTCCACACCGCCGCCGGGTCCTCCCCCGAAGGGGCGGGCGACGAGCTGCAGTCGGAGTACTTCGTCCCCCGGGAGAACGCACGGGCCGCCATCGAGGCGGTGCGCGGGATCGGCCGCCTGCTGGCCCCGCTCCTGTACACCTCCGAGCTCCGCAGCGTGCGGGGCGACGACCTGTGGCTCAGCCCCGCCTACGGGCGCGACTCCGCCGCCCTCCACTTCACCTGGGTGAACGACGAGGAGGCGCTGCGGCCGGCCATCGCGGCGCTGGAGGAGCGGCTGCTCCCGCTGGGGGCGCGGCCGCACTGGGCCAAGCTCACCGGCCTCGCGCCGCGGGAGCTGATCGGCCTGTACGAGCGCGCCGCCGACTTCAAGCGGCTGGCCGGGGAGCTGGACCCCTCGGGCAAGTTCCGCAACCCGTTCGTCGACGCGCTGCTCGCCGCCGCCTGACCCGGCCGCTACGGCCGGGCCCGCGACACCCCCTGCCGCCACCGCGGGTCCCGGCCGGTGAGGGCCGCCAGCCGGTCGGCCGCCCCCGCCCAGGGCGGGGGCGGCACCGGGTCGCCGAAGAGCTGGTGCCGGGTGGCGTCGGTGACCACCAGGGGCACCACCGGGAGCAGGTCGGCGGCCAGGTCCGGCGCCACCGGCGACGGTGCCCCGCAGGCCGCCGCGATGTCCCAGGCGTGCACCGCCGCCTCCAGCGCCCCGACACCGGCCAGCGCCGCGGCGCCCAGGGCGCGGTCGGCCACCGCGGCCTCGCCCCCGGCGGCGGGGACGCGCAGCAGGCGGCAGGCGCGGATGCGCACCTCGGAGATGGCGTCGTGGCCCGTGGCCGTGGTCGGGAAGAGCGCGACCCGCCCTTCGCCGAGCCCCTCGCCCAGGGTCTCCAGCGAGTCGGCGGTGTGCAGCAGGAGCATCTCCAGGTTCCACGCCGCGCACGGCGTGGGGCGGCCGAAGAGCTCGGGCCGGGCGTGCTGGGCCGCCCGGAGCACGGCGCCCACGGCCCGTTCGAGCAGCGCGTAGGCGTGGTCGGGGACGAACCCTCCGGGGCTTCCGGCGGCGGTGCGGCCGCCGGGGCCTCTCCCGCCCCCGCCGTACCCGTCCGCCTCCACGGCGTCCTCTCCGACCCTGTGCACCATGGCCGCACCCCTCACGGTCAGTCGTCGCGTCCCCACAGGACTAGGACTCCGCGGGCACGCGAAACTCGCCGGTGGCGGAGGAGGATTCTCTCCGCCGCCGGCGCGGGTGCCGGGCTCAGCCCCCGGCGACCGAGGGCAGGATGCGCACCTCCGTGCCGTCGGGGACGGGGGTCTCCAGGCCGGACACCGCCCGGCACTCGTCGTCGCCGACGAAGACGTTGACGTAGCGGCGCAGCGCCCCCTGCTCGTCGCGGACCCGGCGGTCGAGCCGGGGGTGGCGGTCGGCCAGCGCGTCCAGGACCCCGCGCAGGTCCGGGGCGGAGGGCAGGTCGACGCGCTTGGCGCCGCCCGCGTCGGACTGCAGCACCTGGGGCAGGATCACCGTCACGGCCACGTCCCTACACCTCCGCCGCGCGCACGCACAGCACGTCCGGCAGGTGCTCGGCGACCGCGTGCCAGCGCCCGTCGGAGTCGGTCGTCGTGTACACGTCCCCCGCGCGGGTGCCGAAGTAGAACCCGGGGTCGTCGGCGCCGTCGGTGCAGGCGGCGTCGCGCAGCACGATGCCGAAGTAGGGGCCGGCCGGCAGCCCGGCGTCGTAGGCGCCCCAGGATCCGCCCGCGTCCTCGGTGCGGAAGGGCCGCAGCCGGTGGTCCGGCGGCAGGTGGCAGGCCTCGCTGATGACCGGGAAGTTCAGCGCCGTCCCGGGCCGGTGCGGGTGGGCCACCATGGCGAACCCGAAGTCCGACGGCAGGCCGTCGGCGATCGGCCTCCACCCCTCGCCCGCCGGGTCCTCGCTGCGGAACACCCCGTGGTGGTTCTGCAGGTAGAACGCGCCGTCCGGGCCGACGGAGACCTTGTGCACGCACTGGCCGTACTCGGGGGTCTCCTCAGGCATGAAGGTGGTGGTCACGCCCTTGTTGGCGGGCTCCCAGGAGGCGCCGGCGTCGCGGGTCTGGTAGACGCCGCCGGTGGACATGGCCACCGTCATGGCGCGCGGGTCCGACCCCTGGGCGGTGACCTTTCCGGGGATGATCGTGTGCACGGCGCCGCCCCCGGCACCGGGGAACCAGTCCTTGCGGTGCGGGTGGTCCCACAGGGCCCGGACCAGCTCGAAGTGCTCGCCGCCGTCGGTGGAGCGGAACAGCGAGTGCGGCTCGGCGCCCGCGTACACGGTGCCCGGCTCGTCGGTGAAGGCGAACTGCCACGCCCGGGTGAAGGACTCCTCGGCGTCCTCGGGCAGGGCGATGGGGCGCTCCTCGGGCTCGTTCCAGGTGGCGCCCAGGTCGTCGCTGTACCAGACGCTGGGCCCGAAGTGGGAGCTCTCGGCCCCGGCCAGGAGGCGCCGGCTGTGGGGGTCGATGCCGACGGCGTAGACCCCCATCATGTCGGTCCAGGACTCCTTGTCGAGTTTGAGCGGGCCGCTGACCCGCCAGTCGCGCCGGTCGTCGCTGGTGGCCTTGAACAGGCCCTTCCTGGTGCCGATGAGCAGCAGATACGGCATGTCGATCCCCCTACGGTGAGTCGTAGGCCACACCTTCGCACGGGGCGACGACAAACGAGACCCGCGTCACCCTCAAGTCGGGGTAAACTCCGCCGCCCCCAGGGCGCGGGCGAGTGGGCCCACCCCCTCGACGGCCGCCTCGCCGCGCGCCACGGCCTCCGCCGGAGTCAGCGCGCCCCGGGCGACGCGCACGCACGCCTCCTCGCTCAGCGCCAGGACCGCGTCGGGCCGCTCGGCCGGGCCGTCGCCGTAGCCGCCCTCCCCGCCCTCGGGCCCCGCCGCCCACACATGGAACACGCCGGTCTCCAGGCGCACCTCCACCGTGCCGGACGCCTCGGGGCAGGCACGCTCCACCACGCCGAGCAGCGGCGGCGCCAGCCAGTGCGCCCGGAAGGCGTCGGTGGGGCGGCGCTCCCCGAGCCCGGGGGCGCCCCACTCGGCGAGGGCGCGCAGGACCGGCAGCAGCGCCCGGCCGCTCGGCGTCAGCTCGTAGAGGGCGGCGCCGCCGCGCGGGGTGAGCGGGCGGCGCACGACCAGGCCGTCGCGCTCCATGTCGCGCAGGCGCGAGGCGAGGACGTCGGTGCTGACTCCGGGGAGGTCGGCGTGCAGGTCGGTGTAGCGGCGCGGCCCCGCCTGGAGCTCGCGCACCACCAGGAGGGTCCACCGCTCGCCGACGGCGTCGAGGGCCCGGGAGACGGCACAGTACTGGTCGTAGCTTCGGCGCGGCATACGTCTCAGTGTAGACAATGAGTTGGACTTTCCAAGTGATCACTTGGTAGAACCAAGTGGAACCACGGGGAGGTCAGCATGGAGTACAAGCAGTCGGGCAAGCTCGCCAACGTCTCCTACGAGATCCGCGGGCCGGTCATCGAGCAGGCCAACGCCCTTGAGGAGGCCGGGCACAGCGTGCTGCGCCTGAACACGGGCAACCCGGCCCTGTTCGGGTTCGAGGCGCCCGACGCCCTCGTCCAGGACATCGTCCGGAACCTGGCGAACGCGCACGGGTACAGCGACGCGCGCGGCATCCTCCCCGCCCGCCGGGCCGTGGTCCAGCACTACGCCGCCCGCGGCTTCCCCGAGCTGGACGTCTCCGACGTCTACCTGGGCAACGGCATCTCCGAGCTGATCCAGATGGCCGTCCAGGCGCTGCTCGACGACGGCGACGAGGTCCTCATCCCCTCCCCCGACTTCCCCCTGTGGACCGCCGTCACCTCCCTGGCCGGGGGCACCCCGGTGCACTACGCCTGCGACGAGTCCGCCGACTGGCTGCCCGACCTGGACGACATGGAGTCCAGGATCACCGACCGCACCCGCGCGGTCGTGGTGATCAACCCGAACAACCCCACCGGCGCGGTCTACCCCCGCGAGGTGGTCGAGCGCATCTGCGACCTGGCCCGCCGCCGCAACCTGATCGTCTTCAGCGACGAGATCTACGACAAGATCCTCTACGACGGCGCCGAGCACCACAGCCCCGCCGCGCTCGCCCCCGACGTGCTGTGCCTGACCTTCAGCGGCCTGTCCAAGGCCTACCGGGTGGCCGGGTTCCGGTCCGGGTGGCTGGCGGTGACCGGCCCCAAGAAGCACGCCCGCGACTACCTGGAGGGCCTGACCACGCTGGCCGGAATGCGGCTGTGCCCCAACGTCCCGGCGCAGTACGCGGTTCAGGCGGCCCTCGGCGGGCGGCAGAGCATCGAGGACCTGGTGCTGCCCGGCGGGCGCCTGCGCGAGAGCCGCGACCGGGCCTGGGAGCGCCTGAACGAGATCCCCGGCGTGTCCTGCGTGAAGCCGAAGGGCGCCCTGTACGCCTTCCCGCGCCTGGACCCGAAGGTGCACCCGGTCGCCGACGACGAGCGGTTCGTCCTGGACCTGCTGCTCCAGGAGAAGATCCACGTGGTGCAGGGCACCGGCTTCAACTGGCCGCGCCCCGACCACTTCCGCATCCTGACCCTGCCCCACCCCGACGACATCGACGCCGCCATCGGCCGCATCGGCAGGTTCCTGTCGGGCTACCGGCAGTAGGAGCACCCTTTCCCCGTTGATCTCGGGGATCTCGCCCCTAAAACCGCGCTTGTAGGGGCGTTTTTCCCGAGATCAACGGGGAGGCCTTGGCGCGGGTGGGGGCGGGTCATACCAAGGAACGACACGGGGCGCCCCGATGCATGCCGCCGACCGACGCGGCGCGGCGCCCCCGCCCTCTAGCGTCGAAGACATGCACGTCAACGACGCATCCACGCCCGGTGGCGCCGCGGGGGGCGCCGCCGTGGTGGCCCACCCCGCCTGGCTCCGCCTGGCCCCGCCCTTCCTCGGGATCGGCGCGGGGCTCCTGGTCAAGTGGGCGGCCCAGTGGATCATCTCGCTGCCCTGGGCGCCCTTCCAGGGGCCGCTGGAGCTGCTGGAGTCCCTCCCCGAACCCGGGGCGACCATCGGGGCCGGGGTGCTCGGCGCGGTCGGCGGCCTCGTCCTGTCCTTCCTGATCGACCACGACGCGCTCACCCTCGCCGTGCGCACCGACCGGGTGGAGCTCACCCGGCGCGGGCGGACCCGCGAACACGCGCGGGCCGACGTGGAGGGGGCCTTCACCGACGGCCAGGGGATGACCGGCAAGCGGCTGGTCCTCCTCGGCCGCGACGGCCGCGTGCTGGAGCGCATGCCCTGCGACCTGAAGGAGGCGCGGGTCGCCGAGGCCTTCCGGGTGAACGGCTGGCCGTGGCTGGAGGCCGACCCCTACGCGGCGGAGTACCGGCGCTGGGTCGACGGGCTCCCGGAGCTGCCGCCCGCCGCAAACGCGCTGCTGCGCGCCCGCAAGGAGGCGCTGAAGGACGACGCGGAGGGCGACGACGCCGACGAGCTCCGGCGCGAGCTGGCCGAGCTCGGGGTGGTCGTGCGCGAGGACAAGGACCGGCAGTACTTCCGCATGGTCCCCGCGGAGGGCGTGGACGGGGCCTGACGCGGACGCGGGGAGGCCCACCCCTGGTGGGGGCCTCCCCGCCTCACTTGCGCCGGCCGGAGCCGGTCCGGCGTCCTACCCCAGCCGGTCGGTCAGCCTGTTGTACTCCTCCCACAGCTCCGGCGGGAGCTGGTCGCCGAAGGTCTTGAAGAACTCGGGGACCAGCCCGGCCTCCTGGCGCCAGGTCTCGGTGTCCACCGTCAGCAGGTACTCCAGGTCCTCGGCCGACAGGTCCAGGCCCTCGGTGTCGATCGACTCCGGCGTCGGCAGGTTGCCGATCGGGGTGGCCCGCACCTCGGCCCTGCCCTCCAGGCGCTCCACGATCCACTTGATGACGCGCGAGTTCTCCCCGAACCCGGGCCACACGATGCGCCCGTCGGCGTCCTTGCGGAACCAGTTGACGTAGAAGATCCGCGGCAGCTTCTCAGCGTCGGTGGCGCGCCCGATCTCCAGCCAGTGGGCGAAGTAGTCGCCCATGTTGTAGCCGCAGAACGGCAGCATCGCGAACGGGTCGCGACGCAGCTCGCCCACGGTGCCCTCGGCGGCGGCGGTCTTCTCCGACGACACGTTGGCGCCCATGAACACGCCGTGCTGCCAGTCGAAGGCCTCGTTGACCAGCGGGACGGCGGTGGCGCGGCGCCCGCCGAACAGGATCGCCGAGATCGGCACGCCCGCCGGGTCCTCCCACTCGGGGGCGATGGTGGGGGCCTGCCCGGCCGGGGTGGTGAAGCGCGCGTTGGGGTGGGCGGCGGGCTCGCCGGACCCGGGGGTCCAGGGGCGGCCCTTCCAGTCGGTGAGGCCGGCCGGGGCCTCGTCGGTGAGGCCCTCCCACCACACGTCGCCGTCGTCGGTCAGGGCGACGTTGGTGAAGATGCTGTTGCCCCACAGGGTGCGCACCGCGTTGGCGTTGGTGGACTCGCCGGTGCCCGGGGCGACGCCGAAGAACCCGGCCTCGGGGTTGATGGCGCGCAGGCGGCCGTCGTCGTCGAACCGCATCCAGGCGATGTCGTCGCCGACCGTCTCGACCTTCCAGCCGGGGATCGTCGGCTCCAGCATGGCCAGGTTGGTCTTGCCGCAGGCGCTCGGGAAGGCGGCCGCGATGTACTTGGGGTCGCCGCTGGGCGGGGTGACCTTCAGGATGAGCATGTGCTCGGCCATCCAGCCCTCGTCGCGCGCCATGACCGACGCGATGCGCAGGGCGTAGCACTTCTTGCCGAGCAGGGCGTTGCCGCCGTAGCCGGACCCGTAGGACCAGATCTCCCGGGTCTCGGGGAAGTGCGAGATGTACTTGGTGGAGCTGCAGGGCCAGGCGACGTCCTCCTGGCCGGGCTCCAGCGGGGCGCCCACCGAGTGGACGGCCTTGACGAAGGAGCCGCGCTCCTCGATGAGGCGCAGCGCGGCCTCGCCCATGCGCGCCATGATGCGCATGGAGACCACGACGTAGGGCGAGTCGGTGATCTCGACGCCGAGCTGGGAGATGGCGCCGCCGAGTGGGCCCATACAGAACGGGACGACGTACATGGTGCGCCCGCGCATGCAGCCGTCGAAGACGTCGGCGAAGGTCGCGCGCATCTCGTCGGGCGCGATCCAGTTGTTGGTCGGACCGGCGTCCTGCTCGCGCTCGGAGCAGATGAAGGTGCGGTCCTCCACGCGCGCGACGTCGCCGGGGTCGGAGCGGCAGTAGAAGCTGTTGGGGCGCAGTTCCGGGTTGAGCCGGACGAACGTGCCCTTCTCGACGAGTAGACCAGTCAGGCGCTCCCATTCGGCGTCCGACCCGTCGCACCAAACGATCTCATCGGGCCTTGTCAGCTCGGCGATCTCGTCGACCCAGGTGACCAGCTCTTTATGGGTCGTGGGCGCGTCCTGACTGGTGGGGTCGGCGGACTCGACGCCCGGGGCGGGAACGGTCTCAGACACAGCGGCTCCTTCTCGTCGTCTGGTCCGCATCATCGACGACGAGTGGTGTAACCGGCCAGTTGGTCTGGACAACAGGTTTAGACCGGTGGTCTATTTCTCGCCGTCGCCCCACGATAGAGCGCTGCGGACCGGGTGTCGCCCACCCGGTCCGCAGCGCGTGTCGCGTCGCCCCCTCAGCAGGAGCGACCGGCGTTGATGCAGGTCACCGCCGTCTCCATGAGACCGTCCGGCATCACGTTGATGAAGTCGGAGTGATCCGTCACAGCCGCGTGCCCCTCTTCGGGGAAACCGTCGACGGCGAAGGCGGGGCCCTCGGGCACCTCGTAGACCAGGGTCTGCCGCAGCTGGGGGACGGGACGCGTGCCGTCGGGGCAGGCGCCCGTCTCCGGGTCGGGGAAGACGATGTGCGAGCGGTTGTCCTCGCTCACCGTGTTGCGCCCGTCCCAGCAACTCGGGAAGTCCATGATCCTCGTCACATCGCTGCCGTCGGGGCACAGGGGGTACCGGTCGGTGGAGATCCGGTCCTCGAACCCGGTGCAGGTCCACTGGGCGTTGGCGTTCTCCCCGCCGCTGGTGGCGGCGCGCGCGTTGCCGGTGATGGCCTGCAGGAAGCGCGGCATGGGGACCACCTCGTCGACCGCGTTGCCGCGGAACTCGATGGTGGCGCTCACGGGGGTGAGGATCCGGCCGACGTTGCCGTCCAGGCCGCCGCCGGGTGCGCCGGCGTCCGCGCCCTCCCGGGTGATGTCGCGCAGCACCGGCCAGTAGTGCATGGACCGGTCGCCGTCGGCGCAGCTGGTGTCGCCCTCGGCCAGAATCGCGTTGTTGGCCTCGACGTCGTCGGTGAACCGGTTGACGTCCTGGTTGCCGACGTAGTCGTGGGTGTGCTGGGCGCCGGTGGGCACCCCGGGGGCGACGATCACGTTCTCGGAGTTGAACAGTCCGTTCTCGTTGCGGCCGCACTCGGCGCGGTAGACGCCGTCGGCGCCGCCCGCGTCGCCGGGCTGCGGTCCGGGCGGCGCCGGAGGGACCTCGCGGATGTCGACGAAGTCCTCGGGGCCGGGGGCCGACCCGGGTGGGCCGTCGCCGCCGCCGTCACCGTTCGGGCCGCTCCCGTCTTCGTAGCCGTCGACCGGGACGGCGGTGGGGGGCGCCGCGGTCGCCGCGACGAGCGCGGCCGTCGCGAGGGCGCCCGCCGCGGCGAGGGCGGCCAGGAGCGCGGGGGTCCGGCTCCGGCGGGGGCTGCGGGGTCTGCGGGGGTTCGTCATCGTCGTGCCTTCCGTCTTCCGTCGTGCGTGGGGGTGGACGGGCGGGCGCCGCTGCGGCGCCCGGGGCGCGCCGGGGTCAGCCCCGGCGGCGTTCGGGAGGCGGCGGCTCGGGGAGCCGCTCGAAGTCCACCAGGCCGGTGCTCTCCAGCAGCGTGATGTGCTTGAGCACCATGAACATGGCGTGCTGGACGAAGGAGCGGACGAGGCTGTTGCGGGTACCGGCGCGCACCTCGGCCAGCACCTGGATCACCTCGCCGTGGGCGAACCGCAGGCGGTTCACCGCCGTGCGGTCGTAGGCGTCGCCGGAGAGCCCGGCGAGCTCGTCCATCCAGTCCTGCTGCTGGGCGCTGGGCATGCTGGGCAGTTCGACCTCCAGCTCGCGGGCGACCTCCCGGACCTGCTCGTCCATCAGGGCGTGGTCGTCGGCGAGGATGCCGCCGACCTCGCGGACGCGGTCGCTGCGGGCGCGCTCCTCGGCCTGCTGGCCGGTGGGGATCTCCCACAGGTTGGCCTGGCGGACCTTGGCCAGCGCGTCCCGGTCGGCCGGGCCGAGGGGGCCGTGGTCGGTCATCTCCCACTCGCGCCAGAAGACGCCGGCGGCGGACATGGAGCCGTGGGGGACCACCATGAACACCGTGATCGCGGAGACGACCAGGAACGCGGCCACCCCGGCGAACTCGATCGCACCGAGGGAGGACAGGGGCCGCATCCCGAGGCGGCGGCGCCCGCGCCCGGGGGACGGGTCAGTACCCGTATCCGCCGTCGTCGCCATATCCGGATCCGCCTCCGTAGCCGTCGGAGTCCTCGGACGCGCCGCCGCCGTCGGAGCCCTCGGTGTCCTCGGTGTCCTCAGCGCCGCCGGAGTCCCCGGAGCCCTCCGAGTCCGCCACGGCCTCCGCGGCCTTGCCCCCGTCGGGCGCCACGGCGTACCAGAGGCCGCCCACGCCCTCGCCGTTCACGTCGCCGGGCTCCACGTCGCCCGCGTACCGGTACAGGGGGCGCCCGCCGAGGGTGACCTGGCTCTCCCCCTCCTCTCGGTCGAGGCTGCCGACCAGGTCGGCGTCGATGCCCTCGGGCTCGCCGCCGCCCTCGTCCAGCGCCGGGGGCCACTGCTTCGCGCAGTCCCCGGTGCACGAGGAGGCGGCCGGCTCGGTGCCGTCCGGGGTGTACATGTAGAGCGTGTAGCCGTCGGCGTCGGTGACCACCTCGCCGACGCCGGTTCCCTCGCGCACCGCCAGCGCCCCGTCGGGGGCGTCCGGGGAGGACTCGGCCTCCCCTTCGGCGGGCGCCGCGTCGTACTCGGGCATCTCGGCCTGGCCGCCGCATCCGGCGGCGAGCAGCGCCGCCGCCCCGCCGGCCAGGGCCAGTGCGGTCGTTCCGGGTGCCTTCACGGTCCCTCCATCGGGTCCACGGTCATCGACCGCCACAGTTTCCCACCTGTTTCACGGCCGTTATCGCCTAGAGATACGCACGACGGGCGCCACCGGTTCACCACATAAGCGATTTTCTTGATTCCGCCCACATGCGCACCGCGCGTGCTATGTTCTGGTGCCCACCCGTGCCAGGTGGAGGCGGATAATGCCCGACAGAACCGTCGTACAGAGGCTTGAACAGGCTCTGACCTCGATCGATATCACCTTCAAGGCGCGGCGGCGGCCATTGGCCGCCCACGCCTTCCTCCTAATCGGACTAGTTATATCGAACACCGTCCTCGCCGTTGCGGCGCCGCGCCAATTGGATTTCCTGCGCGCGTTCCAGGATTTCCTCTGGGCGGCGTCGGGGGTGCTGGCGCTGCTCGGGCTGACCGCCGCGACGGTCTGCGGGCTGCTGGCCACCGACCGGATCGTGCTGGACGTGCGGCGCCGGGTGCTGCTGCAGGCGGCGCACCGCTCGGTGGCGGTGGCGGCGCTGGGGTTCCTCTTCGCGCATGTGGCCCTGCAGGTGGCGTTCGGCAGGGTGGCCGCCCACCAGGCGGTGCTGCCGTTCGGGGCGGACGCGGCCGTGGCCTTCGGCGCGTTCTCCACCGACCTGCTGCTGGTCATCGTCGTGACCGGGCTGCTGCGGCGCCGCTTCACCGGGGGCGGCCGCCCCCGGCTGTGGCGGGCCGTGCACGCGGCCGCCTACCTGTGCTGGCCGCTGGCGATCGTGCACGGGCTCACCGCCGGGCGCGAGCCCGCCGGGTGGGTGGTGGCGGGGTACGCGCTGTGCCTGGCCGCCGTGGGGCTGGCCCTGGCCGCCCGGCTGCTGGTCGCCGCCGGGCCCGAGCGGGGCCGCGCCGACGCCGAGCGGCGGGTGACCGTGGTCCGCTCCGGCGATCGGGACGGCGCCCCGGACGGCGCCTTCCCGCCCCTGGGCGGCCGCTCCCCGCAGGGGCGCCCGGCCGACCCGCGGGACGGCGACGGGCTCGCCGAGGACCTGGAGTTCTGGGCCTCCATCCGGGAGGGGCGGCGGTGAGCGCGGCGGCGGACGCCCCGACCGCCGTGCGCACGCTCGGCCCGGCGCGGCTGACGGCCGGGCTGGAGGGCGGGGCCCGCCTCGCCCTGGACGGCCACCGCGCCCTGCACCCGGCGCCGCCCCGGCTGCGCCCCGACGACCTGGTGGCCCTGGCGGGCCTGGGCGAGCTGCGCGGCCGGGGCGGAGCGCACTTCCCGTTCGCCCGCAAGGTCGCCGCCGTGCTGCGCGCGTGCGGACGGCGCGGGTGCCCGGCCCGGGTGGTCGTCAACGCCACCGAGGGCGAGCCGGGCAGCCGCAAGGACCGCACTCTGCTGGAGCGCGCCCCGCACCTCGTGCTGGACGGCGCGGAGCTGGCCGCCTCCGCCCTGGACGCCCACGAGGTGGTGGTCGGCACCGCGGGCGGGGGCGGGGCCGAGCGGTCGCTGCTCGACGCGATCGCCGAACGCGGGCCGGGCCCGTCCGTGCGGGTGGTGCGCCTCCCCGAGCGGTTCCTGTCCGGTGAGGGCGGGGCGCTGGTGCGCGGCATCAACGGGAGCAGGCCCGTCCCGCCCGGAGTGAAGCAGCGCGCCAGCGACGCCGGCGTGGACGGGCTGCCGACGCTGCTGTCCAACGCCGAGCCCTACGCCCAGCGCGCGGTTGTCGCGGCCCTGGGGGCGGACCGGTTCGGCGTCGTCGGCGCGCCCGGGGAACCGGGGTCGCTGCTCCTCACCGTGGGAGGGGCGGCCCGCTCCCCCGCCGTCGTGGAGGCCCCCTTCGGCACGCCCTTGGGCGAGGTGCTGGAGGCGTGCGGGGCCGACCCGGGGCGGGGCGTGCTCGTGGGCGGCTACCACGGGGCGTGGCTGGCGCCCGGGGACGCCGCGGGGGCCGTGCTCTCGCGCGCGGGGATGGAGGCGCGGGGCGGGGCGCTCGGGGCGGGGATCGTGCTGCCCGTCGGCCCGGACGCCTGCCCGCTGGACGAGACGGCCCGTGTGCTGCGCTACCTGGCCGAGGAGAACGCGCGCCAGTGCGGTCCGTGCGCGCGCGGGCTGCCGCGGCTGGCCGGCGCCTTCGGCGACCTGGCCGCGGGAGAGGGGACGCCCGAAGCGGTCGCCGAGGCCGCGTCCATCGGGGCGGGCCGGGGCGCGTGCGCCCACCCGGACGGCGCGGCGCGGCTGGCGGCGTCGGCGCTGGAGGCCTTCCGCGACGACATCGCGGTCCACGCCGTGGCCGGGTCGTGCCGGCCCCGTGTGCGGGAGGTGCTACCGCTGCCCGGGGAGGCCGCCGCCGCGCGGTCGCGGCTGACCGTGGACTGGTCGCGGTGCGACGCCCATGGGCTGTGCGCGCACCTGGCCCCGGCGCTGATCCGGCTGGACCGGCACGGCTATCCGGAGGCGCCGGAGGTCGCCGTCCCCGAACGCCTGCTGGACGAGGCGGGCAAGGCCGTGGACATGTGCCCGGCGCTGGCGCTGAGGCTGTCGCCGCCTAGAGTGTCGCCATGGAGATGAGCCTGGACCACATCAGCGTCATCGTCGACGAGTACGACCCGGCGATCGAGTTCTTCACCAAGGCCCTGGGGTTCGAGCTGGTCGAGGACTCCCCGGCGCTGACGTCGGCCGAGGGGCGGCCGAAGCGGTGGGTCGTCGTGCGTCCCCCCGGCGGGGGCACGGGGCTCCTCCTCGCGCGCGCCGACGGGGAGCGCCAGACCGCCGCCGTGGGCGACCAGTGGGCGGGACGCGTGGGGCTCTTCCTGCGTGTGGACGACTTCGACGGTGCCTACGCGCGCATGGTGGAGGCCGGGGTGCGCTTCGTCAGCGAGCCGCGCAGCGAGCCCTACGGGCGGGTGGCGGTGTTCCTCGACATCGCGGGCAACCGCTGGGACCTGCTGGGCTGAGCAGTGCCCCGGCCAGATCCTTGTTGATCTCGGGGAAAACGACGCTAAAACCGCGGTTTTAGGGGCGCTTCTCCCGAGATCAACGCCGGAGAGCGTCGCGCAGGGCGCGCAGGCCGTAGTGGAGCCGGGACTTCACCGTGCCCGGCGGGACGCCCAGTTCCTCGGCGGCCTCGCCCACCGAACGGTCCCGCAGGTAGACGAGCACGAGCGCCTCGCGGTGGTGGTCGGCCAGCCCCGGGAGCACCTGGGCGAGCACGAGGGCGGACAGGGTCGGCTCGGAGGCGTCCGGCACCGCCGGGTCCTCGCCGCGCCCGGCCTCGACCTCCACCGGGCGGGTGCCGCGCTGGCGGCGGTCGTCGATGACGATGCGGCGGGACACGGTCATCATCCACGCCCACAGCTCGCCGCGCTCCCTGCTCAGGCCGTCGGCGCGGCGCCAGGCGCGCAGCGCGGCCTCCTGGAAGACGTCCTCGGCCCACTGCTCGTCGCCGCCGGTCAGCAGGCGCACGTTTCGCAGCAGGGGGGCGCGGAACTCCCGGTAGAGCAGTGCGACGAGCTCGTCGCCGCGGCCGCCGGCCGCCGGTCCGTCCGCGCCCGCCCCGCCCCCGGGTCCGGCGGATCCGCGCACAGGGACATGGTCACCGATGAACCATGATCAGGTACACCGATCGGACGAAACCGCACCGAAGGCACGTTCGCACCGTCCGGACCTAAACGTCCGAATGGGCGTCGCCGCGGATCCGCAGCCGCGCCGGGAGCGGCGCGTCGGACTCCGGGCGCCCCACCCGCCCCGACAGCACCGGGTGCGCGGCCCCGGTGCACTCCGGGACGGTCGACGGGATGCCGTGCCAGGTCAGGAATCCCAGCAGCGCGAAAAGGTAGGCCTCCTTGGCGTCCGGGTCCACGCCCAGCGCCTCCGACCCGCGCACCGGGACGGGCGCCAGCGCCGCGCGCAGGCTCTGCATCAGGCCGTGGTTGTGCACGCCGCCCCCGGAGGCCACCGCCTCGCCCACGCCGTGGGCCTTGCAGGCGTCGGCGATGGTGACGGCGGTCAGGTCGGTCAGCGTGGCGAACACGTCGTCCCAGGAGGCGTCCACCCCGGCGAGGGCCCGCTCCAGGTAGGCGGTGTTGAACAGCTCCTTGCCGGTGGTCTTGGGGGCGGGGCGGGCGAAGTAGGGCTCGGCGAGGAGGCGCTCCATCAGCTCGGGCACCACCTGCCCGCGCAGGGCGCGCTCCCCTCCGGCGTCCATCCGCCCGGTGCCGGGCGCCAGCTCGGCGGCGGCGTCGAGGAGGGCGTTGCCGGGGCCGGTGTCGAAGGCGGTGGGCGGGGCGTCCGGGGAGACGACGGTCAGGTTGGCGATGCCGCCGATGTTCACGGCGGCGGCGGGGGTCCCCAGGCCGGAGAGCCAGAGGACGTCGAAGACCGAGGCCAGCGGCGCGCCCTGGCCGCCCGCGGCGATGTCGGCGGCGCGCACGTCGGAGACGACGGGCAGGCCGGTGGCCTCGGTGATCCAGGCGGGCTGGCCGAGCTGGAGCGAGCCCTTGACGGCGCCGTCCTCGACCCAGTGGTAGAGCGTCTGGCCGTGCGAGACGGCGAGGTCGGCGGTGCCGCCGGGGCACAGCTCGGCCATGGCGGTCCGGGCGGCGGCGGCGAAGGCGCGCCCGATGCCGGTGTCGATCCGGCAGACCTGTTCGAGCGTGGTCGCGGCGGGCGGGAGGGCGGCCAGCACCTCGTCCCGGAGGGCGGGCGGGTAGGGGGCGGTGAGGTGGCCGAGCGGGTCGAGGAGGACCTCGCCGCCCTCCAGCCGAAGGTCGGCCACCGCGGCATCGATGCCGTCCACCGAGGTCCCTGACGAGAGTCCGATGACGATCACGGACACCACCTCCGGGGACCGTCATTCCCCGCTTCCGGGAGCCGACGCTCACGCCCCCCTGAGCCTGGCCCAGGCCTTGCGCATGCCCTTGAGCCAGCGGTCCCGGTCCTGGGCGCGGCGCAGTTCGTAGTCGGCGGCCTCGGGGTGCGGCAGGATCAGGAAGCGCCCGTCGCGCAGCGCGGCCGCCACGGCCCGGGCGACGTCCTCGGGCTCCAGGTACTCCCCGCCCAGGCGGGTGGAGGCCGAGGCGCCGTCCCCGGCGGTCATGGCGGTATTGACCCCCTGCGGGCACAGGCACGACACCCCGATGCCGTCGTCGGCGTGGCGGATGGCCAGCCATTCGGCCAGTGCCACCGCGCCGTGCTTGGTGACCGTGTAGGGGGCGGTGTCGAGGTTGGTCAGCAGCCCCGCGGCGGACGCGGTCACCATGAAGTGGCCGCCGCGCCCCGCCATCCGCGGGAACAGGGCGCGCGCCGCGTACACGTGCGCCATGACGTGCACCCGCCAGGACAGGTCCCAGTCGGCGTCGTCGCCCAGGCCCGCGCCCGCGCCGACACCGGCGTTGGAGCACCACAGGTCGATCGGCCCGACCCGGTCCCAGATGCGGTCGACGACGGCGGCGACGGCCCGCTCGTCGGTGACGTCGAAGGCCTCCCAGGAGGCGCGTGGGCCGAGTGCGCCGGCGGCCGCGCGGGCGCGGTCGGCGTCCCGGTCGGCGATGACGACGTGCGCCGCGCCGTCGGCGATCAGCCGGGCGGCGACGGCGCGGCCGATGCCTCCGGCGGCGCCGGTGACGACCGCGTTGGTTCCGGGGACGGAGAAGGGTCCGGGCACGGGGGGCTCCTCGGGGAGTGGCGGGCGGGGGCGGCCGGGCTCAGGCGGAGGGGGCGAAGACCAGCCGCCCGACGGTCGACCCGTCGGCGAGCCGCTGTACCCCGTCGGCCAGGGCACCGAACCCGACGCGCTCGCTCACCAGCGGCTTGACCAGGCCCTTGTCGGCGAGCTCGGTGAGGCGGCGGTGGGCCTCGGGGACCAGCTCGGGGGCGCGGCGCTGGTAGAGCCCCCAGTGCAGGCCCAGCAGCGAGTAGTTCTTGATCAGCACGTGGTTGAGCGCCTGCTCGGGGATGGTCCCCGAGGCGAAGCCGATGATCACGATCCGGCCCTCGAAGGCGATGCACTTGGTGGAACGGGCGAAGGAGTCGCCGCCGACCGGGTCGAAGACCACGTCGGCGCCGCGTCCGCCGGTCTCGGCCTTGACGACCTCGACGAAGTCCTCCGAGCGCCGGTCGACCACGACGTCGGCGCCGAGGTCGGCGGCGACACGGGCCTTGTCGGGCCCTCCGGCCACGCCGATGACCCGGGCGCCCGCGGCCTTGGCGAGCTGGACCGCGGCGCTGCCCACGCCGCCGGCGGCGGCGTGGACCAGGACGGTCTCGCCGGGCTGCAGGGCGGCGCGGCGGTGCAGGGCGAACCAGCCGGTCTGGTAGCCGATGAAGAGGGAGGCGGCCTCGTCGTCGCCGAGGGAGGCGGGGGCGGGGAAGACTGCGTCTGCGGGCATGAGGGCGTACTCGGCGAAGGCCCCGTCGGGGAGCGCGGCGCCGCCGAGGACGCGGGTGCCGGGCGGCGGGGCGTCGGTGCCGGGGCCCGCCTGGACGACCTCGCCGCACAGCTCCACGCCGGGGGTGAAGGGCGGGTCGGGCCTGACCTGGTAGGTGCCGCGGCACAGCAGGGCGTCGGGGAAGTTGACGGCGGCGGACCGGACGCGGACGAGGACCTGCCCTTCCGCGGGCTCGGGGCGGGGGGTGTCCTCCACCTGCAGGACGTCCGCGGGCTCGCCGGGACCGTGTACGCGCAACGCCTTCACTGCCGCCTCCGCCGTATGAGGGGATACCAACCGGTCGGTAATCATCGACGGCCAGTGAACCGCGCCCCCGTCCCCGCGGTCAAGGGGCGCGGGGTCAGCGGACCACGACGACCGGGCCGTGGGCCCCGTGGAGGACGGACTGGCTCACCGACCCCAGCAGCAGGCCCCGGAAGCCTCCCCTGCCGCGCGAGCCCACGACGATCAGGTCGGCCGGGGTCGCCTCCTCCAGCAGCGCCACCACCGGGTGCGCCCGCACCGTGCGCACGTCCACCACCACCCTGGGGTGCCGCGCGCGCAGGTCCTCCATCGCGGCCTCGGCGGTCCGCCGCGCCGCCGCCTCCACCGCCTCGTCGTCGAAGGCCTCCGGCGGCACCGGCCCCACCGACGAGGCGAACGCCGCCATCGGCTGCCAGGCGCAGATCGCCACGACCTCCGACCCGCTCCGCTCCGCCTGCCGGAACGCGAACGCCAGCGCCCGGCCACCGGTCTCGGAGCCGTCCACGCCCACGACGATCCGCCCGCGCCGCCCCTCGGCCGTCTCGTGGTGCTTGGGCAGCACCACGGTGGGCACCGGCGACTTGGCCGCCAGCTCCACCCCCACCGACCCCACGAAGGCCGAGGCGAGCCCGCCGAGCCCGCGCGACCCCACGACCACGCAGGCCACGCCGGGCTCCGACGCGGCCTCCAACAGGGCCTGCGCCGGGCGCTCCCCGACCTCGCGGGTCTCCACCGACAGCTCCGGGAACAGCCGCAGCACCCAGTCCCGCGCGTACGCCAGCAGCGCGCGGGCGTCGTGCTGCCGCGGCGACTCCTCGCCGTCGCCGCCGTCGCCGCCGTCCCCGTTCCTGCGGAGCAGCTCACCGAACGGCCCCTCCGAGTCCGGCGGCCACACGGCGGTGACGATGCGGACGCCGAGTCCGTAGGTCATCGCCTGATTGGCCGACCATTCCAGCGCGTACCGGCTGGAGTCGGAACCGTCCACACCGACGACCACCCAGCGCGGGTCCTCTCCGGTGTCCATATCGCCTGCCTCGCTCTCCCGGTCGGGTCCCCCGTCGTCCGGCACGGCCGCCCCGCCCCGATGCGGGCGGCCACCGGGTACCTACCCCGGCGGCCCCCGGGGCAGCCGGGCCGAAGGTTGTCCCGTCCATCACCCTCCCTGCTCACGGGGGTGCGGCGGCCGTGTCCTCTTACCGTCGTCTCACCCGGATGGGCGAACATGTCCTCCATGACGTCCGCCAGTGCCCCCGCCGGTCGCGTGCTCCTCGCCGACGACGACCGCGCCATCCGCGAATCCCTGGAACGCGCCCTCATGCTGGAGGGCTACGAGGTCCTGACCGCCGAGGACGGCGTGCAGGCGCTCACCGCCGCGCACGCCGAACCGGTCGACCTGCTGGTGCTCGACGTGATGATGCCCGGCGTCGACGGCCTGGGCGTGACCCGGGTGCTGCGGGCCGAGGGCGACCGGCGGCCCATCCTCATGCTCACCGCGCGGGTGGAGACCTCCGACCGGGTGGCCGGGCTCGACGCGGGCGCCGACGACTACCTGCCCAAGCCGTTCGAGCTGGACGAGCTGATGGCGCGCATCCGGGCGCTGCTGCGCCGCGCCGCCCCCGCCTCCGCCGACGACGGCGAGCGCCCCGAGCCGGTGCTGCAGGTCGGCGACCTGCGGCTGGACCCGGCGGCGCGGCGCGTCTGGCGGGCCGGGCGCGAGGTGGAGCTGTCCAAGACCGAGTTCGACCTGCTGGAGCTGCTGGCGCGCAACGCGGGGATCGTGCTCGACCACCCCACCATCTACGACCGCATCTGGGGGTACGACTTCGGCCCGGACTCCAAGAACCTCGCCGTGTACATCAGCTACCTGCGGCGCAAGCTGGACGCACCGGACGCGCCGCCGCTGATCCAGACCGTGCGCGGCGTCGGCTACACGCTGCGCCCCCAGGAGGGCTGAGGGATGCGCCGGCGGCTGGCGGTGCTCCGGCGGCGCGCGGCGGTGCTCGCCCGGTACGCGGCGTCGCCGGAGCGGTGGCGGCTGGGCACCAAGTTCGCGGCGGCCTTCGCCGTGGTCGCCGCCGCCGCCAGCCTGCTCACCGGCACCCTGGCCTACAGCACGGCGTCGGTGCTGATCCGCACCGACGCCCGGGAGCAGTTCCAGGCCACCGCCGAGCGCCTGGCCGCCGACGTCAGCCGCCCCGCGGCCGAGCTGGACGCGGGGCAGACGCTCACCTTCCTGCACTCGGACGACTTCACCTACCCGGGGGTGACCTCCAGCGGGTCGGTGGCGGTCCCGGTCGGGGCCGACCGGTCGATCGAGGTCCTGCCGGTGCGCGCCGACGACCGGGCGGTGGCGGCGGAGACGGAGGCCGGGCTGGTGCACACCCGCGAGGACAGTGCGAACGGTGAGGACTACCGGATCGCGACGGTGTCCCTGGGCGGCGGGCGCGGCGCGATCCAGATCGGCCAGCGGCTCTCCCCGATGGAGCGCATGCTGGACGTGCTCGCCCTGCAGATCACCGTGGTGGGGGCGGGCGTGCTGGTGGTCGCCGCCGGGGCCGGGTGGCTGCTGGCGCGGCGGGTCACCAAGCGGCTGGTGCGCCTGACCGACACCGCCGAGCAGGTGCGCACGACCGGGCGCCTGGACCTGGTGGCGCCGGAGGGCGGCGCGTCCCCGGACGAGGTCGGCCGGCTCGGGCGGGCGTTCAACGCGATGCTGACCCGGCTGGCGGGCGCCGAGGCCGAGCAGCGGCGCCTGGTGCAGAACGCCTCGCACGAGCTGCGCACACCGCTGACCAGCCTGCGCACCAACGTCAGTGTGATGCGCTCCTTCGACCGGCTGGGGCCCGACGCCCAGCAGCGGCTCGTCGACGACCTCCAAGGGGAGACGCGGGAGCTGTCCAAGCTCGTCGACGAGCTGGTGCAGCTGGCGACCGGGACCCGCGAGGACGAGGCGGGCGCGGACGTGGAGCTGGGGCCGCTGGCCGAGCGCGTGGCCGACCGGGCGCGGCGGCGTACGGGCCGGGAGGTGGTGGTCGACGCCGACGGGAGCACGGTGCACGGGCGCCCGACGGCGCTGGAGCGCGCGCTGTCCAACCCGGTGGAGAACGCGGCGAAGTTCGACACGGAGAGCGGCGGGCCCATCGAGATCGTGGTCCGGGAGGGCCGGGTGGAGGTGCGCGACCGGGGTCCGGGGATCGCCCCGGAGGAGGTGGAGCACGTGTTCGAGCGCTTCTACCGGTCGGACGCCGCCCGCGCGCTGCCGGGGTCGGGGCTGGGCCTGTCCATGGTCAAGGAGATCGTGCACGCCCACGGGGGGACGGTGTTCGCCGCCAACCGCGAGGGCGGCGGGGCGATCATCGGGTTCACCCTGCCGACCGTGGAGCGCTAGACGGCCGCACGCCTATACTCACCCCCGGGAAGGTGGCACATCTCACTTCCCATCCCCCTCTCGGAGCGATCCCGGCGTCTTCGGAACCGGTCGGTCGTCTCCGGCCGATAACCCCGTAGGGAGCGGCGGAGGCGCGCACCGCGCCGAGGCGTGATTCGTCCCCTTCGCGCACACGCGGGTCCGTGCTCTGCAGTAACCTCGACACGCCCCCGTCTGCGCGCGTTCCCCCGCCCAGACCTCCCAGGTCCTCCCGGCGGCGGGGGCGGTGACAAGGCGATGTGACGCAGCCCCGCGACGGGGGTCCGCCCGATTCGGGCGGGCGCCGCGCCAGGCGGGCACCCGACACGAAGGGCGGGATCGATGACGTGGGCCGTCGCCGCGGCGCTGGCCGGCGCGTTCTCCGTGGCCGCCGGCGCCGCCGTGCACGACCGGGCGCTGTTGACCGCCCCCATCCGCGGAATCGGGCAGCTCGCCCTGCTGCGCGCGCTGATGCGCATGCCCGTGTGGTGGCTCGGCACCCTGCTGACGATGGGCGGCATCATCGCCCACCTGTGGGCGCTCACCCAGGCGCCCCTGGTGGTGATCCAGCCGATCGGCATCACCGGCCTGCTGTTCGCCGTCGTGCTCTCCGCCGTCTTCCGGCGGCGCCGCCCCAGTCCCGCGCAGGTGCTGGGCTCCCTGGCGGTCAGCATCGCCCTGGCCGGGCTCCTCACCACCGTCCCGCACGCGCAGGGCCGCGCCCCCGACGCGATGGGCCTGACCGAGATCGCCGTCATCGCGGGCACCGCCATGGCGCTGTGCGTCGCGGTGGGGCGGACCCGGCGCGGCGCCCTGCGGGCCGGCTCCTTCGCGCTGGCCAGCGGCATCGCCTACGCCGCCACCTCGGCCTTCGGCCGGGTGATCGGCATCGCCGCGCTGTCCGACCCCTTCGCCGCGCTGCAGCCGATGACCATGGTCGCCGTCGGCATCGGCCTCACCGGCGGCCTGATCATGCAGAACGCCTACCGCACCGACCACTTCACCCTGGCCTACGCCACCCTGATGCTCAGCGACCCGATCGCGGCCACCTTCATCGGCGTGGCCTACTTCGGCGAGCGCCTGCCCACCGACCCCGCGCACGCCGCGGTCGCGGCCGGGGCGGCGGTGCTGGGCGCCGTGGGGGTGGTGACCCTGGCCCGCGCCTCCGGCCCGCAGCGGCCCGCGCGGACCGGTCAGCCGCCGCGCAGCGACGACCTGAGCGCGACGTCGGCGTAGATCCGCTCGAAGCGGTCCAGCGAGCGCTCGTGGTCGTGGCGGGCGGCCATCGCGCGGCTCTCCGCGCCCATCCGGGCCCGCTCCTCGGGGGAGGCGAGGATGGCGCTCAAGTACTTGGCGAGGTCGTCGGGGCTGCCCGGCTCGTAGAGGTAGCCGTTGCGCCCCTGCTCCACCAGGTGCGGCAGGGCCATCGCGTCGGCCGCCACCACCGGCAGCCCGCTGGCCATCGCCTCCAGGGTGGCGATCGACTGGAGCTCGGCGATCCCGGCGATCGCGAACACGTCCGCCGCCCGGTACACCAGCGGCAGGTCCGCGTGCGGCACGAAGCCGAGGAAGCACACCCGGTCGGCCACGCCCTCCTCCTCGGCCAGGCGCTCCAGGGCGCCGCGCTGGGCGCCCGTCCCGGCCAGGACGAGCTGCGCCCCGTCGACGGTGGTCCGCCGCACCGCGCGGACCAGGTCGCCGATGCGCTTCTCCTCGTCGAGGCGGCCGACGAAGGCGAAGGTGGGGCGGTCGGGCACGCCGAGCCGCTCCCGCAGGGCCGCGCGCGGCGCCGCGTCGCCCGGCGGGTGGAAGCGGCGCAGGTCGATGCCGCAGGAGACGGCCTCGACCGGGCGGGCGAACCCCTGGTCGAGGAGGAGCCGGGCGGCGATGGGGGTGGGCGTGGTCACGTGCTCGGCCCCCTGCAGCGCCCGGCAGAAGTCGCGCCAGGCCATGCGGCCGACGGCGCCCCGCAGCGCCTCGGGCACGAACAGGTAGTTGAACAGGTTCTCCGGCATGAAGTGGTTGGTGGCCACGACCGGCACCCGGTGGCGCCGGGCGGCGGCGATGAGCAGGCGGCCGACGAGGAAGTGGTTCTGGACGTGCACCGCGTGCGGGCGCACCCGCCGGATCAGCCGGTCGAGGTGGCCGGGCGCGCCCGGCGGCAGCGCCAGCCGCACGGTCTCGTGGACCAGTGAGGGCATCGAGCGCAGCCGGTGCTCCACGACCCCGTCCACGCGGGCGGTGCGCGGTGGGCCGTCCGGGGACTGGCACACCATGTGCACGTCGTGCCCGCGCGCGGCCAGGCCGCGGGCGAGGCGGGCGGTGAAGTAGGCGGCGCCGTTGACGTCGGGCGGATAGGTGTCGGTGCCGATGAGCACGCGCAGGCGCTCGGAACGCTGGTCGGAACGCGGTTCGGGCGGCTGCTCGCGGGTGGCGGATGCGAGTGCGGCCATCTCGGCCCTCCTGGGGTGTGCGCGGGCGCGCAAGCCGGACGAGCCGGGCCCCTGGCCGCCAGGACGGCCGGAACCCGGGTGGTCCCGGGGACGATACTCCGGGCGGCCGGCCCCGCGGCCCCGGTTCGGCGTCCATGTTGCCGAGTGTTTACCCGTGCCCGCGGGCATTCACGGCGAACCCGTGGAAAACAGTGGGCGGCGACTGCGGATGAGGAAGGAATCCGCAGGTCGCCGCCGACGGCCGAATCCGGCCGTACCCCCGTGGGAGGGGTTATCGCCCCCTTCGGAGAGGTCAAACGCACGCCAGGGGGGAAAAGTTTCACCGGGGTCGACGGATCGGCCGAATCTTCGTTTTCCGCTCGCACTTTCGTCATTCGCCGTTGGGTCGGCACCCACGGACCGGAAGGCGCCCGGGGCGGACCGGGGGCTCGCTCCCGGTCCGCCGCGGGCGCTGTGGTCCGCTCGGCTCAGCCGCCGATGCTGTCGGCCGACTGGGCCGCGAGCTTCACGTCGACCTCCTGCTCCTTGCCGTCGCGGGTGATGCCCAGTTTCACCGTGTCCCCCGGCTGCTTCGAGCGGATCTTCGCGATCAGCGCGTCCGGGCTGTCCACCGCGTCACCGTCGACGGAGGTCACCACGTCGCCGCCCTTCAGGCCGGCCTCCGCCGCCGCCCCGCCCTTGGACGTGTCCACGATGCGCACGCCGTCCTTGTCGGCCGCCACCGTGGCGTCGATCGCCGCGTAGTCCGCGCTGCCCTGGTCGATGAGCTGCTCGGCGATCGGCTTGGCCTGGTTGATCGGGATCGAGAAGCCCAGCCCGATCGACCCGGCCTCCCCTTGCCCGCCGGACGAGGTCCCGGCGATCGCCGTGTTGATCCCGATCACCTCGCCGTTCATGTTGATCAGCGGCCCGCCGGAGTTGCCCGGGTTGATCGGGGCGTCGGTCTGGATCGCGTTGATCACCGTCGAGGTCTGCACCCCGCCCTGCTCCTGCTGCGGGGCGCCCATGCCGAAGGGGTCCTGCTCCCGCTCCTGCCCGCCGTCGACGGTGCCGGTGTTCACCGGCCGGTCCACGGCGCTGACCACGCCGGAGGTGACCGTCCCGGACAGCCCCAGCGGCGACCCGATCGCGACCACGTCCGCACCGACCTCGACCTTGTCGGAGTCGCCGAGGGTCGCGGGGGTCAGCCCGCTCACCCCCTTGGCCTCGATCACCGCGATGTCGGAGACCTCGTCCGTGCCGACCACGCGCGCCTCGGCGTCCGAACCGTCGTTGAACCGCACCCGCACGGAGTCGCCGCGCGCCCCCGCCACCACGTGGGCGTTGGTGAGGATCTGCCCGTCGGAGCTGATCACCACCCCGCTTCCGCTTCCGCTCTCGGTCTCGATCGACACCACGCTCGGCAGCACCTTCTCGGCCACCTCGCTGACGTTCCCGGACGACACCGATCCCGCGGTGCCCCCGGTCAGGGAGCTGACCGGGGAACTCGACCCCCCGGTGAGGTACGTGGTGGCCACGGCCGCCGCGGGCCCCACGATGAGGCTGGTGACCAGCGCGGTCGCGGCGGCGATCGCCACCGGCCCGGGGCGCTTGCGCTTGCCGCCGCCCCCCTCGGGACCGCCCGGACCGCCCCCGGCCGGCGGAACCGCGCCGGGCCAGTTCGGCGGGGCCGCGCCCGCGCCGCCGATCCCCGGCTGCGGGGCGGTGTGGCCGCCGGGGTAGGGCTGGCCCGTGTGGTGGCCGCCGGGGTACTGCGGGGCCGGATTCCCGCCCGCGGGCGCACCGAAGGCCCCCGCGCTCGTGAAGTGCCCGTGCCCGCCCTGGGCGCGCATGCTCCACGCACCGGCGCCGGGCGGGGACCACGGTCCGGCCTCGGCGGGCGTTTCGGCCTCCGGGGCGGGCCCACCTTCCGGGGTGGTCTCCGGAGCACCGTCCGCCGCGGTCTCGGACACGCCGCCGGTCTCGGGGGCCTCCGGGGTCTCGTCGGTCCGGGGCTCCTCGCCCGGTCCCTCTCGCCTGTCCTCCGCGCTCATCCGACTCCTCCGGCTTCTCGTCCCTGTTGCGATGAGTATCGGCGCCGGGGGTTAGAGCCCGGTGAGACGGCGCCTAGGTGCGGTTTCGAGGTCGGATCGGCGCGTCGTCCGCATTCGGGCCCCATCGTGACGGAACATGGTCATTGCCTCCCTCACGAGGTCCACCGCGTGGCCGCCTGCCAACCCGAGATGTCCGAAGGCCACGCGGTGCAGTCCCGACGGTACGCCGCTCGCGCGGTCCGCCGTCAGTCCCCGCCCTCAGCATCACCGGTCTCCACCGGGAGCGACGCGTCGGCCCCCCACGCGCTCCAGGAGCCCGGGTACAGGCGCGCCCCGGTGAACCCGGCGTGCTCCAGCGCGATGAGGTCGTGGCACGCGGTCACCCCCGAGCCGCAGTAGGCGGTGACCGACTCGGCCCCCTCGACGCCCAGCGTGGCGAAGCGCTCGCGCAGGCGCTCCGGGGAGGCGAACCGGCCGTCCGGGCCGAGGTTCCCCTGCCACTCCGCGCTGCGCGCCCCGGGGATGTGCCCGGCGCGGGCGTCGACGGGCGCGGGCTCCTCGCCCGTGTAGCGGCCCCGCGCGCGGGCGTCCAGGAGCAGTCGGCCGTACGGGCGCGCCTTCAGGTCCTTCAGCTCCTCGGTGGTGGCGATCCGCTCGGCCGGCCACGGGACGGCCGTGCGCGTGCGCGGCTCGCGGCGCACCTCGCCCGTCTCCAGCGGGCCGTCCCACGCCTGGATCCCGCCATCGAGCACGGAGGCCGGGGACCCCAGCGCGCGCAGCATCCACACCAGCCGCGCCGCGATGGACCCGCCGGCGTCGTCGTAGGCGACGACCTCCGTGCCGTCACCGATGCCGAGCCGCCCCAGCGCCTCGGCGAAGGCCTCCGGCGTCGGCAGCGGGTGGCGCCCGCCCTCCCGGGTCGGTTCGGACGCAAGGTCCTCATCGACGTCGGCCCAGACCGCCCCGGGCAGGTGTCCGGCCAGGTAGGCGGCGTGCCCGTCCCTGCCGTCGAGGTACCACCGCACGTCGACGACGGCCAGGTCCCCGCCCTCGCGCAGGCGTTCGGCCAAGCGCGCGGGCGAGACGACGGGCGGAACGGAAGGCTGGTCGTTGCGCGGTTCGCTCATGAGCCCACCCTAGGACGGCGTCCGTCAGGCCGCCTGTGCCCGCTCCCCCGTCCGGCCCTTCTCCACGTGCCGCAGCCAGAGCATGCCCAGCACCGGCAGGACGAGCGGGATGAACAGGTAGCCGCTGCCGAAGCGCGACCACACGGTGTCGTCGGGGAAGGCCGCCGGGTCGAGCATGCTGAGCGTGCCCACGGCCAGCACCCCGCACAGCTCGATCGCGCAGGAGACCATGGCGACCCGGTGGGAGGTGCGCCCGCTCCGGGCGATCCCCACGGTCGCGACGATGTAGATGATCCCCGCCGCCAGCGACAGCAGGTAGGCGAGCGGCGCCTCCTGGAACCTCGTCGCGATCTGCACGCCCGCGCGCGCGGTGGCGGCGAGGGCGAACAGGGCGTAGAGCGCGACCAGGACACGGCCGGGCCCGGAGCGGCTGGCGGCGTTCGCGGACGCGGTGCTCTCAGACAACGGGCGGGTTCCAGATCTGTTCGAGCCGGACCATGAGGACCGGGAGGATGAAGCAGGCGACGGAGATGACCGCGGGCCCCCACCGGCTGCGCTCCATGAACCCCCACACGGCGCACGCCGGGGGCAGCAGCACCACGGTGGCGAGGTACCCGACGAGCGTCGCCGGTTCGGCGGGCGGGTCGCCGCCCGCCCAGACCACCGTGGACACCACGGCCTGGGCGATGGTGAGCAGCCACAGCACCGCCATGCCGACCAGGTGCGGGACGACCATGGGCCGGTCGCGGAAGGCCGAGACCATGCACCAGACCGCCATCGCCAGCGACACCAGCTGGATGGTGCTCGTCAGCCCCTCGACCACGTCCGCTCCCCTGTTTCCGCAGTTCCCGCTACTACATACCGTAGTACGCCCGCGCCGGGATCCGAACCGGGGCCTCGGCGGGGGGCCGAACAGGAAACGGGCGGGGTCGCCCCCGCCCGCCTCTGGTGTCCCGGTGCCGCCGGCCCTACATCAGGCCGTACACCCACCCGCCGAGGAGGCCGCCGACGAGGCCGCCGGCCAGCGGCCCGGCGACGGGGATCCACGAGTAGCTCCAGTCCGAGCCGCCCTTGCCCTTCAGGGGCAGGAGCTGGTGGACGATGCGGGGCCCCAGGTCGCGCGCCGGGTTGATGGCGTACCCGGTGGGCGCGCCGAGGCTCATGCCGATGCCGACCACGCCCAGGGCGACGATGAGCACGCCCAGCCCGGACAGCGCCAGCGCCTCGCTCTGCCCGGTGGCGGTGACGATGAACAGCAGGGCGGCGGTGGCGATGAACTCGGTGAGGAAGTTCGCCCCGGTGCTGCGCACCTCCGGCTCGGTGGAGAAGATCCCCAGGAACGGGCCGTCGGAGTGCTTGAACTGGCTGAGGTAGACCAGCCACGTCAGGGTGGCGCCGATGATCGCGCCGAGCATCTGGCCCAGGACGTACACCGGGACGGTGGACCAGTCGCCGTTCGCGGCGGCCAGGCCGAAGGTGACCGCGGGGTTGATGTGCCCGCCGGACAGCGGCAGCGCGAAGTAGGCCCCCGCCATGACGCCGAAGCCCCACCCGAAGGTGATCAGGATCCAGCCCTCGCCGTGCGCCTTGGACTTGTTCAGGACGTGGGCGGCGACCACGCCGCAGCCGAACAGGACGAGGATCGCCGTTCCGAACAGCTCCCCGAAGAAGATCGTCGTCGTAGTCACCGTCGCCTCCGATCGCACCGGTGGAAATACCGGACGGATACCCCTTCCGGCCCGTGATCACCATCCCGGGAAGCGCGCTTGCCCGCCGGTTTATCCCATCGTTACCGCTGGTCGCGGGCCGCACCGTTTCCCCGGTCGGGAAAGCGGAGAAAGGAGGATTGCCAGCCCCCTTCCCCGCGGGTATCATCGCTTCTTCGCGGCGGAAGTGCACCACGGCACACCGACGCGCAGAGGATCGGAACGAACCGGCTGACGACCCGCCGGGGCGGGACCCGCGCATCCGCCGCCCCGACGACCAGCCCGACCGATCCCGGGGAGTCCTCCGTGTCCTCGTGCACGCCTCCAGCACGCATGCCCGATTCCGCCGATGCCTCCGGCGCCCCCGACGACGGTGCCGCCGAGCTCCGCGCGGAACGCCGCCACCTCGCCTCCTCGCGTGATGCGCTGCGCGAAATGCGCGAAGAGGTCCTCAACACCGAAACGGCCCTCGGCGAAGCCGTCGTCGACAAATACACCAACGCGGTTCTGCAGCGCGCACGCGAACGCCGCGCCGAAGCGCTGGCCGAACTCCCGGACGCGCCCCTCTTCTTCGGGCGCCTCACCTACCCGCCCGGCGACCTTTATGAGGCGGAACCCGGCGCCCCCTTCACCCCCACCCGCACCCCCGACGCCGACCTCGCCTATATCGGCCGGAGGAATGTGCGCGACAGGTCGGGCGCATCGATGGTCCTGGATTGGCGGGCGCCCGTCTCCGCGGCCTTTTACCGCGCCGGGCCGCAATCCCCCATGGGCGTCCTCTCCCGCCGCCGCTACGGGTTCGGCGCCGGGGGCGAACTGACCGCGTTCGAGGACGAGGACCTCACCGCCCCCGAACCGTCCTCGGGCGAGGCCGCCGCGGCGCTCCTGGCCGCGGAGATCGAGCGCCCCCGCACCGGCCCCATGCGCGACATCGTCGCCACCATCCAGCCCGACCAGGACGACCTGGTCCGCGCCTCCCTCGACACGAGCCTGTGCGTGCAGGGCGCCCCCGGCACCGGCAAGACGGCCGTGGGCCTGCACCGCATCGCCTTCCTGCTCTACGCCGAGCGCGAGCGCCTGCGCCGGGAGGGCGGCGTGGCCATCGTCGGCCCCAGCAGCTCCTTCCTCTCCTACATCCGCAACGTCCTGCCCGCTCTGGGCGAGGCCGAGGCGGGCCAGCTCACCCTGGAGGAGCTGGCCGACCGGGGCGCGCCCAAGGGGGCCGACTCCCCCGAGGCCGCGCGCCTCAAGAGCGACGCCCGCATGGCCGAGGTCGTCTCCCGGGCCCTGTGGGCGCAGGTCCGCCCGTCCGAGGAGACGCTGGTGGTGACGGTCGGTTCGCGCAAGTACCGGGTGCCGCCGGAGGACATCGCGGAGATCGTCGACGGCATCCGCCGCCAGCGGGCCTCCTACGGCGCCGGACGGGACCTGCTGGCGCAGCGCCTGGGCGGCGCGGTGCAGAACCTCATGGAGGCCTCGGGCGGCACCGCCGACGCGGGCACCCGCGGCCGCCTGGCCCGCTCCCGCGAGGTGAAGGCGGCCGTCACCGCCATGTGGCCCAAGGCCGACCCGGTCAAGCTGGTCTTCGGCCTGCTCACCGACCCCGGCCTGCTGGCCCGCGCGGCCGACGGCCTCCTGGACCCCGGGGAGCAGGAGGCCGTCCGGTTCCCCGGGCGCCCGCGCTCGCCGAGGTCGGCCCCCTGGTCTCCGGCCGACCTGGTGCTGATCGACGAGGCCGCGTGCCTGGTCGAGCGCCCCCCGTCGCTCGGCCACATCGTCCTGGACGAGGCGCAGGACCTGAGCCCGATGCAGTGCCGTGCGGTGGCGCGCCGCGTCCGGGCCGGGTCGGTGACGGTGCTCGGCGACATCGCCCAGGGCACCGCCCCCGCCGCGGCCCGGACGTGGGCGGACCTGCTGCGCCACCTCGGCAAGGACGGCGCCCGGCTGCAGGTCCTCAGCCGCGGCTACCGTGTGCCCGCGCAGATCATCGACTTCGCGGCCCGGCTGCTCCCGGAGATCGCCCCCGACCTACCCGCCCCGAGCGCGGCCCGGCAGGCGCCCGGGGCCCTGCGCATCGAGGGCGTGTCCGGCGGCCGGCTCACCGGCGCCGTGCTCGACGCCTGCAAGCGCGCGCTGGACGAGGAGGGCTCCATCGGCGTCATCGCGTCCGACGGCCGCATCGACGGGCTCCGCACCGCCCTGCGGGAGCGCGGGATCGAGGCCGGGCACCTGGGCCGGGAACCGGAGGCGCTGGAGGCCTGCCGGGTCGTCTGCGTCCCCGCCTCCCTGGCCAAGGGCTTGGAGTTCGACACCGTCGTCGCCGTGGAGCCCGCGGACATCGCCGAGGCCGAGGAGCGCGGGCTCAACCGCCTCTACGTGGTCCTCACCCGCGCGGTCAGCCGCCTGCACGTGGTGCACGCGCGACCGCTGCCCGCCCCGCTCGGTTGACGATCTCCCGGCCGGGGGAGGTACGGGAGCACCGGAGACCATTGGAGACCGCGATGGTCGATCAGTTGGAGATCGAGACGACGTTCGAGGTCGGTGCCGACTTCCGCCTCCCCCGGCCGGCCGATCTCGCCCCCGGGGGCGTGGAGGAGCGCGAGCACCGGCTCACCGCCACCTACTTCGACACCGGCGACCTCCGGCTCGCCGCGCGGGGGATCACGCTGCGCCGCCGCCTCGGCGGCCCGGACGCCGGATGGCACCTGAAGATCCCCTGGGGGCGCGACGGCAAGCGGGAGTTCCACGCGCCCCAGGGGTCGCACGCCGCCCGGATCCCCGCCCGCCTGGTCCGCCTGGCGGCGTCCGCCACGCGCGGGGCGCCGCCGGCCCCCGTCGCCCGCATCACCACCGAGCGCACGGAGCTGGCCCTGCTCCCCGAGGAGGGCGGGCCGCCGCTGGCGCTCATCGCCGACGACCGGGTGCACGGCGAGGTCCTGGACGAGGACGGGGGCCGGGAGATCCGCTGGCGGGAGGTGGAGGCCGAGCTGGGCTCGGGCGACCGCGCCCTCCTGGACACGATCGGCCGCCGCCTGCTGGAGGCGGGGGCGCGCCCCTCGCGCATCGGCTCCAAGCTGCTGACGCTGCTGGGCGACCGGGTGCCCGCACCGCCCGAGCGCCCCTCGGGGGACACCGCCGACGCCGCCGTCCGCGGCTACCTGTTCGACCAGGTGGAGCGCGTCCTCGAACTGGACCCCCGGGTGAGGCTCGGCGAGGAGGACGCGGTGCACCAGATGCGGGTGGCCACGCGCCGCATCCGCACGGTCCTGCGGGGGTTCCCCACGGTCGTCGACCGCAAGGCGGTCCGGGGCACGGCGGCGGCGCTGCGGGAGCTGGCCGCGTCCCTGGGGACCGCCCGCGACCTCGAAGTGCTGCGGGAGCGGTTCGCCGCGCGCTTGGCGGAGCTCCCGTCCCGCGCCGGGGGTGTGGCGTTGACGGCCGACTGGCTCGACGCCTTCGACCGGCGCTTGGAGGAGGCCCGGCGCAAGGCGGTGCGCGCGCTGGACGGCCAGGAGTACCTGGACCTGCTCGACGAGCTGGACCGGCTGCGCTCCACCCCGCTGGCCGGGCGCCGCGCCCGCGGCCCGGCCGGGGACGTGCTGGACGCCGAGCTCGGCGACGCGGTGGAGCGCATGCGCACCGCCCATGGGCGCGCGCTGGCGGCCGAGGAGGGGCCGCCCCGGGGCGAGGCGTGGCACGAGGTGCGCAAGGCCGCCAAGCGGGTCCGGTACACGGCCACGGCCGCCGAACCCGTGCTGGGCAAGCGCGCCACCCGGCTGCGCCGCTGGTCGGCCGCGCTCCAGGAGGTGCTCGGCGACCACCAGGACGGGGTCGCCGCCCTCCGGTTCATCACGGTCTCGGGCGCACGGCTCGCGGGGGCCGCTCCCGACCGCGCCTCGGCGTCGGCGACGCTGGCGGCCCTGGCGGGAGCCGAGACGGCCGCGGCACCGTACCTGCTCGCCGAGGCCCAGCGGATCTGGGAGGCGGGGCCCTGAGGGGGCTCAGGCCGAGCGCTTCTCCAGGAGCGCCCCGTCCTGGTCCGAGGCGTCCCCGGCCGCGCCCCCGCGCGACCGGCGGGCGATGGTCCCCCGCCGGTCCACCGCGACGATCATCGGGGTCCCGGTCTCCGGGTCGGGCACCACCCGCACCGGCAGCCCGAACACCTTCTCCACCAGCTCGGCGGTGACGATCTCCGACGGCTCCCCCTCGGCGACCACCGCGCCGTCCTTCATGACGATGAGGTGCGTGGCGTAGCGGCACGCCTGGTTCAGGTCGTGCAGCACCGCCACCAGCGTGTACTCGCGCTCGTGGTGCAGCTCCGCACACAGGTCGAGCACGTCCATCTGGTGGGCGATGTCCAGGTAGGTGGTGGGCTCGTCCAGCAGCAGCAGCGGCGTCTGCTGGGCGAGCACCATGGCCAGCCACACCCGCTGGCGCTGCCCGCCGGACAGCTCGTCCACCATCCGGTCGGCCAGCTCGGCGACGCCGGTGGCCTCCATGGACTCGGTGATCACCGACTCGTCGGAGCGGGACCACTGGCGCAGCAGCTTCTGGTGCGGGTAGCGGCCGCGCGCCACCAGGTCGGCCACGGTGATGCCGTCGGGGGCCACCGACGACTGCGGCAGCAGGCCCAGCCGCCGCGCCACCTCCTTGGAGGGGTAGGACGAGATGAGCCTCCCGTCCAGGTGCACGGCCCCCGACTGCGGCTTGAGCATCCGCGACAGCGCGCGCAGCAGCGTGGACTTGCCGCAGGCGTTGGGGCCGACGATGACCGTGAAGGAGTTGTCCGGGATGCTGATCCCCAGGTCTCGGGAGATGACGCTCTGGTCGTAGGCGAGCGTCAGGTTCTCCCCCCACAGCCGGGACGGTTCGGGCATCGCGCTTTCTCCTGTGTGTGCGTCGTGTCGGGGGCGCTTGTCGGGTCGGGGCCGCCGGTCAGGCACGTCCGGTCCGCCATTCACGGTAGAGGAGCCAGACGAGGTAGCTTCCGCCGATGATCGCGGTCACCGCGCCCACCGGGAGGCGGCCCTCCCCCAGGGCGTGCTGGGCGGCCAGGTCGGCGGCGGTGAGCAGGAGCGCGCCCATCAGCGCCGCGCCGAACAGCGTGGTGCCGTCGGAGCGCAGCAGCCGTCGGGCGAGCTGGGGGGCGGCCAGGGCGATGAACGAGATCGGCCCGGCGACGGCGATCGCCGCGCCGGTCAGCGCGCTGGCCGCCAGCAGCGCGACGGCCTGGGTGCGCTGCACCGGGACGCCGAGCGCCTGCGCGGTCTGGTCGCCCATCTCCATCAGCCGCAGCCGGGGGCCCAGCGCCAGGAGCGGCGGCAGCAGCAGCGCCATGCACACGGCGACCGCGATGACCTCGCTCCACCCGCGCGCGTTGAGGCTGCCGATCATCCACACCTGGGCGGCCTTGGCCTCGGTGAGGTCGGCGCGGGTGATGAGGTAGTCCCGCACGGAGACGAGCATGGCGTTGATGCCGATGCCGACGAGGATCAGCCGGTAGCCCTGCACGCCGTTGCGCATGGCCAGCAGGTACACCAGCCCGGCGGTGGCGACGCCGCCGATGACCGCGCCCAGCGACACCTGCAGCATCGACCCGCCCAGGACCAGGATCGTCAGCACCGCGCCGGTGGCGGCGCCGCCGGTGAAGCCGATGATGTCCGGGCTGCCCAGGGGGTTGCGGGACAGGCTCTGGAAGACCGCGCCCGCCACCCCGAGGGAGGCGCCGACGAGCACCGCCGCCCAGGCGCGGGGCAGGCGCACGTCGCGCACGAAGAACAGGTCCAGCCGCTCGCCGGTCCCCGCCAGGGCGGCGGCCACCCTGGGCAGGGAGATCTCGTACTCGCCGAGCATCAGCAGCGCCGCGAAGACGGCGGCGATGGCCGCCACGAGCGCGCCGAACACCACGGCGGTGCGCGGCCGGAGCAGGAAGGACACGCGGCCCAGGCGCACCGGCCGGCGGCTCCGCGGGGTCGTCGCCGTCATAGCTGGGCCATCCTCTTGCGCCGGACCAGTGCGATGAACACCGGCGCCCCCACGAGCGCGGTGATGATGCCGACCTCCAGCTCGCCGTTGGGCAGCACCACGCGGCCCAGGGTGTCGGCCGCGGTCAGCAGGATCGCGGCGAGCACCGCCGAGTAGGGCAGCAGCCAGCGCTGGTCGGGGCCGGTGATCGCGCGCGCCACGTGCGGCACGGTCAGCCCCACGAACCAGATGGGCCCGGCGGTGGCGGTGGCCGCCCCGCACATGAGCACGATCGCCACGGCCGCCAGCAGGCGGGTGCGGTTGATCCGGGCGCCCAGCGCCGCGGCCAGGTCGTCGCCGAGGGCGACGGTGTTCAGCGCGGGCGCCAGCAGAAGGGCGATGACCACCCCGGCCGCCAGGAACGGCCAGATGCGGGAGAACAGCTCCAGGTCGCGGCCGACCAGGGAGCCGACCTGCCAGAAGCGGATCCGGTCGAACACGAAGTCGTCCAGCACGATGACCGCGTAGACCAGGCCCTGCAGCACCGCGGCGACGGCGGTGCCGGCCAGCGCCAGGCGCACCGGGGTGGCCTGGGTGCGGCCGCGGCTGCCGAGGGCGTAGACGGCCGCCGAGGCCGCGGCGGCGCCGAGGAAGGCGAACCAAACGTAGGCGTTCGGGCTGGTGAGGCCGAAGACGTAGATGGCGACCACGACGGCGGCCGCGGCGCCGGAGTTGACGCCGAGGATGCCCGGCTCGGCCAGCGGGTTGCGGGTCAGGCCCTGCATCAGCGCCCCGGACAGCCCCAGGGCGGCGCCGACGAACACGCCGAGGACCGCGCGGGGGATGCGCAGCTCGATGATGACGCTGTGGTCATAGGAGCCGTCGTTGCTGACCAGCGCGTCCCACACGGTGCCCAGGGGGATGGACTTGGCCCCCACCGAGACGCTGAGTCCCGCGCACAGCACCAGCACGCCCAAGGCGATGAGCAGCCCCAGCGCCCTGGCGGTGTGCACCCGGGCGCGGGCCCGCGTGCGCTTGTCGAGCGCCTGCGCGGCCTCCTCCCGGTCCGCCGCGGCGCGGTCGGGCGCCGCCGTCTCCAAGGGCACTCGTCTTCCTCCGACCTTCGTTCCGGTCCTGTTCCGGGCGCGGCGGGGCGCCACGGGCACGCCGACGCCGGGGGGCCGGCGTCGGCGTCAGGAACTTAGTAGAGGCTAACCTATGCTCCAGATCAGGAGGAAGGGGGCACCGGCACCGGCGGGGTGAAGGCCCTCACCGGGGGCGCCTCGCCCCGGAAGGCCTCGATCTCCACCAGCACGTGCTGGCCGGTGCACCCCTGGGCCAGGCGCGAGGTCCCGGCGACGTCGGTCAGCACGTTCGGGTTGCCGTGCGCGCAGGTCACCTCGGTGGACGACGGGTCGTACCAGGCGCCCGTGGACAGCTGCGCCACGCCGGGGCGCAGGGCGTCGCTGACGCGGACCCCGGCGAGCAGGCTGCCCCGGTCGTTGTGCACGCGCACCAGGTCGCCGTCGGCGAGGCCGCGCGCCGCGGCGTCGTCGGGGTGCATGCGCACCGGCGCGCGCCCGTCCACCTTCTGCGATGCGCTGTAGGCGCCCATGTCCTGCTGGCTGTGCAGGCGCCCCTTGGGCTGGTTGGCCAGCAGGAGCAGCGGCCACCGCCGGGACCGGGCCGACCCGAGCCGCTCCTCGCCGGGCAGCCAGATCGGGTACCCGGGGCAGTCGGCGTAGCCGAAGCCCGCGATGGTCGCCGAGAACAGCTCGATGCGCCCGCTCGGCGTCTGCAGCGGGTGCGCCACCGGGTCCTCGCGGAACTCGGCGAAGGCCGCCATGGCCTCGTCGTTCACCCGTCCGGGCAGGTCCACGCCCCCGGCCTCGCGGAAGGCGTCGTAGGAGGGCAGGTCCGCCCCGAACATGTCCCGCTGCCGTTCGCGCCACTGCTCGTACAGGTGCCGCATCCACTCCTCGGCGGTACGGCCCTCGGTGAACTCCTTCTCCAGGCCCATGCGTGCGGTGACGGCGCGGTAGATGTCGAACTCGTCGCGCGCCTCACCGTAGGGGGCGACCGCCCGGCGCATCACGTTCAGCCGCAGGTCGCCCTGGCTGGCGGCCATGTCCTCGCGCTCCAGCGTGGTGGTGGAGGGCAGCACGATGTCGGCGTGGCGCGCGGTCGCCGTCCAGTGGGTCTCCACGACCAGCACGGTGTCCGGGCGGCCGAAGGCGCGGGTGAGCCGGGACAGGTCCTGGTGGTGGTGGAACGGGTTGCCCCCGGACCAGGCGACCAGCCGGATGTCGGGGTAGGTGAGGCGCTCGCCGTCGAAGTCGAACTCCTCCCCCGGGCGCAGCAGCATCTCCGAGGTGTGGGAGACCGGGATGCGGCGGTCGACCGGGTTGGCACCCTTGGGGAAGCGCGGCAGGCCGCCGGGGGTGGCGCCGCCGCCGTAGCGGCCCATCGACCCGTACCCGGTGGCGAACCCGCCGCCGGGCAGGCCGATCTGGCCCAGGCACGCGGCCAGCGCCAGGCCCGCCCACAGCGGCTGCTCGCCGTAGCGCGTGCGCTGCACCGACCAGCCGACGTTGACCAGGGTGCGCCCGGCGGCCATGCGGCGCGCCAGGGAGCGCAGCGTGTCGGCGGGCAGCTCGCAGATGGGCTCGGCCCACTCGGGGGTCTTGGCCACACCGTCGGTCTCACCGGTGGCGTAGCGGCGCACCACGTCGGCGCCGACGGTGTACCGGTCGAGGAAGTCGCGGTCGGCCAGGTCCTCCTCGATGAGGACGTTGATCAGGGCGAGCATGGCCGCGGTGTCGGTGCCGGGCGCCGCGGGCAGCCACTCGGCGCCCATCTCCTCGATGGTGTCGTCCCTGAGCGGGCTGACCGACACGGTGCGCAGGCCGCGCGCGGCCGCCTCCCGCATGCCCAGGGCGGCGGTGTGCGCGGCGCGCCCGCCCGAGGCGATCCAGGTGTTCGACAGGCGCAGGCCGCCGAAGCTGACGATGAGGTCGGTGTGCTCGGCGATCGCCTCCCAGGTGGGGGCGCGCTCCAGTAGCGCGTGCGCGCCCTGCTCGCCGACCAGGTGCGGGAAGAGCACCTCCACCGCCGCGTGGCTGTAGGTGGCCCGGCTGCGGGTGTAGCCGCCCGTGGTGTTGAGGAAGCGGTGGAGCTGGCTCTGCGAGTGGTGGAAGCGGCCGGCGCTGCCCCACCCGTAGGAGCCGCCGAAGACGGCCTCGGCCCCGTGCTCGCGGTGGACCCGTTTGAGCTCCCCGGCGACCAGCTCGGCGGCGGTGTCCCAGTCCACCTCGACGTAGGCGTCGCCGGGGGCGCCGCGCTCGGGGTCGGGGCCGGGGCCGTTCTCCAGCCAGCGGCGCCGCACGGCCGGGCGGGCGACGCGGGTGGGGTGGTGCTGGGCGGCGGGGGCGTTGGCGATGAGCGGGGACGGGTCCGGGTCGCCGGGGTCGGGGCGGGTGTCCACCACCCGGCCGTCCCGGACGAGCACCTCGTAGGTGCCCCAGTGCGAGCTGGTCGGATACGCCTCGGTGCCCATCGCTCCCCTTTCCCCCATGGTGTGGTTCCCCCGTGGCGCGGCGGCTTACGCACGCGGACGCCTGGAATGCACCCTAATGTGCGTTTCGGGCACCGGATAGAGTCCCATCCCACGGCGGCCGGCACCGGCCTCGCACGCCCCTCAACGGCAGGAGTGGAACATGGCGCCCTTCCGGTCGCGACGCTCGGTCCTCGCGGTCCCGGCCTCCAACCCGCGTTTCGTGGAGAAGGCCCGGGGCATCGCCTCCGACGCGTTCTTCCTCGACCTGGAGGACGCGGTGGCGCCGTCGGAGAAGGAGCGCGCCCGCGACGCCGCGGCCGCGGCGCTCACCGAGGGCGGATGGGGGGCGCGGGTGCGCACCGTCCGGGTGAACGCGCTGGACACCCCGTGGACCTACCGCGACGTCGCGACCGTCGTCGAACGGGCCGGGGCCGACCTGGACTGCCTGGTCCTGCCGAAGGTCACCGACCCGGTCCACGTGCAGTGGCTCGACCTGCTGCTCACCCAGGTGGAGCGCGCCTGCGGCCTGGAGGCGGGGCGCATCGGCATCGAGGCGCAGATCGAGGACGCGCGCGGGCTGTCCGCCGTCGACGCGATCGCCGCCGCCTCCCCGCGCCTGGAGACGCTGGTCTACGGCCCCGCCGACTTCATGGCGTCGATGAACATGCGCAGCCTGGAGGTCGGCGCGCAGCCGCCCGGCTACGACGTCGGGGACGCCTACCACTACGTCCTGTTCCGCATCCTGACGGCGGCGCGCGCCAACGGCCTCCAAGCGGTCGACGGGCCCGAGCTCAAGGTCCGCGACCCCGAGGCGTTCCGCGCCTCGGCCGGGCGAACCGCGGCACTGGGCTACGACGGCAAGTGGACGGTGCACCCCTCGCAGGTCGAGGCCGCCAACGAGATCTACTCCCCCAGCCAGGAGGAGTTCGACCGCGCCGAGCGCATCCTCGACGCCTACGAGCACGCCACCTCCGTGGAGCGCCGGGGCGCGGTCACCCTCGACGGCGAGATGCTGGACGAGGCGTCGCGGAAGATGGCCCTGGTCGTCTCCGCTAAGGGCCGGGCGGCCGGCCTGACCCGGTCAGATGCGCCACGATCCGGCTGAGCTGCTCGGCGTAGTCGCGGTTGACCTGTTCGGCGTCATGCTCGGCGCCGAACAGGGCCCGCACCACCTCGGGGGCGACGTGCACCGCCGATGCCGCCCCGAACAGCGCGAGCAGCAGGTGGCGCGGGTCGATGTCCCCGGGGATCTCCCCGTCCCGCTTCCTGCGTTCCAGGTCGGCCAGGTCGTCCCGCGCGCGGTCCTCACCCCCGCCGCCCCCGGCCAGGGCGCTCCACAGCCGCACCCGCGCCATGTCCCGGTGCTCCCAGTTGGCCAGGGCGTAGCCGGCCGCGAGTTCGGCCAGTGACCGGTCCGGGCGGTGCCCCTCGTCCTCCATCTCCTCCCACCGCTCCCGCAGGGCCCGCATCAGCCCGGCCTTGCCGTCGAAGTAGTAGGAGATCAGCTGCTTGTTGACCCCGGCCCGCCCGGCGATGTCGGCGACGCGCGCCGCGTCGTAGCCCTTCCGTGCGAACTCCGCGGCCGCGGCGTCCAGGATGCGGCGCCGTGTCCGCTCGGGGTCCCGCCTGCGCTCCTCCGCCCGCGGCGCCCTGCGCGCGCGCCGTTCCCCGCCCGCCTCCGTGCCCATACCGCCCCCTAAGGGTGTCCCGGTCTTTCATCTTCAGGGTTGATTCAATCATCCGTGCGGATGAAAGTGGAGGCGGGGCCGCCGCCCGGCGGGGCCCCGTCCGTCCCGACACGAAGGAGGGCCCCAATGTCCGGCAGCGAGTTCTCGGTCGCCGTCATCGGCGGCGGCCTCGGCGGCCTGTGCCTGGCGCACGGCCTGCGCGGCGCCGGCGTCCCGGTGACCGTGTACGAGCGCGACCGCACCCGCGACGAACGCCTCCAGGGGTACCGCCTGCACATCGACCCCGACGGCGCCGCCGCGCTGCGCGCCTGCCTGCCCGAGGCGAACCGGGAGGTGCTGATGGCCGCCTCCGGCGTCTCGGCTCCGGTCTTCCGGATGGCCGACGAACGGCTGCGCACGGTCGCCGCGTTCGGGCCCCGCCCCGGCGCCCCCGCCGAGGAGCACTACTCCGTCAGCCGCATCACCCTGCGCCAGGCCCTCCTGTGGGGGCTGGAGGACACCGTCGTGTTCGACCGGGAGTTCACGGGCTACGAGCACGCGGCGGACGGGGGCGTCGTGTGCCGGTTCGCCGACGGCTCCCAGGCCCGTGCCGACCTGGTGGTCGGCGCGGACGGCGGGGGCTCGCGGGTCAGGCGCCGCCTGCTCCCCGGCGCCGAGCGCCGCGACACCGGCATCTTCGCGGTCGCGGGCAAGCTGCCGCTGACCGAGGAGACGCGGGCGTGGCTCCCGCCCGCGTTCCTGCAGGGGGCCACGTCGGTCCTGCCCAGGGAGCACGGCGGCCTGTTCTTCACCTCCCATGAGCTGGGAGAGTCCGCGGCCGGCCTGCCCGCGGGCATCGGCGGGCAGGACGCGGCACACGCCCTGAACCCGGGGACGCTCTTCGACAACATGGGCAGCTATGTCCTGTGGGCCTACGCGGCCCGGCCCGAGCGCGCCCTGCCCGCGGAGCACGGCCTCCCATCGGAGACGGACGGGGCGGCCCTGCGCGCGCTGGTGGCCGACCGCGTCCGCGGCTGGCACCCGCTCCTGCGCAGGATGATCGACGGGTCCCCGGACGACGGCGTCTCGCGTCTGGCGATCCGCACCGCCACCGACCCCGGCCACTGGGAGCCGGGGACGGTCACGCTGCTCGGGGACGCGATCCACTCGATGACCCCCATGGCGGGGATCGGCGCCAACGTCGCCCTGAGGGACGCCGCGCTGCTGGCCCGGCATCTCGGCGGGGCGCGCGCGGGCCGGACAGGGCTCATCGACGCCGTGGGCGCCTACGAAGCGGAGATGCGGCGGTACGGCTTCGCGGCCGTTCGCCGCTCGCTCGCGCAGGCGCACATGTTCGTGGGCGACTCCCTCGGGCGGCGTGCGGCGGCCAAGGCGGTCATGCGTTCCGTGTCCGCGGTCCCCCCGCTGCGCCGCCGCCTGTTCGGCACACCTCTTGCCCTGACGGGATCGACGGCGCATACTCTTTGACAGAGTCAAAGAAATCATTGAGGTCGTCATGGATACTTCACAGGCAGCCGACGTGCCCGCCGAGAAGGTGCCCGCCGAGGACGTCGCGCGCGTGCGTGCGTTCAACCGGTTCCTGACCGGGCGGATGGGCATCGTCCGCCCCGACCACCTGGGCTCGCCCTGGTCGCTGACGGACGTGCGGGTCATGTACGAGCTGCTGCATCTCGGCCGCACCGAGACCTCGGCGCTGCGCGGCCTCCTGGAGATGGACGCGGGGCAGCTCAGCCGGGTGCTCGCCCGGATGGAGGACGGCGGACTGGTGTCCCGCGCCCCCTCGCCCGACGACGGGCGCAAGCAGACCGTGGAGCTGACCGCGGCCGGAGAGCGCGCGGCGGCGATGATGGACGGACGCGCCGACCTGCAGATCCGCGACCTGCTGTCGGGGATCGGCGGCGGCGACCGGGAGCGGCTGCTGTCGGCCATGGAGACCGTGCGGCGCGTCCTCGGCGCGGACGGCACGGACGGCGGGGGGCGCGTGGTGCTGCGCGGCCCGCGCCCCGGCGACCTGGGGTGGGTCGTCGAGCGCCACGGAGACCTGTACTGGCGGGAGTACGGCTTCGACAGCGGCTTCGAGGCGCTGGTGGCCGGGATCGTCGCCGGGTACGTGCGCGATCGCGACCCGGCCCGGGACAACGCGTGGATCGCCGAGCTGGACGGCGAGCGCGCCGGGGCGGTCTTCTGCATGCGCGCCGACCCGGCCGGCGGGGAGACCGCCAAGCTGCGGCTGCTCCTGGTCGAGCCGTGGGCGCGCGGACACGGCATCGGACGGCTGCTGACCGACGAGTGCCTCGCCTTCGCCCGCGCCGCCGGGTACCGGCGGATGACGCTGTGGACGCAGTCGGTCCTGACGGCCGCGCGGCACATCTACGGCAAGGCGGGGTTCACGCTGACCGCGTCGGAGCCGCATCACAGCTTCGGGCGGGACCTGGTCGCCGAGACGTGGGAGCGGGAGCTGGCCCCCGTGCGCTGACGGGGGCGCGGCAGGCCGACGCGACGCCACGCCCCCGAGCCTCGGAAGGGGTGCCCCCCGGGTGGACCGCCGGCCCGGCCCCCCGCGAGCCGGGGGCCGGGCCGGGGCGGCGGGCCCAGGGCGCGCCCGCCGTTCCCGGGAGGGTCGGGATCAGGCCTTGTAGTGCAGGATCCCCCAGGCGAGCGAGCCGGACTCGCCGCCGTTCACCCAGTTGCGCAGCCCCGTCTTCATCCGGGTCAGGTACGCCTCGCTGATCTTGCCGTTCAGCTCGGACTCGCGCGCCTCGGTCTCGGCGAGGACGCGGCCGTAGTGGCGCGGGAGCTGCTCGGTGAGGTCGTCGAACTCCACCTTGGACAGGCCCAGGCGCGCCGTCTGCTTGTCGTAGAAGCCCGGCGTGCCCATGCTGTCCAGGTGCAGGCGGTCCAGGATGGGCCGCAGGGCCTCCGTGGTCGCGGTGTCCGAGGCCATCGGGTCGGTGAAGATCAGGTGCCCGCCGGTGCGCAGCACGCGGGAGACCTCCTCCAGCACCCGGGGCCGGTCGCCGCTGTGCAGGAACGCGTCCTGCGACCAGACGACGTCGAAGGCGTTGTCCTGGCAGGGGATGTCCTCGAAGGAGCCGTCGACCACCGTGATCAGGTGGTCCAGGCCCGCCTCGCGGTTCATCTCCCGGTTGCGCTCGTTCTCCACCTCGCTGAGGTTGAGGCAGGTCACCTTGCACCCGAACTGGCGGGCCAGGAAGCGCGCGGAGCCGCCGTAGCCGGCGCCCACGTCGATGACCTCGGTGTCCGGGCCGATCTCCACCTTGGCCGCCATGCGCTCCACGGTGCGGCGGCTCGCCTCGGCGATGTCGCCGTCCGGGGAGTCGTACAGCCCGACGTGGATGTCGGTGCCGCCCCAGATGGTGTGGTAGAAGGTGTCGGCGTCGGTGGAGTTGTAGTACTCCCGGGCCGTCCGCACCGCCGCCGAGTAGGCCTCGGAGAGGTCGTCCTCCTGCAGGTAGGACTTCTCGGCGATGTGGATGTAGAAGTCCGGCTCCTCGCCCTGGTGGGTCTCCTGGAAGTCGCCGAAGGTCTCCACCTTCTGGAAGCCCACCTCGCGCAGGAGCCGCCGCGTGTAGTTCTTGCGCAGCGGGAACATGTTGAGGTGGTACTCGGACTTGTCCGGGAACCGGTAGACGAAGCGCGCGAGGCCCTCGTCGACGTGCTCCGGCTCGGCGGACACCTCCTCGCCGCAGTAGTAGTAGGTGTGCTTGTTCCCGTACTTGCCGTCCAGCAGGGCGTCGTAGTTGCGCTGGTCGATGATCAGCACGCCGTCGTGCTTGAGCATCGCGTAGAACTCGGCCAGCGCCTTGCGGCGGTCCCGCTCGGAGAACAGGTGGGTGAACGAGTTGCCCAGACAGATGATCGCGTCATAGGTCCCGTGCACGTCGCGGTTGAGCCAGCGCCAGTCGGCCTGGACGACGCGCAGGATGTGCCCGCCGTAGGCCATCCCGTTGGCGAAGGCCTTGGCGAGCATCTCAGGGCTTCCGTCAGCGCTGACGGTGTCGAACCCCTCTTCGACCAAGCGCACCGAGTGGAAGCCGGTCCCGGTCGCGACATCGAGGACCTCGCGGACACCGCGCTCCTTGAGCTGATCCACGAAGAAGCGCCCCTCGCTCTCGTAGCGGCGCTTCCAGTCGATCAGCTCGTCCCACTTGTCGACGAACCCGGTGACGTATTCGGCTTTGTAGTGGTCGGTGTCGCGAACGGCTAGCGGGTCGTCTCCAAATCGCTGCTGATCCTGCCCTTTAATAGGTCGACTCCTCACACTAGAACACTCCCCGCACGTCCGGCACACGACGCCGAGGGTGAAACTTCGCGTATCCCCATTGAAAGGCATGACCCCCACCCCTCTTCAAGTGGGCACAGCCGTAAAGATGCCTTAACCGCAGGTCAGAGCGGACAAATTCGTTGGACGAACCCCCTGCGCACGGCCTCGCGAGGGCCCGCGGAGCCGCCGGAGCCGCATTCCGCGCCACCCCCGAAGAATCGCAGGACGCAACGCATTGCGCAGCACGCAATGAACAATCGATAAAAAATAAAGAGGAAATGGAAGTGAATCGCGGTCCACCGGTATTCGTCCATCCGCCGCGCCGGGCCGGCCCCTTTGCGCCGCCGCGCGCCGGCCGTTCGGCGCACCGGGGCCCGCCGCGCCGGTGTGCCCGGCGGGGCCGCACTGCTGGATAATGCGGTCATGGTCATCACCGGACGCGGCTCGCACGAGATCGCCGACAGCGTGGAACGGGAGATCGTCGGCGGAGGACTCCAGGCGGGGGCGCTCCTGCCCCCCATCCGCGACCTCGCCGGGGAGCTGGGGGTCAACCCCAACACCGTGGCGGCGGCCTACCGCCTGCTGCGCGACCGGGGACTGGTGGAGACCGGCGGACGGCGCGGCACCCGGGTGCGGCAGCGCCCCGCCGCCGCCCCGCGCGAGACCGGCCCCGGCGCGGTGCCGCCGGGGACCGTCGACGCCGCCACCGGCAATCCCGACCCGCGGCTCCTGCCGGACCTGGGCGCCGCCCTGGCGGCGGTGGCCCGCCGCAGAAGCACCGGCGCGCCCCCGCTGTACGGCGACGCGCCGGTGCTGCCCGCCATGGCCGAGGCGGCCGGGGAGGTGTTCGGGGCCGACGGCGTCCCGGCGGCCTCGCTCGCGGTGACCTCCGGCGCGCTGGACGGCGTCGACCGGGTGCTGCGCTCGGCGCTGCGCCCCGGCGACACGGTGGCCCTGGAGGACCCCGGCTGGCCCAGCGAGCACGACCTGCTCGCCGCGATCGGGCTCAAGAGCGTGCCGATGGCGGTCGACGACGAGGGGCCGCTGCCGGGCGAGCTGTCCGCGGCCCTGCGCGCGGGCGCCCGCGCCGTGGTCGTCACCAACCGGGCGCAGAACCCCACCGGGGCCGCGCTCAGCGCGGAACGGGCCAGGGCCCTGCGCGGGGTGCTGTCCGAGCACCCCGCGGTGCTGACCGTCGAGGACGACCACGGGTTCGGCTGGGTGGAGCTGCCCTGCCACGGGGTGTTCGGCGCCACGGACCGCTGGGCGGTCGTCCGGTCGGTCGCCAAGGGGTACGGCCCGGACCTGCGGCTGGCGATGCTCGCGGGGGACATGGTGACCGTCGACCGGGTGCGCGCCCTGATCCAGACGGGGCCCGGGTGGGTGAGCCACGCCCTCCAGGAGGCGTTCGTGGAGATGTGGCGCGCGGGCGCGGTCTCCGCCGAGGAGGTGGGGCGCTCTTACACCGGGCGCAGGACCGCCCTGATCGACCACCTGGCCGGGCACGGCCTGGAGGCGCGCGGGCGGTCGGGCGTGAACGTGTGGGTCCCGGTGCCGGACGAGGGGGCCGCGGTGGCGGGCCTGCTGGCACGCGGGTGGGCGGTGTCCCCGGGGTCCCGGTTCCGCAACGGCGCGCGCCCGGCGCTGCGGGTGACGGTGTCGGCCCTGGAGGAGGGCGACATGCCCGCCCTGGCCGCGGCCATCGCCGCCGCGACCAGGCACGGCGGCCCCGCCGTGTGAGGTGCGGAAACCCGCACCCGATCGTGCGGGCGGCTCTACAGACGCGGGCCCCGGCCCGTCCGTAGCGTTCCGGCCCATGAGACCCCGAACGCAACACCCCTCATGGCACCGCTGGGCCTGGCTCGCCGGGGGGACGGGCCTGTCGTTCCTCGCCATGCAGGCCAGGTTCGACATCGCCCTGCTCGCCTGGGCCTACCCCGTCCTCCTGCTCCGGTTCACGCGGACCGGGGGCGGAGTGTCCTCGGCCGCCGGGATCGTCCTCTCCTCGGCCGCGACGACCGCGGCCTGGCTCGTCTCCGCCGAGGTGTTCTCTCCCCCGCTCCTGCTCGTCGCCCTTCCCCTCGCGCCCCTCCTGGCGCTCCCCTACATCGCCGACCGGTACCTGGCGCGCCGCCTGGGCACCCGGAGCCCGGTCCTGGCCACGCTCGTCTTCCCCGCCGCCAAGGTCGGCGCCGAGCTGGCCGGCACGCTCGTCACACCGGTCGGGACGCTGTACGGCGTGCTCGGGACCACGCAGGCGGCGAACCTGCCGCTGGTCCAGGTCGCGTCCGTGACGGGGGTGTACGGGGTGAGCTTCCTCGTCGCCTGGGCGGCACCGGTGGCCGTGGGCCTGTGGGAGCGGGGGCCGGCGGCGCGTCCCGCGCTCCGGGGCGCGGTCGTCTTCGGCACCGTGCTGACGGCGGTCCTGCTCCTCGGCGGCGCGCGCCTGGCCTTCACCCCGCCCGCACAGGAGACCGTCCGCGTCGCGGGGATCAGCACCTCCAAGGCGGCCTGGGACGGGCTCGCCCCGACGTTCAGGGAGCTGGACTCCCTGGAGGCCATCCTCGACGCGGACCCCGAGTGGATGCGGGAGCGGTTCGCCATCGCCAACGAGGACCTGCTGGAGAGCACGGAACGGGAGGCACGCGCGGGCGCGGAGGTCGTGGTGTGGGCCGAGTCCGCCGCGTTCACCCTCGAAGAGGACAAGGAGCGGCTGCTCGGCGACGTCGCCGAGGTCGCCGAGGAGCAGGGCGTCCATGTCGCCGCCGCGGTGTCCGTCTACACCGAGGAGGCCCCGCACATCGACAACCTGCAGATCCTCATCGGCCCGGACGGGGAGCAGGTGTGGGAGTACGCCAAGAGCCGCCCCGTCCCGGTCCTGGAGCCGTACGAGCCGGGGCCCGGTGTGCTGCCGACCGCCGACACCCCGTTCGGCCGCCTGTCCGGGGCCGTCTGCTACGACGGCGACTTCCCGGCACTGCAGCGCCAGGCGGGGGCGGCGTCGGTCGACATCATGCTCAACAGCGCCAACACCTGGCCGGGGATCAAGAGGCTGCACGCGCGGGCCTCGGTGATGCGATCCGTGGAGAACGGATACTCCCTCGTCCGCCAGGCGAGCCGGGGCATCTCCAACGCGGCGGACCCACTGGGCCGCCCGATCGCCGGTGCCGACTACTACACGACCGAGCGGCACACGTTGATCGCAGAGGTCCCGACCGATGGGGTGGCCACGGTGTACTCCCGCATCGGAGACGCCTTCGCCTGGACGTGCATCGGCGGCCTGGCGGTCCTCGCCGCCATGGCCGTCCGCCGGTCACGCCCTGACGAGGATTGAGGGCCGGGCCGCCCGTACCGGTCAGCCCTCGATCGCCGCCAGCGCGCGGGTGCAGGCCTCGCGCAGCTCCTCGTCCGTGCGGGCCGCCCGGAAGTCGGGGTGGCGGTCGCCCACCCGGATCGCGACGCCGCGGCGCAGATTGGCGCGGCGCCACTGGGCGAGCTCCCGGCGCAGCAGCGGAGCGGCGGGGGCCGCGGCGGTCCCCATCTGCTCGAACGCCTCCGCGATGTCCGCCGACGGCTGCTCGTTCCACGCGGCCAGGAGCGCGGCGAGCCCGGCCTCCGTATCGCCCGTCACCGCCCACAGGGCCTGCGCCGCACGGCTCCGGTTCTCGACCGCCCAGCTGCGCCACCGGACCTCCGCCGGGTTCTCGACGCACGCACGGACGAGGTCCGCCAAGGGGGCGGCCGCGGCTCCCATGAGCTGCGCCGTCTCCAGAGCGTCGTCCAGGCAGGCGCCGCGCTCCGCGATGACCCTCGCCAGGACCTGCAGCACCGGCTCGGGGTCCCCGGTGATCAGCCAGTACGCGTTCGCCGCCAGCGGCGGCCCCCACGCGGGCAGCTCACCGTCGGCCATGTGGCCCGCGAGGACGGGGGCCGCCTCCCGCGCACCCGCCCCGATGAGCCCGAAGAGCTCGAAGACCTCCCGGCCGGGCTCCTGGGCCAGCAGGAAGGGCACCGCGGCACTCGCGTCGGCGCCGACCGCCGTCACCGCCCGGACGGCGTCCTTGACGGCCTCGTACTCCGGCTCCTCCTCGGCCAGCCGGGCGGCGAGGAACTCCTGCAGGGCGGGGCCCAGGTCCACACCGGCGGCCCCCATGCTCTGCGCCTTCATCAGCGCGAACTCGGCCCAGTGCTCGACGTCGAGCATCTCCTCGATGATCTCCGGCGCCCGCGGGTCGCCGATCTCGGCCCACAGGTCGGTGGCGGCTTCGAGCACCGCGCCTCCGTCGGAGGACTCCAGCACGTCCCCGATGGCGTCGGCGAGCGGGGCGGCCACCGGGCCCGCCGTGATCACGACCCGCGCCGCCTCGACGGCGACCTTCACGGCCTCCTCGTCGTCGTCCTCGGCCCCGAGGAAGTCGAGGGCGCGTGCGATCAGCGCACAGTGGTCGCCGCGCCAGCCCTCGACCAGTTCCCGCACCATGGTGAGCGTCCTGACGGCGCTCTCCAGGTCGGGCCGCTCCAAGAGCCGCTCCAGAAGGGCCCACCGCTCATCGATCCGGCCGTCCAGCGCGTAGTCGACCAGGGTGAGCAGCACCCGGTGGTAGTACGACCGGTCCCCGTCGCCCTGGAGGGGCGGCACCTCCTCGGCCCGGACCCCGGCCACCAGGTCCAGGATCGCGTCCGTGTCGAGCGGGGACGGGCGGCCGGGGAAGCGCCGCATCAGCTCGGTGAAAGCGCGCATCCGCACCGACGGGCTCGCGTTGCGCACGGCGGCCTCCGCCAGCCCGTCCGCGATGGGGGCGGTCTCCTCCGGCCGGGAGCGGACGGCGACGATCCCCAGGAGCGTGGCCGCGGACTCCGCGACCACGGGATGCTCGTCCTCGTGGAGGCGCTCCAGCAGGGCGGCGGTGGTCTCCGCGTCCGGGACGCCCGCCACCGCCGCCATGCAGGCGGTCTCCCGGATGGCGGGGTCGGGGTCAGCGAGCAGGCGCACGTACTCCGGCCGCCCCTCGGCCACTGCGATCGCGGCGCGCGCGTAGGTGTTGCCGTTCTGGAGGTTCCGCTCGATGATCTCCGCGAACCCGGGGCGGTCGCCGTCCTCACCTGCGAGGACCTCCGCGGGAGGAACGACGCGGGCGACGTCGCCACCGCCGGTCAGCGGGTCCGAGCCTTCAAGGACCTGCTCGTAGTAGCCGACGTTGTCGTGCACCATGTGGAGGTCTTCGATATCGACCCCGCCGACGCTCGCCAGCAGCGCCATCAGATCGTCCTTGTCCCGCGCCGCAGGATCGCGCAGGGCATGGATCAGGAACGGCACCGCGGCGACGGTGCTCTCGTACACGTCGCCCTGGTGGTGGACGGCCCCGTAGAACTCGGAGAACGCCTTGCCGCGCTCGCCGGGGTCGCCGGAGGCCATCCGTCGCAGCATGTCCGGCACGTCCTCGGCGGTGCCGTAGGCGTGCCCCATCGAACCCCAGTCGACGTCGTCCAGGCCCGGGAAGTCGGTCATAGCGGTGTTGTTTTCCTAGCGGTGAGGAATCACGGCGCCGGAGAGCCCGGCGGATGGGGACCACTACGACGAGACCGGGGCTCGGCCGGTTCCGCCCCGACGGCCGGGGATTCAGGCGCCCTGGGACACCCGTTCCACCCACCTCTGGACGGCCTTGGCCGTCTCCTCAGGGGGCGAGGTGGTCGTGTCCAGAAGGTCGACGGGCGGGTCCATCTCCGCGGCGGTGTCCTCCACCCACCGCGCGTACTCCAGCATCTCCGCGATCCGCTCCTCGTCCCACTCCCGCCAGGACGGCCGCGCGCGCAGCCGGGCGGCGAGCACCTCCGGGTCGCACGTCAGCGCGAGGTAGTGGATGCGCGAGAACAGGACGCGCTCGGGCAGCGGCTCGAACTCGGGCGGCACCACCGTCCCGAAGAGCACCACCGGCCTCCCGCTCTGCTGGATCATCGCGGCCGTGCGCAGCCAGGTCGAGCGGAACGGCCGGTGGTCGTAGGAGTCGTCGCGCAGCCCTTCGACCCACAGCACGTCCTGTTCGAGGACGACGTACCGGTCCGACAGCGCCTCGACCAGCAGCCGCCCGACGGTCGACTTGCCGGTCCCGCTCGGTCCGGTCACACAGAACAGGGGCATGCGAAGGAGGGGCCGCGCGTGTCCGCAGAAGCGGCAGCGCAGCCCCTCCCCCGACGGTCCGGCGGCGGGCGCCTCGTCGAGCTCCCCGCACTCGGGGCAGATGAGCGGGTTCAATCGAAGAGCTGTTCCAGGAAGCTCTTGTTCTTCCTCCGCCCGTAGGGGCGCGGCGAGTCCTTGTACCCGTACCCGCCCCCGTACGGCTTCGGGGAGTCCTTGTAGCCGTATCCCCCGTGCCCGTAAGGGCGCGGCGAGTCGGGACGGCCGCGGTACCCCCGCGGCGAGTCCGGCGGAACCGGGTAGGCCGGTCCGCCGTGGTGCGGCTGCTGGCCGGGGTAGGGCGGGGGAGCGCCGTAGTGGCTCTCCTCCGCCCGGATGATCTGCTCCAGCTCACCGCGGTCGAGGAAGATCCCACGGCAGCCCTGGCACTGCTCGATGTGGATCCCCTGCCGGTCGAAGGTCTGCATGCGGCCTTGGCACTTGGGACATGTCACCCGTCCACCCTATGTCGGGGACATTAAACCGGGGTGAAGACGGCCGGTTCCGGCGGCGCTCAGGAGGTGGTGGTCCCCAGTTCGCCCGGCTCCAGGCCCATGGTGGTCCCGTCGGAGAAGGCGACCTCCAGCGGCGCCGTGCCGGGGTTGAAGGCCGTGTAGGTCTTCGTCCCGCCGTCGTCGAACACGGCGTAGTGCGCGGTGTCCGCGGTCACCGAGGTGTCCACCGTTCCGGCGCCGGCCAGCGTCGACACCCACTGGTAGGTGTGCGCCTTGGACTCGCCCGCCTCGGGCTCGTAGGAGGACCACTGCTCCTCGAACCTGGCCAGCGCTCCCGGCCCGTCGGAGAGCGCCTGGTGCTCCCAGTGGACGTCCCGCCAGATCTCCGGCTGCCCGCCCAGCCTCTCCTCCAGGGAGGCGTGCATGGCGGCGGCGTGCTCGGGGTCGTACCCCAGGTACAGCGAGGACGCGGTGATCGGCAGGTAGTTGATGCCGTAGTGCTCCTCGTCGCCGCCGTCCCACCAGATCCGGTAGTCGCCGCCGTCGCCCCACACCATGCCGACGACGTCGTGCCCGAAGTCGTCGGGGAACGTCCCGCCCCCGGCGTCCTGCCAGTACCGGGTCACCGTCGAGGCCTGCGTCGTGTGCAGGAAGACCCCCAGGTCGCGCAGCTCCTCGTCGCCGGTGGCCGCGCCGAAGTGGGCCGTGGCGGCGGCGAAGTGCATGCCCTCCGACGACGACTCCTGGTTGTTGCCCGCGGCGAAGCCGGCGTGCCCGGACGCCCAGCCGTGCCCGGCGTAGGGCGAGAAGGAGCGCAGCCGCGGGAACATGTCCGACTCCGGGTCGGTCTCGGCGACGTCCCGGATGAGCATGCGGACCATGCCTCCCCAGGCGTCCTCGGCGGCCCAGTCGCGGTCGTAGCGGGCGACGACGGCTGCGGCCTGCACGAAGTAGCCGTAGTGGAAGTCGTGGTCGTTGATCTGGTCGGCCGCCCCGAACGAGTCCGGGTAGCCGAGCACGGTGCCCCAGGTGGAGTCGTAGTGGAACTGCCGCCCGCCCTCTCCGGCGGTCAGCCAGTCCTCCAGGCGGCCCTTGACCAGCTCCAGCAGCCCGTCCCGGCCCTCGGTGTAGCCGATGGAGTCGGCGATGGGCACGAGCTGGGCCAGCCGTCCCAGCGCCTTGCCGTTCCAGTAGGTGTCGTCGCCTCCGCGGAACGGGTCCTCGTGGTTCAGCTCCTCGTCGATGAGGGCCCGCATGCGCTCCTCGTCGGCGCCCTCGGCCGTGGGCAGGCTCGGCATCAGGCCCTGCGTGGTGAGCGAGGTGGTGAACTCCGGCCCGTCGACGACGCGCATCTCCCCGCGCGGCGAGGCGTAGGCCAGGTCGGTGAGCGGGTCGTCGGCGTTCTCCCACTGGTGCGGGTAGAGCGCCATGAGCGTGCCGTCCTCGGTGCCCTCCTTCGGCTCGGTGGTGAGCCGGTAGGTGGTGGTGAGCTCGGCTGCCGCCTCGTCGTAGGAGTACTCCACGCGCGAATCGGTCACGAAGGAGTGGGCGTAGGGCGCGAACGCGTCCAGGTCGCCGGGGTCGGGCAGCACGGCGACCGAGTAGTGGTCGGCGCCGGCCGCGGTGAAGGTGTCGCCGGAGCGGGCCCACTCGGCCCCGGAGGGGGCGAACAGCGCGTAGTGCCGCCCGCCGACGCTGGCACCGACCACGCCGCCCTCGGACTGCCACACCTCTGGCGCGCCTTCGAAGGCGACCTCGGGGTCGGCCCCCTCGGTCTCGGCGTAGGCGAAGGGCAGGCCCTGGCCGATGGTGGTGCGCAGGGTGCCGCCGCCCTCCCACTGGGCGGTGACGGTCCAGTCCCCGCTGTCGGCGACCTCGGTGCGCGGGGCGTCCAGCCCGGTGGCGCCCATGGTGAGGTCGGCGGTGTGGGGGTACTCGTACTTCAGCCCGTCGCCGACCAGCTGGTGCTCCTGCGGGTAGCCCACCTCCAGCCCGCCCGAGTGCGGGCGGAAGCTGAACGGGTGGGCGAAGAGGTTCTCGCCGTAGGGGTTGTCGGGATAGCGCTGGTAGATGAGCGACGACCACCACTCGTTGGTCGGTGCGGGGCCGGTGAAGCCGTCCGTCACCTTGGGTTCGACGGCGTCGCCGTTCTGGTCGCTCGGCCCCGGCTCGCCTTCGGGGCGCACGTCGGTGTAGCTCCCGGCGCCCACGGGGACGACGGCGGAGTCGGCGGACGCCGGGGCGGCCCCGGAGGGGTCCCGCAGCGCGTCGGCCGCCACGAGGCCGGCGGCGCCGATCACGAGCGCGGCGGCGGCCGCGGGGACGGGCCTGAGGCGGGGGACGCGGAGGACACGCCGTCTTTCGCGGGTACGTGCCATGGTCGGCCTTTCCTCGGTTTCTTGGGAGCGCTCCCACATGGGAGGCACGAGACCCGAGTGTCGGACGGGGCGCCGACGGGGGCAATCCGGGAGAACTGGATAGTTTCCTAACCGTTACGCATTGTGAACGCTCACACACAGGGGTCCCGGCTACCCCGCACGAATCACCCGATCACCGTATGCAACGATTGGGGGGAGTCCCGCCCCCTCTCCCCGGCTAGGACCATCCCCATGACGCATCCGCCTCCCCCGCCCCCGTACGGCCCACCCGGCCCACCCGGTCCCCCGGCGCCGCCGATGCCCCCGCCCGCCCGCACCGGGGTGGTCGTCGGCATCACCGTCGCCGTGACACTGGTCGTCGCCGGCTCGCTCACCGCGGCGGGCGTCTACGCCTACGACCGCCTCTCCACCTCCGGGCCGCGGACCGCCCCCGGCCTCCCGGCCGACCCCTGCGGGGCCATCGGGGAGGACGTCCTCCGCGGCCTCGACGCCGAGCCGGAGTCCCAGAGCACGATGCGCTACGAGACCCTGTGCTCGTGGAAGGCCGAGGTCGACGGGCGAGAGGCCGACCTGACCGCCCGCTGGCTCGTCCCCTACACCGAGTCCGACTCCGAGCTCACGGAGCGGTACGGGGACGAAGAGGCGCCCCGGGACGCCGACGCCGCCTACGAGCAGCGGATCGAGCAGGCCTCGGAGCCCGACCCGTACGCGCCGGAGGAGGCGGAGGCCGAGACCGAGGAACGGGACCTCGGCCTGGGCGAGGAGAGCGTGCTCATCCTCGCCGACATCGACGACGGCTTCGACTACACCGACGGCTCGGAGCAGCGCGCGACCGTCATCGTCCGCGACGGGGACGTGGTGGGCACGCTCGTCCTCGCCTTCCCCGACGACGCCGAGCCGGTGGACATCGACGAAGCCGAGGACCTCCTCGGCGACGCCGCCGCGGCGGCGTTCGGCGGCTGACCCGGAACCGGAAGGAGTACGGGCGTGTACACAGGCCCACCGAACGTCCCCCAGGCCCCGCCTCAGCCCCCGCCGCCGCGGCGCGGCCGGACCGGGCGCACCGTGGCGATCACGGCGGCGGTCACCCTCGGGGCCTACGCCGTGGTCGCCGGGACCACCGGGGCCGTGCTCGCCCTCGGCGGGCCGTCCGCACCGGAGGGGGCCTCGCCCCGCAACGAGGACCTGCCCGAGCCCCCGTGCGGCGTCCCGACCCGCGCCCAGCTCGACGAGGTCGGCGCCCAGTTGCCGAACGCGTCGGTCGACGAGAACAGCTCGGACTGCTCCTGGTACAGCGAGTTCTCCGACGGGACCCTGGGGTGGCTGCGCGTCTCCTACGGCCTGCCGACCGACGACGATGGCGAGCTCGACCGCGGGACGCGCGCGGCCGAGGAGGATTTCGCGTCGAAGTCGGAGGACCTCCTCGAAGAGTCCGACGACGAGTACTGGACCTCCGAGGTCATCGACTCGCACGAGCCCGACCTCGGCGACGAGGCGCTGGTGGTCCACTACCGTTGGGGCGACTCCGACGACCTGAAGGCGTCGAGCGAGGTCCTGGTGCGCGTGGACGAGGTGCTGGTGCGGGTCACCGCCAACGAGGCCGGTGACGCGCGGGGCGGGTCCGGCGAGGCCGGGTTCTCCGAGGACGAGGAGACGCTGGTCGCGGTCGCCGAGCGCGCCGTCGCCGCCCTGGAGTGATCCCCCTCCCGCTCACCCCTCCGGCGGCAGCACGTTCTCCCCGTACTCGCCCTGCATGTTGCCGGGCGGCGTGTAGACGAGGACGACGTAGTGCTCGCGCCAGGTGTCCTGCGGCGACGCCGGCTCGCTGACGCGCGCCGCGCCGACCTTGGTCGTCGCCTTCCACACGAGCTGGGTGAAGGCCCCGGTCCCCGGGGAGAAACCGGGGTCGCCGTAGTCGTACCCCCCGCTCCCGGCGTACCAGTGGTCGACGGCGTCCCCGCCGCCCGGCACGGCGCCGGGGTCGGTCGATGCGGACCGGTAGACGGTCTCACCGCGCCCCGGCTCCCGCCCCCGGCTCCCCTCCTCCAGCCCCTCGTATTCGGAGAACTCGCGGGCGCGCTTCAGCGCGTGGGCGTTGAGCTCTCCGTCGAGTTCGAGCGGGGGCGCACCGTGCCGCGCGCGGTGGGCGTTGGCGGCTTCGACCGCCTCGCTCAGGAACACGTCGTCGGTGCTGTCGGGGAACGCCGGGCGTACGGGGCCCAAGCCGTCGGCGGCGTCCGCGGACGGGGCCACGGGGCCGAGGAGAACGGCCATGGCGGCGATCGGGAAGAGGGGAAGGAGTCGGGAGCGCATCGGTCTCCTGGCGCGGTCGGGAGGACGTCGGGGGCGGGCGGACCGGCGGGACGGCCACCCGAACGGTGACTCTAACCGAGAATCATCGCTCCTTTACTCCAAGTGATGAAACGTCCCCGGCGCGCCCGCCGCCCCACCCGTTCCGCCGGGTGAAATAGGGCCCCCTGAGGCGATTGCCGAACGCGGTGTCACACCTTAAGGTCGGCCTTCCCGGGGCGCCCCCTGGCGGGGGAAAACGCTTCCCCTCAGGCGTCCCGCCTCTCCCTCCCTATCTCCCCCCGCTCTAGGAACAAGGAGAGTCCCGCCATGGCCACGACCCCCCGCACCCCTGCCCGCCTCGGCGGAGCGGCGGCGGCCCTGCTCCTGACCACCGCCGCGCTCACCTCCGGCGCGAGCGCCGCGGCCGCCGACGACGCGAGCGCCGCCGCCACCGTCTGCGAACCGTTCGGCACGATCCCCATGGGCAAGTACTGGCTCAACAACAACGTATGGGGGCAGGACGCCGGATCCGGCTCCCAGTGCGTCGAGGACCTGTACCAGAGCGGCGACACCATCGGGTGGCGCACCGAGTGGCAGTGGGAGGGCGAGCCCTACGAGGTGAAGTCCTACGTCAGTTCGGTGCTCGGATGGCACTGGGGCTGGAACGCGGACAACACGGGGCTCCCGGTCCCGCTGTGGACCGACGAGTCCCTGAACACCACGTGGGACTACGACATCAATACCGACGGCCCCGTGTCGGTCGCCTACGACATGTGGGTCCACGACGTCTCCGACCCGACCTGGCAGGACGACCCCAGCGACGAGGTGATGGTCTGGCTGTCCGCGCACCACGGCGCGGGACCGCTGGGCCAGAAGGTCGACACGGTGAACGTCGGCGGCCAGCAGTGGGACCTGTACCGCGGCGAGATCAGGGACGAGAACGGGAACCTCCTCTGGGACGTCCACTCGTTCGTGCACACGAGCGGGACCGACTCCTACAGTGGGGACCTGACCGCGTTCACGGACCACCTGGCCAACCGGGGCGAGCTCGGCTGGAACCAGCACCTGTCCAGCGTCCAGTCGGGCCTGGAGGTCTTCCGCGGCTCCGGATCGATGCAGACCAACGTCTACAGCGTCACCAAGGGCTGATGGTGCGTGGCGCGGGGACGGCCGTCCCCGCGCCACCCGCCCGAGGCCGGAAGATCGGAGGCCCACCATGGCGGACCACTCCTCCCCCGACGAGGACCGCGAAGGCACGGGAGTCATCGCGCGCGCCCGACGGGCGGTGTTCGCGCGGCACTGCAACCCCTGGAGCGCCTGGACCCGCTGGGCCACCACACCGCTCATCCTCGTCCCGTTGTGGACGCGGAACTGGAAGCACGCCGTCGCCGTAGGGGCCTGGTTCGCGGTGAACCCGGTGCTGTTCCCCGAGCCCGAGGACGACTCCGACTGGGCGACCAGGGCCATGCTCGGCGAGGAATTGTGGATCACCGAGCGCCCCAAGGACGCCGCGCTCGCGGTGCAGGCCGTCGCGTCGGCGGCCAACACGGTCGCGGCGGTCTCGGCGTGGCGCCGCAAGGCGGTCCCGGCGGCTGCGGGGACCGCGGTCATGATGGGCCTGACCATGGTCTATTGGGCACAGATGGCGCGTTACTACGAGGAGAGCAAGCGGGCCGGGCAGGACGGCGCGCCCCGCGCATCGGCAGGGTGAGCAGGGCGGTCCCGGCGGTGGCGAGGAACGCCGCCCGGAGGCCGTAGGCGTCGGCCACCGCGCCCAGCGCCGCCGGTCCGACGACGGTGCCCACCCCGAGGAAGAAGACGACGCCGCTGAACCCGGCGGCGGGGCGCTCGGGGAACAGGCGCAGGCTCGCCACCGCGAGCAGGCCGGACACCGCCATGAACGCCGGTCCGTAGAGCACGGCCGAGACCGCCGCCGGGACCGCCGCCGGGAGCGGTCCGGGCACGGCCGCCAGCAGGCCGACGGCCGCCGCCAGGGCAGCGAACAGCACGGTGTGCGAGCGGCGCAGGCCGAGCCGGCCGAACAGGCGCCCGGAGGCCAGGCCGCCGATCCCGGCGACGCCCATCAGCGTCCAGAAGAGCGGTGCCGCGTCGGCCCCCGTCCCCGATGCGGTGACCGCCTCGACCGCAAAGGTCCAGTACACCGACCCGATCAGCCCGTAGGACAGGGCCGTGGCCATCAGCGGCACCGCATCCGGGCGGAGGAAGGCGCGTGGGCCCGAGCGCGCACTCCGCTCACCGTCGGCGGGACGCACCGGGGTACCGGGGATCAGGCGGGCGTTGTACAGCGTCACCGCCACCGCCACCGCGGCGAACGCGAGCCACGCATGGCGCCAGTCCGACCCGCGCGCGGCCAGGGCGAGCACGCCCGCGACGGCGGTGCCGAAGGCGGTCCCGGTGGGCAGCAGCGCCAGCAGGCCGGCGCGGCGCTCCTCCGGGGCGAGGAGCTGCACGGCGTCGGAGTACGGCGCCCACGCCCACCCGGAGCTGGTGCCCGCCAGGACCAGGCCCGCCACGGCGACGGCGGGGTGCTCGGCGACCGCGACCGCCCCCATGCCGACGGCGGCCGAGGCGCCCGCGGCGACGATGGGCACCCGCGGGCCGACCACCCCGGCGAGCAGGCCGACCAGGACGAGGGCGGCGAGGTAGCCGACGTAGGTGGCGCTGCCGACCAGGCCGACCTCCGCGACGGACAGCCCGAACTCGGCGCGGATCTCGGGGAGGAACAGGCCGTAGCCGTACCGGGCGAACCCGAACCCCACGCCGATGGTCGCCACTCCGGCCAGCGCCACCTTCCACTCCGCCATCGGTCCCCCCGTTCCCGCCGCCGTCCGCGGCCGTGTCCGTGCGTTCTTCGCAATCACGCCTGGTCAGCCTGCTCGTCGGGGCGGTGGTGCGCCATTGGCGAAAACGTCACGGTTCGATAGATTCGCGCCATGAGCGAAGAGCGGATCCGAGTGGTCGTCCCCGTCCTGGAGGACTGCCCGCTGTTCGAGCTGGCCGTGCCCAGCGGCGTGTTCGGCCCCGACCGGCGTGACCTGGACCCCCGGTGGTACGAGCTGGTGCTGTGCGGCACCGGGACGGGTCCGCACCGCGCTTCGGGCGGGCTGCGGCTCTCGGCCGACCACGGGCTGGAGGCGATGGAGTCCGCCGACCTGGTCGTGGTCCCGGCGTGCGTGATGCCCTCCTACCGGCCGCCGCGCGCGCTGCTGGAGGCGCTCCGCGCCGCCCACGGGCGCGGGGCGCGCGTCGCGGGGCTGTGCACGGGCGCGTTCGTCCTGGCCGAGGCGGGGCTCCTCGACGGCCGCGAGGCGACCACTCACTGGATGTACGCCGATGAGCTGCGGCGGCGCCACCCGCGCGTGCGGGTGGACGAGGGGTCGATCTACGTCGACGAGGGGTCGGTGCTCACCAGCGCGGGGACGGCCGCCGCCATCGACCTGTGCCTGCACATCGTGCGCACGGACTTCGGGGCGTCGGCCGCCGCCGACGTCGGGCGCCGGATGGTCGTGGCCCCGCACCGGGAGGGCGGCCAGTCGCAGTTCGTTCCGGCCCGGACGGAGGCGCCGTCGGCGGCCGACCCCCTGTCCGGGGTGCTGGAGTGGGCGGCCGGACGCCTGGAGGAGCCGCTCACCGTCGCGGACCTGGCGGCGCGGGCGGGGATGAGCACGCGCACCTTCGGGCGCCGCGTCGCCGAGCAGGTCGGGACGACGCCGCTGAAGTGGCTGAACGGGCAGCGCCTGGCACGGGCACGGGAGCTGCTGGAGACGACGGACCTGCCGGTCGAGGCGGTCGCGGCCCGCACCGGCCTGGGGACGGGCGCGGGGCTGCGGCAGCATTTCCGGCGCGGGGTGGGGACGTCCCCGGCGGCCTACCGGAGGGTGTTCCGGGAGCGCTCGGCGGGGTGACGGTCGTGGGGGGCCGCCCCCCCCCCCCGCCGCGGGCCC
>NZ_JAQFWQ010000003.1 GCF_027706725.1 Nocardiopsis endophytica
CATCCTGCGTCGTGGAATCGACGCTTTTTGGCTGATCAGGCGTCGGTTTCACGACGCTGGATGCCCCCGCGCCCCCTCGCTCGCCCCCTTCGGCGATGATCTCGACGAAGGTGCTGTCAAAACGGCCGGAATGACAGCACCTCTGTCGAGATCATCGCCAGGAAGGGGCGCACCGGGGCGGCGGCCGCCACGAGCGCGGGCGACCGCGCACCCCGCCCACCGCGCCGCCCACCCGGACCGCGAGGAACCTGCCGGACGGCAGGCAGGGCCCGGGAACCGCCCCGCTCTCGCCGTCGCCGCCATCTCCGGTGACCACGCACACGCGCCGTACCCGGCAGCGCTGCGGAGTGGGCCGCCGACCTCTCCTCGTCGCTGCCCTCACCCCCACACCCGACGGTCCGGCGCCCGGCCGGGGCCCTTGAGCGGGGTACCTGTTCAGCCGCCCATCCAGCCACGCCACGCACACTGCCGTGCCGCACGCCCGCACGCCCGCACGCGGAGGAACCGAAGGTCGAGAGCGCGGTTCAGCGGACTCCTTCCTGATCAGCGGGGGCCGCGTGGCTGTCCACAGGCGGGGTGGACCCCCTACCGCCACGCTCCCGGGCGGGTGATCGTCGGTCGTATGGAACGTGCCCGCCCTCTGCTGGCCACCGACGATCCCGAGCTGCTGGACGACCTGCTGCGGCTTGCGGCCGCCGCCTCCGTCGAGGTGGACGTCGCCGCCTCCGCCGGTGCGGCGCTGCGCGACTGGGCGCGGGCCCCGCTGGTCGTCGTCGGCGGCGACCTGCTGCGGTCCGTCGCCGACCTGGAGCCGCCGCCGCACCCGCACGCCCTGGCCGCCGTCGGCCCCCTGCCCACGGACTCCCCCGCGCCCGAGCCCGACGCGCTGCGCGCCGGGGTCCGGGCGCTGCTGCGGCTGCCCGGTGACGAGGCGCGGCTGACCGACCTGCTGGCCGACGCCGGGCGGGAGCGTCTGGGCCCGTGCCCGGTGGTGGCCGCGGTCGGCGGACGCGGCGGGGCCGGAGCCAGCGTGCTCGCGGCTGCGCTGGCCATGGCGGGTGTGCGGGCGGGACTGCGCACCGCCCTCGTCGACGCCGACCCGCTCGGCCCCGGGCTGGACCTGCTCTGCGGCGCCGACGGACTGGGCGGCACCCGGTGGGGCGACCTGCTCGCCCGCGAGGGACGGATGAGCTGGCCCGCCCTGAGCGGCGTGCTGCCGCGGGTGCGCGGGTGCCCGGTGGTGACCTGGGACAGCGGCCCGGCCGAGGAGGTGCCCGCCCCGGCACTGCGCGCGGTCCTGGGCGCGGCGGCGCTCGGCGGCGACCTGGTGGTGGTCGACGCCCCGCGCGCCCCCGGCCCGGGTGCGGTGGAGGCGCTGCGGCGGTGCACCGCGGTGCTGGTGGTGGTGCCCGCCGACTTCTGCTCGGTGATGGCGGCCCACCGGCTCATCCCCCGGCTTCGGACGCACACCTCGGTGCTGCGCCTGGTGACCCGGGGCGCGGGTCCCGGCCTCCCCGGGGCGACGGTGGCGGCGACCCTCGGCCTGGAGCTCGCGGGGAACGTGCCCGAGGACCCGCGTGTGAGGAAGGCGCTGGAGCGGGGCGGCCTGCCCGGCGCCGACCGCTCCTCCCCGCTAGCCAGGGCCGCCGGCCGACTTCTGGAGTCCGTGCGCGCCCCGGATCGCGCGCCCGCCGTGGAGGCGTCGTGACCCGCCCCGACACCGCTCTGCTGGAGTCCGTGCGGGCGCGCCTGGTGCGCGACGGCGACGCACCGTCCCCGTCCCGCGTCGCGGCGGCGGTGCGCGCGGAGGGGGCGGTGCTGGGCGACGCCGAGCTGCTGGCGGTGGTGCGGGTGCTCAGCGCCGAACTGTCCGGGACGGGGCCGTTGGAGCCGCTGATGGCCGACCCGGACGTGACCGACATCCTCGTGAACGGGCCCGAGGAGGTGTGGGTGGACGGGCCGGAGGGGCTGCGCCGGGCCACCCGGGTGCGGTTCGCGGGCGAGGAGCAGGTGCGGGCGCTGGCCCGGCGGCTGGCCGCCCAGGCGGGGCGCAGGCTGGACGCGGCGGCGCCGTGGTGCGACGCCCGACTGCCGTCGGGGGCGCGGCTGCACGCGGTGCTGCCGCCGGTGGCCCCGGAGGGGGCGTGCCTGTCGCTGCGGCTGCCGCCGCGCGGCGGACTGGACCTGGCCGAGTTGGAGCGGCGGGGGTCGCTGTCGGCGCAGGCGGTGCGGCTGCTGGAGGCGCTGGTGCACGCGCGGGTGCCGCTGCTGCTGACCGGCGGGACGGGGACAGGCAAGACGACGCTGCTGTCGGCGCTGCTGTCGCTGGCGGGGCCGGGTGAGCGGCTGGTCCTGGTGGAGGACTCGGCGGAGCTGCGGCCGCGCCACCCGCACGTTGTGCGGCTGCAGGCCAGGCCGCCGAACATCGAGGGCACCGGCGAGGTGGACCTGCCGCAGCTGGTGCGCCAGGCGCTGCGGATGCGCCCGGACCGCCTGGTGGTGGGCGAGGTGCGCGGGGCCGAGGTGGTGTCCTTGCTCGCGGCCTTGAACACCGGCCACGAAGGGGGCTCGGGGACGGTGCACGCCAACGCGGCGGAGGAGCTGCCCGCCCGGATCGAGGCGCTGGCCTGCGCGGCGGGCCTGACGAGGGAGGCTGCGCACAGCCAGCTCGCGGCGACGGGGGCCGTGGCCGTCCACATGGTGCGCGGGGAGGACGGGATGCGGAGACCGGCGCAGGTGTGCGTGTTGAGGAGGAGCGGGGACGGCCTGGTGCGGGCGGTCCCCGCGGTGCTGTTCCCGAGGCAGGGCCCACCGGAGGAGGGCGAGGCCCATGCGGACCTGGCCGCCCGCGTCGGCACCGAGTGGAAGTGCCCGCCTCGTTGAACTCGGGAGAACCGACGCTACCGGGCCGCTTTCAGGAGCGCATTTCCCGAGACCAACGGCGGGAACGGCGCTCGACGGCGGAGTCGGCGAGGCTCGACCCCTGCGACCCGCCCACCCATCCACGCGGACCCTTGGAGGCACATTTCCCGAGACCAACGACGCAGGCACGGCGCTCAACGGCGGAGCCAGCGAGGCTCGACCCCTGCGGCCCGCCCACCCATCCACGCGGACCCTTGGAGGCACATTTCCCGAGACCAACACGGTTGTGGGGCGTCTGTGAAGGAGGTCCGGTGGACGGTCTTCCCCTGGTCGAGGTCGGGGTGGGGCTCATGGTTCTCGGGAGTGCCGGTGCTGTCGCCATGGCGCTCGTGCCGTCGCCCGCGCATGTTCGCCTGATGGCGGTTCTCCACACGCCTGGGGATGGGCCGCGCCCCCACGCCTCCGCGCTCCGGCTCCTCCGTGCGCTCATTGATCGGCTCCTCGGGCGGGCACGCGCCCACGGGCGGGAGACGGCCATCGCCGTGTGCCGCGCGTTCGCCTCCGAGCTGCGGGCCGGTCGGCCCCCGACCGCCGCGTTGGAGCGCTCGGCCGCCGAAGCCGTCGAGGCGGGCGCCGACGCCCTGGCCCCCGTCGCCGCCGCCGCGCGGAGCGGGGCCGACCCGGCCGAGGCCCTTCGCCGTGCCGGAACCGCCCCCGGAATGGCCGGGCTGTCCCACCTGGCCGCGTGCTGGGCGGTGGCCTCCCGCTCCGGGGCCGGGCTGGCCGAGGTGTCCGAGCGGTTGGCCGCCTCCCTTTCCCAGGAGGAGGAACGGCGCCGTGAGCTCACCGCCCAGTTGGCGGGCCCACGCACGACCGCCGTCCTGCTCGCGATCCTCCCCGCGGCCGGGCTCGGCCTGTCCGCGGCGATGGGCACCGGACCGATCGTGTTCCTGTTCACCACACCCGTGGGCCTGGCGTGCCTCGCCGGCGGTGTGCTGCTGGACGCGCTGGGCCTGTGGTGGACCAACGGCATGGTCCGCAAGGCCGTCTCCGCCTTGGAGGGGGAATGACCACCGTCCTCGGCACGGTCGTAGTCGTCTTCGGGACCTACGCCGTCCGCCTGCTGCTGTTCCCCGGCCCCTCCGTGGCGCGGCTGCGGTTGGAGGCCCTCCTTCCCCCGCCCGGAACGGCGGACCCCGCTCCGGACCGCGCCCCGGGCCGGGGCATCGGCCGCCTGGGAACGGCCGGGGTCGTCCTCGCGCCGGTGCTCGCGCTCGGCCTCACGGTCGGCCCCGGCCCCGCCCTCCTCTTCGGCGCGCCGATGGGCGCCCTGCTGTGGCTGGGACTGCGCCGGGTCGCGGGCGCCCAGGACAGGGAGCGGGAGGCCAGGATCGCCGCCGGTCTCCCCCTGGCGCTCGACCTCCTGGTCGCCGGGGTCCGCGCCGGCGGGGAGACCGGCCACGTCCTGTCCGCCCTGTCCCACTCCATCGGCGGGCCGCTGGGCGAGGCCCTGGCCGAGGTGGCCGAACGGCAGCGCCTCGGCGCCGCGCCGGAACGCGCGTGGCGGTCGGTCGGCGGTCCTCCCGAGCTGGCCGCCCTCGGGCGCACCCTCACCCGCGCCGCGGAGACCGGCGCCCCCGTCGGCGACCTCGTCGCCCACCACGCCGCCGAGGCGCGACGAGCGGCCCACGGGCGCGCCCTCGCCCGCACCCAGCGCACGGCGGTGCTGGTGGTCGCGCCGCTGGGCCTGTGCTTCCTCCCCGCGTTCGTACTGATCGGGGTGGTACCGCTGGTGGCCTCCCTCGTCGGCGGCCTCACGGGCCCATAGGGGCGTCGCGGGCGACCCGGCGCCGCCCCCGGTAGCGGGGCGGGAAGCGGGGCCAGCCCACGCTGAGGCGCAGTGCCAGGGCCGCCACCGCGAGGAGCGGGAGCAGCCAGGCCGCGGCCGTGCTCAGCGGGCGCGCGTCGGACGCCGGTTCGGAAGGGGTGTATCCGAAGGCGACCTCGGGCTCGGGTGCCGGGCCGGACGCGTCGGACGGACCGGAACCGGGCGTCGTCGCAGTGGCGCTCGCCGACGGCGAGGGCGAGGGGGACGGGCTCGGGGACACGGAAGGGACGGGCGTCGGGGAGGGCGACCGGGTCGGGGACGGGCGCGGCGAGGGAGGCGGGGCCGACTGCCGGCCGTCGCCCGCCGTGCCGGTGTCGGGGGCTTCAGGGGGCGCGGGGGCGTCCGGCACGACCGGCCGCACGGGCGGCGGCGGAGGCGGGGGCAGCGGGAGATCCGGCGGTACGGGGCCGGTCGACGGGAGGGAGGGGAGGATTCCCGGCGCCCTCGTCTCCGTGACCTCGTCGGGCGAGGAGTCCGACGGGGGAGCCGGGCTGGGCAGCACTTCGGCCGCCGACGCCCCTCCGCCGAGGAGGAGGACACCGGCCGACAGGAGGGCGACCCGTCGCACCCTGCGGGAGGAGGGGGAGGCGGGACGGCGTTCCGGGGGTCGGGAGTGGGCACCCATGGCGATCCTTCGTGATCGAGGATGAGGACAGGAATGCGTTCGTCGGGGCCTCGGAGGCACGCCCCCCGGGCCGCTCGTGGTCCTTCGGCGATGCTGAGCGCGCCGTCGCGCCTCGCGAAGCGGGTGGTCGTCGTCGCCCGACGGGGCACAGGCGTTCGGTCTCATGTCCGCCGCCCACAGGCGCACCGGAGCCTTGTGGACGGGCATTCGTCGAGCAGCACCGAGGACTGCGTCGTGATCTCAGGGATGTCACCTCTGGAGGTCCCGCTCGGGGCCGACCGCCACGAGGGCGACGTGGGTGGACGGGCATTCGTCGAGCAGCACCGAGGACTGCGTCGTGGTCTCAGGGACGTCGCCTCTGGAGGTCCCGCTCGGGGCCGACCGCCACGAGGGCGACGTGGACCGAGAGGACGGCGTCCGCTGGAGCGGAGGACCCCTCGGCGGAAGTGACCGCCCTCCGCGGCCGGCCATCGTCCGCCCACCGGAAGGCGCATCACCGGTCGCTACTCCCGAAGGCCGGACAGGGTCCGGCCTTCGGGTCACGGGACGCGACCGCCGTCAGTCGTAGGCCTTCGCCTCCACCGGGCCCGCTCTCGCTCTGGCGTGGGCACGGGTCGGCCAGGTCCTCACGGGGACCGACACCTCCACGACGACCTCCAGCCCCTCCGTCGCGCACGACTCCACTTGGGCCCCGTTCGCCCTGGCCGTCCGGGCCGCGGCGGCGCAGGACCGGTCCGCGCCCTCCGCCGCCCGACGTGCACCGGCCAGGGCCGCCAGGTCCGCGGCGGCCCCGGCGTGGTGCCGGTCGACGCGGGCGCCGCCGACGATCACCGCAGCGACCGCCGCCGTCCACACCAGGGCGCACACCACCAGCACCCACACCGTCCCCGACCCACTGTCCACAGGCCGCTCCAACGGCGCCCGCAGGGAGGGGGCGACGCCCGGCGGCAGGGGGCCGACCAGAGCCCCGACGGCGGGGCGCGGCCGGGTCCGCGGCCGGGTCCGACGCCGGATCCACCGCACCGGCCTCGCGGGACGGAGGCTCCACCGCGCAGGGGCGCGAGACGACCCGCTCATGGGGCCGCCCCCGGTTCCACGGGCGTCGCCGCCGTGGCCACGGCCCGGACGGGGGCGGGCATTCCGGGCATGATTCGGACCGGGGCCGAAACCTCCACCCGCGCCTCGCCCCCGGTGCGGCTCGCCCGGACCCGCGCCTCCTCCGGGGCCGCCCGTGACGCCTCCCGGAGCACCACCGCCTCGCTCTCCCCGCGCGCCAGCGCCCGTGCCCCCGCCCGGGCCGCGTCCACGCACTCCAGGTGGGTGGCCACCGCGTTCACCGCGGCGATGGACAGCGCCAGCACCAGGGCGAGGGCGGGCAGGGCGACGGCGGTCTCGGCGGTCGCGATGCCGCGTTCCGCGTCGGGCGCGGAGCGCTCGCCCCCGCCCGGATTCCCTTCCGGGCGGGGGTTTCGGCGGGCCTCACCCCACGGACTGGAGCGCATCGACGACGATCCGGGTCAGCGTCTCGCGGACTTCGGAACTGGTCAGAATTGCGTAGAGAACGGCGGCGAACGCGACCGCCGAAACGGTTCCGATCGCGTACTCGGCCGTGGACATTCCCCTGTCGCCGCCGATACGCGGACCCGCCGCGGGGCCGCCGCGGCGCACCCCCTTCCCCTTGGGAAGAAGGCGCACCCCACCCGGGACGGACGGCGGGGGAACAGGGGGCGAACACCGGAAGACGGCCCCGGCGGGGCCGCCGCGGATTGCGGTCACGGTGGACCTCCAAAGCGCGGACCTCGCGCGGCCACCTGCCGGGACCGCGCCTGTGGGGGCCATCGTGGGCGCCCGCGCCCCGCTGTGGAATGGGAAATCCCCCGCCTGTGGATAACCGCTGCGAATTACCCACAGGCTGTGAATTACGGTGTGGAAAACTCCCCCGGAGCCGCCCCCGCAGGCGTGTGCCCACGGGTTTCACCGATCCCCATCACGGCCCGATCTCGGCCGCCTCCCCCGCCTCTCCGGGCTCCGGCGCACCGCCCTGTGGAGAGTGGGCGAGCAGTTCGTCCAACAGCCGCAGCGCCCCCGGCTTGCTCAACGGCTCGTTGCCGTTCCCGCACTTGGGCGACTGGATGCACGACGGGCACCCCCGCGCGCACTCGCAGTCCGCGATCGCCGCCCGCGTCGCCGCCAGCCACTCCCGCGCCGCCGCGAAGCCGCGCTCGGCGAACCCCGCGCCGCCCTCGTGCCCGTCGTACACGAACACCGTCAGCCGCCCCGTGTCGGCGTGCTCGGCCGTGGACACCCCGCCGATGTCCCACCGGTCGCACGTGGCGAACAGCGGCAGCAGCCCGATCGCGGCGTGCTCGGCCGCGTGCGCCGCCCCGCGCAGCTCCACGTCCTCCTTGCGCAGCCGCTCGGCCGCCTCCGGCGCGAGGGTCCACCACACCGCCCGCGAGTCCAGCGGCCGCTCCGGCAGGTCGAGCGGCTGCTCCCCCAGCACCGTCCCGGAGCGCACGTCCCGCTTGAGGTAGCCGACCACCTGCCGCCCCACCCGTACGTCGCCGAATTCCACCGTGTGCGGCCCCCAGCCGGCGCTGCGCAGGGTGGCGCGCACCTCGATCTCGGTGACCTCCCGCGACCAGGTGGAATAGCCGGGGTCCTCCTCGTGCACGAGCGCCACCCCGTCCTCCAGGTCCAGCTCCTCCACCAGGTGGCTGCGCCCCTGGTGCAGGTAAACGGCGCCCTCGTGCACGGTGTTCAGCGCCGCGGACTCGTCGATGGTCCCCAGCAGCTGCCCGCTGCCCGAGTCGACGATCTGCACCGGCGGCCCACCCGACCCCCGGATGTCGGCCAGGTCGCTCGCGCGCTCCCGCCGCGTCCAGAACCACCCGCGCGGGCGCGCGCGCAGCAGCCCCCGGCGCACCAGGTCCTCCACGGCCTCCCCGGCCCGCGGCCCGAACACCTCCAGGTCCGCGCGGGTGAGCGGCACCTCCGCGGCGGCCGCGCACAGGTGCGGCCCCAGCACGTACGGGTTGTCCGGGTCGATCACGGTCGCCTCCACCGACGCCCCGAAGATGGACGCCGGGTGGTGCACCAGGTAGGTGTCGAGCGGGTCGTCGCGCGCGATGAACACCGCGAGCGCGTCGGCGCCGCGGCGCCCGGCCCGGCCCGCCTGCTGCCACAGCGAGGCCCGGGTGCCCGGCCACCCCGCCACCAGCACCGCGTCCACCCCGGTGATGTCCACCCCCAGCTCCAGCGCGTTGGTGGTGGCCAGCCCGAGCAGGTCGCCGGTGCGCAGCCGCTCCTCAAGCGAGCGGCGGTCCCCGGCCAGGTAGCCGGCGCGGTAGGCGGCGATCCGCTCGGCGAGGTCGGGCCGGTCGGCGTCGCGCAGCGTGCGCTGGGCGGCCAGTGCCACGGCCTCGGCCCCCTGCCGGGACCGCACGAAGGCGAGCGTGCGCACCCCCTGGGCGGCCAGCGCGGCCAGGGTGTCGGCGGCCTCGGCGGTCGCGGTGCGCCGCACCGGGGCGCCGCGCTCGCCGCGCAGCTCGGTCAGCTCGGGCTCGACCAGGGCGAAGTCGACGGCCGGGCGCGGGGAGCCGTCCCGCACCACCGCCTCGACCTCTGCCCCCACCAGCCGGGACGCGCTCTCGGCGGGCGTGCCGGTGGTGGCCGACGCGAGAATGAACACGGGCTCGGCCTTGTAACGCGCGCACACCCGCCGCAGCCGACGGATGATCTGTGCCACGTGCGAGCCGAACACGCCCCGGTAGTGGTGGGCCTCGTCGACGACGACGTAGCGCAGCCGCCGCAGGAACGAGGCCCAGGAGGCGTGCCGGGGCAGCACCGCGTGGTGCAGCATGTCCGGGTTGGTGAGCACGTAGTCGGCGTGCGCGCGGATCCAGGACCGCTCCTGGCCCGGGGTGTCGCCGTCGTAGACGGCCGCGCGCAGGTCCGGGGCGATCGCGCGCACCCCGCGGAGCTGGTCGGCGGCGAGCGCCTTGGTCGGTGCGATGTAGAGCACGGAGCCGCCGTCGGCCACCGCCTCGGCGGCCGGGAGCAGGAAGGCCAGCGACTTCCCCGACGCCGTGCCGGTCGCTATGATCACGTTGCTACCGGAGCGCGCCCGGCTCGCGGCGTCGACCTGGTGCGACCACGGCGCCGTGATCCCCGACTCGGCGAGCCCGCGCCGAACGGAGGGCGGTGTCCATGTCGGCCAGTCTTCACTTACCCCGTCGCCACGTGCCAGCCGCTCCACATGTGTCACCTGCGGGTTCCGGGTATGGTCACGCCACGATCGCCGGAGTGTCGATTCCCACGGTCCCACGCTCGACACCCTCCCTCGGCGGCCCTCGCACCACGCGGGCGGCCGTCGGCCACCGGTTTCAGTGTGACATCCGGGGGAACAGACGCGCGGTGTCCGGGTTTTCCGTGCGGAAGCCGGAAGGCCCGGGGGAAAAGCGTGGTTGAATGCCGCCCTGCGGGGTAACGCCCGGCACAGATCACTCGCGGTTTCGCGGTTCGGCGCTGGAGGACTAGTGGACTTGAAGCTGGATCACCACACCCAGGACGACACGGAGATCGTCGTCGTCGAAGGTGAGATCGACGTCTATACCGCGCCTCGGCTGCGTGAGCTCCTGATCGACCTGGTCAACAAGGGCAACTTCCACCTCGTGGTGAACATGGAGAAGGTGGAGTTCCTCGACTCGACGGGTCTCGGGGTGCTCGTGGGCGGCCTCAAGCGCGTCCGGGCGCACGACGGCACCCTCGACCTGGTCTGCACCCAGGAGCGGATCCTCAAGATCTTCCGCATCACGGGACTGACCAAGGTCTTCGGCATCTATGAGTCGGTGCAGGAGGCCATCGACAAACGCGCCTCCAAGTAACCGGCTGCGTAAACGAGCGAGAAGATGGCTCTCGTCCAGCTCACGATCAGCGCGCTGCCCGCCCATGTGCGCACGGCCCGCCTGATGGCCACGGCCGTCGCGCGCCGGGCGGGCATCGCCGAGTCCGCCCTCGACGAGATCAGGCTCGCCGTCGGGGAGGCGTGCTCCCGCGCCGTCGAGGCGCACCGCGCGCACTGCCCCGGGCGACCGATCACCGTCGAGCTCATCGACGGCTCCGCCGACGGCGCCCCCGCCCAGCGGGCCGCCGGCACCGCCGCCCCGTCCAACGGGCACGCGGGCGCCGCCCGCCGCTTCGAGGTGGTCGTCACCGACCGCGCCCCGGCCAAGGAGCCGGACGCGGCCGCCACCGACCACGAGCCCGTCGGCACCGGCCTGTACCCGGGGGAGAGCACCCCGCCGGGCGGGGTGTCGGGCCTGTCCCCCGACGTGGGGCTCGCGGTCATCGTCGGCCTGGCCGACGAGGTCCGCATCGAGCCCGGAGACGAGGGGACCGCCGTCCGGATGAGCTGGCCCCTGGAGGCCGCGGCGTGAGGCACCGCGCCGCGGCGCCGGCCGTGCTGGCCGCGGCCGCCGTGCTCACCGCCGCGGGCTGTTCCGGCGGGGCCTCCGCCGACGGTGCCGAGGACGTCGAGGGCGCGACCCTGCACACCTCCGAAGGCGTCGTGGAGGTCGCGTTCTTCCCCGAGAGCGCCCCGGAGACGGTGCTCACCTTCGCCGGGCTCGCCGAGGGGGAGCTCGCGGAGAACCCGGAGACGGGTGAGCGCGCGTTCTACGACGGCACGGTGTTCCACCGGGTGATCCCCGGGTTCATGGTCCAAGGGGGCGACCCGACGGGCACCGGCACCGGCGGCCCCGGGTTCACCTTCGACGACGAGATCGACCCCGGCCTGGAGTTCGACCGGCCGGGGCTGCTCGCCATGGCCAACTCGGGGCCGGACACCAACGGCTCCCAGTTCTTCATCACGACGGCCCCGGCCGAGCACCTCAACGGCCTCCACACCGTCTTCGGCGAGGTGACCGAGGGGCAGGAGGTGGTCGAGGCCATCTCCCAGGTGGAGACCGACGGCGCCGACAAGCCGGTGGAGGACGTGGTGCTGGAGTCGGTGGAGATCCACCGCGCGGACGGCTGACGCCGCCGGCGCCGGCCGGTCACGGCGCACCGCTCCCCCACCGCCCCGGCGGCCCCTGCGGCCCGGTGCGCCTCAGGAGACGCTGAACGCCTCTCCAGGCGCCGCGTAGGCCGTCGGCCCACCGACGACCGCCTGGGCCCTCGCGACCGCCTCCTCGGGCCGCAGAGAGGGCCCTACGTGGGTCAGCACCAGCCTTCCGGCGCCCGCCTTGCGGGCGCTCTCGCCCGCCTGCTCCGGTGTCAGGTGCACGGCCTCGCCGTCGGCGGGGGTGTCCAGGTCGGCCTCGCACAGCAGCAGCGACGCCCCCTCGGCCAGCTCGTCCAGGGCCGGGCAGGGGCCGGTGTCGCCGGAGTAGGCCAGGACGCCGTCACCCGCGTCGCCGGTGCCGATGCGCGCGCCGAAGGCCGGGAAGCCGTGCTCGACGGCACGTGAGTGCACGGTGAGCCCGCCGATGCGGTCGGTGCGCCCGTCGTGCAGCTCGTGCACGTCGAACGCGTTCTCCACGGGACTGGGGCCCTGGTTGGACAGGAAGTGCCGCAGCCGCTCCGCCGTGCCCGGCGGGCCGTACAGCGGGATGGGCCCCGACGGCTCCAGGTCGGCGTAGAGCAGCGCGTAGTAGGCGGTCAGCAGGTCCGACACGTGGTCGGCGTGCAGATGGGAGATCCAGATCCCGTCCAACCGGTCGGGCCGGACATGGCGCTGGAGCTCGGCGAGGGTGCCCGGCCCGGCGTCCATCCACAGGGCCGTGCCGTTGTGCCGCACCAGGTATCCCGAGCACGGGTTGCCGGGACGTGGATAGGGGGACGCGCTCCCCAGAACCGTCAGTTCCATCGCGGGTTCCCCGCCTTTCCTCTAGCGTCGACATGTGAACGAGCCGCAAGGCATGTGCCCCGGTCCCGCCGAGCGTGCTCAGGACCGAGCGGCCGAACGCGCGGCGTGGCTCCGGCACGCCCGCGAGGACGCGCGGCGCCCTCGGGACGAGGATCTGTCCGACGAAGAGGACGCCTGGTGAGCGCAGCCCCCTGCGCCGCCCCTCGCGTCCCTCTCAGTCGCAGTGCTGGGTGGACACCGGCTCGTCCGCCTCCAGACCCGTCTGGGCGTTCTCGGCGACCTCGTCGGCGGTGAGCACGTAGCCCGTCTCGTCGTCGTTGGTCGCGGCGGCGAACACCACGCCGTACACGGTCCCGTCGGCCGACAGCAGCGGGCCGCCGGAATTGCCCGGCCGCACCAGCGCGCGCACCTGGTAGATCTCCCGGCTCACCTGCGTGGAGTGGTAGAAGTCGGGCCCCTGCGCGGTCTGCTCGGCGCGGATCCGGGCCGGGACCGCCGTGAACCCGTTGTTCTTGGGGAAGCCCGCCACCACCGCGTCGTCGCCCTTGGCGGCCTCGTGCTCGAAGTCCAGCGGGTCCAGGTCCAGCCCGGGCACGTCGAGCACCGCGATGTCCTGCTGCGGGTCGTACAGCACCACCGTCGCCGGGAGCTGGCGCCCGTTGCGGGTGACCACCCGCAGGTCCTCGGTCACCCCGGCGACCACGTGCGCGTTGGTCATGATGCGGTCGCCCGCGTAGGCGAACCCGGTCCCCTCCACACGGCGGCGGCACGAGGGCGCGGTGCCGAGCACCTTCACGATGCTCTGGCTGGACTCGCGCAGCTCCTCGGTGGTGAGCACCGCCGGGTCGGGCGGCTCCACCTCGGCGGGCTCGCCGGTGCCCAGCCCGCTGAACACCTGCGGGAACGCGCTCTGGTCGACGATCTTGCGGAAGGTGGAGAACCAGGTGTCGGCGGCCGGCGGCATCACCCGGTCGACCTGGTGCAGCACCCGGGAGTTCTGCACCTGCCCGGTGACCACCGGCAGCGAGGAGTTCGCCACCGCGCTGCCCACCAGCCAGGCCACCAGCAGCACCGCGGCGCCGCTGACCACCGCCCCGCCCATGGCGTCCAGCACCCGCGCCGAGTCCCAGGTGACCCGGTTGCGCACCAGGGCCCCCAGGTAGGAGGCGACGAACTGGCCCATCGCCGCGGACAGGAAGACCACCGCGATCGCGAGCAGCGCCTGCCGCCCGGGGTCGGAGACCATCGACTGGATCAGCGGCGGCGCGCCCAGCGCCGCCAGCACCCCGCCGCCGATGAATCCGGCGAAGCTCATCACGCCGACGATGAACCCCTGCCGGTACCCGGACCCCGCGAAGAGCAGCACCAGGACGACCAAGAGCGCGTCCAGCACGATGCCTTCCATCCCGTTACGGTATCGCCGACCCCGGCGGCACGAGCGTGACCACTTCGGTGGCCGCGCTCCGCCAGGGCCGCTCCCAGCCGCCGAGCCGCAGCAGCTCGTCCACCACCCCGGCGGTGAACCCCCACACGAGCATCCCGCCCGCGCGGAAGCCCGGACCGGCCGCGCCGCGCCCGGCGACCTCCACCCGCACCCGGTTGGCGGGGTCGGCCAGCTCGGCCACCGGGACCGCGGCGGCCGAGGCCACCTCCCCGGCGTCGGCGGCGCGCACCGGAGACGGGGAGCGCCACCAGGCCAGCACCGGGGCCACCCGGAAGCCGCTGTGCCGGATGTAGAGCTCGGGCAGGCGCCCCACCGGGTCGATCCCCGCGGGGTCGACCCCGGTCTCCTCCACGGCCTCGCGCACGGCGCACTCCTCGGGGGTGCTGTCGCCATCCTCGAACGAGCCGCCGGGGAAGGCGGGCTGGCCGGAGTGGCGGCGCAGCCCGTCGTTGCGCTGGATGAGCAGTACCTCGGGGCCGGCGGGGCCGGCGCCGAAGAGGATGAGCACGGCGGCGCGGCGGCCGCCCGAGGCGGGCGGGCGCAGCAGCGGCGGGACCGGCATCCGGGAGCCGGCCTCGGCCAGCGCGGTCAGCCAGTCGGGGGCGGGGGCGCCGACCTGTTCGGTCCTGAGGTCGGTCATGCGCGCGGTCCGTCCCGCAGCAGGGACCGGGCGGCGTCGGGGTCGGTTGGGCCCTCCCCGAAGGCGGGGCACATCCGGGCCAGGCCGCACGCGCCGCAGGCGGGCTTGCGGGCGTGGCACACGCGGCGCCCGTGCCAGATGACGCGGTGCGAGAGCATGGTCCAGTCCTTGGGTTCGAACAGCGACCCCACCTCGCGCTCGGCGCGGACGGGGTCGGTCTGGGCTGTCCAGCCGAAGCGGCGGGCGAGCCGCCCGAAATGGGTGTCGACGGTGATCCCGGGCACCCCGAAGGCGTTGCCGAGCACCACGTTCGCGGTCTTGCGGCCGACACCGGGCAGCTTCACCAGGTCGTCCTGGTCGCCGGGGACCTCGCCGCCGTGCCGCTCGCACAGCGCCTGGGCGAGACGGATCACGTTGTCGGCCTTGGCCCGGTAGAAGCCGGTGGGGCGCAGGATGCCCTCCAGCTCCACGCGGTCGGCCCCGGCGAGGTCGGCGGCGGTGGGGAAGCGCGCGAACAGGCCCGGCGTGACCGCGTTCACCCGCCGGTCCGTGGTCTGGGCGGAGAGCACGGTGGCGACCAGCAGCTGGAGGGGGTTCTCGAAGTCCAGCTCGCAGTGGGCGTCGGGGTAGAGGCGGACGAGTTCGCGGTACATCCGTCGGGCCCGGCGGACCAGGGCGAGGCGCGTCTCCCCCGTGGGCGTCGGGGCCCCGGGGGGCGCCGCCGCCGCGGGCTGGGCGGTCGTGGAAGCATCACCAGGCACACCCAAAGGGTACGTACCCGGGCCGCGCTCCGCCGGGGGGCGGGGGCGGCCGGACCCGTTCGCCCACGTCATGGTGGCGCAGATTATGTCCGCAATGCGACGGGAACGGCGGTGTCGGCACGATCCGGGCGGTCACGGCGACTACTATCGGGGAGGGCTGACGTCGGCTGTGACGGGCTGGTCGCATCACCCGGACGACAAGCCGAGATAACGACCTGGTTTCACACACGGGTGCGATATACGTCACACTGTTGACGGTCAGGTTGCAAGGAGGAAGTGGTGGACGAGACCAACGAGGTGCTGCGCAAGGCGCCTCTTTTCGAGGCACTCGACGAAGAGGGCGCCGCGGCGCTGCGCGCGTCGGTGAGCGAGGTGCGCCTCGGCCGGGGCCAGACCCTGTTCTCCGAGGGCGACGAGGGCGACCGGCTCTACGTCGTGCTGAGCGGCAAGGTGAAGCTGACCCGCTCGGCGGTCGACGGCCGGGAGAACCTGCTGGCGGTCCTGGGTCCGGGCGAGATGTTCGGCGAGCTGTCGCTGTTCGACCCCCGGCCGCGCACCGCGAGCGCGGTGGCCGTGACCGACACCGTGCTGGCCGGGCTGGGCCACGACGACCTCCGCCCCTTCATCGTGAGCCAGCCGCACGTGTCGCTCCAGCTCCTCAAGGCGCTGGCCGCGCGGCTGCGCCGGACCAACGACGTGATGAGCGACCTGGTCTTCACCGACGTGCCGGGCCGGGTGGCCAAGCAGCTCCTGGAGCTGGCCGACAAGTTCGGCAAGGAGGGCGAGGACGGCCTCCACGTGCACCACGACCTCACCCAGGAGGAGCTGGCCCAGCTGGTCGGCGCCTCGCGCGAGACCGTGAACAAGGCGCTGGCCGAGTTCGCGCTCCGCGGCTGGCTGCGGATCGAGGCCAAGGCCGTCGTGCTCCTCGACGTCGAGCGGATGCGCCGCCGCGCACGCTGACCGGCCGAGGAGGCCGGGCGGACCGCCCGGCACACGCGCCGCAACGAGGACGGGCCCGGCAGACGCCGGGCCTTTCTTCGTGTCGCCCTGTTCAGATCCCGCCCTTGGTCTCGAGCCGCCCCGACGGGTGGACGCCGTCGGCCAGCTCCGCCTTCACCGCCTCCCAGCCGACCGTGTCGACGCCCAGCGCCCGGCGGAGGAAGGCCAGGGTGACCCGCTGGACGAGGGCGACGCGCCCGGGGTCCTCGTCGGTGGTCTCGGCGGCCCCGTAGCCGGAGATGCCGCCGAGCAGGTGGCGGCCGCCGAAGAGGGTGAGCAGGCCCTTGCCGCCGGGGCTGAGCGCGTAGGGCTCGGCGGTCCACTCCGGCCCCCTGGTCGTCACCGGGAGCTCGTCCGCGTCCCCGGCCACCACCAGGGCCGGGGCGGCCATGCGGGAGAAGTCGACCTCCCGCAGCCAGGGCAGGTCGCGTGCGGCCTCGGGGGTCAGGTGGTCCCCGCCCGCGCCGGCCGTGGCCAGCAGGACGCCCGCCGAGACCCGCGGGTCGGACAGGTCCTCGGCGATCCCGGTCTGCGGGTCGGTGACGCGCAGTCCCAGCAGGACCCCGGCGCTCTGCCCGCCGACGGAGTGCCCGGCCGCCGCGACGCGCCCGCGGTCCAGGCGCCCTGCCAGCCCGGGGACCGCCGCCTCCAGCACGTCGAGGCCGTCGAGGATGCGCTTGAGGTCGTCGACCCGCCACCGCCACAGCCGCGGCCTGCGGGGGTCGTCCGCGGGCAGGCCCAGCCGCCGGGAGTCCAGGTGGGTGGCCTGGAGTACGGCGAAGCCGTGGGCGGCCCAGTGGTCGGTCAGGGGCGCGTATCCGTCCAGGTCCGAGCCGAACCCGTGGGCGAACACGACGATGGGCAGGTCCCGGCCGGTGACCGGCGCGGTCACCCGTACATGCAGGTCCTGGCCGCGCTCGGGGGCGGGCAGGACGACCGGCTTGACCGAGACCACCGGGGAGGCGGCCGGGTCGGCGGTGTCTCGGCTCACCTGGTCCGGGCCGGCTTCCGGGTACGGGGTGGTGCTCATGATGTCTCCGATCCGTGCGTGCGGCTGTGCCACAGCTCCGAAGGGGCGTCCGCCCCCACACCGCGTACGCTAGAACCTGACGTCGACGTCAGATACAAGTACTTGTGCCGCACGTCATAGAGGACACGTCGCGAAGGGATCGCATGCGCATCGGGGAACTCGCCGAGAAGGCCGGGGTCAGTGTCCGGGCCCTGCGGTACTACGAGGAGCAGGGCCTGCTGTCCGCCGAGCGCAGCGCGGGAGGGCAGCGCCGCTACCCCGAGGACGCGGTCGCGTGGGTACGGCTGATCCAGCGGCTGTACGCCGCGGGCCTGTCGAGCCGGACCATCGTCGAGCTGATGCCGTGCGTGGTGGACGGCCGCGCCACCCCTGAACTGCTCGATCGCCTGGCCGCCGAACGCGACCGCATCGACGAACGCATCGACGACCTGGCGGACACCCGGAACCGCCTCGAATCGGTGATCACCGGCGCCACGACCAATATGCTGACCGGCCGCTCCTGCCAGGCCGACGACCAGGCCCACCTCACGAGCGCGAACCGGTCCGACTGAACACGTCCCGACGACCGGGGCGGAGAGGGTACGCCCAGGCGCAGCGACGCCGATTACCAGGCGTCCGCACGGTAGAGGGACAACGGGAGGGCAGGTACCCCGCTCACGGGCTCCAGCCGGGCGGCAGGCCGACGGGGTCGGAGGTCGCGAGGGCGGCGACGACACAGGTCAGCGGCCCTCGCCGCAGCGCCGTCGGCCGCCCGGCGTGTGCGTGGTCACCGGGGTTGGCAGCGACGGCAGAAGCAGGGCGGTTCCCCGGCCCCGCCTGCCGGGCGGCAGGTTCCTCACGGTCCGGGCGGGCGGCGCGGCCGGGGGACGAGGGGCGTTCGCGTTCATGGCGGGCGCTGGGGCGGTAGCGGCTCGACCGAAACCCGCCTTCCGGGCGCCCGGGCGCCCGAGGGTCGTCTTGAGTGGTGAAATCGACGCCTGATCTGCATAAAAGCGTCGGTTTTACGACACAGGATGCCCGGCCCCCTCTACCACTGTCCGGTATGCCCGGTATGCACCGCCCGGACGGCCCCCTCCGCGATGATCTCGACGGAAGTGCTGTCAAAGCCGCCGGAATGACAGCACCCTTGTCGAGATCATCGCCGGGCAGGGGCGCCACGGGCGAGGGTGGCCACGCGCCCGCCCGGTTGCCCGCCGCCCGGCTGGGCCCACGAGCGGGGTACCTGCCCAGCCGCCCACCCGGACCGCGAGCGGCCCGCCGGCCGGCAGGCCGGGCCCGGGAACCGCCCCGCTCACTCCGTCGCTGCCAAGCTTGGTGAGCACGCACACGCCGGGCGGCCGACAGCGCTGCAGCCAGGGCCGCCGACCTTTCCTCGTCGCTGCCCTCCACGCCACACCGCACCAGCCCACCGCCCGGGCGGGGTCCATGAGCGGGGTACCTGCTCAGCCGCCCGACCACCTGGACCGCCGACGACCGGACAGACGGCAGGCCGGGCCCGGGAACCGCCCTGCTCGCTCCGTCGCCGCCCCTCACGGCGACCACCCGCACGCGCCGCGCACGACAGCGCTGCAGCCAGGGCCGCCGACATCTGTCGTTGGGGGGATATGGAGCCCCCCACCCAAGGGACCCGCTCAGACGTCGCCTAGCTCCGCTGGTACATCTCCGCGTTCGGCCAGGTACCTGAGCTGAGCCCGGACCGACGACAGGGCCGCGTCGCGGACGGACGGGTCGGTGTCGGCGTAGACCCGGTCCACGATCTCGTCCGGGGTGCGGTCGCCCTTGCGCACCGCCTCGGTCACCTGCTCCATCCGCTGCTCCCGGTGGGCGATGTACTCGGCCACCGCCGCACCCGCGTCGGTCAGGATCGGCCCGTGCCCCGGCAGCAGGGTCCGCACTCCCTCCTGTTCGACCAGGTCGCGCAGGCGGTAGAGGGTGTCCATGTACGCCGAGAGCCCGCCGTCGCCGTCGACGATCACCGGGGTGCCGCGGCCCAGCACCGTGTCGCCGGTCAGCAGTACCCCGTCGGCGGGCAGGTACAGGCACACCGAGTCGGCGGTGTGCCCCGGCGCGGCCACGACCCGCACCTCCAGCCCTCCGGCCTCGATCACGTCCCCGTCGTCCAGCCCGTGCCCGCCGACACGGAAGGCGGGGGTGACCGCGTGCACCGGCGCCCCGGTCAGCTCGGCGAAGTAGCGCGCCCCGCCGGTGTGGTCGTCGTGGTGGTGGGTGACCACCGCGCACACCACCCGCGCCCCCTGCTCCTGGACGGTGCGTGCCACCCGCTCCAGGTGCCGCTCGTCGTGCGGCCCGGGGTCGACCACGACGACGTCGCGCGAGCCCGGCTCGCGCAGCATCCAGGTGTTGGTGCCGTCCAGCGTCATCGGCCCCGGGTTGGGGCACAGCACGCAGCCTGCACGCAGAGTTCCGGAACCGTCGATCCTCATCGCACCTCGCCTCGCGAACAGACCGCGCCCTCGGGGACGACACCAGCAGTCCTCATCGCACCTCGCCTCGCGGGTAGACGACGCCCTCGGGGACGACGATGCGCGTCTCGCCCCCGACCTCCTCCAGCACCGGCTCGATCGGGGCGATCTCGCGCTCGGCCGCCATCACCGCCGCCACCGACCCCGCCGCCTCCAGGTCCATGCAGGTGGACACGGTCGGCGGCAGCATCGCGATCTCGCCGCCCCGCCACAGCCGCACCGCCTCGCCGGGCGGCATCCACGCCCTCCGGTCGGCCTCCCCGCCGACGTCGCGGGCCTGCTGCCCTGCGGGCAGCCCTGCGGCGAAGAACCGGGTGTCGAACCGGCGCGGCTCGGGCGCCGGGGTGATCCACTGCGACCAGGCGTTGAGCAGGTCGGTGCGGAGCACCAGCCCGCGCCGGGCGAGCATCTCGGCGAAGGACAGGGTGCGGTCGACCAGGGCCGCGCGGTCGGCCTCCCAGTCCTCACCGCGGGTGTCGTCCACCACCGCGTCCCCGGAGGGGCCCGCCAGCAGTACCCCGGACTCCTCGAAGGTCTCCCGGACCGCCGCGCACACCAGCGCGCGGGCCTTGCGCTCGTCCGTGCGCAGGGTGCGCGCCCACGCGTCCGGGGGCGGACCGGCCCAGCGCACGTCCCGGTCGGCGTCGCGCTCGTCGACGCGGCCGCCGGGGAAGGCGTAGGCGCCGGGGGCGAACGGCATGGAGGGGGCCCGGCGCAGCATGTACACCTCGACGCCGCCGGGCGCGTCGCGGACCAGCATCACCGTGGCGGCGTCGCGGGGACGCACCGGCCGTGTCGTCATGTTCGTCCTCCTCGGCGGAACGGTACCCCGCTCGCCCCCGGCGCGTCCCCACCGGGGCGGCCGGGTACGGACGCCGGCGCCGGGTATGCGGACGGGCGCGGACCCGCGGGGGTCCGCGCCCGCCGGGACGGTCAGCCGACCTCCGCGATCATCTCCACCTCGACCGGGACGTCCAGCGGCAGCGCGGCCACGCCGACGGCGCTGCGCGCGTGCACGCCCGCCTCGCCGAAGACCTCGCCGATCAGGTCGCTGGCGCCGTTGACCACCTTCGGCTGGGCGGTGAACGACGGGTCGCTGGCCACGAACCCGGTGATCTTGACGATCCGCCGGACCGACGCCAGATCACCGACCTCGGACTTGAGCGCGGCGATGGCGTTGAGCGCGCAGATGCGCGCCAGCTCCGCCGCCCGCTCCTGGGTGACCTCGGCCCCGACCTTGCCGGTCCCGGCGGGCGCCCCGTCGACCATCGGCACCTGGCCGGAGATGTAGACGTGGTCGCCGGTGCGGACCGCGGGGACGTAGGACGCCAGCGGGGCGACCACCTCGGGCAGGGACAGCCCCAGCTCTGCGAGCCTCTCCTCGGGCGCGCCCATGCCTACTGCTTCTCCCGCTTCATGTAGGCGACCAGCTGCTGGTTGCGCGGGTCGCCGTCCACGGAGGGGCCGGGGATGACCGAGACCAGCTCCCAGCCGTCCTCGCCCCAGTTGTCCAGAATCTGCTTGGTCGCGTGCGACAGCAGCGGCACCGTCGCGTATTCCCACTTCGTCATGGGCGCAACCCTAACCGGCCGCGTGGGCCCGATCCGGCCCGGCCGGGCGCGCGGACATAGACTCCGAGGGGTGAGCGCACCTGATCAGGGCTCCACCGGGGTCCGCCTGCACGTGGTCTCCGGCAAGGGGGGCACCGGAAAGACGACCGCCGCCGCCGCGCTCGCGCTGTCCCTGGCCGCGGACGGGGGACGGGTGCTGCTGGTCGAGGTGGAGGGCCGCCAGGGCCTGGCCGAGCTGTTCGGCCGCGACCCGCTCCCCTACGAGGAGCGGAAGGTCGCCGAGGCCCGCGGCGGCGGGGAGGTCGTCGCGCTGGCGGTGGACGCCGAGGCCGCGCTGATGGAGTACCTGGAGATGTTCTACGGGATCCGCCGCGCCGGGCAGGTCCTGACGCGCTTCGGCGCCGTGGACTTCGCCACCACCATCGCCCCCGGTGTGCGCGACGTGCTGCTGACGGGGAAGGCCACCGAGGCGGTCCGGCGCCGCGAGGGCGGCCGCCGGTCCCGCCGAGAAGAGGCCCCCTACTCCTACGACGCGGTGGTGCTGGACGCCCCGCCGACCGGGCGGATCGCCCAGTTCCTGTGCGTGAACGCCGAGGTGGCCGGGCTGGCGCGGATGGGCCCGATCCGCAACCACGCGGACAAGGCGATGGCGACGATCCGCTCCTCGGCGACGGCGGTGCACTTCGTCGCGCTGCCGGAGGAGATGCCCGCCCAGGAGGCGGCCGACGGTCTGGCCGAGGTGCGCGAGGCCGGGCTGAACCCGGGCTTCGTCCTGCTCAACATGGTGCACGAGCCGCTGCTGCCGCCGGACGTGCTGGAGGCGGCCGAGCACGGCGAGGTGGACACCGAAGCGCTGGCGCAGGGCCTCAAGGCCGCACGGCTCGACGCCCCCAGGGACAGGGCGTCCGCACTGGCCCAAGAGGTCACCGCGCACGCGCAGCGGGTGGGCGCCGAGTCCGCGGTGCGCCGGCGGCTGCGCGCGCTGGGGCGGCCGATGCTGGAGCTGCCCTTCCTCGGCGGGGGGATCGACACCGACGCGCTGTTCCGCCTCTCCGACCGGTTGACGGCCCAGGGGGTGGCACGGTGAGCGGAGACCCGACGACGGACCCCGGCGGCCCCGGCACGCCCCATGGGCCGGACCAGCCCGGCACGCCCGGCGGTCCCGAAGCCCCGGACACCCCGCGGCTCGACGTGGACGCCCTCCTGTCCGACACGGCCGTGCGCACGGTGGTGTGCTGCGGTTCCGGCGGCGTCGGCAAGACGACCACCGCCGCCGCCCTGGGCCTGCGGGCCGCCGCCTTAGGGCGCCAGGCGGTGGTGATCACGGTGGACCCCGCGCGCCGCCTCGCCCAGTCGATGGGCCTGTCCGAGCTCGACAACACCCCGCGCCCGGTGGAGCTGCCCGCGTCCTTCGCCGCCCCCGGCGGGTCGCTGCACGCGATGATGCTCGACATGAAGCGCACCTTCGACGAGATCGTCGAGGCGCACGCCGACCCCGAGCGGGCCCAGCAGATCATGGCGAACCCCTTCTACCAGTCGCTCTCGGCCGGCTTCACCGGCACGCAGGAGTACATGGCCATGGAGAAGCTGGGCCAGCTCCGCGAGGAGGGCGACTGGGACCTGATCTTCGTGGACACCCCGCCCAGCCGGTCGGCGCTGGACTTCCTGGACGCCCCCGAGCGGCTGGGCCGGTTCCTGGACGGAAGGCTCATCCGGCTGCTGGCCGCCCCCGCCCGCACCGGCGCCTTCCGCCTGCTGGGCGCCGGGGTCGGGATGATCACCGGGATGCTGTCGAAGATCGTGGGCGCGCAGGTGCTCGCGGACGTGCAGTCGTTCGTGTCCTCCTTCGACGCCGTCTTCGGCGGGTTCCAGGAGCGGGCCGAGCGCACCTACCGGCGGCTGCAGGACCCGGGCACGGCCTTCCTGGTGGTGGCGGTGCCCGAGAGCGACGCGGTCCGCGAGGCCGCCTACTTCGTTGAGCGCCTGGCGGCCGACCGGATGCCCCTCGCCGGGCTGGTGATGAACCGCACACACGGCACCGGGGCCGAGGACCTGTCCGCCGGGGAGAGCATGGCCGCCTGTGCCGAACTGGAGCGCCAGGGCGGGCACGGGCTGGCCGCGGCGGCGCTGCACCTGCACGCGCGCGCCGCGGACCTGCGCGATCGGGAGGCCGCGCTGCGGGGACGGCTGGCGTCCGCGCACCCCGACCTTCCGGTGGCCGAGGTCCCGGCCCGGACACGGGACGTTCACGACCTCGCGGCGCTTCGGGAGGTGGGCGACGCCCTGGGCGGGGGGCCGCCCGCCGTATGACAGGATGGCGAGCGGACATCTGGTACGCCGATTACGGCCGGTCCGCATCTCTCCCGCCACTCCGGCCGCACCGGTCATCCCCCGCCTCAACCGGCCACTGAGGCCGGTGGCGTCCGCACGTACTCTGTTGGGGTGGGTCAGGGGACAATGGTTCAGAGAATCGCTCAGCTCTTCGGTGTCGGTGTCATCGCCGGAATCCTGGTCGCGGCCCTGGCGCTGCCGGCCGTCGGCGGCATCGGCATCACCGCGCGCAACGTCGCCACCGGCTTCATGAACATGCCGAGCGACCTGGAGACGCCGCCCCCTCCTCAGCGGTCGACCATCTACGACCGCGAAGGCGGCGTGATCGCGGAGATCTACGACAAGAACCGGGAACTCGTCGACCTCGAGGACATGTCCCCGGTGATGCAGGACGCCATCATCTCCATCGAGGACTCGGGCTTCTACGAGCACGGCGGCATCGACATCGGCGGCACCTTCCGGGCCGCGCTGCGCACGCTGGCCGGCAGCACCCAGGGGGGTTCCTCCCTCACCCAGCAGTACGTGAAGAACGTGCTGGTGGAGAGCGCCGACAACCAGGACGAGCAGGAGGAGGCCACCGAGACCAGCATCGCGCGCAAGCTGCGCGAGCTGCGGTACGCCCTGACGCTCGAGAAGCGCATGACCAAGGACGAGATCCTGCAGGGCTACCTGAACATCGCCTACTTCGGCGACGGCGCCTACGGCGTCGAGTCGGCGGCCCAGCACTTCTTCGGCAAGAAGGCCGCGGACCTGGAGCTGTCCGAGGCGGCCACGCTGGCCGGGGCGGTGCGCTACCCGTACCTGTACAACATGCGGCTGAACACCGAGGACGCCCAGGACCGGCGCGACGTGGTGCTCGACCGGATGGTGCAGATCGGGAGGATCACCGAGGAGGAGGCCGCCGAGGCCAAGGCGGCCGACCTGGAGGACCAGCTGGACGTGTCCAACCCCTCCAACGGGTGCGTCCCCAGCGACCAGCCGTTCTTCTGCGACTACGTGGTGCAGGAGATCGAGAAGAGCGAGCGGTTCGGTGAGAACGAGACCGAGCGCGCCCGCTGGCTGCGCACCGCCGGCCTGGAGATCCACACCACCCTGGACGCCGACATGCAGGAGGCGGCCCAGGACGCGGTCGACAAGTACGTCCCCCGCAAGAACAAGTCGAAGAAGGTCGCTGCGGAGATCCTGATCGAGCCGGGCACCGGCGAGATCCGCGGCATGGCGCAGAGCCGCAACTACGGGCCGGACGAGTCCAAGCTCGGCGAGACCTCGATCAACTTCACCACCGACTCCGACCGCGGCGGCAGCACCGGCTTCCAGGCCGGGTCCACCTTCAAGGCGTTCGCCCTGGCCGCGGCGCTGGAGCAGGGCAAGGGCTTCGGCACCTCCTACTCGGGGGCCAACGACAGCAGCACCACCATCACCGGCAACCGCAACTGCGACGGCGGGACCCTGGCGCCGTGGACGCTGAGCAACGCGGGCGACACCAAGGGCGGCGGCAGCAGCATGGTCGCCGGGACCAAGGGGTCGGTGAACACCTACTTCGCGCACCTGCAGCGCGACGTGGGGCTGTGCAACGTCATCGAGATGGCCGAGAACCTGGGCGTCAAGCGCGCCGACGGCCAGTCCTTCGACAACCCGCACACCCAGGCCAACAACTCCTTCGTCCTGGGCAGCGAGGAGGTCTCCCCGCTGCGCGTGGCCAACGCCTACGCCACCTTCGCCTCCGGCGGCACCTACTGCGAGCCGCAGGCGATCACCTCCATCGAGGACAAGCAGGCCGGCAAGACCATCGAGATCGAGTCCGAGTGCGAGCGGCGGATCAGCGAGGACGTCGCCGCCGGGGTGAGCTACCTGCTGCAGCAGACCTTCAAGGGCGGCACGACGACCGGCCTGGGGATCGGCCGCCCGGCGGCGGCCAAGACCGGGACCACCGACGGTTCGGCGGCGGCCTGGTTCGCCGGGTACACGCCGAACCTGGCCGGCTCGGTGTTCGTCGGCGACCCGCGCGGCCCGCAGAACTACCCGCTGCGCGGCGTCAACCTCGGCGGCCGCTACTACGGGACGGTCTACGGGGCCACCATCCCCGGGCCGATCTGGCAGGAGACCATGCGGGAGGCCACCGAGGAGCTGCCGGAGAAGGGCTTCCCCTCGGCGCCGTCCAAGTACCGGGGCGGCGGCTCCGGCGCCCCCGACGCCGAGCAGACCGCCAGCGGCGCGTCGGTCGAGGGCGGGGTGCCCGACGTGGTCGGCCAGAGCGAGGGCCAGGCCGTGGCCGCCCTTGAGGAGGCCGGGTACGTGGTGAGCGTCTCGGGTACGCGCGTCCGCTCCGACGAGGCCGAGGGCACGGTGGCCGCGGTCAACCCCGACCCCGGGACGGTGCTCCCCGAGGGGGCGACGGTGAACGTCTTCCTCAGCACCGGGTCGTCGGGCCGGGCCTCGCCGTCGGCCGACGCGGGCGACGGCGACGGCGGCGGCCGGGGCGGATCCGGTGACCGGGGCCCCGACCCCGGCGTCGGCACGCACCCGGTGGTACCCGCCTCCGAGGTGCCGCGGCGCGAGGAGTGACCGCTCCTCCGTTCCCGGCCGCCGGTCGGCCGGGAACGGAGGAGAGCAGTGCGGCCCGCACCCCTGCAGGGGTGCGGGCCGCGGTGCGTTCGGCGCCCGCCCGGCGAGCGGTCGGCGGGCAGCGGGCGGTCAGCCCGCGAGGCGGCGCTTGACCTCGGCGGCCACCCGGGAGCCCTCGGCCCTCCCGGCCACCTTCGGGTTGACGATCTTCATGACGGCGCCCATCTGCTTGGGGCCGCTCGCCCCGGACTCGGCGATCGCCGCCTCCACCAGGGCCCCCAGCTCCTCGTCGGTGAGCTGGGCGGGCAGGTACTCGGCGAGGACCTCGCCCTCGGCCCGCTCGTCGGCGGCCTTGTCCGCGCGGCCGCCCGACTCGAAGGCCTCGGCGGCCTCGCGCCGCTTCTTGGCCTCCCGGGTGACCAGGGCGATCATGTCGTCGTCGCTGAGCTCCCGGGAGGAGCCGCCCGCCACCTCCTCCTTGGACACGGCGGTGAGGACCATGCGCAGGGTGCGGGTGCGCACGTCGTCGCGTGCCTTCATCGCGGTGGTGAGGTCGGCCTTGAGGCGGTCTTTGAGTTCGGACATGCCAACGATCATAGGCTGGTGCCGGACGGCTTCCCCAGGGTTTTTCCGCGGCGTGCGCGCACGCGCACGCTCGGACAGGCGAGACAGGCGAAAGGTGCGACACGTGAGTGGACAGCGAGCGGGACTGCGCAGGCTCGGCCGGACCGCGGCGGCCGTCGCGGCGGTGGGGGCGGCCGGTTTCGCCTACGCCTCCGTGGTCGAGCGGAACTGGTTCCGGCTGCGCCGCTACGAGCTGCCGGTCCTCTCCCCCGGGGCGGCGCCGATGCGGGTGCTGCACCTGTCCGACGCGCACCTGACCCCCGGGCGGCGCATGCTCATCGACTGGGTGCGCGGCCTGGAGCGGTACGAGCCGGACCTGGTGGTCAACACCGGCGACTCCCTGGCCCACCCGGACGCCGTGGAGCCGTTCCTCGAGGCGCTGGGCCCGCTGCTGGACCGGCCGGGCGCGTTCGTGTTCGGGTCCAACGACATGTTCTCGCCGCGCTTCAAGAACCCGGCCCGCTACCTGTGGCGGAACAGCACCGCCGACTACCGGGACCGCCGGGAGCCGGACCTTCCCTGGCAGGAGCTGGGCGCGGCGATGGAGAAGGCCGGGTGGCTGGACCTGAACAACCGCACGGGCGCGCTGAACGCGGGCGGTCAGCGGGTGGCGGCCGCCGGGGTGCACGACTCGCACATCGGCCTGGACCGCTACGACGAGGTGGCCGGTCCGGCGCCGTCCGACGCGGCGCTCCGGCTGGGGGTGCTGCACTCCCCCGAGCCCGCCAACCTGGACCGCTTCGAGGCCGACGGCTATGACCTGCTGCTGGCCGGGCACACCCACGGGGGGCAGGTCTGCCTTCCGCTGTACGGGACGCTGGTCACCAACTGCGGCATCGACCGGCGGCGGGCCTGGGGGCTGAGCCGGTACGGCCGCGCGCACCTGCACGTGTCGGGCGGGCTGGGCACCTCCCCGTACGCGCCGGTGCGGTTCTGCTGCCGCCCGGAGGCGGCCCTGCTGGAGCTGGTCCCGTCCGACGCCTGAGGCCGCGGTCGGCGGCCGGGGCCCGGCCCCGGCCGCGGGGGTGTGGCGGGACCGACGGCGGGCTCCGGGAATGCGCGGCCGCCTTACCCTGTTCCCGGGAAGTAGTTGAAAACGGAACGACTTCACGCGGGGGCTGGAGGAGCCATGCAGTTCGGGATCTTCTCGGTCGGGGACGTCACCCCCGACCCGACGACCGGGCGCACGCCCACCGAGGGCGAGCGGATCCGGGCGGTCATGCGCATCGCCGAGAAGGCCGAGGAGGTCGGGCTGGACGTGTTCGCCACCGGCGAGCACCACAACCCGCCGTTCGTGCCGTCCTCGCCCACCACCATGCTCGGCTACCTGGCCGGACGCACCGAGCGCCTGGTGATGTCCACCGCCACCACGCTGATCACCACCAACGACCCGGTGAAGATCGCCGAGGACTTCGCCATGCTCCAGCACCTGGCCGGCGGCCGCGCCGACCTGATGCTCGGGCGCGGCAACACCGGCCCGGTCTACCCGTGGTTCGGCCAGGACATCCGGCAGGGCATCCCGCTGGCGGTGGAGAACTACGCCCTCCTCCACAGGCTGTGGAGGGAGGACGTCGTCGACTGGGAGGGGCGCTTCCGCACCCCGCTGCAGGGCTTCACCTCCACCCCGCGCCCGCTGGACGGCGTGCCGCCGTTCGTGTGGCACGGCTCCATCCGCAGCCCCGAGATCGCTGAGCAGGCCGCCTACTACGGCGACGGGTTCTTCGCCAACAACATCTTCTGGCCCAAGGAGCACTTCCAGCGGCTCATCGGGCTGTACCGCAGGCGCTACGAGCACTACGGGCACGGCCGCGCCGACCAGGCCATCGTCGGCCTGGGCGGGCAGGTGTTCATGCGCCGCAACTCCCAGGACGCGGTGCGCGAGTTCCGGCCCTACTTCGACAACGCCCCGGTGTACGGCGGCGGCCCCTCGCTGGAGGACTTCAGCCGCGAGACGCCGCTCACCGTGGGCAGCCCGGAGCAGGTCATCGAGCGCACCCTGGAGTTCCGCGAGTACTTCGGCGACTACCAGCGCCAGCTGTTCCTCGTCGACCACGCGGGACTGCCGCTCAAGACCGTGCTGGAGCAGCTCGACCTGCTCGGCGAGGAGGTCGTGCCGGTGCTGCGGCGCGAGTTCGCCGCCCGGCGGCCGGCGGGCGTGCCCGACGGGCCGCCCGGACACGAAGAGCGCAGGCGCGCGCTCGCCAAGGACGGCGCGGGCGACGCCACCGGCAAGGACACCGACGGTGCCGACAAGGAGGGCGCGAAGTGACCGAGCAGCGCATCGTCGCCGTCGCGGCGGGGCTGAGCACCCCGTCGTCGACGCGGCTGCTGGCCGACCGGCTGTCGGGGGCGGTCGGCACCGCCCTGCGCGAGGCGGGGGACACGGCGGCCGTCGAGACCGTCGAACTCCGCGAGCACGCCCGCGCGCTGGGCGAGGCGATGGCGGCCGGGTTCCCCACCGGGGAACTGAAGCGGGCCGTGGACGCGGTCGCCGGGGCCGATGGGCTGATCGCGGTGACGCCGGTGTTCAACGCCTCCTACAGCGGGCTGTTCAAGAGCTTCTTCGACCTGGTGGACGCCGACGACCTGCACGGCACCCCGGTGCTGATCGGCGCCACCGGCGGGTCGCCGCGCCATTCGCTGGTGCTGGAGCACGCGATGCGGCCGATGTTCGCCTACCTGCGCGCCACCGTGGCGCCCACGGCGGTCTACGCCGCCTCGGAGGACTGGGGCGGCGGCGGGGACGTCCACGCGCCCCTCACCGACCGCGTGTCCCGGGCGGGCGGAGAGCTGGCCGCCCTGGTGTCCGGGCGCCCCAAGCGGGAGCGCCCCGACCCCTACGAGGAGCCGGTGCCCTTCGAACGCCTGCTGCGCGGGGAGTGAGAGCCCGGGCCGCGGGGGCAGGGCGGTCCGGGCGGGCCCGGCCCCTCCCGCGGAGGCTCCGGGCCGTGAGCGGGGCGTCGCCCCGTCCTAGCGCCGCCCCGCCGCCGTCCGCCGCCGCTGGTGCGGCGGTCGGCCTCCGGCTCCTCCGGGAAGGGGCACCGCGCCCCGTTCACCTTCCCAGTCTGGCTCCCGAGCCGCGCCGGAATCCCGGACTGGTCGGCATTCCGCGCCCCCACCGGACGACACGACACGACGCTCGTGACGAAGGGGGGCAGGCCGCCCCGCCGTATTCGTACCGCGCATACCGGGGGCCCAGCCCCTCACGTTCCGCCCGCCCCGGCGGACCCGGCGAATGCGCCGCCACCGCCCCCGCTCCGGCGGCGTTTCCGTCGGGGCCGCCGACCGGTCCATCGATGCTCTCGGGGCCCGCGCCGATATGCGGGTGTGCTCGGCGTCGATCTCGGGACGAACGACGGTACCGGGCCGGCTCTCGGGCGTGTTTCTCGGATCGTTCTCGGCTCGCGACCAATAGGACGACGCTCGCTGCACCGGGACGCTCGAGCAGCCGACCAGGATGGACTTCGCGCCCCGTCCTGCGAGCGGAGCCCGGGCCCCGCTGCGCCGACATGGCGAAGCCGGCGCAGTAGGGGCGACGGCCGCCCGCTGGTCGAAAAGCCTCCGAGAAACACGTCCCAGAGGCGCATTTCCCGAGATCAACGACGCGGGCGGCCCATCCGCGCCGGTTCCCACGGGTCAGTCCTCGTCGGCGAAGGCCTGCAGCGCCCCGTCGTCGAGGATGGCGACCCTGCGGTACCCGGCTTCGACGCCCCCGGCCTCGCGCATCCGGCGCAGCGCCTCGCCGACCGCGTCCTCCCGGGCCCCGATGAGCATGCCCAGCTCGGCCTGGGAGAGCCGCACACCGATGTCGACCGCCCCGTCCCCGATCGGCACCCCGTGGCGCGCGGCGAGCTGCAGCAGCGCCCGCGCCAGGCGCGCCGGGACCCGGTAGGCGGTGTACTCACTGCGCTGCCGGTCCGACCACTCCAGACGGTCCCCCAGCACCGAGGCCACCGCCTCCCACGCGCCGGGGGTGCGGTCGAGGAAGTCCTTGAAGGCGCGGGCGCTGTAGGCGTGCACCACGGTGGGCGTGCAGGTGACGATCGTCGCCGTGCGAGGGCGGTCGCGCACGATGCCCATCTCCCCCACCAGGTCGCCGTCGACGCGCACGCCCAGCAGCGTCTCCGTGCCGTTCGGCAGCACCGCGGTGACCTTCACGCAGGCCGAGGCCGACCGCCCGGGGGCGCGCAGCAGCAGGACGCCGTCACCGGGCCCGCCCTGGCTCATCAGCACCCGCCCGGCCGGCACCCGCCGCGGCGGTGCCAGGGCCAGCAGGCCCTCCCGCGCCTCCGGGCCGATGCGGGCCATGAACGTACCCTCCGGCCAGCCCTCACCGCCCGTTGGAGCCATCGCCGGCACTCCTCTCCCTCGCCCCCTCCTGCCTATCGGAGCCCGAACCCGGACGGGAAGGCCCGATCGAGGCCGCTCAGGAACCGATGACGCGGACATCGAGCACTTGGTCCAACCCGGAGCAGCCGAGCACCCTGGCGGGCCTGCCCGAACCGGCCACCCGAACCGCCATCCGGCCGCCGCGGGCCCGCCGCCTGCGCTCCAGCTCCACCAGCAGCGCCAGACCGCTGGAGTCGATGAAGTCCAGCCCCGTCAGGTCGACCACCAGGAGCGGCCCCGCGCGGCGCTCGGCGCCGCAGGCCGTGCCCCGCGCCTCCGCCGCCCCCACCAGGTCCAGCTCACCCCGAATGCTCAGCCGCACCGCACCCTCGTCCGGACACACGTCGATGTCGATTCCGGTCATCGCGCCCCTCGGCTCCTTCGCCGCCGTTCCTCCCCGATCGAGGTCCGGAACCGGAGTGGACACCTGTTTCCCGAACCGCCCAAGTTACGCCGACCGGGGAGGCCGTACCCCGCCTTCCCTCCATACGCATCACCGACGAAGGTCCCCCCGCCTCTCCGGCGTCCGGGCATAGGATGGGAAACGACCTCGATCCACGTGAGGGGCGTTTCCTGTCCAGTCCGCTGCGAACGATCCGCGAACGGGTCACCGAGCGTGCCCGGGCACGGGAGACATCGGCGGCCGTCAGCGACGTATGCGACGTGTGCGCCGAGCTGGTCCCCTGCCGCGGCGTCGGAGTGATCGTCACCTCCGCCACGGGGACCACGACCGGCTCCTACTACGCCACCACGGACTTCAGCCGCCGCCTCGACGAGATGCAGACCGCCCTCGGCCAAGGGCCCAGCATCTCCGCCGCCGCCCAGGGCGAGACGGTCCTGGTCCCCGATCTGGACGAGGCCTGGGCCCGCCGCGTCTGGCCCGTATTCGCCGAGTCGGCACTGGCGGACGGCCTCAGGGGCGTCTTCACCTTCCCCGTGGGCACGGGCGCGGCCGTGCTCGGCGCCCTGACCATCCACCGCTCCTCCCCCTCCCCGCTGGCAGAGGGCGAGCTCGCCTACGGGCTCGCCTCCGCCGGGGTCGCCCTCGACCTCATGCTGCACACTCCGACCACGGACACCGCCGTGACCTGGGTCGACGGCGCCGATCTGGGCGCCCACCAGGTGGAGGTGCACCAGGCGGCGGGAATGGTGTCCATACAACTCGACGTGACCGTGGACGAGGCCTACTCCCGCCTCCGGGCCCACGCCTTCCGGCACGACATGACCCTTGCGGACGTGGCGGTAGAGGTCGTCCGCCGCAGGCTGCGCTTCACTCCCGACCCGCAGCCGGACTGACCCTCCCCCGTCCCACCTCGAAGGAGGAATCCCGAGTGTCACGAGAGCTCGAACTCGTCGAGGCTTTCGTCGGGCTGGCCGATACCCTCGTCGTCGGCTTCGACGTCGTCGAATTCCTGCACGACCTCGTGGTGCGCTCGGTCTCGCTGGTGGACGCACAGGCCAGCGGCCTGCTACTGAGCGACGCCACCGACCAGGGGCTGCGCTTCATCGCCGCCTCCACCGAACAGGCGCGCATGCTCGAACTGCTGCAGCTGCAGAACGAGGAGGGCCCCGCCCTGGAGGCCTACCGCACCGGAGCGAGGGTCGACGTGCCGGACCTGGGGGCGCACGCCGACAGGTGGCCCGGGCTCCACCAGGCCATGCAGGACGCCGGCTTCGCATCCGTGCAGGCGTTGCCGCTCCGGCTGCGCGACCGCACGCTGGGCGCGATGACCCTGTTCCGCACCTCCCCCGGCCGTCCGGACGAGACCGACACGGCGATCGCCCAGGGGCTCGCCGATGTGGCCACGATCGGCATCATCAACTCGCGCGCGCTGGAGGAGCAGGAGCGCCTCGCCGAGCAGCTCCAGGCGGCGCTCAACAGCCGCATCTCCATCGAGCAGGCCAAGGGGATGCTGGCGGAATACCACGGGGTGGAGATGGAGCAGGCCTTCGAGATGCTGCGCCGGTTCTCCCGGAACAACAACGTCCGCCTGTCGCACGTGGCCGCGGCCGTGGTGCGCCGGGAGACGTCGACGGCCGAACTCATCCCGCCCCGCGGCCACGCGCTGCACTGACCGGGCGGACGCGGCCGGAGCCGTGGGACACGCGTCCCCGGGCCCGGCGGAGCCCTGCGTTCCCCGGAGCAGGCGGGGAACGGAGGACTCCGGGACCGGGAGGGGTCAGACCTGGTTCCTGGTGAAGGCCGTCATGATCTGGGCGGCGGCCCAGCCGGTGATGCGGTCGCCGAAGTCCTGTTCGGAGCCCTGGGACTTGCGGGCGGCCAGCACCGCCTTCTCGGTCTCGTCGCCGTAGTGGCCGTCGGCGCCGAACTCGGGCAGGTCGAATCCGGCCTTCATGAGGATGACCTGCAGGTACTTGACGCGCTCTCCGGTGTCGCCCTTGCTCAGTCCGACCATGTCGTCGTCTCCGATCCGTCCGGCGTCGGCGGGCATTCCGGCGTCGACCCAGGCGGCCAGGTCGTCGCCGGGGCACGAGGTCTGGTTCAGATCCCGGTGCCCGGTCTTGTCGAGGGTGCGCCCGGCGCGGCGGTTGGCCTCGTCGTACAGGGCGCGGATGGCGGCCTTGGCGGCGCCGGTGGCGTCGCCGTCCCGGCCGATGAAGCAGATGCCGATGTGGGAGGTGTTGTAGGGGGAGGCGTGGGCGCCGACGACCAGCCAGCCGCGCCCCTCGTAGGCGGTGCCGGAGCGGTCGACCAGGAAGTTGTAGCCGATGTCGGCCCAGCCGTTGCCGTCCATGTGGAAGTCCTGGATGGAGCGGACGGACTGGCCCGGCGGCCCTGCCGAGTAGTGGACGGTGACCCCGCGCCGCTGCGACCACGAGGTGGTCGACCGGGAGCGGGGCGCCCGCGCGCCCCATTCGGAGCGCGGGACGATCGAGACCATGCGAGCCTCCTGGAAAACGCGAGCGGCCCCGGCGCGCGGTCCGGGGCCTGCGGGGAACGGTGAGCGGCGGCAGGACAGGGGGCGGTACGGTGACCGGCCCTCGACCCCATCGCGCATCTCACATTTCGCATCTTAGGGATCGCACGCTGTCACTAGGGGGGAATCCGGAGAATCCACATCCGGTGCCCTGCACCGGGAGGGCACGTCAAGGGGCGGATGCCCGTGCCGAAACCCCGGAAGGGCCCTCATGCGGGCGGCTCGTATGCCCCACGCGCCCCACCGGTCCACGGCGCGGCCGCCGTCCGCGGCGCGGCCGGGCGGCGGCGGGGGCGTCCGAAGGCCGCAGGTGCCGCCCGGGGGGGCAGGCCGCCTATACTGACCAGGTCCGTTCCACTCGGCGGACGACGACCGCGAGCACAGGGAGGTGGGTCGATGACCGCGCCGACGGCGACCACCGCGCAGCACGTCCGGACCTTCCTCACGCCCCGGTGCGCGGTGTGACCGCCCTTCTTCCGTTCCGCCCGCCGAGAGCGTGAGGCGGCGGGCCGAAATCCATTGGCCCGAGAGAACGGATCCCTTCACCGATGAACGACGACTTCTCGGTATCCCCTGCGCGTTCCGCGTCCGCCGACTGGGCGGTGCGCGTCGAGACGCCGACCGACGTGCCCGAGGTCCAGCGGATCGTGCGCGCCGCCTTCGACCGGCCCGATGAGGCCGACCTGGTCGAGGCACTGCGCGGCGACCCGGCGTGGATCGACGGGCTGTCCCTTGTCGCGGCCGACAGCGGCGGGCGGCCGGTCGGGCACGCGCTGCTGACCCGGTGCCACATCGACGCGGTTCCGGCGCTGTGCCTGGCACCGTGCTCGGTGCTGCCCGAGTACCAGAGGACGGGCGCCGGTTCGGCGGCGATCCGGGCGGCGCTGGAGGCGGCGGCCTCGTTGGGCGAGCGGTACGTGACCGTGCTGGGGCACCCGGAGTACTACCCGAGGTTCGGGTTCGGCCGCGCCTCGGAGTACGGGGTCGGTCTGACGATCGAGGTCCCCGACGAGGCGCTGATGGTCATGGCGCTCCGACCCGGGGACCCGGTGCCGCCGGGGACGATCCGCTACGCGGCGCCGTTCGGCATCTGAGCCGTCCGGTATCCGAGCGGTGAGCAGGGCGGGCGGGGACGCGTCCCCGCCCGCCGCCCGGTGCGTTTCGCCCGCTGTGCCCCTATTCCGAACGACATGCCCCTGTTAATCTCCGGCGCATGTCGAGAGCCGCGAAATCCGCTTGGCCGATGGTGGGCGCTTGGCTGCTCGTGGCCGCGGTCTCGGCGCTCTACGCGGCGGCGTGCTGCGGCGCCGTCTGGGCGATCGGGCTGTCGTGGTGGTGGGGGCTGCTACCGGTGGCCATCGCCGTGGCCGGTGCCTGCACGGGCATGCTGCTCCGGGTGAACGAGGCCCACGCCCCGACGGACAGCGTGGTGATCAAACCCGTCGACGACGCGCGCATCCACGCGGTCGTCGACCGGCTGTGCGCACTCACCGGGCAGGACAAGCCGGTCGTGCGGCTCTACGGCGACGGCGCGCCCAACGCCCTGTCCTTCGAGCCCGACACCGTCTACCTGAGCATGGGGCTGGTGAACCGGCTGGACAACCGGGAGCTGGAGGCCGTGCTCGCCCACGAGCTGGCGCACCTGGCGCACCGGGACGAACGCGTGCTGTCGTTCGCCACCTTGATGGGGACGATGGAGTGGGCGCTGACCCTCCCGGCGATGGCGGGGATGCTGGTGGCGGCGGCCGAGGGGCGGGTGTGCCGTGTCGCCCGCCGGTGCGGCCGGAAGTGGCGGCCGGCGTTCGGCGCGTCGACCGGTCCTCGGACGCCCGAAGTTGCGAGCACCTGGCTCCCGAGGCCTCCGCGGCCCGAAGAGAGAGAGGACAAGGCGTTCTCCCCCGGCGCCGCCCGCGTGGTCATCATTCTGGCGGGACTCGCGCGCGCGGCGCTCATCCTGCTCTTCCTCGCGGTCCTGTTCCCCGCGCTCATCGTGGGGGTCCTGGCGTACGGCGCGGCCCTGATCCCCGGCCGACTCGTGATCCTCGTCCTGACCCGGCGGCGCGAGATCGCCGCCGACCGGGCGGCGGCCGAGCTGACGGGGGCACCGTCGGTGCTCGCGGCCACGCTGGCGCGGCTGACGAAGTCGATCCCCCTCTCAGGGGACCTGCGCGGCCTGGGGAACGCATCGTCACAGGCGTTCCTGCCCACGTCGCGCCCGGGGAAGCGGCAGGACCGGCACCCGGACGACGCGATCGGCAAGGCGATGGACCGTCTGTGGGACTCCCTGCGCTCCACTCACCCCTCGGTCGAATCCCGCATCAGGCGCTTGGAGAAGCAGTCGGCCCGCATGACCGGGCCCGGGGGAGCATAGGGGACGCCCGGAGGGCCGCGCCGGTGCCCCGGTTCAGGCCGCCTGCCCGGCCAGCCTGTGCAGGGTCCGCGCCGAAGGTGAGCCGGGGTCGGCCGTGATCAGGACGACCTCCTGATCGTCCTCGGGCACGAGCAGGACGTCGCAGTTCAGCCGCAGCGCACCGGCCTCGGGGTGGTGGAGGGTCTTGGTGCGGTGCCCGGGCGCGTGGACGGGGTGCTCCGCCCAGATCCGCCGGAACTCCTCGCTGCCGGCGCGGAGTTCGGCCAGCAGTGCGGCCACCCGCGGGTCGTGCGGGTAGCGGTCGGCGGCCCGGCGGAGCCGCGCCACCGCGATGTGCCCGAACTCCGCGGTGCCGGAGTTCTCGTACAGCCGTCCCGGATCCAGGAAGCGGCGTCTGGCCAGGTTCGCCGTCCCGTCCGCGAGGTCGCCGCCGAGCAGCGCCCGGGCCAGGGGGTTCCAGGCGATGACGCCGTAGGCCGCGTCGGTGACGACGGCGCCGGTCCCCGGCAGCCGCTCCAGCATCCGGGCCACGTGCGGGCGGACCCTCCGTTCGGCGCGGGTGCCGGGAGGTGGGCTCGACCCCGCCAGGCGGAACAGGTGGCTGCGCTCGGCGGAGGTGAGCCGCAGGGCCCGTGCCAGCGCGTCCAGGATCCGGTCGGACGGCCGCGGCCCCCGGGCCTGCTCCAGGCGCGTGTAGTAGTCGACCGACATGTGGGCGAGTTCGGCCACCTCTTCGCGGCGCAGGCCCGGCGTGCGCCGGTCGGTGCCCATCGCCGTCAGGCCGACGTCGTGCGGGCGCAGGCCCGCCCGGCGGTCCCGCAGGTAGCGGGCCAGCTCTTGTCGCGCCATGCCGCCTCCCCCACCACTTCCTGGTACGGCCTGTCCCTGGCAGGGTGGCCGCGACCAGGGGACCGTGGTCTCCATGAACGATCGCACAGCCCTGGTCACCGGTGCCAACAAGGGCATCGGCAAGGACATCGCCCGCCTGCTCGCCGCCGAGGGCCTCACCGTGTACGTGGGCTCCCGCGACGCCGACCGCGGGAAGAGGGCCGCCGAGGAGATCGGCGCCGGCACCCGCCCGTTGGTGCTCGACGTGACGGACCCCGACGGCATCGCGGAGGCGGCGGCCCAGGTGGAGCGCCTGGACGTGCTGGTGAACAACGCAGGGATCGCGCCCTCGCTCGCACCGCCGACCGAGACGGGGGCCGAGGAGCTCCGGAGCGCGTACGAGACCAACGTGGTCGGGGTGGTGGAGGTGACCAACGCCTTCCTGCCCGCCCTGCGCCGGTCGCCGCGGCCGCGCATCGTCAACGTCTCCAGCGGAACGGCGTCGCTGACCTGGAGCACGAACCCCAACCCCCAGTTCACCCCGGGAAGCGGTGGAGCCGCCGCCTACCGGTCCTCCAAGGCGGCGCTCAACGCCCTCACCGTCCTCTACGCGCAGACCTTGGCCGAGGAGGGCTTCAAGGTGAACGCGCTCGCCCCTGGGCTGCGGGCCACCGATCTCACCCCTGGAGCCGCGGCCGTCGGCGGCGACCCGGCCGAGGCCGCCCGGGGCGCCGTGCACCTGGCCCTGCTTCCGGACGACGGCCCTACGGGGGGCTTCTACTCCTGGGACACGACGCCCGTGCCCTGGTGATCAGGCCGCTCCGGCATGCGGAGTGCGCGGGCCGCCGGGGATGTCGCTGAAGACGCGCTCGCGCACGCACGCGTCCCCGATCGCCTCCCGCTCCTCCCCGGCGGGCAGGCGCAGGTGCTCCGCGGCGTCCAGGAGCTCGGAGACACGCGCCTCGGGCTCCCAAGTCGGCGCGGCGATGGTGACGGGGACGCCTTCGTGCTCGGTGATCAGCTCCGGACCGGAGCCCGTGTCGCGCACGACGCCGATCCCCTCGTCCTCGCAGGTGACGTCGTCGTCCCAGTTCGCGCAGGGGTCGTCGAAGTCCATGGCATCGGGGTCCGAATACCCGGTGACCTGGAGCGCGCGCGATTCGGGACCGGTGGAGTGGTAGGTGATCTGCACATCGCCGCCGTAGGCGGCGGCCTCTACGCGCGTCCAGCCGTCATCGTCCAGGAGCACCACCGAGTCGGCGGCCTTGTCGAACTCCTCGCGCGCGTCCTTCCAGCTCCCGGACACGTACAGGGACGCCGACGCGACGAAGGTGACGACCATGGCCGCGGCACCGGCCACAAGCGCGCGGCGCAGCCGCAGCGGGCTCCACGCGGCGCGCACGATCAGCGAGAACAGCACCGCGCCGGCCGCCATCGCGAGCAGGACGGCCAACACCTCGTCGACCCTGCCGACGACGACTCCGATGACGAAGCTCGCCGTCGGACAGGCGAGGAGCAGCCCGGTAACCGCGGTCTTCCACGGATGCGGCACACGCAGGAGCCTGAGCAGGAACACGATCGGCAGTACGGGCACGGCGGCGAGGAGGAGCCCCAGGAGGAAGAGGGCGAGGGTCTCGTCGGTGTCCCATGCATAGGCCTTGTCGAACGGAGCGAGGAAGGCGACCGAGGACAGGAGCGTCACCCCCGGCCAGAGGAGCCCGATGACGGCGGCGGACCACAGCGCAGCCCGGCTCGGTCCGATCGACGTCCCCGGCGACTCCAGCTCCACAGGCCCCTACTCCCCATCGTTCCGGCATCACATCCGGTACTGGGATGACGCCCACGGGGCCGGGGTTCCATGAGTCCTGCCAGGACCCCTTCACGGAGGTGCCTGTTGTCATGGACGGCTGCCAAGGTGTCCGCCATGAAGAACATGTACCGGATCCACATCGTGCACGCGGATCGGTCAGGCGGGCCGGTCCGGTTGCGGGTGCTGCTCGTCCACCATGAGCCGTGGTGGGACCAGGCCGAGCTGCTTCCGCGCGACCCTGGGTTCTTCTTGCAGGTGCTGCGCGAAGCGGCGGACGGCGAGGCCGGACGCCCCCGAGGGCCGTTGGCCGACGAGGTCGGCGAGGCGCAATCGCTGGATCCGGCGTTCGTCCACTCCAACGCCCACCGCTTCGTCGAACGCGTCGAACGGGTGGCCGTGCGCCATCACCCTGTCGACGATGCGCTGGCGGTGTACTACCGCGACTCCTACGACGTCCTCGACCGCCTCTACTACGCGGGGACGTTCAACGGCGGGTACCGCCCCGATGAGCACGGCCCATTGGAAGAACGCCTCGTTCAGGCGGAGTACGACATCTGGCCCACCGACCCCCGGTGGACGCAGACCCTCCGGACCGGCCAGTGCTGGGGCACCGGCGCTTGGGGGCCGCTCTCAGAGGCCGAAGCCTCCGTGCGCCGCGGGTGGATTCTGTGGGACGACGCCCCTGAAGGCGCCGCCGCCGCGTTCCGGCACGCGATCGGACTCGAACATGGCGACCCATACGCCAAAGCGCAGGCCCGTATGGAGCTCGACGCCCTCCTGGCCGGGCGGGACCGGTACGCCGCACAGGACGAAGGATCCGATGTGCCTCTGGAATTGGCACTCCGGTTGTGGGCGGAAGGTCGCGAAGAGGAGGCGCGCGCCGCCTACGCGGAGGCGGTCTTCCGAGGCGACGGCTCCATCGGCGACGTCTTCGTGGGTGGCGCTGCGGTCATCGCCGAAGCGCGCCGACGGGCGGGTATGGAGAGTCCGGCCGAGTACGGGCACCGCCTCGCCCAGGCAGGCGACCTGTCTCGGGCGGCGGCGGAGCTGCGCAGGATCTACGACAACGGTTCAGCCCGAGTGGCCGCGTTCGCGCTCGCTCTCTACGCAGGGGACTTCGACCGGGCCGAGGAGATCTGCGGGGCGGGCATCGAAGGGGATCTGGAAGGGACCTGGATGGGCTGGTTCGCGATGGACCTGGCTTTCGTGCACGCCCGTGCCGGTGACACCGACACGGCCCGCCGCATGGCGGAACTGGCCGACGAGGGGTGGAATAGCGGACCGTTCCTGCACGCATTGGCCAGCGGATCGGCCCGCCCGCCGGAACTGGCCATGGAGATGGGGACCGCCCTGGTCGACAAGATGGCCGGTCCGGCGGAGGACGACGAAATCCAGGCGATCATCGACGTGGCACACGTCCATCTCCCCGAGTTGGCCGCGTACGCCCACAACGCCCGGGCCACACGCGAGTCCCCTTAGCGACTGAGAACACCGCCACCGCCGGGGGGCATGGCCTCAACGCCTCAGAACTGATCTGATCCAGCCACCTGACCGATGGGGAACGTGTGGCGCGAGGCCGCACAGATCGTCTCCAAGGCGTGGATCGGCACGTCCTCCGTGCTCACGCTCACCCGGAGGACCTGCACGACCCACTCGCCGGCAACGTCGAGCAGGTCGGCCTCATAGGGCGTCGGCGGCCGGGCGGTCAGGGTCTCGGTGGCATGCCCGAACCGGTGGCCGAGGTCCTCGATGGCGGCCTGGAGCGTGGGCAGCACGAAGCCTTCGCCGTCCAACCGCGTGCCCTCACCGACGTCCACCCGGAAGAAGCTCGTCGCGATGCGCACGGGCACGCCGTTGGCCCAGAACATCTTCCGCCGCGCGATCACCATGTCGCCGGGCTCGACCCGCAGGGCGGCGGCCACGTGCTCCGAGGCGGGCTCCTGCCCCACGAACAGCATTTTGCGTTCGGGTGTGAGCCCCTGGCGGTCGGCCTCGGTCAGGTAGAGGCTCTTGGAACCGCGCACGGTGGGAGGGGTCGGCAGGGCACGCTCGACGAGCACACGCGGCCGGGGCTCGACCGGCCCGCTCGGCGCCTTGTGGTCCCCGCCCGCGCCCGCCTTCTTCATCTGGCTGATGCGGCCGGGGGTGACGCCGAGGCTCTTGGCGATCTCCTCCTGTCGCATCCCGCCCTCCTGGGCCTCGATGATGGCGCCGCGGCGGATGCGCGACAGCTCGACGCTCTGGCCCTGGAGCGAGGCCATGGCAGCCGAAGCGGCCCGGGCGCGCTCCACCGGATCGGCGATCGCGGCGATGTCGTGAAGTGTCCGTGCGTCCATGGAGTCCTCTTGTCGCGGCTTTCCGACCCGAACTTTAGCCCCTCTATTGCGCCGGGCGGCGTACATGGCTACCGTCATATCAGGCGGCTCTTTAGCCCCTATAAACGGGGGTGGGGCCACGGGCAGCGGGTGGCGGTCACGCCTCCAGTCTGCCGCAGCCCTCCATGCGGCCGCCGACCACCGTGCGGCCGCGGCTTGGCGGTCACTGGCCGCACGGTGGTCCACACCGCAGATGCCCCCGAGGAGCACCCATGTCCATGCCAGGCGCCAAGCCACCGGATCGGCAGGGCCCTTGCCCACTCGCCCGGCCCGCACACCACGGTTCGCGCCCACAATCCCGCCTCCCCGCCGACCCTGGTGTCGAACCAGGCAGGAAATCGCTTAGGGGAACTCTGAACGACCTCTTCGGCGCCGTCCGCGATGCGATGGACGTCGCGCCGCCCTCCGACTTCGCGCATCGGAACGTGCGGGAGCGGATCCGGTCCGCTCGTGCGGACTACGTCTGCGGCGTTCTCGAACAGGCCGACGCGCACGACCTCGACACCACGGTCCGCGCCCTGCGGCTCGCACCGGCCCTGTTCCCGGTCAACTACGGGCTCGGCATCGGCGGCGCGGAGCGGCGGTCATGATCAGCTACACCCCGCCGCCTCTGGACGGCGCCCGGTACGCCCGCTTCGTCGACCTCGCCCTGCGGTACACGAGCTGGGGCATCGGCTACACCAGCGACGGCGAGCGCCTGCTGTTCACCGCCGTGCACAAGCTCCACGACGCACAGGTCTCCTGCCACGGCCTCGACACCCTCGAAGCGGTGCTCGCAGCGTCCGACCGGCACCTCCGGCGCACCCCGGCCGCAGGCCGGGTGAGGCGGTACTACCGACGTTGGGAGCGGCAGCAGGCCGAACGGGAACGGCGCGACCTGGCCGCGCTGGTCGACCTCGCCGCACGACTGGGTGGCAGCCTCGCCCTCGCCACCGTCGCTCCCACGAGGGCCGCCGCGTGAGCCCAGCGCTCGACGGCGAGTTCGGGGCCCAAGCGAATCCTGGCCAATGAGAACGGCCGCCCGCAGCCGTGGGGAGGCTGCGGGCGGTCTCAGGACTGAAAGGGAAGTGCGCCGCATGCTCTAGGGAGAAGCGTCTCGGGTGAATGCCCGGTGGCACTCGTCACGTCAGCCCTGCCATGAGGGACTCGCCTGTTAGTCTGGCGCCATGGCTTTCCATTACTTCATGTGAGTCCGGGCACGGCCGATGCCGCCGTTTCTGCTGCCCGTTGACCATTCGCATGCTTGGAAAGCCCTATGCGCGACCGCGCCTCCACTGCTCTGCGCGCCGACGGCCCCGTCGCCGTGGCGCAGCTGTCCGTCGCCTCCGTCACCAAGGCCTACGGCGAACGGACCATCTTCGACCAGCTCTCCTTCACCGTCCGGCCGGGTGAGAAGGCCGCCGTCATCGGCGAGAACGGGTCCGGCAAGTCCACCTTGCTCCGCCTGCTCGCCCTGGCCGAATCCCCCGACCGCGGGGAGGTCACCGTCCGCTTCCCCGGCGGCACCGGGCACCTCGCCCAGACCCTCGCCCTCGGTGCGGACCGCACCGTTCAGGACGCCGTCGACCTCGCCCTCGCCGAACTGCGCGACATGGAACGACGACTCCGCGCGGCGGAGGAATCGCTCGCCGACGCGTCGGACGAGGAGCTCGCCGCCTACGGTGAGCTGCTGACCGCGTACGAGGAACGCGGCGGGTACGAGGCCGACGCCCGCGTGGACGCGGCCGCGCACGGGCTCGGGCTCGCCGGGATCACCCGCGACCGCCGGCTCGGCTCGCTCTCCGGCGGCGAGCGGTCGCGCCTGGCACTCGCCTGCGTCCTGGCCGCCGCCCCCGAACTGCTGCTCCTCGACGAACCGACCAACCACCTCGACGCCGCCGCCGTGCGCTGGCTGGAGGACCACCTGCGCGCGCACCGCGGCACCGTCGTCGCGGTCACCCACGACCGCGGTTTCCTGGAGCGGATCGCCACCACCATTCTCGAAGTCGACCGGGACGAGCGCACCGTGCGCCGGTACGGCGACGGGTGGGCCGGCTACCGCGCCGCCAAGGCCGCCGCCCGGCGCGGGGCGGAGCAGCGGTACGCGGAGTGGGTCGAGGAGGTGGCCCGTTCGGAGCGGCTGTTGGAGGCCGCGGGCAGGCGGCTCGCCACCACGGGCCGCGACCCGGGGCAGGGGTTCGGCAAACACCGCCGGTCCAGCGAGGCCAAGCTCGGCGGGCAGGTGCGCTCGGCCCGGGAGCGCCTGGCGCACCTGCGGCGCAACCCGGTGGCGAAACCGCCGGACCCGCTCAGGTTCACGTCGCCGCCCCGGCCGACGGACGATGGGCCCGGCCCGGGCCCACTCGCCGAACTCGACGACGTCCGCGTGGGGGACCGGCTGCGCCTGGACGGGCACGTGGAGATCGTGGCCGGGGCACGCCTCCTCGTCACCGGCGGGAACGGGGCGGGCAAGACGACGCTGCTCCGCGTCCTCGCGGGCGATCTGCGGCCGGACGCCGGTTCCGTGCGCCTCCCCGCCCGCGTCGGCCACCTCACGCAGGACCCGCCCGCGCGCGCCACACGGCTGCCACTGCTGGCCGCGTTCGCCGAGGGACGGCCGGGGGCACCGGACGAGCACGCCGAACGGCTGCTGTCGCTGGGCCTGTTCCGCGAGGAGGACCTCCGTGTGCCGGTCGCCGAGCTCTCCGTGGGACAGCAGCGGCGCCTGCAGATCGCGACCCTGGTGACCCGCCCGGCGGACCTCCTGCTCCTCGACGAGCCGACCAACCACATCGCCCTCGACCTGGTCGAGGACCTTCAGGCGGCGCTCGCGGCGTTCCCGGGGGCGGTCGTCGCGGTCTCGCACGACCGGGGCTTTCGTGAGGCATTCGGGACCGAACGGCTGGAGCTGCGCGCCGGCCGCAGGTGCTGACCCGTCCCGGCCCGCCGCCCCTACGCGGCCCTTCAACGACACGTCCACCGAGACGAGGGATCCATGACCACTTTCCTGACCCCGCACCAGCGTGCCGACCGTACCTCCGCCGCCGTCGGGGCGGCCGTCGCGGCCGGGCGCGGGCTCGGCCTGACCGTCTCCGAGCCCGTGGTGCTCCACGACGTCTTCTCCGTCGTCGTCCACCTGGCACCCTCTCCGGTCGTGGCCCGGGTCCCCACGGCGCTGCCCCGCCCGGACGACCTGGACGCCCTCGCGCGCCGCCAGCGGGACGAGTTGGACGTCACCCGCTGGCTGGCCGACCGGGGCGTTCCCGTGATCGCACCGAGCCCGCTCGTGCCGCGCGAACCCGTAAAGCGCGACGGGTACTCGATGACGTTCTGGCCGTTCGTCGAGGAGGCCCGGGGCAAGGAACCCGACTACGCGGCCAATGCCGAGAGCGTCGCCGCCCTTCACGCGGCGCTCCGCGACTACCCCGGGCACCTGGGGTTCCTGTCCGCGGCCGATCCCGACTCCATCGCGGACGGCCTGGACCGGCTCGGCCGGCACCCCGACCTGATCGGGCCGGACGACCTCGACCGCGCCCGCCGCGAATGGCGGCTCCTCGAACCCCTCGTGCGCTCACAGGGCGCCTTCGAGGCCCGGTTCCCCGGCATCGGCATCCAGCCCGTCCACGGCGACTCCCCGGCCGCGAACATCTTCAACGGCGCGGACGGCGACCTCTACGCCGACTTCGAGCTGATCACGCTGGGGCCCGTGGAATGGGACCTGGCCGCGCTGGGGCCCGAGCTCGAGGCCGCCTACGACCGCGGGGCGCGCCGCAACGGGATGAGGCCGCTCGACAAGGACGTCCTCGCCTTCGTCAACGCCCTGGGGATGCTGCGGGCCATCGCCACTCTCGCCCTGGCACCGCGGCTTCCCGAGCTGATGGAGTACCTCGCTCCCGCGGTCGACCACTGGCGCACGACGCCCTTCGCCGGTGGCATGTCCGGCTGACCTCGCACGAAGGCCCTGGCCCGGGACGAGTCCCGGGCCAGGGCCCATCGAGGGGGACACGGGCCCGAAGGCTCAGACGAGGGCGGCGGGCAGCAGGGCGAAGGCGGCGATGATGACCGCGACGCGGACGTAGTGGTAGCGGTCCCACCGCTTCATCCGCTGTTTCCAGTCGGCCGGGCGGGTCTCGGGGGTCCACGTCTTGCCCTGGTTGTTGATCGGGACGAGCAGCAGGAGCGACATGACCACGCTGAGGATCAGGAGCGCGGCCGAGGCGACGACGAGGACGGTGCCCTGCTCTCCCCATTCGACGACGGCCCAGACCACGACCAGGACGAGCGACGTGATGTACCAGACCGGCATCAGGGCGCCGAGCATCCTGCCCCCGTGGGCGCGGCCCCGCACGGCGCTGTCGTCGGGGAGGGCGTCGAGGATCGGGTTGATGACGAAGGCGACGGAGGCCTCCACCCCCACCATCACGCCGACCACCACGATGGTGAGGACCTCGAGCACGTCGAGCATGGCGACCCCTCCTAGGATCTAGCACTGCTAGCTGATGAAGCAAAGCTAGTACTACCGGCGCTCGTTTGTCTAGCAGTGCTAGGATCGATCCATGTCGGTACAGGAGCGCAAGAAGCGCGAACGGGCGGACCGCGAGCGCCTCATCGTGGCGGCGGCCCGCGAGATCGCCGAGGAGCACGGCTGGGACGCGGTCACCACCCGCAGGCTCTCCGAGCACATCGAGTACAGCCAGCCCGTCCTCTACAGCCACTTCCGGGGCAAGCGCGAGATCATCGGCGCCGTCGCCCTCGAAGGCGCCGCGGAGATGGCCGCGGCGGCGCGGGCCGCCACCTCGGCCGCGGACACCCCGCGCGCCCGGGTCACCGCCCTCGCCCGCGCCTACCTCGGTTTCGCCGAGAGCAACCCGGCGGTCTACGACGCCATGTTCCGGCTCGACGGGGGCCTGGTGTTCGCCCACGAGGACACCCCGGAGCCGTTGAAGGACGCCTTCGCCTCCCTGTTGGACCCCCTCGGCGAAGTCGCGGGCGACGGCGTCGACCCCGCAATGTTCACCGAGGTGTTCTGGGCGTCCCTGCACGGCCTGGCCACCCTGGGCCGCTCGGGACGGCTGCCGAAGGCGGACGCCGAACGGCGGACGGACCTACTGGTGAGCCGTCTCATCGCGGCTTGACGCAGCGGCGGCCTGCGCCTCGCGGGGATGGGGCCCACACCACACAAGCTCCGGCCTACGGCGGCCTCGCTCGCCACCGCGACATGCCCCTGCTTGGGACGGTCGTCCAACCTGCGACCGTATTCGGCCGGATGCGGTGACGCCTTGCGACCACCGGGTTACCGTGATCACGAAGTCACCCCCTCTCGAAGGGACCCGCCATGGGCAGGCACGGCGACCAGGACACTCCCCGCGACAGCGGCCCCGGCAAGGACGGCGACGGCCAGGACCCCGCCAAGCACGGCTCGGAGCCGATGCCGGAGCAGGGCGGCGACGGCCAGGACCCGAACAAGTGAACGCGGCACCGGGGGCGCGGATCGCCCGCGCCCTCACCTCCAAGGGCGAGGTGCTCGACCCGGCGTGGCACCGCGCCGTCCTCGCCGTGGACCGGAGCGCGTTCATCCCGGAGACCGTGTGGATCCGGACCACTCGGCAAGGGCGCACCGTGTTCGCGCCCTACCCCCGCACCGACGCCGACGTGTCCCGGTGGATCCACCAGGACTACGCCCTCATGACCCAGGTGGACGACGGCGAGCCCGCCGGTCCCGACGGCACCGGGATCGTTCCGACCAGCTCCATCTCCCAGCCGTCCCTCGTGGCGGCCATGCTCCAGGCGCTCGACACCGCCGACCGCGACCGGGTCCTGGAGGTCGGCACCGGCACCGGGTACAACCTGGCGCTGCTGTGCGAACGGCTCGGCGACGACCGGGTCGTCTCCATCGAGGTGGACCCCGGCGTGGCCGAGCGGGCGCGCCGCACGCTCGCCGAGCTGGGGTACAAGCCCACCATCATCACCGGCGACGGCGCGGCCGGGGTCCCGGACCACGGCCCGTTCGACCACGTGCTCGCGACGGTCGGCGCCAAGCAGGTCCCGCCGGCCTGGTTGGAGCAGGTGCGCCCCGGCGGCCGGATCGTCACCCCGTGGGGGCCCGGGTACACGTCGGCGGCGCTGCTTCGGCTGGTGGTCGGTGAGGACGGGGCGGCTCGCGGCCGGATGCTGCGGGACGCGGCGTTCATGTGGCTCCGGGACCAGCGGCGCGCCGTCGACTCCTGGCGCGACCACATCGATGAGGCCGCCCCCGGCACGGCCGCGGGTGAGACCGCGCTGAACCCGCGCACCGTCTCCGACCCGGATCCCGGGTGGGGCGTGGTGCTGGGGCACCTCGTGCCCGGCCTGGTGGCGCACGTCGCCGAGGCCGCCGACGACGCGACGGACGCCGTCGGCGAGGCGACCGTCCGGCTGTACGACCGCGCCGGGTCGTGGGCCACCGCCGAGTACACCCCCGCGGGCCCGCCCTACGAAACCCTCGCGGGCGGGGCGCGCGACCTGTGGGCGGAGGTCGCCGCCGCGCGCGCCGCCTGGGAGCGGGCCGGACGGCCAGGCCGTGACCGGCTCGGAGTGACCGTGCACCCCGACGGCCGCCAAGACCTGTGGCTCGACACCCCGGACCGGGTCCTGACCGCCTGACCCCCGCCTACCACGGCCGCCAACAGTGTGGCCCGACGGCTGGTCGTCCCCCCGCACCGTGACGGCGGCCAGGCGGTCCACCAGTGCGTGCAGCTCTTCCTTCGTCGCCACGGCGCCCACCGTACTCACCCAGTACCGCCTCAGGGAGCGATGCCGCCTGATGGACAAGGCCGCGCCCGTCGGGTATGTGCGTCGGACCACGGAGCGCCAGGAGGACGAGACACAAAGAACGGGTGCCCACTCATGTGGACACCCGTTCCTCTGTCGGGGTGGCGGGATTTGAACCCACGACCTCTTCGTCCCGAACGAAGCGCGCTGCCAAGCTGCGCTACACCCCGTGGCAACGCTGATCAGTCTAGCGGACGTACAGGGGTGCTCGCACACGAGTCGGGGCGCGCAGCGGGGCGTTGATCCGGGGGCGCGGGTGAAGCCGGAGGCAGGAGCCTTCCGGGCCGTCCCGGAAAGAGGGTTCGTCCCCGGACGCAATGCGGGGAGGCCGCGCCCTCAGGCTCGGCCTCCCCGGTCCTCGCGCATGGAAGGACGGTTTCCACACGGCGGCGGACCAAACCTCTCTAGAGAAGAACGGCCGGGGGCGGCCCCTTCCCTTGCCCGGCGCACTCCCCCGTCGCACTTTCAGGGCATGGGTGCCGCGACCACCATCCCCGACCCCGATGATGCGCGGCCCTTCCCCTGGTGGGTGCGCCTGTCCCGCCGACTCAACGGGGAGCGGGTGTGCGCCGTGCCCGGCTGCATCGGGATGACCGATCCCGACGAGCCGTACTGCGCGGCGCACACCGACGCCGTCCGCGTCCTCCGCTCCCGCCTCGGCGACCGGCGCTGTGCCGAGGAGGGCTGCCCCGACCCGCGCGAGGGCGGCGACGTCCACGGCGACCTGTGCCGTGCCCACGGGGACGCCGCGCTGGTCCGCGCCGCCTTCGCCCGTTCCTCCCGAGGCCGCTGGAACGTCCCGGCCTCCTCGCCTTAGGTGCCGTGGTGTCCCCATTCCCCTCGGCCTGGAACCGCTTCCGCGTCCACCCCATCCAACGGGCGCACAGCGGGCCTCCCGCCCGCGGAGACCGAGGGGAGCGCACATGGAGTCCGATCCGGCCGGCAGCGGTGCGGAGCCACGACGGCCCGGGCTGCTGGAGCGTCTGCGCGGCAGCGAACTCGCCCGGACCGTCCTGTACGACATCGATCATTTCGCCGAAGAGGGGGAACCCGTCGACTGGCCCCTCTCCCTGCCCTCGGGCGCCCCCTTGACGTGGATCGGGTCGGCCTCCACCGGAAGCGCCTACCTCCTGTGCGGCACGGGCGAACACGACCCCGTCGTCTACTACGAGGGGGACGGCGGCTATGTCCAGGTGCTCGGCCGCGACCTCACCGAGGCGCTGGAACTCCTCATCGGCGTCCCCGACCTCCTGGACCTGGAGATCCCCCTGCGGAGCCGGGGAGTGGAGGAGGCGGCCGCCCAACACGAGCGCTCTCGGAACCGCTCCGCTCCGAACATCCCGGACGACAGCGCCGACCACCCGCGCGACTGGAACGAGGTCCACGCGCTCCTGGCGGCCGAACTGGGCGTGCGCGCCCTCCCCGTCCGCGAACTCCTCCAGCGGTTCATCGCGACCTCGGTCGCACCGCCGGACGGGACCACGCTTCTCTGGGAGGACATGTCCGGGGAGTTCCTGACCGTCGAGCACTGGGCTCCGGAGTGGTGCTGACGGCCATGGGCCGTTCCCCGCAGGCGAATCCCGGCCCGGAGAGGAGGGCGGGCGCCGTCATGGGCGCGCAGTGCGGCCCCCGGGTCCGACGCGGGGCGGCGGATCCCCGCCGAGGTGCACCGAAACCGTGACGGGGTCGTGACCCCGCAGGTGGAACCCTGGGGACGGCCCCGCACGTCACATAGGGCCGGACTTCGACCCCCGAGCTCCGGAGGAGCGCCTTGGACACCCCCACGACCGTGGTCCTGATCCTGCTCGGTGCACTGGTCGTCCTCGGAGCGGCGATCCTGATCGTCCAGCTCCGCCGCCGCGGCCGCCCCGCAGCGTCCGCCCCGTCCGCTCCGGCCGCCCCGCGCGACCCGTTCGCCGACGTCGGCGACATCAACGGGGACCCACGCGCCCTCCGCGCCGGGGACATGGTCGAGCTCGGGGCCGAGCGCGCCTGGGTGCGCGGCACCCTGCGGCTCTCCGAGGGCGGCGCGCAGTGGGCCGAGCACTTCGTCGACGCACAGGGCACCGACGCCGGGGGCGGGCAGGCCGCCCGCCGCTGGCTGTCCGTCGAGGAGGACCCCGACCTGCAGATGGCCCTGGGGACCGCCCGCCCCGAACTGGACCTGGTCCCCGGCCCGTCCTCCCAGGAGCTGGACGGGGTGCGCTACCGGCTCTCCGAGCGCGGCAGCGCCTCCTACCGCTCGGAGGGCACCACCGGGCTGCGCGCCTCCGGCGGCATGGACTACGCCGACTACGAGGCCGACGACGGCTCGCTGCTCTCCTTCGAGCGCTTCGACCACGGCGGCTGGGAGGCGGCGACCGGCACGCCCGTGCGGCGCGGCACCCTGACCGTCTATCCCTCCGGCGGCGTCGAGGGGCCGGGCGTCTGACGTGCGCACCGCGTCCGCTCCCGAAGCCCGTTCCGAGTCCGGTACCGGGGCCAGTGCCGGGGCCGACGGCGGCGGCACCGCCGTCCCGGTCTCCGTGCCCTTCGCCGACACCCGTGCCCGCGACCTGGTCTGGACGCTGGACCGCCCGCCGCTGCCCGCACTCGCCACCCGCACCGTCGGCCCGGCCGGTGCCGGGGCCGGGATCGCGGTCGAGCTGCGCGTCCTCGGGGCGTCGCACCAGGTCGTGCTGGCCGACGGCCCCCAGGGGTCGATGCGGGTCGTCGAGACCGTCGCCTGCCTGCCGGGCACCGACGGGCACCTGCCCGGATCGGCCGCCCCCGACGTCCCCGGCCTGGCCTCCTACGCCTTCACCAGCGCGGTCGACCGGTTCTCCGGCCCCGAGCTGGACCGGCGCGTCCGCGCCCTGGTCGACCGGCTCCACGGCGACCCCGCCGCGGTCGCCGCCGCCTTCCCCGGGTCGCCGTCCGCGGTGACCGCACTCGCCGCCGCGTCCCCCGCCCCCGGATGCCTGGAGTGGCGCACCTGGCACGCCTACCCGCAGACCGGCGAGCTGGTCCGCACCCGCACGCGGACCCGCGTCGCCCCCGTCCAGGGCACCGCCCCCCATCCCTCCGAGGAAAGGAGCCCGGCCCCGTGAACATCGAAGGGACCACGGGCAAGATCCTGCTGCTCATCGGCCTGGCGGGCGCCATCCTCGTCGTGGCGTTCGTCTCGCTCGGCAACGCGTCGAGCCGCCCCGAATGCGGCGACTACGACCGCGTCAACGGCGAATACGTGTTCCGCGACGACCGCGGCGACTACGAGAAGGAGAACGGCGAGTACATCTACGTCGGCTGCTCCTCCGGGTCCCGCGGGTCCAGTGGCCACAACAACAACAGCGGTTCGAGCGGGGGCGGCTTCTTCTCGTCCTGGGGCGGCGGCTCCCGCGACGGCTCCGGATTCCGCGGCGGCGGCCCCGGCTTCGGCAAGTGAGGCCGGAGGCGGCGCCCGGCCGCCCGCGACCGCACCCCCGTGGCCGGGCCCCTGTGACGGCCCCTGGGAGCGGCCCCCTGACCTGTACCGTCCCCGACCCCCCGCAGCCCCGGTGCGGCGGCGCTCCGCACCCGCGGCGCCCATGACGGAACGCGACAGACAAGGAACCCCCGAAACACCATGTTCATCCTCTACGAAGCCCTGGCCGTATTCGCCTACGGGGCCCTCGGCCTCATCCTGATGCTGGCCGGCTACCTCATCGTCGACCTGCTCACCCCCGGCAAGCTGCACGTCCTCATCTGGCAGGACCGCAACCCCAACGCCACCCTCGTCCTTGCCGCCAACACCCTCGGCGTCGCCATGGTCGTGGCCATGGCCATCTACGCCTCCGACAGCGACGGCATCGCCGAGGGCCTGCTGCTCACCGCCGTGTACGGGGTGATCGGCCTGGTGCTGATGGCCGTGTCGTTCGCCGCGATCGACCTGCTGACCCCCGGCCGCCTGGGCGACGCCGTGAACCACGCCGAGCTGGTCCCCGCCGCCTGGGTCAACGCCACCGCCCACGTGTCCGTCGCCCTGGTGGTGGCGGCGGCGATCTCCTGATGGGCGGTTCCGAAGGGGCCGTGGACACGGAGCGGTCGGCCGGGTCCGCGGAGGCGGGGGAGGCGCCCGACGCGGGCGCCTCCCCCGCCCGTCTTCCCGTCGGCCCCCGCGCGGCCCGGTTCCTGGTGCTGCTGGGCGTCTTCGTCTGCGCCGCCTGCGGCCTGGTGTACGAGCTGGCGCTGGTGGCGCTGGGCAGCTACCTGCTCGGCGACACCGTCACCCAGGCCTCGATCGTGCTCAGCGTCATGGTCTTCGCGATGGGCGTGGGCTCGCTGGCCTCGAAGGGGCTCACCGGCCGCCCCGCGTTCTGGTTCGTGGTGATCGAGGGCGCCCTGTCGGTGGTCGGCGGGCTGTCGGTGCTCGCGCTGTACGCCGCCTACGCCTACCTGTCGCTGTACCAGCCCGCGCTGGTGCTGTGCGCCTTCGCGGTGGGGGCGCTCATCGGCGCCGAGATCCCGCTGCTGATGAAGCTCATCCAGCGGATCAGGCGCCAGGACGCCGCCGACGCGGTCGCCGACCTGTTCGCCGCGGACTACGTGGGCGGGCTCGTCGGCGGACTGGCCTTCCCGTTCCTGCTGCTGCCGGTGCTGGGGCTGGTCGAGGGCACGCTGGCGGTCGGAGCCCTGAACGCCCTGGTCGGCATGTGGGTGGTGCTGTGGATCTTCCGGTCCGAGCTGGCCCCGCGCGCCCGGGCCGGGGCGGCCGCCGGGATGGCGGTGGTGGTGGCGGTGCTCGCCGTCGCCTACCTGCAGGCCGGCCGGTTCGAGGTGACCGCGCGACAGGCGCTCTACCGGGACCCGATCGTGCACGCCGAGCGCTCGGACTACCAGGAGATCGTGGTCACCCGGGACGGGCGGGACACCCGGCTCTTCCTCAACGGGGACCTGCAGTTCAGCTCGCTGGACGAGTACCGGTACCACGAGTCGCTGGTGCACCCGGCGCTGGCGGGGCCGCACGGCGACGTGCTGGTGCTCGGCGGCGGCGACGGGCTGGCGGCGCGGGAGGTGCTGCGCTACCCGGATGTGGAGCACCTGACCCTGGTCGACCTGGACCCGGCCGTCACCCGGCTGGCGCGGACGGACCCGGTGGTGTCGGAGCTGAACGAGGACGCCCTGGACGACCCGCGGGCCGAGGTCGTCAACGCCGACGCGTTCAAGTGGCTGCGCGAGGACGGGCGCCGGTTCGACTCCGTGATCGTGGACATGCCCGACGCGGACGACGTGGGGACCGCGAAGCTGTACTCGGTGGAGTTCTACGGGCTGGTGCGGGAGCGGCTGCGCGAGGGCGGCCTGATGACGGTGCAGGCGGGGTCGCCGTACTTCGCCAACGACGCGTACTGGAGCGTGGGCGAGTCCCTGAAGGAGGCGGGGTGGAGCACCGTCCCGTACAACGTGGACGTGCCGAGCTTCGGAAACTGGGGGTTCTACCTGGCCGCGCCGGGGCGGAACGGGGACCCGGAGCTGACGGTGCCGGAGGACGCGCCGGAACTGCGCTTCCTCGACGACCGCATCCTTGAGGCCGCGAAGGTGTTCCCCAAGGACCGCGCCCGCGGGGCCGCCGGGGACGGCGGAGGCGGCGGAAGCAGCGGGAACGGCGGCGAGGAGGGAGACGGGTCCGGAGGTAAGGACGTCCGGGCGTCGACACTCCTCGACCCGGCCGTCATCGCCTACCAGCAGGAGAAGGAGGCCTGGGAAGGCTACTGATCCCGGTGGTCGCGGGGGTTCGGCGACTCCTCCACCTGATTGAAGCCCTCATCGGCCTCCACGTCGGGGCCGCCCTCCGGGACGCTCTCGATCCGCGGCGCGGGCACACGCCCGCCCAGGCGCTTCAGGGCGTCTCGTGCCTCGTCGGCCTCGGGAACACCCATCTCCATGAAGATCGCCGTGGCCGCGGAGAGCCGGTCGCGCGCGGTCTCGGCCTCCCTGGAGTCCTTGGGCTGCTGGAGCGTTCCGAGACCGAGCAGCGCCTTGCCCTCCGCGTATCGCTCCTTGCGCTCCCGAGCGATCCGCAGGGCCTTCTCGTACGCCTCCTGCGCCTCGCCTACCCGGCCCGCCCTGCCGTAGGTGAGGCCCAGCCCGTAGAGAATCTCAGAGTCAGCACTCCCCAACGAGACCTTCTTACTCAGCTCGAGGGCCTGGAGGTGGGCCTCCACCGCCCGCTCGGCCTCCCCCCGCCCGCTGAGTGCGGCGGCCATGCCGTTCAGTGCGAAGACCTCACTGGAGTGGTCTCCGCACTCCTGGGCCGCGATGACCCCCTGCTCGAGGTAGTGCACGGCCTGGTCGTAATCCTCGAGCCCGGTGTAGGAGTCCCCGATCACCCGGAACGCCACGGCGCGCATGTCCGGGAAGACGAAATCCGCCGGACCGTCGAGCACGGTCCTGCCCAGCGCGATCGCCTCCTCGTGCTCACCGATCATCTGCTTCATGACGCCGAGGTTGAGGAGCTGCAGGTACTCCAAGGCGCGGTTGTCGGTCCTGCGAGCGTGCTCCAGTACCGAGGTCAGCGTCGCCGCGGCGTCCCGGAAACGGCCGAGCCGCTCATAGACCGAACCGATGTTGGCCTCGACGCGCATCAGCCCGAAATCGTCGCCCAGCTTGGTGAGCAGCTCCTTGGCCTCTTGGAGCAGGTCGAGGGCCAAGGCGTACCGCCCCGCCAGCCCCTGGGCGATACCGAGCCCGATCAGGGTGACGGCGCTTCCCCGCTCGCTTCCCTGCTGACGGCTGGCCGCCAGCGCCTTCTCATGGGTGGACACCAGCAGCTCCGTGCGACCGTGCACGGCGTAGAAGCGCCAGACCGCGTCGGCGATCTGCCAGGTGTGCTCCCCCGCCTGCCGGTCGGCGAAGTAGTCCACCACCGACACCAGGTTGTCCTGGTGCGTCTCGAACCAGGCGACGGCCTCCTCCCGGCTGCCGATGCCGCTCTCGTACCGGGAGCGCCGGACCACCACCAGGTCGTACTCGTGGGCCCGGGGACCCAGGTAGCCGGCGGCCTCGTTGGCCCGCTGCAGGTAGTGCTCCGCGAGCCGCCACCGGGCGCCGTCGGCCTCCTTGCCCTCCAGCTCCGCAGCGGCCTTCTGCCGCGCGTAATCGCCGATGAGGTCATGGAAGCGGTAGACGTCCACGCTCGGCTCGTCCAGCAGGCAGACACTGACCAGCTCCTGGAGGAGGTCGTCGGCGTCGGGGGGGTCCGCGTCGAGCAGGTCCGCGGCGCCCATCAGGTCGATGCTGCCGCCGATCATGGTCCCGAGCAGGCAGAAGATACGCCGCTGCTCATCGGTGAGGCTCCGGTAGGACAGCTCGAAGACCGCCTCGACGCTCTGCCCCTCGACGCGCAGTTCGAGGAAGCGCCGACGCTCCTCCCCCAACCGCTGGCGCACGTGCGCGAACGTCCAGCGCCTCCGGTGCAGCATGCGCCCGGCGATGATGCGCAGGGCCAGAGGAAGCCCTCCGCACAACTGCACGACCTCCGCGGCGTCCTCGGGTTCGGCGGTGACGCGGTCCTTGCCCAGGACCATCTCCAGAAGCCGGAGGGAGTCGTCGCTGCCGAGCATGTCGAGGGACAGGTGCCCCACCCCGCTCAGCCCGGGCAGGTCGTGGCGCGAGGTGATGAGGGTGAACGACCCGGCCGCCGCGAGCAGAGGGTGGACCTGGGCGTACCCGGCGGCGTTGTCGAGGACGACGAGGACCCGGCGTCCGGCGAGGCGGGCCCTCCACATGGCGGACCGCTCTTCGACGGTGTCCGGAATGGCCTCGGGCGCCACGCCCACGGCCCGCAGCAGGGTCCCGAGGGCGGCCTCGGGAGAGGCGGGCGCCTGCTCGGGGCTGAAACCGTTGAGGTCGATGAAGAAGGCGCCGTCCGGGTAGCGGTGCTCCAACAGGTGCGCCGCGTGCACGACGAGAGAGGTCTTACCGACCCCGCCCGGGCCGGTGACCACGTACACCGGGGCGGCGTCCTCACCGCGCTCGGCCGCCTCCAGCAGTTCGCGAACGTCCTCTTGGCGGCCGGTGAAGTCGGGCAGGTCCCGCGGCAGGTCGTTGCGAGTGGCCGCGGTCGGCCACGGGGCCTGTGGGGACTCCGCGGCAGCGGGCTCGGGGGCCGCGTCGGCGGCCGGCGCGTCGCGCCCCTCGGTGTCGGTGAGGATTCGCTCCTGCAGGCCGACGAGCTCCGGGCTGGGGTCCACGCCCAGCTCCTCCGCCAGGTAGCGCCGGTTCTCCTGGTAGGCACTGAGTGCCGCGGCCCGCTGGCCGCTCCGGTTGAGTGCGGCGATGAGCAGGTACTGCAGGCGCTCGCGCAGCGGGTCCTCGCGCACCAGCGGGGTCAGCCGGGTGACCACGTCGTCGTAGCGGCCGAGGGCGAAGGCCCCGTCGGCCCAGGCGGTGACCGTCGCCCACTGCTCTTCGACGAGGGGCTGGCCCAGCGCGTACCAGAGGCGGTCGCTCCCGGTACCGGAGAACGGTCGCCCCTTCCAGCATTCGAGGGCGCGCTCCCACAGGGCCACGGCCTCCTCGGTGCTGCCCGCCGCGTGACCGCGCGCGGCGAGGTCCCGGAAGCGGTGGAGATCCACTTTCTGCCGATCGATATCGGCGAGATATCCACCCGGAGTAGTCACGATCACCCCGGGAAAGGCACGCCGGAGGTGGGATACCTGTACCTGGATCACGGAGCGTGCCGTCCGGGGCGGATCGTCATCCCAGAGATACTCGATCAACCGGTCGATGGGGACCTCTTTACCGGCGTCGACCAGGAGGGCACCCAGCACACAGCGCTGCCTCGGCCCGCCGACGGGCACAGGCTCACCATCGTCCCGCCACGCCGAAATGGGTCCGAGCACGCCAAAATCCACAAATGGCACTGTACCAAGGCCATTTGCGGATCCGGCGCGATCCTCGGAGCGAGGATTTACGGGCCCGGCCGGAAAGACTCCACCGGTCCCCTGATCGAGCTGCTGAGAGGGCGGTCAGCCGTCCGACTTCGCCGGCGGCTCCTCCGTGTCCTCCGGAGCGTCGCCCCCATCGGCTTCGCGCTCCCTCTCCTGTCCGCCGCCCGGGATGGGCTCCTCATAGGGCTTCGTCTTCGCGACGACATCCCCGAGCCCGGCCGTGATGGCGTCGAACTCCTCCTGCAGCGTCGTGCACCCCGTCATGTCACACTTCCCTTTCCGCGAGGCCGCAGGTGCGCGCCCCGCTCCTGGAGGTGCGCCTACGGCAACTCGATGTCGACGCCGGGCAGGTCGTCCTCGTCCTCCCAGGGCTCCATCTCCTCCTGGCGGGAGTCGCCACCGTCGTCATCACTCGCAGGCCGCATCTTGGCGACCGGCGGTTCAACGGCGACGAAAGGAGCGTCGAGGCCTTCGACGATCTGGAAGAACACCTCGTCGACCCGGCTCGGCTCGGTCAGCAGCATCGAATCCCATCCCATCTCATCAGTGAACGGGCACCCCCCGGATGCGGCCGAACCACCGCACCGAGCACCGTGGGCGTGCCGGACCGGACCCCGCAGGCCGTCCTCCTGCGGTTCCCGGTCTGGCCGAACGCGTCACACGCTAGAGACGCCGTCTTCTACAGCGCTTTCAGCCCGCTTACAGAGTCGGTTCCAGCCCGCCGGAACCCTTCCGCCTGCGGGTCCCGCGCCGCCGGGTCCACGGCGGGCCCGAGCCCACCGGGCCCGTCCGGGGAGGGCGAGCAGGGACGGGGAGGGGTCATTTCTTCCCGGCGGGCCCGTGTTCACACACCTGTCACCTGTCCTCTTTCGGCCCATGGTCCCCCGTCTGTCACCGTTCCGCTCTAAACTGCCTTCTCGTGGCACACCATGCGCCCGATCCGGGAGAAGACACTCCGCTGGCCCGACTGCCCCGGAGGTCCCGAGCGACCCTGCTCGCGGCCGCGGTGAGCGTGCTCGCGGTCGCCGTGGCCGTCACCGGCCTGTGGGCCGCGGGCGGCTTCGAGGCCTCGAAGTCCACCGACTTCCGGGACGTCGCCCCCGGCAAACTGGTCCGCAACTCGCTGCTGGAGCTGAAGCTGCACGAGGCGGCGTTCACCCAGGACCCGGACACCGGGGCGCACACCCTCCAGATCCGGGCGGACATCAAGACGCGGTTCAACGAGCCGGTCCCGGTGTCGAACATCGGCGGCATGATCGATCCCCGGTTCGGCCGCAAGGACCTCGCCGCGACCTCGATGAGCATGGTCTTCACCCGCCAGCCGGACAGGTCCGTCTTCGAGCTCCAGCCGGAGGTCAACGAAGAGGCCGTCCTGACCTGGCAGCTCAAGGACGAGGACCCGGACGCCAAGCCCAAGTCGGCCGAGGAGGTCTTCAGCGACGAGGACTTCCTCGAACCGGACGACGTCTCCGAGCAGGTCGCCCAGGTCGACCAGGTCAAGGTGACGGTCACCGGGGCCAGCTACGATGCCGGTTTCACCGACCAGACCAAGCGCTGGTGGGGCGACACGAACACGCGAGGCATCGTCTACCTGCCCATCGAGGAGTGATCACCGTCAGCGCGCCCCCTCCCCCGCCGCCCCCGCAGCCGCAGCCGCCCGCGGGGCACGCCGCCGCGCCCGAGCCCGCGCGCGGGCGGCGCTGGCCCACCGTGGTCACCTCGCTGGTGCTGTTGGCGCTGCTCATGTTCGCCCAGTCGTTCCGGTTCCCCAACGACTCCGCGGTCACCGAGCCGATGGTGGCCTCCGGCGACGCGTCGGCCGCCGTGGACGCGGGGTCCTTCACCGTCAAGGTGGACGAGGTGCGCTTCGCGAAGGCCATCGGCGACGGCGCCGAGGACTCCGGACTGTCCGACTTCGCACCGGAGACGGAGTACATCGAGGCCAACGGCGTGTGGGTGGTGGTGTTCATGGAGGTGACCGCCACGGAGAAGCAGCTGACCACGTTCGAGTCCCGGCTCGACAGCGGCGACGAGAACGTCTACGCGTCCACGTCGTGGCTGTACAACACCTTCGGTTCCGTCGACGACGGCTTCCCGCCGGGCATCCCGATCAAGGGCGCCGCCGCGTTCGAGGTGCCCGAGAAGGCTCTGAAGGACCCGGTGGTGCAGATGACCATCTCCAGCGGTCCCGGCCAGCGGCTCGCCGGGGAGGCCCACGTGAAGCTCGGGCTGTCCGGGGACGAGCTCAAGAAGGCGATCGACGGCGCCGAGGAGACCCTGGACGTGCCCGCGCCCGAGATGCAGAAGGTGTGACGCCCCGTGCCCGCCCGTCACGACCCCCAGCACCCCGACGACCGGGATCCACTGGCCCCTGCGCCGCCGCAGGACGAGCAGCACGACCGCCGCGAGCACGACCCGGGGACGGGACGGCACCGGCCTCACGAGCACCCCCGGGGCGCGCCGCCCACCGGCCCGCAGCAGGGGCCCTACCCGCCGCAGGTCCGGCAGCCCGCTCCCCCGCCCGGCCTCCAGGGGGCGGCGGAGCCCGCTCAGCCGCAGTGGCCGCAGCAGGCGGCGCCCCGCCAGGATGCGGCCCCGCCGGAGCGGCGGCCGTCGGCGCCGCAGCGGTCCTTCCCGTCCCACCAGGACCCGCGGCCCGCGCAGAGCGGGCCGGAGCCGCCGTCGTTCGCGCCTCCGCCCGGCCCGCACGCGGCGCAGCCCCCGGGGCAGCAGCAGGGCGCCGCGCCGTCCGGTCCCCGGCACGGCGCGCCCACCGGCCCTCAGCATCCACAGCAAGGACCACAGCAGGGGTCGGCATTCATCGACCCCGTGGGCCCTGCGCAGGGCCCGGTACAGGGCACCGCGCAGGGAGGACAGCAGCCCCCGCAGAGCACTCCGCCCCACGGCCGGTACCCCGCTCCGCAGAACAGCGGCCCGCAGCAGGCGCCGCCCTTCGTGGAGCCCAAGCACCCGGCTCCGGGCCCGGCGCAGGGCGGCCCCCACCGCCCTCAGCAGGGGGCACAGTTCCCGGGCCAGGGCACCGGGCCGCAGCAGTCGTCCCCGCTGGTCGAGCCGAAGGGCCCACCGCACCAGGGATGGCACGGCGGCTCTCAGCACAGCGGCCCCGGGTACGGCGGTCCCCAGCAGGCGCCCGCCTTCGCCGCCCCGATGGGGACCGAGCCGCCCGACCAGGCAGCGCCGCGCCCCACCTTCGCGCGCCCTGAGGACGGCCCCGCGCCGACCGGCCCCGCGCACGGCGGGGCGCACTACGCCGACCCGGCCGTCGGCGGCCGTCCGCCGGAGTGGGCCGCTGCCGAGGCCGGCGCCGCGGCCGGAGCGGGTGCGGCGGTCCGCCCTCCCCTGTGGAAGCGGCTCCATCTTCCGTGGATCGCGGGCATCGTCGTCCTGCTGCCCGTCGCGCTCGGCGGCCCGTGGATGCTGGAGAAGCAGCAGTGGCAGGAGACCGGGGCCATCCCGCCCGACCCGGTCCCCGCCGACGGCGACGCCGCCCGCATCTCCGGCAGCGACTGGGAGCTGGTCGGGGTCGTCCTCGACGATTACATGGACACCGAACCGCCTCCGCCGGGCATCACCCTGGTCGACGTGGGATTCAGGGCGACGCCGGGCGACGAACGCTCGGCAGAGCTGTTGAAGACGTGCAGCTTCCAGGCCGTCGGCGCCGACGGCCGGATCTGGGAGACGAGCAACGAGTACACCGACCGCCCCTTGCCGGACGGCGCGGTCTTCCCCGGTTTCCTGGGGTGCTCCGACGCCGAGGGGGAGCCGCTGAAGCCCGGCGACACGGGGGGCTTCGTGGCGAGCTTCCTCGTCCCCGAGGACGCGGCGGAATCGCTGTCGTTCCGGGTGGAGGTCGACACCGGCCTGGGGAAGAAGGAGAGCGACCCGCCGGCCCCCGAGGCCGCCCTGTTCGAAGACCCGGACGAGGAGAACTGAGGGCCGCCGGCCCCGGTCCCACGGCGCCCGGCCCGCGATGATCTCGACGATCGAGCCGTCATTCCGGCTGATCTGACAGCACTTTCGCCGAGATCATCGCCCCGGGGGTCCTACACCGCCCCGAGCCCGCCGATGCCGACGTACTTGACGTCGAGGAACTCCTCGATCCCGACGGTCCCGCCCTCGCGGCCCAGGCCCGAGTGCTTCACCCCGCCGAACGGCGCCGCCGGGTTGGACACGATGCCCTGGTTCAGGCCGACCATCCCCGTCTCCAGCGCCTCGCTGACGCGGAGCGCGCGCGTCACGTCGCTCGTGTAGACGTAGCTGACCAGCCCGTACTCGGTGTCGTTGGCCGCGCGCAGGGCCTCGTCGTCGGTGCTGAACACGCTCACCGGCGCCACGGGGCCGAAGATCTCCGTCCCGTACATCTCGCTGTCCTGCGACACGTTCTCCAGGACGGTCGGCCGGTAGAAGTACCCGGGCCCCTCGGCCGCCCCGCCGCCGACGACCACGCGCGCGCCGCGGCCCACCGCGTCGTCCACCAGGCGCTGCACCTTCTCCCGTGCACGGGCGTCGATCAGCGGGCCGACCTGGACGCCCTCCTCGGTGCCGCGCCCGACCGACAGGGCGCCCATGCGCTCGCCCAGGCGGCGGGAGAACTCGGCGGCCACCGACTCGTGCACGTAGAACCGGTTGGCGGCGGTGCACGCCTCGCCGATGTTGCGCATCTTGGCCTGCATGGCGCCCTCGACCGCCGCGTCCAGGTCGGCGTCGCCGAACACCAGGAAAGGGGCGTTCCCGCCGAGCTCCATGGACGTGCGCAGCACCTGCTCGGCGCTCTGCTCCAGCAGGGTGCGCCCCACCCCGGTGGAGCCGGTGAACGACACCTTGCGGATGCGGCCGTCCCTCAGCAGCGGCTCGGTCACCCCGCCCGGGTCGGTGGTGGGCAGCACGCTCAGCACGCCCTCGGGCAGCCCGGCCTCCTCCAGGATCCCGGCCAGGGCGAGCGCGCACAGCGGGGTCTGCTGGGCGGGCTTGAGGACCATGGTGCACCCGGCCGCCACCGCCGGGCCGATCTTGCGGGTCCCCATCGCCATGGGGAAGTTCCACGGCGTGATCAGCATGGACGGGCCCACGGGGCGCTTCATGATCAGGAAGCGCGACTTGCCGTCGGGCGAGGTGGCGTACCCGCCGGAGACGCGCACCGCCTCTTCGGAGAACCAGCGCAGGAACTCGGCGGCGTAGGCGATCTCGCCGCGCGCCTCGGCCAGCGGCTTGCCCATCTCCAGGGTCATCAGGAGCGCGAGCTCGTCCTGGCGCTCCATCAGGATCTCGAACGCGCGCCGCAGGACCTCGCCGCGCTCCCGGGGGGCGCGGGCGGCCCAGGAGGCCTGGGCCCCGGCGGCGGCGTCGAGGGCGGCGAACGCGTCCTCCCGCGAGGCGTCGGCGACCTCGCACAGGGCCTCCCCGGTCGAGGGGTCCTCCACGGCGAAGGTCGCGCCCCCGGAGGCGTCGCGCCACCGGCCGCCGACCATGAGCCGCTTGTCCACCTGCTCGACGACCTTCACTTCGTCGCTGCGCTGCGCCATCGGTCTGCCGCTCCCTCTTCGTCGTCGCTGCCCGCCCCCTTCCCAGCGGACCGGGTTCGCTAACGGGGCCGCGGGTAGGGGGACCCGGGAGAGCACGGTCTGGACACCGCCCCAGGCGGATGATTCCATAGCGCCGTCGATTGTCAACAATCCTACGGAATGAGGTTCGCGCGCATGGTCGAGCAGTCGGCCCGGCTGTCCCCGGTCCTGAAGCAGGCCACACCGGTCCTCGCCGCCCGCGGCGAGGGCGTGCACATCTACGACGAGGACGGCCGCCGCTACCTGGACTTCACCGCCGGTATCGGGGTCACGAGCACGGGCCACTGCCACCCCAAGGTGGTGGAGGCCGCGCAGAAGCAGGTCGGCACCCTCATCCACGGGCAGTACACCACGGTGATGCACCGGCCGCTGCTGCGGCTCACCGAGGAGCTGGGCACGGTCCTGCCCGAGGGCCTGGACCGCCTCTTCTACGTCAACTCCGGCAGCGAGGCGGTCGAGGCGGCGCTGCGGCTGGCCCGCCAGGCGACCGGGCGGCAGAACGCGGTCGTGTTCGAGGGGTCGTTCCACGGGCGCACGATGGGCGCCGCGTCGCTCACCACCTCCGGCACCAAGATCCGCGCGGGGATCGGGCCGCTCATGCCGGGCGTGGCGGTCGCGCCCTTCCCGTACGCCTACCGGCTGGGGATGAGCGAGGAGCGGGCGGTCGAGTACGCGCTGGCCGAGCTGGACTACCTGTTCGCGACGGTCACCTCCCCCAAGGACACCGCGGCGTTCTTCATCGAGCCGGTCCTGGGCGAGGGCGGGTACGTGCCGGTGCCCGCGGCCTTCCTGGAGGGGCTGCGGCGGCGCGCCGACGAGCACGGGATCCTGCTGGTCGCCGACGAGGTGCAGACCGGGTTCGGGCGCACCGGGCGGTTCTGGGGGCATGAGCACGCGGCGGTCCGCCCGGACGTGGTGATCACCGCGAAGGGGCTGGCCAGCGGGTTCCCGCTGTCGGCGATCGCCGCTCCGGAGAGCGTCATGGAGCGGGCCTGGCCCGGGTCGCAGGGCGGCACCTACGGCGGCAACGCCGTGGCGTGCGCGGCGGCGCTGGCCACCCTGGAGGTCATCCGGGAGGAAGGGCTGGTGGAGAACGCGGCCCGGAACGGCGAACGGCTGCTGTCGGGGCTGCGCAAGGCGGCCGAGGGGCACGCGCGCGTGGGCGACGTGCGCGGGCTCGGACTCATGGCCGCGAGCGAGTTCACGGCGCCGGACGGGTCCCCGGACACCGAGACGGCGACGAAGGCGCACAAGGCGGCGACCGAGCGCGGTCTGCTGCTGCTGACCTGTGGGCCGCACGGGAACGTGGTGCGGATGATCCCGCCGCTGGTGGTCGACGCCGACCAGATCGACGAGGCGCTGGCGATCTGGTCGGAGGCGCTGGCCGACGCCTCGGCCTGAGGCCTTCGTTCGGGAGGCGCCGGAGCCCGCCGGTCGGGCGGGACGCCTTCGGAGGCGGGGCGGAGGGGCCCAGGGGGCGGTGCGCCGTGTGCGTTCGCGCCGTCTGGGCCCCGCGGCGCGGCCGGGTGGACCGGTCCGGCGGACCGGCCCGGCCCCGCGGCACGGCCGGCGGACCGGTCCGGAAAGGCGTCCGAATGGCGCGCCCCGTATCTCCCGCCCTTCCCGAATCGGGACTTCCGGCCAGGAATGGGAAAGCGCTTAACCTATTCCTGCACGTCTCCCACCAGGGAAAATCGACCACTTTTCCCTCCCTTGACAGGATTCTCGGGCCGCCGTAGCGTCCCCTGCACCGGGAAAGCGATTTCCCTCCCTGGGCCCGCCCCGGCCGACGATCCGCCGATGACCCGGCGGCGTTCCGGCCGCCCCGCACCCCCACTGCGGCGGCAAGGCCCGGACGCGCTTCCCGGCCCCTGTCCCCGAATACGAGGAGTCCCCTCGATGCATTCCGAACAGCCCGCGCACACCCGGTCCCGGCGCGGCCGCACCAAGGCGGCCGCCACCGCGGGGGCCGCCGCCCTCGGCGTCGGCGCCGTCGCGGCCGTCGCCCTGGCCCTGCCCACGGGCGGGGGCGACGCGGCGGCGCCGACCGGCGCCCAGGACACCGCTCAGGACGCCGGCTCCCCGCTCGCCGACGCCCCGGTCGGCTGGGCCTCCGAGGACGGCGGCACCACCGGCGGCGAGGGCGGGGAGACCGTGCAGGTCTCCGACGCCGACGCGCTGCTCGACGCCGTCTCCGGCGACGAGGCCACCGTGGTGGAGGTGACCGGCGACATCGACCTGTCGGGCATGAACGACGTCGGGTCGAACACCACCATCGTCGGCGACGGGTCCGCGACCATCACCGGCGGCGGTTTCGACCTGAGCGGCGTCGAGAACGTCGTCATCCGCAACCTGAACTTCAACGGCTGGGACGACGACGCGATCAACGTGCAGGAGGGGTCGACCAACGTCTGGGTCGACCACAACTCCTTCAGCAACGGCTACGACGGCGCGGTCGACGTCAAGCGCGAGTCGGACTTCGTCACGGTGTCGTGGAACCGGTTCACCGACCATTCCAAGACGATGCTGCTCGGCCACAGCGACGACCACACCGAGGACGAGGGCCACCTGCGGGTGACCTACCACCACAACTTCTTCGACGGCACGGACACCCGCCACCCGCGGGTGCGCTTCTCGGCCAGCGCCCACGTGTTCAACAACTACTACGTGGACAACGCCGAGTACGGGGTGGCGTCCACGATGGGCGCCCAGGTCCTGGTGGAGGGCAACTACTTCCAGGGCGTGGACACCCCGACCGAGGTCGGCTACGGCAGCTCCGGCCCGGGTGAGCTGGTGGAGCGCGACAACGTCTACGACGACTCGGGGGAGCCGGCCACCGAGGGCTCCGTCGAGGACCCGCCGTACGACTACACGCTCGACGCGGCCGAGGACGTCCCGTCCCTGGTCTCCGAGGGCGCCGGGCCGCAGGCCCAGTAGCCCGTCCATGGGCGGTGCCCGGGTCTGGGCCCCTCCGCTGGACCCGGGCACCGCGCCCCGCCGCCCCGCTCCCCTCCGGGCGGGGCGGCGCCCTCCCGGCCCGCGAATAATCGGTCAAAGCGCTCCACGGCCCGTGGTAGAGTCTTAGACGTCGCCCGGGAGGACAGCCTCCACCAGGGCGAACACAAGAGAAGACCGGCACTCGTAGCTCAATGGATAGAGCATCTGACTACGGATCAGAAGGTTGGGGGTTCGAATCCTCCCGAGTGCGCAGGAGCCGAAGGGTCCTGGCCAGCGAGAGCAGGCCAGGACCCTTCGCTTTGTTCCGGGGGGGGACGGCCCTCCTGGCATCTCGGTGCTCGGTGCATGTCAACGGACTCACCCTCTGATCAACGGCGAGACTCGCACAGCGCCAAGGTGTCGACGCGTCTTGCCCATGTCCGGCGGCCGAAAGAGCCGACGCCTGGTGAGACCAACCGAATCGCCCTCTGATCAGCCACGGCACTCGTGCTTGAGCAACGTTTCGAGCGACCTCAGATCGGTTCGTCCAAGCGCTGCTGGCCCGTCCGGCGGTAGCGGATGTCGTTCCGGCTCTGGCCCACACTCTCCACCAGGCCCTGCCTCTTCAATCTGTCCAGCCACCGCAGGACCGTCGGCCTGGGCAGGCCCGTGGCGGCCTCGATCTGGACGCGGCTGAGGGTCCGGTCCCCCAGAGCAGCGAGGATCTCTTCCGTTCGGTCCTTGCGGCGTTGGGGCTTGGACTCCGCGGGGGCGGAAGCCCGGGCCGCTGCAGCATCGAGCGCGGGATGCAACCTGTAGCGCGACGAACGACGTGCCCCCTCTTGCACGGCGAGCTCGCGGGCGACCAGATCCTGAAGCTCGCTCGTAGCCACGCGAGAGTCCACGCCCGTGGCGGCTCGGTAACGAGGATTGGTCAGCGACTCTCCCGACCGGAGCAGGGCCAGGCCTATGCACTGGCTGTTCGTGAGTCCGTGCTCGCGCAGGGAGTTGATCCACTCGACGGTGTCCCCGTCCAAGAGCGTGTGGTTGGGGAAGACGACCTTGAAGGACGCCAGCCGGTCCGTGAAGGCCGGAGGCCCCATGTGGGCCGCGCGCAGAGCCTGCAGCATGTCCTGGATCCCGGACCCGCGCTTCTCGCAGACGCTCTGGCCCGTACCGGGGACGGGCACGTCCTGCAGGATGTCCATCAGCACGGCGTTCCGCGCCGAGGAGGGGGGATTGTCCTCGAGGTTGTCGATCGTCACAGCGCCGAAGAGCCCCCCGGGGTTCTGTATGACGAGCCGGTCCGGGTACATCGATACCTGAACCTGTGCACCGCGCGCGTGGCCGGCCAGGTCACGGTGGACGAGAGCATTGACGAGGGCTTCTCGCAGAGCGACCTCCGGGTACTCCCACACGTCCGTTCGACCGACGCCCTGAATGACGGCCCGCCGCTTCATGTTCCGCTTGAGCGCCTGCATGGCGTCGCGGACCATGACGGGGACGGGGCCTTCGAGGGCGACGTTGTCCAAGAAGCGCTCGCCGCTCTGGAGCGACCCGCCACCGGACTCCGGGTAGTGGACGAAACTCACCATGAGCTGGGGGAAGTGCTCCTGCGGGTATTCGCCGAGCGCGAGTAGGCCGCCCAGCGACAGCCGTTCCCGGCCGTCGTCGTCCTTGATCAGCACTCGCATCCTGCGGAGGGCCTCATGGTCCTCCATGTCGGCGTACCGATAGGGCCGACGGGCACGCAGCTGTTCGAGGAACGCTCCGACCAGCTGGGCGTCCAGATCATCGACCGATGTCCCGGGGACCGGTTCGAGGTCTTCCTTGGGCTGTCCCTTCGACGCCATCAACGCGAGGATCTCGTACTGGGTCATGCGGCGGTCGCCGTCGCCGACACGGATGAAGCTGCCCTGGTAGGCGCCCATCGACTTGAGGTGGCAGGGCTTGTCCGCAGGCAGGGTCTCCGGGATCTCGGCGACGATGAGGTCGACCGACTCGAACGTGCGGGTGCTGATGACGGCTCTGATCGGGGGTTCGAACTCCGAGCAGTAGGAGCCGAGGTCCGCGACGAGCTTGCCCGCGTTCCTCACTCCGACGGCTTGGAAGCCGCTCTTCTCGTCCAAGCCGAGAATGAGTACCCCGCCCCGGGCGTTCGCGAAGGCCGACAGCGTCTCATGCGTGCTCTTCGGAAGCTTCTCGTGCGCCCTCTTGACCTCGACGTCGGAAAGGTCTCCCCCGAAGCGCCTGAGGTCCTGGACCAAGGCGAGGAAGTCGTCATCGTGCACACACCGACCCTACTCGGGAGAACCCTCGGTTGCTCACCAGGTTGCTCACCAGGTTGCTCACTCCGACCTAGTGAGCAACCTGGTGAGCATCCTTCGAATGCATGAGGAGACCGCCGACCACCTCCAAGAGCCCCCGGACACCTCCACACCGCTCGACCATGACGACTCGGGACGCCTACGACGGGATCCCCGATCCTCGCCAATTTCCGCCGAGCGTCGCCTAGACTGAGCGCTCACTGAGTACTCACTTGGAGGACCTGTGTCAGAGCACACCAGGAGCGTCAGGCAGGCGAGGCAGGCGCTGAACATGAGCCAGACCGAGGCGGCTCGCCGCGCAGGGATCTCCCTGGCCACTTGGCGGCGCGGGGAAGCGGACATCAATGCGGTTGGGGCCGCCACCAGGCAGAAGATCGACAAGGTCCTCGCCGCAGCGGCGCAGCCGGTCCACTCTTGGGTGCCCCTGTTCAACAAGCGATTCCGCGGCGACCCACTGACGCCCCGGGAGGCCCATCTGCTCGCAACCGAGCTCACGATGAACGGGGAGACCTTCCAGCTCGACGACGACAGTGTCTGGGACTCACACGTCCTACGCGAACTCCCCGACGCCGTCCTGATGTCGGTCGCCGAACGGCCGCAGTGGCACAGGCGCCTCCTCGCGACCTCACAAGAACTCGGCGCCCGCATCGACGATGGGTGGGCCCCCAGAGCCGAGAACCTTGCCGAGGCGGCGGCTCTCCGCATCGCACTCACTTCGCCGTCTCTGGAAGACGACTCGGACCTCACCGGCCTCGGGTACGAAAGCCACCCCCGCGACCTCGACCACGACAGCCACTGGCCCACGATCAAGCGTGCACTGATCCCTCCACGGCTGCAGCAGGCTCTGGTCATGCTCGACTCCGCCCGCTACGCAGCGCATCTCCTCGCCCCGATGAACGTCGACTCGCGGATCATCACCTCGCCCCTTCATCCGGACCGCTGGTGGGAGAAGTGGACAGACGAAGCACAGGAGTGGCTGCACGCGGCGGCGACAGGGGCTCGGCCCTCCCAACGCGAGACCGGGTCCACCGACTTCGACGACAACCCTTCGCAGTCCCAGACGATGGCCTGGGGGATCTTCGAGCTCTTGGCCGAACGGGAAGCAGATCTCGACCTTCTTCTCGGTGGCGCTCTCCGCAAGGAGAGGACCGCACAGATCGCGGACGGCTCCACACCTGCCATCGTGCTTGAGACCCACCTGGGGGACGACGTCGTCATCAAGGTCTCATGCCGTGACCACAGACGGCCACAGCAGACTTCGCCTTGCATCGAAGACACCGCCCCCGTCCGGTCTGCGATCCTCGCCTGGGGACTGCTCGACCTTCTGGACGACACCGGCCCCGCTCTCCAAGAGGTTTTCGAGGGCGACCTCCTGCCCGACCAGCTCACGGTGACCAACGGCTCTGTCCTCGTCCTCCCCGATGCAAGCGGTTTCGATCTGCTGCTGGCCGTGGCCTTCCAGGAACGCACCCGGGAGCGGTCCGCCGCAGTGGACGAGGCGCGGGCTTCTTGGTGGGAGTATCAGCGAGAACTAGAGGAAGAGTTCGCAGCCTTCGACATGGAGTACGGCCAGGACTAAGGCGTTCCAGCTCTCGACCCCAGCGCTATCTGATCTGCGTCCGACGCTCATAAACCCCGGGACGACGCCGTCTGTGCGGCACCGAGGTCCGGTGTCCTGCGGTGCACGTTCGGTGCACACTCCTGGAGGGCGTGTCCGGTCACGGGGGCGTGTCCTTGGGGGGCGCCGGGTCGTCTCCGGCGGCGCGCGCGGATCGGCGGAGGCGGGCGTTCTCCTCCTGGAGCGCGAGGATCCGGCCGATGCCGACCATGTTGACCCCTTGCGCGCTGAGCTCGGCGATCCGGCGCAGGCGTGCGATGTCCTCATCGCTGTAGAGGCGCGTCCGCCCTTCGGTGCGCGCCGGTTCGACCAGCCCCTTCTCCTCGTACTGGCGCAGCGTGGCGGCGGGCAGCCCGACAAGGGCGGCCGCGACCGAGATGGTGTACACGCCCTGATCGCTCCGGGGACGCTCCTCCCGCATGCTCCTCCTCTCCGCGCCGGCCGCGCCCGTCCGCCCGGGCGACCTCGTTCGGCTCCTGGAGGTTTTCTTCCCCGAAGAGGATGTTTATATTGCCCGACTCCTGGTAGATAACATGAGTGTAAGCGCATCAAGGTAGTTGACTCCATGAGGAGGTGGACGCGGGATGCTGATGCGCACCGATCCTTTCCGCGAGTTCGACCGCCTCACCCAGCGGGTGTTCAACGAGGCCCGTCCGGCGGTCATGCCGATGGACGCCTACCGCGAGGGCGAGGAGTTCGTCATCCACTTCGACATGCCGGGGGTGGCGGCCGACAGCATCGATCTCCAGGTCGAACGGGACGTGCTGACGGTCAAGGCCGAGCGGCCCGCCCCTGAGCGGACCGAGGGGCGCGAGACCGTGGTGAGCGAGCGCCCGACCGGTACCTTCTCCCGCCAGCTGTTCCTGGGCGAGACCCTCGACACCGAGCGGATCCGGGCGGACTACGACGGCGGGGTGCTGACCGTGGTCATCCCCGTCGCCGAGCAGGCCAAGCCGCGCAAGATCGCGGTCGGCGAGGGCGGAACCCGCGCCCAGATCAGGGCCTGACCGCCCCGGACCGACACGGGTGCGCCCGTCGGACGTGCGGCCGACGGGCGCACCCCGCCGCCCTATGCGTCCTCGGCCCTGTGCGGGGCCGTGCCGACGGCCTCCGCGCGGCGGCGGTCCAGTTCCGCCTTCACCCGGGCCACATCCCGGGGGTAGGTCAGGTGCAGGATGCCCAGCACCGCCGCGTTGGCGGCCATGAGCGCCACCAGCACCCACAGGAACACCGCCTGCAGGCCGATGGAGTCCGCGAGCCGCCCGGCGCCCAGGGAGAAGGCGGCCCAGCCGATGGTCTCGAAGACGGTGATGAAGACCGCCATCGCCTGGCCCCGCAGGTGCGGGGGGATGACCGAGGAGACGATGGGCCGGTTGACCGGCGGGTTCATCCCCTGGGTGGCCCCCATGAGGGCCCACAGCGCGGCGTAGAACCCGATGCCGCCCAGGTCGGCCTGGGTGGCGGCGAACGCGAAGCCGGCGAACAGCAGCTGCGCGGCCTGGATGTACCAGACGCGGCCGCGGTCCGGCAGGGCGGTGTCCAGGCGCTTGACGAGTTCGCCCCCGCCGAGCGTGCCGACGATGTAGCCGATGCCGAACGGCGCGAGCACGACCGCGGCGGTGGCGTTGTCGAACCCGCGCTCGGTCGCCAGGAAGGTCACCCCGTAGACCGGGATGAGCAGGTGCCCGGACAGCAGCCGGGACACCATCATCACCGTGTAGGAGGGCACGCGGAACAGCCCGAGGATCGCCCGCAGGGACGCCTTCTCCGGGCCGCGCTCGCGCCGGTCGAGGTCGGCGAGCTGGGGCTCGGACGCGCCGATGCCGGGGTCCCTGACCAGCGCCCACTGGGCCAGGCCCGCCAGGACCGCGACCGCCCCCATCGCCATGAGGCCGAGGCGCCAGCCGTTCTCGTCCAGCGTGAACAGGCCGAGCACCGGCCCCATGAACGACCCGATCCCGGCCGCCGCGCCGTAGAAGTAGGAGATGGCGCGCCCCCGGTCCCTGTCGGAGAAGGAGTCCATGATGAGCGCGTTGGCGACCGGGGAGCCGCCGACGAGCGACGCGGCCATGAGGGTGTTGAGGACGAGCAGGCTCCAGAAGTCCTGGCTCAGGCCCGAGGCGATCCCGAAGGCCCCGCCCAGCAGGGACGTCGCCACGAGCACGGTCTTGCGGGAGGTCCTGGCCGCCAGCCAGGTCCACAGCGGGCCGGCGGGCGCGGAGGCGAGCTTGCCGGCGGCGGTGATGGTGCCGAGGTGGCCGTTGCTCAGGCCCAGGGCGGCGGCGACGGTCGGGAAGAGCGTCCCGAGGATGTTGCCCTCGGTGCTGTCGACCGCGGTGGAGCCGGTCAGGGTGGCGAGGTTGCGCCAGCGGTGCCGGACCGGGGGCGCTTGGGCGGGTCCGGCGGGTTCACCGGGGGCGGCGGGGGTGTCCGGGGCGGGGTGCGTGGCCACGTGGGTCTCCTGTCCCGGGACCGGGTGCCCGGTCCCGTGGTGCACGGGGTGGCGCGGCCGTCCCGGTGGACACCGGGCGCGCCGGTGTCGCGTGTCCGCCGTGGGCGGGCCGCCGTGCTGACCATGACACAAGTATCATGGTCGTCGTTCGGGACCATGACACAAGTCACATGGATGGTCAATCCCCCGTGCCGCTTGTCCCGACCATGACACTTGTGTCACGGTGAGGGGGTTCCGGCGGAAGGGGACGCGATGAAACTGGAGCACCTGCTCCTGGGGATCCTGGCGCTGAAGCCGAGCACCGGCTACGACCTGAAGCGGTACATGGACGCCCACGGGCGCTTCCTGCGGTCGAACACGCAGATGAGCCAGGTGTACCGCGCGCTCGGCAAGATGGAGGGGCGCGGCTGGGTCCGGCACGCCACCGAGCCGCGGCCCGGGGCCACCGACGCCAAGCGCTACCGCCTCACCGACGACGGCGCGACGGTGTTCCTGGACTGGCTGACCGGCCCCTACCACCCGCCGACCCGGTTCGAGGAGCCCGACCTGGCCGCACGCCTGGCCTTCGCCGGGTTCATGTCCCGCGACGACGTCATCCGCCTGCTGGACGCGGAGATCGAGACGCGGACCAACGAGATCGCCCGGTACCGGTTCCGCGACCGCAGCACCGGGGCCGAGCCCGTGCTCCCCTACGACCAGGACCTGGCCGAGTACGTGGCGGAATGGATGCACTGGACCGGCGCGAACGCCAAGGACGCCCACATCGCCCGCGTCTCGGAGCTGCGCGATTCGCTGCTCCGCGCCCCCGACCGCGAACCGCTCCGCCCCGCGGTGGACGCGGACCGCGCGGACGGCGCGGAGGGCCCGGGCGAGGAGGCGCGCTCGTGAAGGCCGTCATCCTGATGTTCGACAGCCTGAACCGCCACCTGCTCCCGCCCTACGCCGACACCTTCGTCGACGCCCCCAACTTCGCCCGGCTCGCCCACCGGGCGGCGACGTTCGACTCCTTCTACGCCGGCTCCCTGCCCTGCATGCCGGCACGGCGCGAGCTGCACACCGGCCGCCACAACTTCCTGCACCGCTCCTGGGGCCCACTGGAGCCGTTCGACGACTCGATGCCGCAGCTGTTGCGGGACGCCGGCGTGCACACCCACCTCGCCTCCGACCACCCGCACTACTGGGAGGACGGCGGCGCCACCTACCACACCCGCTACTCCACCTGGGAGTTCTTCCGCGGCCAGGAGGGCGACCCGTGGAAGGGCGTGGTGCCCGACGACGGAGCGGGCGCGTCGTGGCGCGACGCGATGGTGCGCCAGGACCGCGTCAACCGCGGCTACATGCCCACCGAGGCCGACCACTCCCAGACCCGGACCGTCGACGCCGGGCTCCACTTCCTCGACGTCAACGCGCACGCCGACCGGTGGCTGCTGCAGATCGAGCTGTTCGACCCGCACGAGCCGTTCTTCACCCATCAGCCCTACAAGGACCTCTACCCCCGCGACTACGACGGCCCCGCGTTCGACTGGCCCGGCTACCACAAGGTCACCGAGCCGGAGGAGCAGGTGGAGCACGCCCGCCGGGAGTACGCGGCGCTGGTGTCGATGTGCGACCGGTCGCTGGGGCGGGTGCTCGACGCGATGGACGCGCACGGCCTGTGGGACGACACCCTGCTCATCGTCAACACCGACCACGGGTTCCTGCTCGGCGAGCACGGCTGGTGGGCCAAGTCGGTGCAGCCGTGGTTCAACGAGCTGGTGCACCTGCCGATGTTCCTGTGGGACCCGCGCACCGGCGGGCGCGACGAGCGCCGGGGCGACCTGGCGCGGACGATCGACATCGCGCCGACGGTGCTGCGCTACTTCGGCCTGGAGCCCACCGCCGACATGCAGGGCCGCGACCTCGCCCTGCCCGCCGGGCGCGAGGCGACGGCGCTGTTCGGCATCCACGGCGGTCACGTCAACGTCACCGACGGACGCTACGTGTACATGCGGGCCTGCGACGACCCCGGCAACGGGCCGCTCGACGAGTACACGCTGATGCCGACGCACATGCGCTCCCGCTTCGCCCCGGACGAGCTGAAGGACTGGGAGCCGGCCGAGCCCTTCGGCTTCACCAAGGGCCTGCGGACGATGCGGGTGCCCTCCGCCGGAGGGTGGCTGAACCCGTGGCGGCACGGCACCCTGCTGTTCGACCTGCGGGAGGACCCGCACCAGTCCGCACCGCTGCACGACGACGAAGTGGAGCTGCGGATGGCCCGGCTGCTGGTGGAGGCGATGCGCGGGTCCGAGGCCCCGGCCGCGCAGTTCGCGCGGCTCGGCCTTCCCGCGGTGGGCCCGGTGACCCGCGCCCACCTGCACGTGCGCGCCCACGCCGAACGGGCCGCCGCGATGGCCGAGCCGCTTCCCCGTGCGGAGCGGTTGCGCGCGCACGCCCTGCTGACCGCGCCTCTGAACGAGGTCACCGCCACCGCGCGCGGCCGGGACGCGGTCGAGCGCATCGCTCCCGACCTGCTGCGGACCGAACGGGTGGCGCTGCCGCCCGGGCTGAGCCTGTACGACCTCGCGGCGTCCGGGGCGATGACCGCGGAACGCCTGCGGGAGCTCGACGCCGCCTTGGCCGAATGATCCGCCCTTCGTCCCCACCACGGCGCCGTCAGGGAAGGACCGCCGCATGACCACCGCACCGGGTGGGGCCGACCCCGTCGGCCCCATCGCGCACGGCGCCCCGGACACCGCCCCCGGCCGCGGGGCGTGCTGCGCACCCGGGCGGGCGGCCCTGCCGCCGCACGCGGCGGCCGGTGGGCCCCCGCCGGGCGGGGACGGCACGGACCGTTCGGACGGCGCGACCGACACGTCCGACACCGACGGGCGCTCCGGCCCCGACCGGTGGGCGGGGGCGGGCGGCGGCCGCGACGGCCGTCACGGGATCGAGCAGGCGCGGATCCCCGCCGGTGAGTTCACCATGGGCGACTCCTCCGGGGACGGGTCCCCGTGGGACGGTGAGACGCCGCGGCACCGGGTCGCCCTGGACGCCTTCTCCATCGACACCACCGCCGTCACCAACGCCGACTTCGCCCGCTTCGTCTCCGCGACCGGCCACCGCACCGACGCCGAGGCCCACGGGTACTCCGCCGTGTTCCACCTGGCCGTGGCCGCCGGGCCCGGGGACGTTGTGGGCCCGGTGGAGGGCCTGCCGTGGTGGATCGGGGTGCGCGGCGCGGATTGGGCGCACCCGAACGGCCCCCGGTCGGACATCGCGGGCCGGGACGACCACCCGGTGGTCCACATCAGCTGGAACGACGCGGTGGCCTACTGCCGCTGGGCCGGACGACGCCTGCCGACCGAGGCCGAATGGGAGTACGCCGCGCGCGGAGGACTCCCCGCGGCCAAGTACCCGTGGGGCGATGCGGAGGTCGACGAGGGGGGCTGGCGCGCGAACATCTGGCAGGGCAGGTTCCCGTACCGCGACACCGCCGAGGACGGCTGGGCCGGCACCGCCCCCGTGCGCACCTTCGCCCCCAACGGGTACGGGCTGTGGCAGTGCGTCGGCAACGTCTGGGAGTGGTGCCGGGACCGGTTCGACCCCGGCTACTACCGGCACTCCCCCACGGTGGACCCGCAGGGGCCGGCCGGAGGGGCGGCGCGCGTCCTCCGGGGCGGCAGCTACCTGTGCCACATCTCGTACTGCAACCGCTACCGCAACTCCGCGCGGTCCTCCAACACCCCCGACTCCTCCATGGGCAACGCCGGCTTCCGCACCGTCGCCGCGGACACGCCCCGGCACCTCTGACCCCCGGTCAGCGCCCCGGTGCGGCCCCCGCCTCAGGAGCCGCACATGTGGGCCGCCTCCTCGGGGCTCTCCTCCTCGGCGGCCTCCTCACGTGGTCCGCCGAGCACCGCGCCCTCCCCCGAGAGCCAGGCCCGGATGCGGCGCACGGTCCGACGCGCCTGCGGGGACTCCGGCTCATTGAGGTGGCCGTGCAGCGCACCGGGCTCAAGGACGACCGCCACGCCTACACCTCCCGCCGCCAGCTGCGCGGCGTAGGCCTCCCCGGACGGCCTCAGGTCGTCGATCTCCGCGTTGACGATGAGGGTGGGGGGAAGCCCCTCCACGGTTCCGTACGCGGGGAACGCGTAGGGGTGGCGCAGGAGCTCCGGGCGTCCGACGTATCCGAGGTTGAGCTCCTGCGACCGCTCATGGGAGAACCGCCGCTCGGCCGGCGCCCGGGACAGCTTCGCGGCGAGCTCCTCGGAGGGCGCGGGGACCTCCTCGTGGAGCACCGGGTAGACCAGGACGCTGCTCGCCGGGAGCGGCGCGGCGCCGTCGCGCGCCTGAAGCGCCACGGACGCGGCGAGGTTCCCTCCCGCGCTGCCCCCGCCGATGTGCCAGCACCGCGGGGGCACGCCGAGGCCGCCGTCGCCGACGGCCCACTTCCACGCGGCCAGGGCGTCATCGCTCGGGACCGGGAAGTGGACCCCGTCGACCGCGAGCCGGTAGTCCACGGACACGACCGTGATCCCGTCGTCCGCGAGGGCGCCCGCGACCCGGTGCGCCTCGGGGACGTCGAGGTCGCCCATGCGGAACGCGCCCCCGTGGAGCCAGACGAGCCCGATGCCCCAGGGCTTTTCCGGGAGGTAGACCCGGACGGGCACCTCGCCGTGCGGCCCCGGAGCATGCGTGTCCACCTCGGCGTGGCACTGATCAGGCATTCGCGGCCCCGTCCGTGTCCCCGCCCGTGTCCCCGGCCGTGTCGCCGTCTCCGCCGTCGGCGGCCGACCCGGGCCGCCCCGGGGCGAATCCGCACGTGAAGCGGTGGGTCCCGTGGCGCACCCGCCGGGAGGTCCCGTCGGGCAGGACCACGTCGCCTTCCGCACCGACGGGAACGGTGACGGTCGTCTCCAGCTCCCCGCCGCTCAGCCGCCAGGCGGCCGAGGCCCTGCCGTACGGGGTGTCGTGGTGGGCTTCGGCCCAGGTGAGCGATCCGCCGGGCTCAGGCCGGAACCGGATGCGCCGATAGCCCGGTCCGGCGGGGGCGATCCCCGCGACGACCCGGTGCAGCCAGTCGGCCACCGATCCCAGTGCGTAGTGGTTGAACGACGTCATGCTGCTCGTGTTGAGCGCCCCGTCGGGCCGGAGGCTGTCCCACCGCTCCCAGACAGTCGTGCCGCCCGCGAGCACCGTGTACAGCCACGACGGGCACTCGGTGCACTGCAGGAGCAGGTACGCCTCCTCGGTGTGCCCGCCCATCGAGAGCGCGTCGGCGACGGCGGGGGTCCCGGCGAACCCGGTGGAGATCCTGCCGCCCGCCTCGCGCACGAGCTCGGCCAGGCGGGCGGTCCCCGCCCGCCGGGCGCCGTCATCGGGCCACAGGCCGAACACCGTGGTGAGCGCGTAGGCGGTCTGCGTGTCGTCCTTGGGGCGGCCGTCGGGGAGGAACTCGCGTGCGTACGCCGCGGCGACCTCGTCGCCGAGGGCACGGTAGCGGGCGGCGTCCGCGTGCTCCCCGACGGCGTCGGCGATCGCGGCCGTCCTCCGCGCCGTGTGCGCGAAGTAGGCGGTGGCCACCAGGTACTTGTCGGTCGTGGCCTCGAACGGGTTCTCAGGCGGCGCGTTCGGGTCGAGCCAGTCGCCGAGCTGTTCGGTGCCCCGGCAGATCCGGTCGCCGCCGGCCGCCCGCGCGACGTGCTCCAGGTGGGCGCGGGCGCTGTCGTACTGGGCGTGCAGCACCCCGCGGTCGCCCGTGCGCTCATGGAGGACGTCCGGGGTGAGGACGGCCGCGTCGCTCCACACGGCGTACGGGTCCTTCGGCATGCTGCGGAACGGCTCCAGCGGGAAGTAGGGCACCCAGGGCGGGACCCAGTCCTGTTCGGCCTGTTCGGCGGCGAGGTCCCGCAGCCAGGACGACAGCATCCCCGCCGTGTCGTAGAGGAAGGCCGCGGTCGGCGCGAACACCTGGATGTCGCCCGTCCACCCGAGGCGCTCGTCCCGCTGGGGGCAGTCGGTGGGGATGTCCACGAAGTTGGACCGCAGGCTCCAGACGACGTTCTCGTGCAGGCGGTTCACCAGCCCGTCGGAGCACTCGAACCACCCCGTCCTGCGCATGTCCGTGTGGAGGACGCGCGAGACGACGTCGTCCGGGCCGAGGCCGCCTTCCCAGCCGCTGACCTCGGCATAGCGGTAGCCGTGGACGGTGAAGCGCGGTTCCCATTCGATCGGCTCGCCGGACAGGACGAGCTCGTCCGTCGCACGTGCCTCGCGCAGCGGCCCGGTGGCGGGCTCGCCGTCGACGAGGATCTCGGCGTGCCGCATCCGGACGACGGCGCCGCGGGGCCCACGGGCCCGGACCCGCAGCCGCCCCGAGTGGTTCTGCCCGAAGTCGATGATGAACCGGCCCTCGCCCTTGTCGACGATGCCGACGGGCCGCAGCTCCTCGACGCACCTCACGGGCGGTCCCTGCGGCGCGACGAGGGGGACGCCGGGCGGCCCCTCGACGCGCACCGGCGACCAGGACCCGCCGTCGTGGCCGGGGCGGGACCAGTCGGGGTCGTGCAGGCGGGCGTCGAACCGCTCGCCGTCGTAGAGCCCGCTGGACAGGATCGGCCCGTACCCGGCGGTCCATGACCCGTCGGTGGCGACGGTGACGACCCCGCCGTCCGCCGTGACCGCCTCCAGCTGCGCGAGCGCCGCCAGGCGGTCGCCGTACACGTCGAGCGTGCCGCCGCCGAACCCCAGTCGGCCCCGCCACCACCCGTCACCGAGCCAGATGCCGATCGCGTTGCGGCCCGGGCGCACGTGCTCCGTGACGTCGAACGCGGCGTAGCGGAGCCGGTGCCGGTAGCTCGTCCATCCCGGGGTGAGCTCCTCGTCGCCCGCGCGGCGCCCGTTGACCTCCGCTTCGGCCAGGCCGTGGCCCGTCAGGTAGAGCCGCGCCCGCACGACGCCGACGGGCAGGGTGAACTCGCGGCGGAGCCGGGCGGGGCGCCGCAGCGCTGCGGCCTCCTCCTCCCAGGCGGGCCCGATGAGCTCGGCCCGCCAGTCGGCCGGGTCCAGGAGCCCGGCCTCGATGCGGCCGGGCTCGCTCCACGGCCCCCAGTCGCGGTCGCGCACCCGGACCCGGACCGAGGCCCGCTCCCGCGACCGCAGCGGTCGCGCGGGCCAGGGGACCAGGACCTGCTCCGCGCCGCCGAGCTCGTGCGTCGTGACCTCCTCGGTGCCGTCCGGGGAGGTCAGGACGACCTCGAGCCGCGCTGCGCGCTGCCGGTAGTCCGGATCCGCGGCGGGGACGGTCCAGCTCACCCGCGGGGCGGGCTCGCCGGTGCCGAGGCGCCCCGGAGCGTGGTGCTCGAAGGAGGGCGCGGAGGGGCGGGGTGCCATGGGTTCACGTCCGTTCCGGTCGAAGGTGCGGGCCGCGGGGCTCATGCGGAGGGCACGTCCCCCGCCGGTGCGGCGGAGGGGGCGCCGCCGATCCCCGCCTCCTCGTTGGCCCGGGGGAACCGCGGGAGCCAGAAGAGCCCGATGGCCACGGAGACCAGGGTGGTGGCGACGAGGAAGTAGTAGAGGTTGGTGGGGCCGGTCGCGATGATCGCCGGGGTGACCAGCGCGACGCCGGCGGCGACCAGGCGGGTGAAGGCGATGGTGATGCCCTGGACGCTGCTGCGGAACAGCGTGGGGATGATCTCCTGGCTCCACACCTTGTACATCGGCTCGCCGATGATGCCGCCGCCGAGCGAGTACAGGACGGTGCTGGTGACGAGCGTCCACACGTGCACCCCGGCGACCGCGGGGAGGGCGAAGGCGGCCACGGCCATCACCGCGGCGGCCCAGAGCATGGCCGTGCGCATGCGGGCGTCGTCGACCAGCTTCATGAACAGCAGCATGGAGGAGAAGCCCAGGCCGATGGAGACGAGCCCGAAGGCGGACGCGGTGGGCACGTCGGTCCCGGCGACGTTCACGTACAGGTAGGTCTGGAACTGCCCGTTGGTGTTCGCGGAGATGTTGGCGATGCCGAAGAAGAGGCCCAGGGCGACCAGGGGCAGGACGAACCGCGAGGTGAACAGCTTGCGCAGGGCACCGATGTCGGTCCCGCCGTCCGGGTCGGCGATGCCGGCCGAGCGCGTGTCCTCGGCCGCCCTCCACTTCGACGACTCGGGGATCCACAGCCGGGCGACCAGGACCAGGGCCGAGACCGCGAAGAGGTGGCCGTACATGATGCGCCCGGCGACCGCGCCGAGGTCGCCGAAGAGCATGCCGATGAGGATGGCGGCGACGATCCCGACGACCCACAGCCCCTGGGACAGGCCGATCATCCGTCCGCGCTTGTCGTCCGGGGCGGCCTCGCCGATCATGCTCAGCGAGACGGGCAGGTCCGCTCCGGACGCCAGGCCCAGCAGCGCGAGCCCGATGTAGAGCGGAACGATCCCGGTGGAGGCCGTGAGCAGCAGGGCGGCCGCCGCGAACACCACCATCGTGACCGTGAACACGCGGCGGCGGCCGAACCGGTCGCCCAGGCGGCCGCCGAACAGCGCCCCGATCGCGATGCACACGGTGAGCAGGGCGGAGAGCCGCCCGATGTCGGTGCCGGTGAGGGAGAGCCCGTCCTGGAAGAGGACCAGGGCCGTCCCGGTGCCGGCGATCGCCGACGCGTCCAGGTACGAGGCCGTCCCGAGGATCCATGTGACCCCCCATGCCTGCCGCACGGTGAGACCGTCGCTGCCGATCTTCATGATCCTCCCTGAGGCCGCCGCGTGCGTGAGCTGCACCACGTCGATGGGTGGCGACGCTAACACGTGTTAATAAATCGTTTCAAGAGCGGAGCGGCCGAACGTGGGATCCTTGACCGAAGGAGGTGGGAGAAGCGTTGAGACAACGTGTCACCAGCCATGATGTCGCGAAGGCGGCGGGAGTGTCCCGGACGACGGTGAGCTTCGTCCTGAACGGTGCGTCCGGGCAGAGCATCCCGGAGGCGACCCGACAGGCCGTGCTCCGGGCCGCGCGCGAACTCGGGTACGTCCCCTCGGCGGCGGCCAGCGCCCTGCGCTCGGGGGGTGTCAGCAGGCTCGTCCTGGTCCTGGCGCCCGACTGGGAGCCGGCGGCGGTGACGGACACCGCCCTGTCGGAGCTGACCCGGGAGCTGCGGAGCCTGAGCCACGCCACCCTCGTCGCCCGGTCCGCTGAGGACCCGGACGACCTGGAGCTGGTCTGGCGCACGGTGTCGCCCGCGGCGGTCGTCTCGCTGTTCGACCCCTCCCCCGCGGTCCGGACGCGGCTGGAGCGGATGGGCGTCCCCCTCATCGAGGTGTTCCTGCACAGCTACGGCGACCGCGCCGCACACGAGGACGTCCAGTCCGAGGTCGGCCGGAGCCAGGCACTCCACCTGCTCGAACGCGGCGCGGACCGGCTCGCCTACGTCCATCCGGCCGGGGTGCGCGAACCCGCTGTGCCCCTGGACCGGCTCCGGGGCGCCCGCGAGGCGTCCCGCGCGCACGGGGGCGGCGAGGTGGAGGCCGTGACCGTCCCGGCGTTCGGGGCGCCGGCGCTCGCCCCGATCCGCGGCCTGCTGGCCCGCCGAGGAGGAGGCCGCCTCGGAATCTGCGCTTACAACGATTCACTCGCCGTCGCCGCGGTGACCGAGGCGGCCGCGGCGGGCATCCGCGTCCCGCAGGACGTGCTGGTCATCGGTGTGGACGACGACCCGGTGACCGAGGTCGTCCGGCCCACGGTCTCCTCGGTCCGGTTCAATGCCGGGGCGCACATGAGGAGGGTGGCGGCCGCCGTCGCCGACGCGGTCGGAATGCGGCGCCCCCGCCCCGTCCCGGCGGACCCCGTCGTCGAGGTCGTCCGGCGCGAGTCGACCTCCTGACGCCCGGACCGCTCCCGCCCCGGACCGCCCCCGCACCGGACCGCCCCCGCACCGGACGGGCACCGGGGCGGAGGCGGCGTCACGGGCGGTCGTCGCGGAAGACCAGGACCAGTGCCCTCAGTGCCAGGACGCAGCCGACGAACAGCAGGACCCCGCCGACGAAGGTGTACAGCGGCACGTTCGGCGCCATCATCGGGCCCCGGTCGCTGGTGATCAGCAGGATCGACCCCAGCACGGCGGTCGCCGCCATCGCCGCCAGCACCACTTGGCGCACCAGCCCGGTCAGGAACCGCTGGCCCTCCGGGTCGGCGAACGGGCGGACGGTGACGGTGAACCGGCCCTCCTCCAGGTCCTGGGTGATCCTGTCGACCCGGCGGGGCAGCCGCTGCAGGGTCGGCAGCAGCGACATCAGCCGCGCCTCCAGCGACTCCCGCAGGGCGGCGCCCGACATGGCCTCCTCGGCGATCAGGCGGCCCTGCCTCCGGGCCGCCTGGATGAGGTCGAGGTCGGGGCTGATCGCGGCCGCCGTGCCCTGCAGCGCCGTCAGCGCCCGGAAGGCGGCGGCGATCTGCGGCGGGACCGAGAAGCCGTGTCCCAGGACCACCGGGAACAGCTCGGCGAACACCTCCGCGCTCCCCCGGCCGCCCAGACCCGGCCGGAAGCGCAGCACGAGCTGGCCCACCTCCCGCTCCAGGCGCCGCTCGTCCAGCCCCTCGGGGCGGCCCAGCAGGTCCACCAGGGCGTCGGTCGCGCCGATGGCGTCGTCCCGGTCCACCGCCGCGAGCAGCAGCCCCAGCGTGGTGCGGGCGCCGCTGTCCAACCGCCCCACCGACCCGAAGTCGAGCAGGGACAGCGCCCCGTCCCGGGCGACCAGGATGTTGCCCATGTGCAGGTCGGCGTGGAAGACGCCGCTCACCGAGATCTGCCGCAGCACCTCGCCGACCAGGCGTTCGGCGATCTCCCGGCGCTCGTCGGCGGTGAAGGCGTCCAGCACCGGCCCGGCGTCCCCCACCGGGACGCCCCCGACCCGCTCCATCACCAGCAGGGTGCGCGAGGAGTACTCGGGGTACACGGCCGGGACGCGCACGCGGTCCCCGTCGACCTCCGCGGCGACCGCCCGCATGTTGTCCAGCTCCACGCGGTAGTCCAGCTCCTCCTCCAGGGAGTCCGCGAACCCCTCGGTGAGCCGGTGCACCCCCAGCGCCGCGCCCCAGGCCGTCGAGCGCTCCAGCCTGCGGCCCAGCCGCAGCAGGATGTCCATGTCCGCCTCGACCTGCCGCTGCGCGCCGGGCCGCTGCACCTTCAGCACCACGCGGGTGCCGTCGTGCAGCTCGGCGGCGTGCACCTGGGCGACCGAGGCGGCGGCCAGCGGTTCGGGGTCGACCGACGCGAAGACCTCCCCGACCGGCCGCCCGAGGGCGTCGGCGACCGCGCGCTCGATGCGCGGCCACGGCTCGGGCTCGGCGCGGGTCTGCAGCGCCGACAGCTCCCGGGTGAACACCTCCGGGACCAGGTCGGGGCGGGTGGAGAGCATCTGGCCGAACTTGATGAACGCGACGCCCGCCTCGTTGAGCGCTGCGGTGAGCGAGCGCGCCGTCTTGGCCATGCCCTGGACCGGGGCGGTGCGGCGGCGGCCGCGCAGGTAGCCGCCGAGGCCGTGCTTGACCGCGATGGCGGTGATCCGCGCGTACCTCCGGGCCCGCCGGCGGCGCGCCTTCCACCCGGTCACCAGCGCCAGCGCCGGGGGCAGGGTGCCGGTCGGCAGGAACAGCTCCAGCAGCACCAGCGCGATGAGGCCGAACAGGAAGACCCAGACGACGGCCAGCCCGGCCAGCAGCATGTAGGGGGCCGGGGACGCCTGGACCGCCTCGACGGTGAACGGCAGGCCGGACGCCCGCACCAGGACGATCGCCGCCCCGTAGGCGAAGGTGAGCACGGTGAGGGCGACCAGGGCCGTCCGCGGCCAGCCGATCGGGACACCGAGCGTCCTGCGTGCGAGCGCGCTGGTCACCACCGTGAACAGGACGAGCATGACGAGGCCGAGCAGGTCCATCCGTGTCCTTCCGGGATCGGGGCCGAGTCGGCGCACCGGCGGTCCCGTGGGGGCGTCCCCGACGCGGTCACGGATCGCCGCCGACAGGTGGCATGGTGCGGGAGCGCCCGCCCGCACCGTCGGCACGCTCCCGTCGGCGCGGGCACGGAGCGTGCACGCCGACAGCGTAGAGCCGGTGGTGGCGGCCGGACGAGAGGACGCCCGGAATCTCGCTCCCAAGGGTGAGAGGGCCGGCCCTGAGGAGGGACCCCGCAGGGCAGGGCGGCCTCCGGCTTCCGGGAGACGCCTCGGTAACGACTCGGCACGCTCGGAACCCCCGGCCGGGTCCCGGCGTCCAACACCGTTGCCCAACGTGCGGCCCCATGCGGGCCGGGGCCGTGGTGACAACGGATGAGGTCGTGGTCTCGTGTTCGGAATCCTGCGCCCATGTCGGCACTCCCTTCCCGGTGGACTCGCCGAGGAGTGGATGTCCCACATGTGCGGGCTGTGTCTCGCTCTGAGGGACGACCACGGCCAGGCCTCACGGATCGCGACCAACTACGACGGGCTCGTCGTGTCGGTGCTGACCGCCGCCCAGGCGGAGGAGTGCGCGGGCACCCGCCGCGCCGGGGCGTGCCCGCTGCGCGGGATGCGCGGCGCGGACGTGGCCGACGGGTCGGGGGCGCGGCTGGCGGCCTCGGTGTCGCTCATGCTGGCTTCGGCGAAGATCTCCGACCACATCGCCGACGGCGACGGCGTGTACGCCCGGCGCGGGGTGCGCGCGCTCGCGGGGCGGGTGGCCGAGCGGTGGCGCCGGGGGGCGCAGGAGTCGGGCGACGTCCTCGGCTTCGACGGGGAGGGCCTACTCGCCGTGCTCGACCGGCAGAAGCGGGCCGAGGAGGAGGCCGGTCCCGGCACGGACGTGCTGGCGGTGACGTGGCCGACCGAGGAGGCGACGGGCGAGGCGTTCGCCCACACGGCGCAGCTGGCCGGGCGGCCGGGCAACGCCGAGCCGCTGCGCGAGGCGGGCCGCCTGTTCGGGCGGATCGCGCACCTGCTGGACGCGGTGGAGGACCGTGAGCGGGACCGTGAGCAGGGGGCGTGGAACCCGCTGACCGCGACCGGCACGGAGCCCGAGCGGGCGCGCGAGCTGTGCGACGGCGCGGTGCTGGGGGTCCGGCTGGCCCTGGAGGAGGCCGAGTTCGCCGATGACCGCCTGGTCCACGCGCTGCTGGTGCACGAGCTGGGCCGTGCGGTCGACCGCACGTTCACCGAGGCCGGGTACCCGCAGGACCCGAACCGGCACGGACACGGGTACGGGCATCCGCACCACGACCCCCGGCACCGGCAGCACGGGCAGCACCCGCACCGGCGGGCCGACAGCGGCCACTCCTACGGCGACCACTACGCCACGACCGGCGGCTCGTCCGACTCCTCCGACGGCGGCGGGGACAAGGACGGAGGGAACTGCTGCGAGACCTGCCTCAGCTGCGGGGACACGCCTCCGCTGAACCAGCCCTACCGGCGGGGCCTGTTCAGCGGCTGCGCGGTCGCGGTCTTCATGTTCTGCACGTGCCAGCTCTGCTGCCGCGACCCCCACCCCGGCCCCTGGTCGGGCAAGTCCCGGGACGCCTGGTGCAACCTCTGCGAGTGCTGTGAGTGCTGCAAGTGCTGTGAGTGCTGCAACCTGTAGACGGCGGGCGGGCGGCGGGGGGCGCGGGCGGGTCAGCCGTCCGCACCCGGAGCCGCCCCGCCGGTCCGGGTGAGGCCGGTGGCGACGATGTCGACCAGCAGGTCGAGGATCTTCGGGAGCTGTTCGGGGTCGCCGAGGCGTTCGGCGAACACCGGGACCAGCAGCACGCACTGCAGGACGCCGATGATCGCCTGCGGGTCGGCCGCCACCAGGTCGTCACGGTGGCGGCCGAGGTAGTCGGACAGCGCGGTCGCGGGGTTGTCGCCCATGGCCGCCATGCGCGCCGGGTCGAGCTTGCGGGCGACGGCCTGCATCTCCTCGGGGTGGGTGGTCAGCCGGCGCCACAGCGGGTTGGACGACAGCTCCTCCAGAGCGGCGTGCAGGAACCGGCGCAGGCCCTCGCGCACGTCGGGGGAGGTCAGCAGGGCCTTGTCGATGACCCGGTCCTTGACCTGGGCCGCCTGGCGCACCATCAGCTCCAGGTACAGGTCCTCCTTGGAGTCGAAGAAGACGTAGAAGCTGCTCTTGGCCACGCCGGTGGGGGCCATCAGCTCCTCCAGGCTGGTCTTGCGCATGCCCTGGCCGGTGAACAGCCGTTCACCGGTCTCCAGCAGCACGCCGGTGATGCGGGCCTTCTCCTCGGCGGTGAACGCGGGCGGCATCCTGTCCCCCTGTGCGACCAGATCGTTCATATGGTTTCAGATGAGCATACCGTCAGCCGCGCAGGGAGAGCCGCATCCCCCGCCGGCGGGCGACGACGGCGATGACCGCCGTCATCACGGCCGCGCCCAGCCCCAGCGGCAGGACGGTGGCCAGACCGTCGGCGCCGGAGTTGGCGATGGTCCAGGCGATCTTGAGGCCGAGGCCGCCGTTGATGACGACCAGCCCCCAGCCGAGCGACCGGAACCAGAAGGCGGCGCACAGCCCGCCGAGCATCGCCGGGATGAGCGGCAGCGTCAGCCAGGTGACCCAGGAGGGGTCCGCGAACAGCTGCTTCTCCATCTCCAGGACGCCCTCGATCCTGGGGTCGACGCGCCCCGGCGGCGGGGCGGGGAACCAGAAGAAGCTCGACAGCATCGCCACGATGGCCACGGCCAGCCCCACCGGCCGCTGCGTCCAGCAGAAGTAGGCGATGGGCAGGAAGAACAGCGGGCGGATGTACCAGCTGAGCGGGTTGAGGTGCCGCGGCCAGGCCCAGCTGAGGAAGTCGGCGATCAGGTCCATGACGGGTCTCCTCCCGGTCGGTCGGGGCGGCGCCCCGCTCTGCATCCATAAAAACAGATTGGAATTTTGTTTTCAAGAGCGGGAGGGAAGAGCCGCCGGCGCCCCAGGCGACGGCGGCGCCGGCGTCAGGTGCAGGTCCTCCGGTAGGCCGCGGTCGGGGGCAGGTCCTTGATCATGCCGTCGAAGCCCAGGTCCGCGTGTTCACGGCAGGCCCCGTCCTCGTCCACCGCGCCCTGATAGTCGACCGCGAACACGGCCTTGCCCTGGTCGATGAAGGGCGTGAGCTCATCGCACTCGTCGAACTGCACGCACTCCTCCGGCAGCGCCCAGTCGAAGTGCTCGGCCAGCTCGGCGGCCGAACCGGGCTGGTCGTGGCCGTTCTTCATGCCGACCGACAGGCCGCGCGCGTGCGCCTGCTCCGCCAGTTCGACGTACCAGGAGTGCTGGTCCTCCAGGGTGATCGGGAACCCGGGGTCGTTGCCGAGCGGGTTGTTCTGGTCGGGCTCGACGCCGTCGCAGCCCAGCTCCTCGGCCAGGTCGAAGCGCGCCCAGATCACGTCGGTCCACGCGTCGCGCTCGGAGGCGCGGATGTCCATCCAGCGCTCCTCCTCCCAGCCCGAGCTCCAGCCCAGCGCCGAGCCCTCCTCCGGCTCGGCCGGGCGGTCCGGCACGTCCTCCAGGTCCTCCTCGTAGCCGGGGAACATGTGGGCGTCGGGCCGGTAGTGCTCATAGGCGCCGGTGTCGATGTAGCAGATGACGACCGGGCGCGGCTCGCGCGCATGCAGCTCGTCGACGGCCCCCGCGAGCGGCCCGGCGGGCACCTCGACGACCTCGCCGCCCGGGTAGTGCAGCTCGGAGCCTTCCGGGGCGACCTCGAACAGGTCCAGGTCGTACATCTGCGCCTCGACGTCCAGGTCGTAGGGCTCTTCGAGCTGCCATTCCCAGGAGGAGACCTCGCCGGGGGCGGGCGTCCACCAGTCGTCGGCGCCGGGGTCCGGGCCGGTGTCCGGTCCGGACCCCGTCGTGCAGCCGGCCAGCAGGAGCACGGCCGAGGCGGCCACGGCCGCGAGGCGGGCGCCGCTTCTTCCTGACGGGGAGAGCGAGGGCTTCGAAGGTTCAGTAGGCACGAAGCCATGACGCCCGGCTCGGGCCGACGGTTGTCCGCCTACCGCCGCCCGTCTGGCGCCGCCCTTCTACCGCTGCCCGCCTCCGGGGCCCCACGCGGACTGCAGGCGGCTGTACTCCTGTGCGCTCACGGGCACCACCGATCCGTGGCGGGCGCCTTCGGGCAGTGCGTAGTCGTCCGCCATCGTCCACTCCCCGGAGTCCAGGTCGGTGGTCTCGAAGGGGACGTAGCCCCGGCCGGTGTACTCGTCGATGAAGAGGTACCACTTGTCCTCGGTGTTGGAAGCGAAGACGGTCGGGCCTTCACCGCGTTCGATGCCGGGCGCCCCCTCGCTCCCCCGGCCGATGCAGTCGGCGACGAAGTCCCACGACCGGTCGAGCAGGTCGGTGGAGCGCTCGGCGGTGATGAACTTCCCGCACTCCTCGGGGGACGAACCGCGCTCGTCCTTGGTGAAGCGGTGGTAGACGCCCTCGTGCTCGACGATGGTGGAGTCGATGACTGCGTGGCCCGGGTCGTGCCAGACCTCGGCCCCGGAGAACTCCTCGAAGTCCTCCGTGGTGGCGACCATCATCCGCTGGTGCTGGTCGCCGGTGTGGTCGGGGTCGTCCTCGGCGTAGAGCTTGGAGGCCCAGTAGACGGCGAACCGGCCGCGCTCGGCGTCCCAGTGGGCCTCCGGGGCCCAGGTGTTGCCCGCCTCCGGGGGCGAGACCTCGACGCGGCGCTCCTCGGACCAGTTCACGAGGTCGTCGGACTCCCAGACGATGAGGGCGCGGCTGCCGTGGCGCTGGACCTCGTCCCAGTCGCCCCCGCCGTACATCTTGAGGTCGGTGGCGATGAGGTAGTAGGTGCCGTCCTCGGGCGAGCGGACGAGGAAGGGGTCGCGGACGCCCTCCTCGCCGACGTCCGAGGTGAGCACGGGGTCGCCGCCATTGAGCTCGCGCCAGTGCAGGGGGTCGTTGCCGGAGCTGAGGGCGAAGCGGACCTGTTCCCCGTCGGCGAAGCGCTCGCCGGTCATGTAGGCGAACAGGTACCCGGCGCCGGCGGCGCCGCGGGAGGGCTCGTCCGGCGCCGCGGAGGCGGCACCGGGCGCGGTCAGGACGAGGGGGGCGGCCAGGAGGCCCGCCACGGCCAGAGCCGATCGGCGGGGCGGTCGTCTGCCGGGCATGTTCCATCCCTTCCCAGGGGGGATATTGAGTTGAAAGTCCGTTGTTAGCGCTAACAATTCGGGGTGCACGCCCACACGGACATCGGCCACCAGTATGGGGACCCCTCCCCCGCCGTCAAGGGGGGTCATGGCCCCGCCGGGGCGGGGCCCAGGCCTCCGCCCCGGTGGAGAACGCCCCGCGCGCCCGCTCCCGGACGGCGTCCGCCTCAGCCGTCGTCCGGAGCGCGGGAGATGAGTGTGGTCCAGGCGGTCACCACGTGGGCGCCGGATGCGTCGTGGACCTCTCCGCGCACCTCCAGGATGTCGTTGCCGCGCGCCGTGCCCGCCGTCTCGATCGTCGACGTCACCGTCAGGACGTCGCCCGCCCGCACCGGGCGGGTGTAGGCGAACCGCTGGCCCCCGTGGACCACCCGGGAGTAGTCCAGGCCCAGGTCCGGGTCGTGGATCACCGCACCGGCCGCCTCGAAGGCGACGGCGAAGACGAACGTCGGCGGCGCGACCACGTCGGGGTGCCCCCGCCTCCGGGCCTCCTCCGGGTCGGTGTAGGCGGGGTGGGGGTCGCCGATCGCCCGGGCGAACTCCCGGATCTTCTCCCGCCCGACCTCGTACGGCGCGCTGGGCGGGTAGCTCCGCCCCGTGAAGGACTCGTCGACCGGCACTCGGTTCCTCCGTTCAGGGGGTGCGCACGGGCAGCCGCACGTGGACCACGGTGCCCATCGTCGGGGCGGAGTCGACGGTCAGCCATCCGCCCATCTCCTCCACCCGCTCCTTCATCGACGCCAGGCCGTAGGAACAGCGCTCGGAGTGCGCCGCCCCGGTGTCGAACCCGATCCCGTCGTCGGCCACGCTCGCCGAGATCCACCACGGGTTGGTCCGGACGCACACCGTCACCCGCCCCGCGCCCGAGTGGGCGAAGGCGTTGCGCAGGCTCTCCCGCACCACCATGAACAGCTCGCGCCGCAACGACAGCGGCGCCGACTCCTCCCCGCCCGTGAACCGGACGTCCACGGCGACCCCGTCGGGCGCCATGCGGGCCAGGAACGACTCCAGCGCCTCGTCCAGGGAGGAGAAGGGGGTCTGCAGCCGCAGCCCCTTGATGAGGTAGCGGGTGTGGTCGAGGGCGTGGCACACCGCCTGCCGCGCCGCGGAGATGTGGCGGGGGTCGGCCGTCCGCTCGCTCACCTCGATGCGCCGCAGCGCCGTGGTGAGCGAACTGCCCAGCTCGTCGTGGAGCTCCCGGGCCAGGGTGCGCTCCTTGCGCCTCCCCGGCGCCCGCTCAGCGGCGGCGGGCCGTTCGGCGTCCCTGCGGACCGAGTCGCCGATCAGCCGCACGACCTCGACCGCGCGCCGCAGGCCGGGCCCGGTGTCGCCGACCGTGCCCTGTCCGAGGACCTGCTGCAGGGCGCACTCCTGGAGGAGGGCCACCGCGTGCGCCGCGGCGCCGCCCCGCACTCGCGCCTGTGCGGGCCGACGCGCGTCGGCGGACCCGGCTCCCGCCAGGATGCGCCGCGCGTAGTCGATGAGGTCGTCCCGCGACGGCGCCGCGGGGTCGTCGGTGCCCGGGGACAGGGGCAGGGCCAGCTCGAAGCGGCGCAGGACGGCGTCGGCCTCGCCGGGGTGCAGCCCGACGGGCGGCTCGGGACCGCCCCCGCCCGGGGCGGCCTCCTCCCCCTTGGTCGCGGAGCCGGACAGCAGGGATCCGATCATGTGGGCCGGGGCGGGCGCCTCCCCGGGTGCGGTGGGTGTGCCGTCGGCGGCCCCGGGCGTCCGGTGCGGCCCCGGTGCGGCGGACGCGGGCTCCGGCGGGCGCGCCGTCGCAGGCTCGGCGGTGACTGTGGTGGCACGGTGCACGATTCGTCCTTCGATGTATCGGCCGAGGGCGGTGGAGCGGAGGCGCGGAATTGCACGACCTCTCACCGTGTCGTGGGACACACATTTTTCGATGCGGCCGGATCGGGCCGCCTTCCCCGTTTTTCCGGAACGGGGTCGCTGTGTTCCCGGAACGCGGGCGGGACACCGGCGGTGCTGGGGCAAGGGGGAGCCGGTCATACGGAAGCCGCTGGTCATGAGCGTCACAACGGAATCCCGACCCGCAATTCGCCCTGCATCTCGACATTCAAGACACGCTTGACATGATTACCTGATCATATCGGTGAGGACCGACGGGAAAGGATTTTCCGGGAGTCCGGACCCGGCCATGGAATTTCGCCGCGGCGCCTGCGGGGGGCGGGTCCGGGCACCGCGAAACACCCCTGCCCGGCGCTCCGCCGGGCCCGGGGCAGGGAGGCCCGGCGGAGCGGAGGGCGGGGGCTGCGGTGCCCCCGTGGGCAGGGGTGCGTACGGTGCGGGGTCAGCCGACCGGGGACGGCTTCTCGGCGCCGTCGCCCTCGGGCTCCCCCTCGGCCTGGGCCTCGGGCGCGCGCTCGCTCATCATCAGGCCGACGGCCAGGGCGCCGAGCACCGACAGGACCGCGATGGTCCACAGCGCCGTGTGCATGGCGTCGGTGTACCCGGCCTGGGCGACCTCCAGGAAGCCGGAGGCCTGCGCCCCCGAGGCCGCGCCGGTCGCCCCGTCCATGTCGCCCTGGAGCAGGCGGGCGGTGGCCGCCGCCGCGGTCTCCCCGTCGACCGCCTCGGCGAGCCGGCTGCGGGTGACCCCGGCGAGGATCGCGCTGAGCACGGCGATCGAGATGGTCTCCCCGGCCAGCCGCATGGTGTTGAAGATGCCCGCGGCCATGCCCGCCCGGCCGGGCTCGACGGAGTTGACCGCCGCCCCGTCCAGGATGGCCAGGGAGATGCCGAAGCCGGTGCCGATGCAGATCAGCGGACCGGCCAGGACGAACACGCTCGTCCCGGGGCCGATGACGGTCAGCCAGGCGCTCCCGACCGCGACCAGCACCATGGTCACCACCAGCAGCAGCCGCTGGGACACCTTGCCCGCCAGCGAGTTCACCACCGGCGGCACCACCAGCGTGGGGCCGGTCAGCAGCACCAGGAGCAGGCCCGCGTACTGGGCGCTGACCCCGTCGACGGCCATGAAGTAGGGCGGCAGCACGATGAGCAGCGCCACGAACCCGAAGGCCAGCAGGACCGGCATGGCGCAGATGGCCAGGAACCGGGGCCGAGCGAAGAGCGAGACGTCGAACATCGGCTCGTCCCGGCGCCGCTCCACGGCGGTGAACACCACCATGAGCACGGCGAACGCGGCCAGGGCGCCGATGACCACCGGGTCGGTCCAGCCGCGCTCGGGCCCCTCGACCAGGCCGAAGACGAACAGGATCAGGCCCGCGGTGAAGGTGACGGCCCCGCCCCAGTCGATCCCGCCGGAGGTGGTCTCGCGGGACTCCTTCAGCAGCGGGGCCATCAGCAGGATCGGCAGCAGCACCAGCGCCGCCACCAGGTAGAAGGTGCGCCATCCGCCCAGCGAGGTGACGAGGAACCCGGCCACCAGCGGGCCGAAGGCCAGCCCCAGGCCGATCGCGGTGCCGAAGACGCCGAAGGCCTTGGTGCGGGCGACCCCGGAGAAGGTCTGGGCCAGCACGGCGCTGCCGCCGGTGGTGGCGGCCGCCGCGCCCAGCCCGGCCGCCGCGCGCGCGGCGATGAGCAGGCCGATGTTCGGGGCGAAGGAGGCGAGCACCATCGAGGCGCAGAACAGGGCGACGCCGCCGGCGAACATCCGCCGCCGCCCGGTGAGGTCGGCGAGCGAGCCGGTGATGGCCATGAAGCCGCCGAAGGTCAGGAAGAAGCCGTTCACGACCCACTGCGCGGCCGCCAGGCCGATGCTCAGGTCCTGGCTGATGCCGGGCACGGCCACCGACGACCCGGTGGCGGTGACCGGGACGAGGACGATGGCCGCACAGATCAGCACCAGCGTGAGTGCGGGCTTGGCGCGCCGGTCGGGGGGCGCCGGGGAGTCGGCCGACATGAAACTCTCTCCTGTGGTTACGGACGCGATGGAGCATCAGAACCCTGATACTCAATCAAGTACGGAACAGGAATCAGCCTTCTGTGTCAAGTCAGGACTAGGGGTTGACTGTCAATCCTGATACTTTGACGGTGCAGGATCGACGGGAGGCAGGCCCCATGAACGCGGAACAGCGCATCAACGACGCCCTCTTGGAGCGGCTCGGCACCTACGTCAAGAGGGCCGAGCAGTCCCTGATGGCGGCCAAGAACAAGGCCCTGCGCCCGCTGGGGCTGACGGTGCCGCAGTACGCCGCGCTGCACGCGCTGTCCTTCGCGTCGCTCTCCGGCTCGCAGCTCGCCAGGGTGTGCTGCGTCACCCCCCAGTCGATGGCCTCGCTGCTGTCCACCATGGAGTCCAAGGGGCTCGTCACGCGCGCCCCCGCCGAAGTCCACGCCCAAGTCCTGCTCGCCACGCTCACCCCCAAGGGCAAGGAACTGCTCGACGAGGCCGACGCCCGCGCGCTGGCCGTGGAGGCGCGCCTGTCCGACGTCTACACCGAGGACGAGGTGGCCCTCCTGCGCGAGCTGCTCGACCGCGGGATCCGCGCCCTGCAGGAGGAGTGAGCCGGGCGGGTACTGCGCGGCGGGGCCGCGACGGCTGAGGGCGGTGGAGGGTGACGAGCGGGTACTGCGCGGCGGAGCCGCGACGGTTGAGGGCGGTGGAGGGTGACGGGCGGGCATTGGCGCTTTAGGAGCAGTGCCGCCCCTCTTCCGTAGCGGAAGGCCGCTCCGCGGGCCGACCGGTCGTTAGCGTGCCAACGGCGCCGATCGGCGCCGGGAGGCCCGGCCGCCCGCGACCCCGGCCCCGCCTCCGCCCCACCCCGCCAAGGCGACCCGTCCCCGCGACGGAAGAGAGGTGCGAGCCATGGACGAGCAGGTGATCATCGTCGGCGCCGGCCCGGTCGGCATGCTGGCCGCGTGCGAGCTGCTGCAGCAGGGCGCCGCGGTGCGGCTGGTCGACGCCTCCCGCGAGCACTCGGCCCACTCCCGCGCCACCATCGTGTGGCCCCGGCTGCTGGAACTGATGCGCCGCACCGGGCTGACCGACCGCATCGTGGACCACGGCCACCGCATCGCCGGGGTGGCCTACTTCTCCAGCGGGCGCCGCCAGGCCACCGCGTGGATGGACCGGCTGCCCGACACCCCCTACCCGTTCGCCGTCGCCATCGCCCAGAGCGAGACCGAGCGCCTGCTGGAGGCACGGCTGGCCGAGCTGGGCGGCAAGATCGAGCGGGGCGTGCGCCTCACCTCGGTCGGCGCCCCCGGGGGCCCAGCCGTCCGGGTCGTGCTGGAGGGTCCGGAGGGCGGCACCGAGGAGGTCGAGGCCTCCTGGCTGATCGGCGCCGACGGCGCCCACAGCACGCTGCGCAAGCTCCTGGGCGTGCCCTACGAGGGGGCGCAGTTCGACGTCAGCTTCTCGGTGACCGACGCCGAGGTCACCGGCGACGCGCCGATGGACGTGGTCAGCTACTGCTACACCCCCGAGGGCAGCCTGGCGCTGGGCCCACTCGGGCACGACGTCACCCGGGTGGCGGTCAGCGTCCCGCACGCCGTGGACGACACCCCGCCCTCGCGCGAGTTCTTCCAGCGCCTCATGGACGAGCGCGGCCCCGGCCGGAACCGCCTGGGCGAGCTGCGCTTCAGCACCACGTTCCGGGTGCACGCCCGCACCGCGGGCACCTTCCGCCTGGGGCGCTGCCTGCTCATCGGCGACGCCGCGCACATCATGAGCCCGGCGGGCGCCCAGGGCATGAACACCGGCCTGCAGGACGCGGTCAACATCGGCTGGCGCCTGGGCGGTGTCCTGGAGGGCCGCCTTCCCGAGGAGGCGCTGGCCGGGTACGACGCCGAGCGGCGCCGGGCCGCGCACGCGGTGGCCCGCACCACGGCGCTGCAGACGCACTGGGGGCTGCTGCGCGACCCGCGCCGGATCGCCGTGCGCGACGCCGCCCTGCGCGCCGCCGACGCCACCGGGCTGCTGCAGCGCTCACTGTCCCCGCTGGTCGCCCAGACCGGGACGACCTACCGCCCCGGGGAGGGCACGCCCGACCCGCTGCGCACCACCGCCCGCCCGACCCGGCGCGTACGCCCCGGCGACCGGCTGCCCGTGCTGCCCGCGCCGCTGGACGGCGGCGACGGCGCCCGCACCGTCGCCGCGGACGGGCGCGAGTGGCTGCAGGTCGACGCGCGCAGGCCCACCGCCGTGCTGTGGCCGGGGCGCCGCCCCGACCCGCGCTGGGCCCCGGTCGCCCGGCGCGTCCGCCGCATGGCCGGTCCCGCGTTCGCGGTCGCCGAGGCCGCCCCGGGCCGCGAGACCGGGCTCGCCGAGGCGCTGGGCCCACGCCCCGCGGTGGCGCTGGTGCGCCCCGACGGCCACGTCATCGACGTGCTCGGCGCCGACCGGGCCGCCGAGCTGGAGGGCCTGCTGCGGTCCGCCCTGCGCCGACCGGACCCGGTCGGCGCCTGACACCCACGCGACCCACGGAGGAGACCGGATGGAGCAGCGCGCGCACGGTACGACGATTGGGCCCCTGGGGGCCGTCGGACTCGGCTGCATGGGCATGAGCTGGGCCTACGCCGAGTCCCAGCGCGACGACGACCGCGCCGCGGAGGTGGTGCGCACCGCCCTTGACCTGGGCGTGGGCATGGTCGACACCGCCGACGTCTACGGCGACGGCCACAACGAGGGCATCGTCGGCAAGGCGCTGGCCGGGCGCCGCGACGAGGCGTTCCTGGCCACCAAGGGCGGCCTGGTCGTCGACGACCTGCCCACCAAGACCATGCACCGGGACGCCTCGCCCGCGCACATGCGCCGTGCGGTGGAGGCGAGCCTGCGCCGGCTCGGCACCGACGTGATCGACCTGTACTACCTGCACCGGGTGGATCCGGCCGTCCCGCTGGAGGAGACCTGGGGCGCGCTGGCCGAGATGGTGGGGGAGGGCAGGATCCGGCACCTGGGGCTGTCCGAGGTGTCGGTGGAGGAGGCGGAGCGGGCGCACCGGGTGCACCCGGTGGCCGCCGTGCAGTCCGAGTTCTCCCTGTGGTGGACCGCCGCGCGCGGTGACGCCGCCGCCTCCCCCGGCGGATACGGGGGCCGGGGCGGGGGCGGCCTGGAGGGGCCCTCCGGGGACGTGGTGGCCTGGTGCGCCCGCAACGGGGCGGCGTTCGTGCCGTTCGCGCCGCTGGGCCGGGGGTTCCTCACCGGCGCCGTCACCGCGGACACCACCTTCGAGGCCGGGGACTTCCGGTCGGTCAACCCGCGCTTCCAGGCCTCCGTGCGGGAGGCGAACCTGCGGATCGTGGACACCGTCCGGCAGGTGGCCGACCGGCACGGGGCGACCCCGGCGCAGGTGGCCGTCGCCTGGGTGCTCGCCCAGGGCGACCACATCGTGCCGATCCCGGGCACCAAGCGCCTGGATTACCTGAAGGAGAACGCGGGCGCGGCCGAGGTGCGGCTGAGCAGGGAGGATCTGGAGCTGCTGGACGGAGTTCCGCAGGCGGAGGGCGGCCGGTACTGAGTCTCGGAGGATTCGGGCCCTCCCGCCACCCTGGACCCGGGTTCGGGCCCCGGCCGACGGCCACCAGGCGCGGGGGGGGGAGCGGCGCCCGCGGGGGGGGCCCGCCCGCGCCTGGTGGCATGCGCAGCCACCGGCGGCGGGCGCCGACGGATGAGGAGGTACCCCGCCGGCCGGACACCCGCCGCCGGTGGGACCGCCTCACCTTGCGCCCGCTGCTCCCACCGCGCCTACCGTTTCCGCTGTGCCGACGGCTCCGGCCGGATCCACCGTGCCCGCTCGGCCCGGCACCGGGTCCGTGAGGATGACCTGCCGCAGCCGCCTGGCCCGCTCTGACGGCTCGAGGCCCAGCTCCTCGTCCAGGACCGAGGACAGCCGGTGGAACGCCCCCAGTGCGTCCCCCCGGCGCCCGCTCCTGTGCAGCGCCTCGATCAGGAAGGCGTGGAACGGCTCGTTCAACGGGTGCGCCGCGACCAGGTCGCGCAGTTCCGGGAGGAGTTCGGTGTACCTGCCCTGCAGCATCCGCGCCTCGATGCGGACGGTGAGCAGCTGCAGGCGCACCTCCTCCAGGCGCTGGGCGACGCCGCTCAGCGCCCTCCCGGTGCGCACGTCGGCCAGCGGGCGCCCCCGCCAGAGCTCCAGCCCGGCCCCGGCCTCCGTGTACGCCCGGTCGGCGCGCCCCTCGGCGAGCAGCAGCCGTGCGCGCTCGGCCGCGCGGGTGAACCGGGTCGCGTCGACCTCCTCGGGGACGATGTCGGCCGCGTACCCCGGCGGGCGGGTGACCAGGAAGCGGTCCGCCCCCTCCCCCAGGTCCTCCCGCAGTGCCCGCCGCAGGTGGTAGACGTGCGTGCGCACGGTCGCCACGGCACCGCGCGGCGGGTGGTCCCCCCACAGCTCGTCGACGAGGGCGTCCATGCCGACGGTGCGTCCGGGGCGCAGCACCAGCAGCGCGAGGAGCGCGCCGAGCTTGGGGCCGCGCGGCGCGTGCTCGGCGCCGCCCTCCCGGACGGCGAGCCCGCCGAGTGTACGGAAGCGCGGTGTGTCCATGGTCCGTTCCCCCCGAGGTCACCCGGATTCTGCTTCGCGAAGGGATTTCGCATTTCCATTCGCGGCGTCCGGATGGAATATAGGGGGTCGGCGCGCATTCCCCTTCGCGCCGTCGACACAAGTATCAGCGCACCTGCAACTTAAGTCGCACCTTTGCGCACCTGCACCGGGGCGGGCGCAGTGGCGCAGTTCACATCGGCCCGATTAGCCACCGTGCTAGGCTTTCGGCGGTGCCATTGCAGGACAACGGGCATCCGCCCCGCTAAAGATCATGTGAATGCATCGTCCGCACTCGAGAGGAACGAGGAATCACACTTCAGCGGCTCTCTCCCACCGTGAGTGAAACCCCGAACCCCGTCCGTTATTTTAACCCGGAACGACATTCCCCGGCCACCCCTCACCGAATGCGGGACCCCGGTCACGCTCCGGAGCCCGTCCTCGGAGACCGGGTCTCCCCCCGCCTGCCCTCCGGCCCCTGAGTCCGGCCGGACGGGGCCCAGCCGACCGTCCCCGGCGCGCCCCGTGCTCCCCCTCGCCGGCCCCGCGGGCCGTCCGCTCCCCCGTATCCCCATCCCGGCGTGCCCGCCACGGCACGGCCGACCGATCGTCTGTCGAAGTAGTCAGGGGGCAGGAAGATGAATCGGATAAGGATCCTCATAGCCGACGACCACACACTTCTGCGCAACGCGCTCGCCGAACTCCTCCGGTCCGAGGAGGACTTCGAGGTCGTGGCCGGGGCCGCCGACGCCTCGGAGATGATCCGCATGGCCGAGGAGACCGTCCCGCACATCGTCCTGATGGACCTGGAGATGCCGGGCAACGGGCAACCGGCCGCCGTCGTGCGCCGCCTCCGCGAGCGCGTCCCCACCGCGCGGGTGCTCATCCTGTCGATGCACGACAGCCCCGCCCTGGTGCAGTCGCTGCTGCCCCTGGGCATCCGCGGCTTCCTGCACAAGACCGTCACCCACCAGGCGCTCACGGCGGCGGTCCGGGACGCCTGCGCCCCCGGCAGCCACGTCACCCTGTCGCTCTCGGCCGAGAGCCTGGCCGCACCGCACGCGGCCGACGGCGGCGACGAGGTGCTGTCCGCCCGCGAGCGCCAGGTGATCGAGCTGGCCGCACGCGGGATGAGCAACCAGCAGATCGCCCGGCGCCTGGAGATCGTGGAGGCGACCGTCAAGCGCCACATGCGCAACATCTTCGACAAACTGCAGGCGCGGTCCCGGGTGGAGGCCGCCAACAAGGCGGTCGAACGGGGGCTGATCAGCTCGCCCGTGGCGGCCGCCCGGTCCGCTCACACGCCCATCCCGATCCCGCCGCCGACCGGCAGCACCGCCCCGGTGATGTAGCCGGCCTCCTCGCTGGCGAGGAAGCGCACGGCCGCCGCCACCTCCTCGGGGGTGCCGGTGCGGCCGAGCGGGGTCATCCGCATGGTCTCGCGCATCCGCCGCTCGCTCAGCCCCCGGGTCATGTCCGTGTCGATGATCCCGGGGGCGACGAGGTTCACGGTGACGCCGCGCGACCCCAGCTCCCAGGCGAGCGAGCGGGCGAACCCCAGAAGGCCCGTCTTGGTGGCCGCGTAGTTGGTCTGGCCCGGGGACCCCAGGAAGCCCAGGGCCGAGGAGAGCAGGACGACGCGCCCCCGGCGCGCGGCGATCATGCCGCCCGCCGCCGCCCGGGCGGTGCGCATCACCCCCGTCAGGTTGGTCCGCAGCACCTCCTCCATGGAGGCGTCGTCCATGGCCGGCAGCAGCCGGTCCCTGGTGATCCCGGCATTGGCGACGAGCACCTCGACCGGGCCCTGCCGCTCGGCGACCTCGGCGAAGGCCGCGTCGACCGACGCCTGGTCGGTGACCTCGCAGGCCACGCCGAGCAGCCCGTCGGGGGCCGCGCCGTTGCGCACCCCGACGGCCACCCGGTCCCCGTCGGCGGCCATGGCCCGGGCGACGGCCAGGCCGATCCCCCGTCCCCCTCCGGTGATGAACACCGAACGCGCCATCCCACTGCCTCCTGTCTGCTCCCGGGGACCGCTTCCCCGGGGTCGGCTCGGTGCCGCGCGGTCCTCCCGCGCGGCGGTTTCGGCGCCGCCCGGCGGGGCGGCGCACGGGGCGGTCCGGGGGGCGGCGCCCCCGGCCGCCCCGCTCAGCGCTGCGGCGCCTGGAGCACCAGGCACGACCAGGTGAACCCGGCGCCCGCGCTGTACACGAGGGCGACCTCGCCGGGTTCGAGCCGGTCCCCCTCCAGCAGGTCCGCGACGCCCGCCGGCGTGTCCCCGGCGCCCAGGTGGCCGGTGTCGGCCCCGACATCGACCAGGTCGGCGCGCAGGCGCTCGCGCAGCAGCGGGATCCAGGACCCCTCCAACGTCTTGCGGCCGAAGCGGGGCAGCAGCGCGCGGCGGATCCGCCCGTCCGCGGCCTCCAGCCCCGCCCGCTGCAGGGCCTCCTCGGTGACCCCGACGATGCTCTCCTCGTTGACCCGGGCGAACCCCTCGCCGCCGTGGCGGCGCAGGTAGTCGCGTTTGGTGGCCCGCATGTCCACTCTGGGCCGCAGGTCCCGGGCGGCCTCGGCGAAGGCGTCGGACCCGCGGTGCATGGCCTCAAGCTCGGGCGCGGCGACCGTGGCCATAGCCAGCACGGCCAGCGGCGTCTGCGGCCCCACCGGGCTGCGCAGCACCAGCGCGGTGCCGCCGTCGCCGTAGCCGACTCCGTAGTCGCTGGCCCAGCGGTCGAACCCGGGGCCGGAGAACCGGTCCCCGGTGGTGGACAGGCCCCACACGGCGGCACCGGCGCCCGCCTCTCGGTCCCGCTCCCCGGCGCGCGCGGCCAGGCGCGCGCCCACCAGGTCGATCGCCGCGGCGCCGCCGTTGCACACCTGCTGCACGCCGAACGGCACCGCGCGGTGCGCGCCGACCCGGTGGGCGATGTAGTGGGCGGGGGACCACAGGTCGTGGCCCTGGTAATACATCCACGCGTGGCAGACGGTGTCCAGCTCCTTGCCGTCCACCCGCGCGCGGCGAAGCGCCTCGTCGGCGGCGGCCGCGGCCATGTCGGGCGCGCTCAGGTCGCGGGAGGCGGGCAGTTCCCGGTGGCCCACCTCGTGGGCCTGGCGGGGCGTCATGCGGCCGGCCTCGACGGCGGCCTCCGCCCGGTCCCGGTGCTCGGGCAGCAGCACGGCGGCGGCCTCGATCCCGACGGCGGGGCTCGGCGTCATCGGCACATCTCCTCTCCCTGGCGTCCCGGTCCGCGGCGTGGTCCGCGGCGCGGCACGGTGTGCACGGGTCGTGGCGACCATGCTGGGCGCGGCCGATGAAAGCCCGATCAAAACGCCATGAAAAGGAGCACGGGAATCGCCGGAAGTAGTAGTCGGGAATTGCGCCCCACCCCTCGGGGAGCACCCGCCTGCCACTTTTGTTCATCTTGCCGCCGAGGCCCCGTGCGGATTCGATGGAGGCGTTGCGGAAAAACGGGGGGACGAACGGATTCCGCAGCGTCATCCACCGTGCACGGAATGGCATGTGCGCGGGATACGGCGTTCCGCCCCCATCTCACCGATTCCCCGCACTCTGGAGGAGACAGATGAGTGGCACCGGGCTTTCCGAGGACCTGCGCGGCCGTGTTCACGCGATCGTCGCCGAGGTCCTGGAGGTCGAGGCGGACGAGCTCACCGAGGAGAGCAGCTTCGCCGAGGACTTCGAGGCCGACTCGATCCTGGTCATCGAGATCTTCTCGCGCTTCGAGCGCGACCTGGGGATCAAGATCCCGCAGGAGGACCTGACCGAGCTGGACGACCTGCCGGCCGCCTACGCGCTGGTGGCTCGGTACGCGACCGCGGAGCCGGCCGGTGCGTGAGCGGGGCGGCCGCCGGGTCGCCGTGACCGGCATGGGGGCGGTGAGCAGCCTGGGCATGGGCGCCCGGGCGTTCACCGCCGCCCTCCGCGAAGGGCGCTCCGGCATCGGCCCGATCCGGCAGTTCGACCCCGAGGGGTTCGAGCGCACACTCGCCGGTGAGGTCGCCGACTTCCGGCCGCACGAGCACCTCAAGCGCATCACACCCGAGGAGTGGGGCCGCAGCGGCCGGTTCGCCGCCGCCGCGGCGGCGATGGCCGCGGCCGACGCAGGCCTGGCGCCCGAGGCGCCCGCGCTGCGCGACGCGGCGAGCTGCTTCGGCACCACCAACGGCGAGTCGCAGATCATGGAGGACCTGGCGGCGCGCGCCCTCGAGGGCGGTGCCCCGGCCCTGGGATCCGGGCACGCGGCACGCGCCGATGCGGGCGGCATCGCCGCGGCGGCCTCCGCCGAGCTGGGGCTGGGCGGGGAGGCCGTGGTGTTCGGCACCGCCTGCGCCGCCGGGAACTACGCCATCGCGCACGGGTACGACCTGGTCCGCAGCGGCGAGGCCGACGCGGCGGTGTGCGGCGGCGCCGACGCCTCCAACCGCGCCACGCACGCCGGGTTCCACCGCCTGGGCGCGCTGGCCGAGGACGTACCGCGCCCCTTCGACGCCCGCCGGGACGGCATCGTGACCGCCGAGGGCGGGGCGGCGCTGCTGCTGGAGCCGCTGGAGGACGCGCTCGCCCGCGGGGCCCGGGTGTACGCGGAGGTCCTGGGGTACGGCATGACCTGCGACGCCGTGCACATGACCAACCCCGACGCCGACTCCATCGCCGAGTGCGTCCGCCTGGCCCACGCTGACGCGGGGGTCCGGCCCGGGGACGTGGGCTACATCTGCGCCCACGGCACCGGGACGCGGGCCAACGACTCCACCGAGACGGCCGCGGTGCGCGCCGTCTTCGGCGACCGGCCGCCGCCGATGAGCTCCATCAAGTCGATGCTGGGGCACACCATGGGCGCCGCCGCCGCGTTCGGCGCCGTCGCCTCCTGCGCCGCCCTGCACGAGGGGTTCCTTCCGCCCACCGCCACGGTGCGGGACGTCGACCCCGAACTGGGGCCCGGCGCGGACCCGGTGCCGCAGGCCCGTCCGGGGCGCCCGCGGGTGGTGGAGAACCACGGATTCGCCTTCGGCGGCAACAACGCGATCACCCTGTTCGGAGAGGTCCGCCCATGAACCCGACCGCATCGAGATCCCCGGTCCGGGCCCCGGAGGCCGGACAGGCGGCACGGCGCCCCGTGGACATCGTCGCCTGCGGGGCCGTCTCGCCCGTGGGGCTCGGCCTGGCGCCCCTCGCCGCTCCGGGCGGCCCCGGCTTCGCGGTCGGGAACGGGGCCGCCGAGGGCGCGGGCACCGCGGAGTACCCGCCGGTGCGCGTGCATCCGGCGGCCTACGACCCCGCCGGGATCCTCGGCCGCAAGGGGCTCGGCAAGCTCACCCGGACGGACCGGCTGGCCATGTCCGCCTGCGCGCTCGCGCTGGAGGACGCGGGGCGGACCGCCCCGGCCGACCGGACCGGCATCGTCCTGGGCGCCTCGGTCGGCAGCGCCGAGACCGTGCTCGGGTTCCTGCACGACACGTTCACCCAGGAGCGGCCCTACCTGGTGTCGCCGTCGGACTTCCCCGGGACGCTGATGAACTCGGCGGCCGGGCGGGCGGCCATCCGGAACCGGCTGACCGGGCTGAACGCGACCGTCTCGGGCGGCCCGCTGGCCGCGCTGCACGCCCTGCGCTACGCGCGCACCGCGCTGCTGAACGGGCGCGCCGACCGGCTGCTCGCGGGCGCGGCCGAGGAGCTGTCCCCGCAGGCGGCGTGGATGCGCCACGGGGAGCTGGCGCCGGGGGCCGCCCTCGGCGAGGGGGCGGCGGTGTTCGCCCTGGATGCCCCCGGCGCGCCGCACACGGAGGCCGAGGGGGCCGGTGAGCCGCTGGGACGGATCCTCGCCTGCTCCATCGGGTTCGCCGACCCCGCGCAGGGGTCGGACGCGCCCGCCCGCCGCCTGGCCGCCTGCGTCGGGAACGCGCTGGCCCGGGCCGGGGCGGAGCCGGGGGACGTGGCGCTGGTCGCCCCCGGCGGCACGGCGCGCGCCGCGCAGGCCCCCGTCGAGCGGAAGGCACTGCACGCCGTGTTCGGCGGGCGCCTCCCCCAGGAGCTGGACGCCGCCGAGAGGCTCGGCGACACCAACGCCGCCGGTGCGGCACTGGCGCTCGCCGCGGTGCTGGCCCGGTGGCGCGAGGAGGGGCCCGACCCGGCCTCCGGGCGCCTGGCCCTGATCACCGCCGTCGGTCCGGACGGGTCGGTGGGGTGCCTGCTCGCCCGCCGCCCCCTCCCGGACGGCCCCGGGCCGGACACCTCCCGCGCCCGCGACTGACCCGACGGCCCCGGCCGTACGACGGCCCCGACCCACCCGCGGAACCCACCCACCAGGAGGACCCGTGCCCACACTGACCGCCGCACCCGCCACCGCGGACCTGAGCGACGAGCACACGGTGCCGCGCAGCCTGGTCCACCGCTGGTCGCTGTCGGAGGTGTTCCTGACCGACTCGCGGGCCGTGGGCGAGGGCCGCTTCGCCGCGGCCGCCCAGCTGCCCCTGTCCCACTCCTACTACCGCGACCACACCGGCGGGTCCGGCTTCCACGACGCGCTGCTGGTGCTGGAGGCCTGCCGCCAGTCCGTCACCTACGCCGCCCACCTGCACGAGGACGTGCCGCGGGAGACCACGTTCATGGTCACCGCCTGGTCGCTGGCGGTCTCCGACGGCGACGCGCTGGCCTGCGGCGAGCGCCCCGGCCGACTGCGCATCGACGGGCGGGTGACCGGGCGGCGGCACCGCGCCGGGCGGCTGCGCTCGATCGACTTCGCCATGGAGCTGGAGCTGGACGGGCGCCCGCTGGGGCGGCTGACCATGGACGTCGGCTGCACCCCGACCGACCAGTACCTGAGGCTGCGCCGGATGCAGCGCGGCGCCGAGGTGCCCACCGCCTTCACCCTGGGGGCCGACCCGGCGGAGACGCCGGTGGACCCGGCCGACGTGCGCCGGCTCGACCCGGGCAACGCGGTGCTGGACGGCGTCGCCTTCGACGACGGCGACGGCGACGGCGTCTCGGTCTCGGCCGCGCTGAGCCCGCGCACCTTCCGCAACCGCAGCATGTACGACCACCCCTACGACCACGTGCCCGCCATGGTGTTCAGCGAGGCGGCCCGGCAGTGCGCCCTGCTGCTGTCCGGCGGCGCGGACGCCGCCGGGCCCGGCCGGGTGCTGTGGCTGGACGGCTCCTTCGAGAAGTTCGCCGAGCTCGACGACGCCGTGCACCTGTCCGCGCGGCCCGACGGCGGGGACGGGGCGGACGGCTTCCGCATGCGGGCCGTCCAGCAGGGCGACACCGTCGCCGAGATCGCCCTCGTCCTCGGCTGACCCGGCCGGCCGAACCGTCCTCGGCCGGCCCCGCCTCCCCTCATCACGGCCGACCCGACCGGAGTACCCATGACGACACAGCGCACGGCCTTCGCCTTCTACGACGTCGACGAGACCCTGATCTCCATCAAGAGCATGTTCGACTACTACGACTTCTTCCTGGAGGCGGTCGGGCACCCGCCTGAGGAGCAGGAGCGCCTGCGCGCGGAGGCGCGCGGGCTGATCCGGCCCGGCCTGCCGCGCAAGGAGGGCAACCGGCTCTTCTACCGGCGGTTCGCCGGATACAAGGTGGAGCAGGTGGCCGAGATCGGCCGCGACTGGTTCCGCGGCCACATGGAACGCGGCGGCCTCTTCCACGGGGACGTGCTCGCCACGCTGCGGGAGCACGTCGCCGAAGGGCGCACCGCCGTGCTGCTGTCGGGGTCGTTCTCGGCCTGCCTCGACCCGATCGCCGAGCACGCCGGAGCCGACACCGCCGTGGGCACCCTGCTGGAGGCCGAGGACGGCGTGTACACCGGCGGGGTCCTGCGGTCGATGATCGGGGACGGCAAGGAGAACGCGGCCCGCCGCCTGATGGAGCAGGCGGGGGCGGAGCCCGCCGAGTGCCACGCCTACGGCGACCATGTCTCCGACGCCGGGCTGCTGGGGCTCGTCGGCCACCCGGTGGCGGTCGGCGCCGACCCGAAGATGGCGGAGCTGGCCGAGGAGAACGGCTGGGGCAGGCTCGCGGGGGTCCCCGAGCAGCCTGAGCCGCGCCGTTGAGGACGGGCTGGTGGGCAAGGCGGTCATCGACCTTGTCGGCGCCGACGAGCGCCGGTACCGCGTCGGTCTCGGAACCGGCGCCGGGCCGACACCGATGGGAGGCAGATCGTGGTTTCGACCGTCGAGGGTGCCGCACCGGCACCGGCCGGGCGCGGCTTGGAGAGCGGCCGCGCGGAGGCGTCCGCGTGGCTGCTGCTGAAGATCCTCCGGCACCGGGGGATCACCGTGGAGGAGCGGGCCCGCGAGCGCATCGTGTCCTGCACCGACGTGGACACCCTGGACGCCTGGGGCGACCTGGCGCTGAGGGTGTCGTCGTCGGAGGAGCTGTTCGCCTGAGACACGGCGCCCCGGGCCCGCCCCGGTGCCGCCTTACCTGGCCTCGACCATCAGGCCGCTCACATTGCTGTGCAGGGCCGCGCTCGGGGCGTTGAGGCCGGTGAGCGCGGCCTCCACTCCGTTCTTGCGGAACCGCTCCACCGCCTGGTCCAGGGCGGCGACGGCGGAGGCGTCCCATACGTGGGCGCCCGACAGGTCAATGGTGACCGCGCGGACCCCGGGCTCGGCGAAGTCGAACCGGTGCAGCACCTGCTCGCGGGAGCCGAAGAACAGCTCGCCGTGCACCGAGTACACGCGGGTGCCCCCCTCGGGGTCGAGGACGCTGGTGACCTCGGCGACCACGGCGGCGTTCCGGGCGAACAGCGCCATGGAGGCCAGGACCCCGGTGCCCACGCCCAGCGCCAGGTTGTGGGTGGCCAGGATGATCCCGGCGGTGACCGCCATGACCAGGGTCTCGCTCCACGGGAGCCGCCGCACGGTGCGCGGGTGCAGGCTGCGCCAGTCCACCGTGGTGGCGGCCACGTAGGCCATCACCGCCACCAGGGCCGCCATCGGGATACCTGCGACCAGGCCGTCGAACACCGTCACCAGGGCGATCAGGAACACCCCGGCGAACAGCAGGGACAGCCGCGTGCGGGCGCCGGAGCGCACGTTCATCACGGTCGGGCCGACGGTGGCGCACCCGGGCATGCCGCCGAAGAGGCCGGACAGGATGTTGGCCCAGCCCTGGCCGCGGGCCTCGCGGGCCTTGTCCGAGCCGGTCTCGGTGTAGTCGTCCACGAGCTTGGCGGTGATCAGCGACTCGATCAGGCCGACGAGGGCCAGGGTGAGCGCCGTGGGGGCGATGACGCGCAGCGTCTCCCAGCTGAGGGGGACGTCCGGCAGGAAGGGCACCGGCAGGCCGTCCGGCAGGCGCCCCATGTCGCCGACGGTCGGCACGTTCAGGCCGCCCGCCCAGGCGGCCGCGGTGAGCAGGATGATCGCCGCGAGCGGCGCGGGCACCGCCCGGGTGAGGCGGGGCAGCAGCACGATGACGGCGAGCCCCGCGGCGATCATGGCGTAGACGGTCCACCCGTCGCCGGCGAAGTAGGGGATCTGCGCCGCGAAGATCATGACCCCGAGCGCGTTGACGAAGCCGGTGACCACGCTGGAGGGGACGAAGCGCATGAGCCGGGCCGCGCCCGCCAGCCCGAGGGCCACCTGGAAGGCCCCGGCCAGCACGGTGGCCGCGAGCAGGTGGTCGACCCCGTACTCGCGCCCGAGGGGCGCCACCACCAGGGCCATCGCCGGGGTGGCGGTGGAGATCATCGCCGGGCGCCCGCCGAGGAAGGCCAGCGCGACGGCGAGGATGGTGGCCGCGTACAGGCCGACGCTGGGATCGACACCGGCGATGATCGAGAACGAGACGGCGTTCGGGATCAGGGCCAAGGCCACGACGAGCCCGGACAGGGCCTCGGTGCGCAGCACCGACAGGCGCGGGAGCGTGGCCCGCCGCCACGCCGTCCTGAGTGTGGTCATAAGCCGCTCACTTTCGGGCAGCTCGGTGTGACCGCCAGCGGCGGTCGGCCGGACATCGGTCAAGGGGACGGGACGCGGGCCGAACGGCCCGGAGCAAAGAGAAGGAGTTTCGCACTACGGCACGAAACTCCCGCGGCGAGACACTACCCGCGACCGAACCCGGAGGTCACACGGTCACCTTGAGGCGGTATTCACAGCAGGGAGGGGCGCATCGGGGGCCGGAGCTGTCGTATCCTCCCCGGCTTTTGGACCCTGCGGACATGCACCCCGAATACCCCATGACCGGCAGAGACCGACCAAATGGACACCCAACGTAGTTTGTCAGTGCCCCTCGGTAGTTTTCGCGGCATGCCGAAGATCGAGCACGAGTTCCTCACCGAGCTCTTCCAGAACGACCCGGATCTGGTGGTGGAACTCGTCAAGCAGGAGGCGGGCGAACGACTGCCCCACTTCACGAAAGTGACGCTGCAGAGCAACCGCGTCAACCGACTGGAGGACATCGTGTCTGCGAAGACCTACGGCTTCACGTCACCGTTCACCGAACGCTACGTCGAGCAGGGACGCGCCGACGCCACCGCACGGATGATCCTCAAAATCCTGCGGTCCCGCAGGATCGAGACCGACACCACCACACGTGAGCGCATCACGGCCTGCACCGACCTGGACACCCTCGACCACTGGGCCGACCGCGCCTTCACCGTCTCCTCGGCCCAGGAGCTGTTCGACTGACGGATGACGCGGGTCGGGCTCCCCTTCCGGAGAGTTCACGATGATCCGCCTTTGAGGGGGAGGGGCCGTCGGCCCCTCCCCTGTTCTCACGGCCGTGGACGCGCCCCCGGGATGAGGGCGGCCACCAGCAGTGCCACCACCGCGGCCCCGGCGCCCATCGCCATCACCGTCTGGAACGCCCCCTGGGACGGCACCGCCGTGCCCGCGAAGTCCACCGTCATGTGCGCCAGCACCACACCGGCCACCGCGCTCGACACCGACGTCCCCACCGACCGCATCAGGGTGTTCAGGCTGTTCGCCGCCGCCGTCTGGGACACCGGGACCGCCGCCATGATCAGGGCCGGCATCGCCCCGTAGGCCAGCCCGATACCGCAGCCGATCACGCTCGACACGGCCACCAGCTCCCAGAGCGACCCCATCAGCACGGTCCCCAGCCCGTACCCCAGGGCCACCACGACCGCACCGGCCATCAGCGTCACCTTGGGCCCGGCCGCCCGCGAGATGCGCGAGGACACCGGCGCCATCGCCATCATCACCAGCCCGGACGGCGCCATCACCAGGCCGACCGTCAGCAGGTCGCGCCCCAGCCCGTGGCCGGTGGCCGCCGGGAGCTGCAGCACCTGCGGCAGGACCAGCGACATCGCGAACATCGCGAAGCCGAACACCACCGAGGCCGCGTTGGTCGCCAGCACCTGCGGGCGCACCGTCGTGCGCAGGTCCACCAGCGGGTGCGCCGTGCGCAGCTCCCAGGCGCCCCACAGCGCCAGCACCACCGCGGCGGCGGCGAACAGCCCGAGCACCGTCCCGCTCGTCCACCCCCAGTCGGCGCCCTTGGACACGCCCAGCAGCAGGCACAGCAGACCCGCCGACAGCCCCAGCGCCCCAACCGGGTCGAAGCGGCCGCCGCTGCGCACCGGCGACTCCGGGACCGCGGCGACCACCAGGACGGCGCCGAGGACGCCGACCCCGGCGGCGGTCCAGAACAGCGCGTGCCAGTCGGCGTTCTGCACCAGCAGCGCCGCCGACGGCAGTCCGAGGGCGCCGCCCACGCCCAGCGACGCGCTCATCGCGGCGGTCGCCGCGCCCAGCCGGTGCGCCGGGACCGTGTCCCGCATGATGCTGATGCCCAGCGGGATCACCCCGGCCGAGGCGCCCTGGAGCGTGCGGGCGACGATCATCGGCGCGAGGGAGCCGCTGAGCGCCGCCACCACCGATCCGGCGACCATCAGCCCGATGCTGCCGAGCAACACCCGCCGCTTGCCGTACATGTCGCCCAGCCTCCCGGCCACCGGGGTGGCGACGGCGGCGGCGAGCAGGGTGGCGGTGACCGCCCAGGCGGCCTGGGCCGGGGTGGTGTGCAGGTACTCCGGCAGCCGGGGCACGATCGGCACGATCAGGGTCTGCATCAGCGAGACCGTGACGCCGGCGAACGCCAGGACGGCGATGACGGCGGTCGGTCTCGACGCGGCGGGCGCCTCGGCGGGGGCGGACGTCGCGCCGTCGGCCTGCGCGGCCTGGGACATGGAGGGGCCTTCCGTGACGGCGGCGGTCGGAGTACTCGGAGTGCGGCGAACTTTTAAAGCAGTCGCTTGACTTACTGTAGCCCCGGCGGTTCACTGGGCGCGTACCCCGCCCCCACGGAACGTGAGGAAGGCCATGGAGAAAGACGCCGAGCAGGTGCTCGCCTACCCGATCCCCGCCCCTTCGGCGCTGGAGCCGCCGTCCGAGTGGGAACGGCTGCGCTCGGAGTGCCCGGTCGCCCGGGTCACCCTGCCCTCCGGGGACGGGGCCGCGCTGGTCACCCGGTACGAGGACGTCAGGAGCGTGCTCGCCGATCCGCGCTTCACCCGCCGCCTCACCGGCGAGGGCGCCGCCCGCATCGCCGCCAACGAGTCGGGCGGGGTGTTCAACAGCGACATGGCCTCGGCCGTGCCCGACAGCGGCGAGGGCCACCAGCGCTGGCGCCGCGAGGTCGGCAAGTGGTTCACCGCCAAGCGCATGAACGCGCTGCGCCCCGGCATCCGGGAGATGGCCGAACGGCTCATCGACGGCATGGTGGCGGAGGGCGCGCCCGCCGACCTCAAGGCCCACCTGGGCTTCCCGCTGCCGGTCTGGGTGATCTGCGACCTGCTCGGCGTCCCCGAGTCCGACCGGGACCGGTTCTCCTACTGGTCGGACACCCTGCTCAACCTCACGCGCTACACCGAGGAGGAGATCTCCGCCGCCCAGAAGGAGTTCTTCGCCTACATGTCCGCGCACATCGGGCGCCGGCGCACCGACCCGGGCGACGACCTGCTCAGCGCGCTCATCACGGGCCCGGACGGGGACGGCGCTCGGCTGACCGACATGGAGCTGGTCGCCACCGGGATGGGCCTGCTCGTCGCCGGGCACGAGACCACCGCCAACATGATCGGCAAGATGGTCGCGATGCTGCTGTCCGACCGGAGCCGGTGGGAGCGGCTGCTGGAGGAGCGCGGCCTGGTGCGCACCGCCGTGGAGGAGGCGCTGCGCTTCGACGCCAACTCCGGCATCGGCCTGCCCCGCTTCATCACCGAGGACGCCGAGATCGGCGGCGAGACCGTTCCCGCCGGGACGACGGTGATGTGCGCGATGGCCGCCGCCAACCGGGACCCGGGGGCGTTCGAGGGCGCCGACACGATGGTGCTCGACCGCCTGCCCAACCAGCACATCGCCTTCGGATCGGGCGCGCACTCCTGCCTGGGCCAGGCGCTGGCCCGCACCGAGCTGCAGGTGGTGCTGGAGGTGCTGCTGGACCGGCTGCCCGGCCTGGACCTCGCGGTCCCCGCCGATGAGCTGCGGCGGGTCGACGGGCTCGCCGTCGGCGGGCTGGCGACCGTCCCGGTGAGGTGGTGACCGTGCCTCCCGCCGCTTCCCGGTACGAGCGCTCCGAGTCCACCCGCGTCGCCATCATGGACGCCGCCGAGCGGCTGTACGCCGAGGAGGGCCTGTTCGCGGTCTCCAACCGGCAGGTCAGCGAGGCCGCCGGGCAGGGCAACAACGCCGCGGTCGGCTACCACTTCGGCACCAAGGCCGACCTGGTGCGCGCCATCGTGCGGCGGCACACCGACTCCGTCGAGGAACGGCGCATCGCCATGGTCGGCCGGGTGCGCGGCTCGGACGACACGCGCGCCTGGCTGGCGTGCCTGGTGCGGCCGGTCACCGAGCACCTGGACGGACTGGGGGTGCCCACCTGGTTCGCGCGCTTCAGCGTGCAGGTCATGGCCGATCCGGTGTTCCGCCGGATCATCGTCGAGGAGGCGCTGTCCGCACCGTCGCTGCGGGAGATCATGCACGCGCTCGACATGCGCACCCGTGGGATCCCCGACGAGGTGCGCAGGGAGCGCGGGGACATGTTCCGCCACCTCATCCTCAACGTCTGCGCCGAGCGCGAGCGGAACCTCGCCGCAGGCCGCCCCACCCTCCGCGGCACCTGGGACGAGGCCGCCACCGGGCTGGTCGACGCCCTGCACGGGCTCGTCCTCGCGCCCGTCTCCCCCTCCGGCGGGGCGGCCGGGTCGGGGGCCTGACCCGCCCGTCCCCGCCCTGCGCACCCGAGGAACGCATCCCCCGCCGCCCCGGCCCGCGGTCCCGGGCCGGAATCCCGGAAACACAGCCGCCGAGCAGGTAAGGAGCGACCGTGAAGATCACCGTCGATGAGGACAAGTGCTGCGGCGCGGGCCAGTGCGCCCTGATCGCGCCCGAGGTGTTCGACCAGCGCGACGAGGACGGGGTCGTGGTGCTGCTCGACGCCGCCCCCGGCGAGGAGCACCACGGCGCCGTCCGCGAGTCGGCGCAGGTCTGCCCCGCCGCCGCGATCACCGTCGACGAGGACGCGTGAGCGCCTCGCCGCGCGTGGTGGTCGTCGGCGCCTCCGCGGCCGGACTCGCGACCGTGGAGGCGCTGCGCCGCAAGGGCCACGCGGGCGCCGTCACCGTCGTGGGCGCCGAGCCGTATGGGCCCTACGACCGGCCGCCGCTGTCCAAGCAGGTCCTGGCCGGGGCCTGGCCCCCGGAGCGCACCCGCCTGCGCACGCCCGAGGTGCTGGACGGGCTCGGCGCGGAGTGGGTGCTGGGCGACCCCGCGACCGCCCTCGACCCGCTGTCGCGCACCGTGGCCACCGCGTCCGGGCGCGCGGTCGTCGGCGACGCCGTCGTGGTCGCCACCGGGGCGCGGCCCCGGACGCTGCCCGGCCAGGAGCGGCTGAAGGGCGTGCACGTCCTGCGCACCCTGGACGACGCGGCGGCCCTCCGCGCCGACCTGCTGGACGGCGCCCGGAGCGGGCGCGGGCGCCTGGTGGTGGTGGGCGAGGGCGTGCTCGGCGCCGAGGCCGCCGCCACCGCGCGCGGGCTCGGCCTGGACACCACGCTGGTCGGGCCGCAGCGCGTGCCGATGGAGGCCCAGCTGGGGCCGCTGGTCGGCGGGCTGTTGGCGGACCTGCACCGCACCGAGGGGGTCCGGCTGCGGCTGGGCACCGCCGTGGCCGGGATCGCCGACAGCGGAAGCGGGCGGGTGCGCGGGGTCCTGCTGGACACCGGCGAGGAGCTGCCCGCCGACACGGTGCTGGTGGCCGTCGGCGCCCGCCCGGAGACCGACTGGCTGGAGGGGTCCGGCCTGGAGGTCTCCGACGGCCTGGTGTGCGACGCGCACTGCCGCGCCGCCGAGGGCGTGTACGCGGTCGGCGACGTGGCCCGCTGGCACCACGAGGGGCTGGGGCGGAGCCTGCGCCTGGAGAACCGCACCAACGCGGTGGAGCAGGCGGGCGCGGTCGCCGGGGCGGTCCTCGGCGACGAACGCCCTTACGCCCCCGTCCCCTACCTGTGGACGGACCAGTTCGGCGCCAAGATCCAGATCCACGGCCTGCCCTCGGCGTCGGCCGAGGCGGAGGTGGTGGAGGGCGCCCCCGGGGACGGCCGCTTCGTGGTCCGGTTCAGGCGCGGGAACCGGACCGAGGGGGTGCTGGGCTGGAACATGCCCAAGCAGGCGCGCCAGTGGAGACGCGAGGTCTCCGACGCCTTCGCGCCCCCGCCCCCGGTGCCCGGCTCCCCGGTCGCCGGGTGAGAGGGGCGGGACCGCCGCATCCCACGACCGGCGCCGCCGTCACGCCCCGACCCGTCCGGGCCGGGCGTCGGCGGCCTCTCGGACACCCCTGATGCGCGGCTCCGGCCCCGATGGGGCCGGAGCCGACGCCGATCCCCCATCCGTGCGCCGCTCCCCCGCCGATGCGGCGCGCCGCCGCAGACCCACGGAACGACCACTGGAGTGCGCGATGACCGACACGGCCGCCACGAACACCGCCGACCTCCCCGAATACCCCGCGCCCCGGGACGCGGCATGCCCCTTCGACCCGGCGCCGGCCGCCCGTGCCGAGCAGGCCGCAGGCGCCCTGCGCCGCGTCCGCATGCCCACCGGCCAGGCCGTCTGGCTGGTGACGGGGCACGCCGAGCAGCGCACGCTGCTGGGCGACGCTCGCCTGAGCTCCGACGTCACCAACGAGAACTACCCCCTGCCCGTCGACCGGCCGCGGCCGGAGGAGTCCTCGGTCGGCTTCATCCTGATGGACGACCCCGAGCACGCGCGGCTGCGGCGCATGGTCGCCTCGCCGTTCACCGTGAAGCGCGTGCAGGCGCTGCGCCCGGCCGTGCAGCGGATCGTGGACGAGCGGATCGACGCGATGCTCGCCGGTCCGAACCGGGCCGACCTGGTGCAGGACTTCGCCCTGCCGGTGCCGTCGCTGGTGATCTGCGAGCTGCTCGGCGTGCCCTACGCCGACTACGACTTCTTCCAGCGCAACAGCGCCGCCGTCATCAACCGCGACACGCCCCTGCCCGACCGGGACGCGGCGATGGGCGCGCTCTTCTCCTACCTGGCCGGGCTCGTGGACGACAAGGCCGGCTCCCCCGCCGACGACGTGCTCAGCGGCCTCGCGCAGCGGGTGCGCGACGGGGAGATCGACCGGAACGAGGCCGCCAAGATCGGCGTGCTGCTGCTCATCGCCGGGCACGAGACCACCGCGAACATGATCGCCCTGGGCACGGTCGCGCTGCTGGAGCACCCGGCCCAGCTGGAGCGGGTGCGCGAGGGCGACGAGGCGACCGTCGCCTCGGCCGTGGAGGAGCTGCTGCGCTACCTGACGGTGATCCAGAGCGGCCTGCGGCGGGTGGCCCTGGAGGACATCGAGGTCGCCGGGGAGACGATCCGCGCCGGGGACGGCGTCCTCCTCGGCCTGGAGCTGGGCAACCGGGACGCGCGGGTGTTCGAGGACCCCGACACCCTCGACGTGCACCGGGGCGCACGCAACCACTCGGCCTTCGGGTTCGGCGTGCACCAGTGCCTGGGACAGCAGCTCGCACGCATGGAGCTGCAGGTGGCGTACGGGACGCTGTACAAGCGCATCCCGTCCCTGAAGCTCGCGGTGGACGCCGCGGAGCTGCCGTTCAAGCACGACGGCCAGGTGTACGGCGTGTACGAGCTGCCCGTGACCTGGTAAGGACACCGCGAACCCCGCCCTCCCGGCCGGGAGGGGATCCGGCCCCGCCCCGCCCCCTTCCGGCCCGGCGCGCACCCGGTGAGACCGAAACGTCACCGCGCCCGTCCAAGATCACGGCTGGAGGACCGACGGCGACGGCGAGGAGACGGGCACCGCATGGGCTGGATCGAGGTCGGGGACGGGGGCTCCGTGGCGCTGCGCGGGGTCGGGCGCGACGCGGAGCCGGTGTACCGGGGTGCGCAGGGACGCGAGACGGCCCGGGTACCCGCCAAGGTGAAGAAGGACCCGCACGTCGCCGCGCTGCTGGAGGTGCGGTCCTGGCTGGGCCGGCACGACCGCCGGGCACGGGAGCGCGTCGGCCACTGGATGCTGCGGTCGCTGCCGGTCCCGGCCGGGCTCCTCGGCGCGCTGTGGCCCGACCCGGTGTGGCGGCGGGCGCTCGACGGGCTGGTCGTCGCCCCCGTCACCGACGATGGGCCCGACCTCGCCCGCTGCGCGCTGCTCCGCGACGCCGACACGGACAAGGGCGCCTCCGGTGTCGGCCTGGACCGCGAGCCGGTGCGCCTGGACGCCGACCGCCTGCTCATCGTCCATCCCGTCCTCCTCGGCGACGACCTGAACGCGTGGTGGCTGCTGGCCCGGTCGCTGGGCGCCGAACAGGGGACCGCCCAGCTCGGCCGCGAGGTGTGGCGCCGCCCGCCCGGCATGGACCGCTCCACGGCCCGGTTGCGGGTGCCCCGCCGTTTCGAGTACGAGCAGGGCTGGGCGTTCGAGAAGCAGGTGATCGCGCTGGGCGGCCGGATCCGCGGCGAGTCCGCCCGCTTCTCCGTCACCGGCGACGCGCGCGGCGGCGAGGTCGGCCTCACCGTGGACCTGCGCTGGCAGGGGCCGGAGGCCATGGTGTCCGTCGACGCCGTCTCCTGGTCGTGCCCGGGTGAGCGCATCGACGACACTGCCTGGTCGGAGGGGGTGCGCACGCTGATGGAGCTGTACCGGGCGCGGACCGCCGCCGACCACGGGGACCCCGAGCCCGAGGAGCTGTACGAGGCGGCCTGCGAGGAGCGCACGGCCGCCGATGCGGACCGGGCCGTCGGCAGCGGCATCGCCCCCGCGCCGCGCACACGCGCGTCGGTGCTCGCCGACCCCGAGGGCGTCGTCCCGGGCCGCCCCGCCGACGGGGACGGGAGCGAAGAGCGGGGCGAGGACGCGCTGGTCGCGTGCCGCTTCGTGCACCCGGCCCTGGACGAGCCGGTCGTCGTCACCGCGCCCCGGTCCGAGCTCGACGCCGACCGGGCCGCGCTGTCCGTGCTCGGACTGGTCCCGGCCGGGGAGACCCCGGCGGGCGCGGTGCGCACCCGCCCGCCGGGGTTCCTCGCCCGCGCCCTCGACCGGCACCCCGCCCGGCGCGACCTCGTCGTCGGACTCCTGCCCGAGCTGCGCGCGAGCGCCGAGCTCGCCTCAACGAAGCCCGGCCGGGCCCGAGACGCAATGCTCAAGACCGCCGCCCGGCTGGAGGCGCAGGCCCCCGAGCTGCTGACCCTGTTCTACGACGAGTGCGCCGCCGTCCAGGCCCGCGTGGGCAGCGACACCTACGCCGCCGGGTTCTTCAAACTCGCCCGGGAGGCCGAGTCCCAGGGGCACCACCCGGTCGACGAGGCCGAAGTCGTGGACGCCTACCTGGGCTTCCCGCTCGGCGACCGGGCGCCCGGCACGCTCAAGGCGCACGCCGCCGCACTCGCCGCCCGCCTGGCCCCCGGCCCCGCCCACGCCTGGCAGCGCCGCCTGGCCACCGCCTGGTCCGAGGCGGGCAGCCCCGCCTCCGGCCACCTGGCGACCGGCCTGAAGACGCTGGCGCAGGCGGCCGGACGCACCCCCGGCGCCTCCGGCGACCCCGACGAGGACCGGGCGGACGCCCGGGCGGTGCGCGCGCTGGCCGAGGGCGGCTCCCTGGAGCAGGCCGGGCCCGAGGTGTGGGAGTTCTTCGGCCCGCTGCTGGGCGCCGAGGCCCGCTCCGACCCGGCCTTCCTCGCCGTGCTGGCCACGCGGCTGCCCGAGCCCGCCCGGGACAGCGCCAAGGCGAGGACCGCCGCGGCCGGGGCCCTGGTCGGCGCCCTCGCCGGGACGGGCTCGGCGGCGCCCTTCACCGACTCCGGGGTGTCCGGCCCGGATGTCCTGCGCTGGCTGAACGGCTTCCTCGCCCGCTACAGCGGGATGACGCCGCCCGTGGACGGGCTGGAGGACCTGCTGCGCGACGCGGGGGCACGGCTCCGCGCGGAAGGGCTGGAGTGCGAGGTGCACAGGGCCATGGACGCCCGGCCCGACACCCTCCTCGACCTGGGCCTGGTGAGCCTCCTGCTGTCCTGCGGCGTCCCGGTGGCCCCGCCCCGGGCGGTGGGCGGGCTGCGGCTGGCGGGCTACCTCGACACGGCCCGTGGGCCCGACCTGTCCGCGATGGCGGCCGACCCGGTCTGGGGCGCGCTGCTGCGGGAGGCGGTCGACGGCAACCGCCTCGGCACGCTCGCGCTGGGCCGCCCGCACGAGAACCCGGCCCCCGGCGGGAAGCGGCGCGGCGCGGTCCCCGTCTCGCTGTCCGCCTCGCCCAAGGCCGCCAAGGCGCTGACGAAGGTCCCGGGCGCCGCCGACACCCTCGCCGGCCTGCTCCGCGACCACGCCGACCGCGCGGTCGACGGGGGCCTACCGGACCTCTACACGGCCGTGCGCGACATCGACCGGTTCACCCTGCACGGCGCCGTGCCCGCATGGGTGAAGAAGCACGCGCGTGCCGTGATCGCCGCGGCCGACCCGGCGCACGCACTGGCCACCGCCCTGCGCGGCGGGCTGCTCGACGAACTGGCGCTGCCGCACCTGGCCGGAGCGGTGGGCCCCGGGGCCGCCCTGCTCGAGAGCGGGCCCGACCTGATCCTGACCGAGTACCCCTCCGGCGACCTCCGCCGCGACGCGCTGTGCCGGTCGCGGGCCGTGCTGCCCGACCGCCTCGGCCCCGAGACCGTCCTGCCCTTCGCCTTCGACCGGGCGACCACCCTGCGCGACACCTGCTTCGCCGTGGTCGGGGACGCCGTCGTCGCGGCCGAGCACGGCGGCCCGCACTGTCCGCACGACCCCGCCGACGTGCTTCCCCCGACCCGGCACCCCGAGGCGCGGACCCGGCCCCCGGCCGAGGCCGAGCGGGTGCGCTTCCCTGGCGCGGACGGGGAGGCATCGGTGCACCGTGTCGGCGCCCGGCAGGTGGAGCTGCGAGACGCCGACGGGCGCGCCATCGGCCGCTACCGCGTGGGGTCCGTCTGGGTCCGCCACAACGGCATCGGGCTCGTCGCCTCCGGGCTGATCACGACCGGACCCCTGACCCACCGGTACGCGGCGGGGACCGGTCTGGTGCTCCCGCCGGGCTGGTGGTCCCGCATGTCGCCGCGCGACGAGGCCGGATCGCGCGCACTGCGGGCGGCCGACGACGCCCTGGCCCGCCGTTTGCTGGACACCGTGCACGCCGGTCTGGCGGCGCGCATCATCGAGGCCACCGACGCCGACGCGCTGCTCGAACGGGCCGAGCGGGCCGCGCTCGTCCACGAGCTGGCGGGGCTGGTGCGGGCCGTGCTGCCGGAGGTCACCGACGAACGGCTGCTGCTGGGCGTCGCCGCGGCGGTGTGGACCGCCGCCGAGTGCCGTGACCGGCTGGTCGGGCTGGCCGAGCGGCTGAAGCTGCCCGCCCCGGCGAACGCCGGAACCGCGCCGGCCGCGCCGCCGGGAGCATCCGCCGCCGTTCCCGCCGACGCGGAAGGCGGGGCCGGGGCCCCCGGAAGGCCCGGGGCGTCCGGAGCGCGGACACCCCTCACCGTGGACGTCCCCGCCGCACGCGGGACCCGGTCGTCCCGCGCCGCCGCTTACGCCCGCATCGCGGAACTGGGCCCACGCGCGGCCGCCCTGCCCGCCGCGCCGTACACACCCGTCGCCGAGTTCGACGCGGAGGCGATCGGCGACGGGGCCGCCGTCGTGGGCCGACTGGGACGGGCCGCGCTGCGCGCCGCCTGGAGTCCGCACGAGGCCGCCCGCGCGTCGGCCGTCGACAACCTGCGCGACCTGGCCGAGACACCCGCGATCGCCGCCGCCGACGGGACATGGCGCATGGAGTGGCGCAGCCGCTACCGCGGGATGGAACCGAACCGCGCATACGCCCTCGGTGGCGGCGCCGCGTTCCTGCTCGACCGCCACTGGCACGGGATCGGGAGCTCGGCCTCTCGGATCGCCGCGCTGGTGCACACCTCCTCCCCTGGCCCCGGGCGGGGGTGCTGGGGGGACGCGCTGCGCCTGTCCGTCGCCGCCGACCTGGTGGAGGACCGTGGACCCGCACCGCACCGAGCCGCAGGGGTGCGCGCGTTCAGCGAGGCCACTGGGGTCCCCCTCGCCCAGGCCGCGGTGCTGCTCTCCCCGTTCGCCGACTTCCGTGTACCGGCCTCGCCGCCCGTGAACCTCCCCTGGGAGGCGGTGTGGCGGTCCGACGCCGACCACTTCACCGAGCTGGGCCTGAGCGAGACGGAGGTCGGCGTCGCGCGGACCGCGCTGCTGCCGGAGCTCACCGGCGGAGACGAGCATGACGCACTGATCGAGGCGCTCGTCCCCGCCGACCCCGTCCGCCTGTGGGACGTGGGCCCCGACACCGGGGCGGCCGTGCGCCTGTGGCTCGACCGGCACCCGCGGTGGGCCCCGGTGCCCGACGCGATGTGGCGCCGCACCCAGGCCGACCGCGCTCCCGTCCGCTCCGTCGCGGGCCTGCTGAGCGAAGGCCGGCCGCTGCGCGCGGAGGACATCGACGGCGCCGGACGGGCCGCCGTCTCATCGGCCTACCGCGCCCCGGCCGGGGCACCCGCGGCCCTGGTCGCCTCCCGCATCCGCGAGCTGCGCGCGCTGTGCACCGACCCGGCGGTCCTGGTGCGCGTCGGCACGGGGGTGCGCAGTGTGCGGCGCGTGGAGGACACGTTCGGAGCGGGTGTCCGGCCGCTGGACGATGGTGCGCTCGCGGTCACCGGCGCCGTGCGGTTGACGCCCGGCGGCGACGGCTACGACGCCTGGCTGGCCCCGGCGGCGCTGGACGGCGGCGCCGATCCGCGCCTGGACTCTCTGAAGTCGCTGCTCACCCCCGATCCGCCGCAGGGCCGTCGGGGACCACGTCCCGTGCCTCCGGCCGCGCCGCCGATCCTCGACGAGGTGCGGTTCCTGCTCTCGGACGGGAGCGCACGCCTGGCCGACGAGGTCGGGGCCGCTTCGGGGTGGCGCCAGGACCCGCTGGTCTCGGCGCCCGGCCTGGTGGCCGAGGTGGCGGAGGCCGAGCAGCTGAGCGAGGACGCCGCCCGGTTGTACCTCCAGGTCATCGCGCTTCCGGACCCCGCCGACGCCGATGTGTGCGTGTGGAACGGGTGGGAGGAGGACCGCCGCGCCGCCGCGGCGGAGGAGTTGGGCGGGGACCTCGTCGTCACCGGCACCGACCGCCCCCGGAGCGGTCGGACGCTGTTCGCCCCCGGCGGGTGGAGCACCTCCCCCGTGCCGGGCGGGGTGGAGACCGCCAAGCTCCACGGCCTGCCCGGGGCCGCGGGCATGCTCGCGCGGCACCTGCCGACGGTCCCCATGGCCGAGCTGTTCTCCCGGGCCTGGCACGCCCGCCGGGGGCGTCCGGCCGGCTGAGGCCCCGCCCGGTGCGGCCGGTGCGGCCGGAGGAATTCGTCGCCGATCACGGGAACATCGGCGGCGCTCGCGCCGTTGAGGAATCCGCGACCGGGGCCGGGTCCCGTGGGCCGTGCCCGCCGGGCGGCCGGTCGCCGCCCCCCGTCCGCGAGAACGAGGAGTTCTGTGACCGTAGAATCGCCCACCACCACGCTTCCCCCGCTGCCGTCGCTCGCCGACCAGGCGGAGCGGCTGATCGGGCTGGGGGTGCACGAGCGGGCGGAGGTCTCCGCCGACGACGTCCGCGCCTTCGCCGAAGCGTCCGCCGCCGGGAACGACGGCGCGCTGCTCGCCGTCCACCCGGACCGGGCGCCCGCATCGGCGCTCGCGCCGCTGCTCCGGCGCGGTGACAAGCCCGGATTCGTCGTCGGCGACATGACCGACGTCGACCGTTTCGCGCCCGTCGGCATCGAGCCGCCCGACGCCCCGCTGTACCTGCTCACCGGCGTGGACCGCGGCGACCGCATGTCCAACTGGAGCCCTGAGGAGGCCCTGCCCGAGCTGGAGAGGGAGGGCCGGTCGCCGCTGCTGCTCACCGAGGGCATCCACTGGGTGCTGCAGCAGCCGGAGGCCCTGGACCGCAACCTGTGCTTCATGACCATCGGGTCCCGGCTGCGCAAGGACAACGGGAGGTTCGACTCCCGGACCCCCGCCATCTGGATCAGCAACGGGACCGGGAGGGACGGCAAGGAGCGGCGCGACGCGCCCAAGGTCGGCTGGTGCTGGTGGGGCAACCGCCACACCTGGCTCGGGTTCGGGTCCGCCGTGGACCGCCTGGTCTGAGCCGTGCACCGGTCCGGAGCGGGCCGGTCCACGGCAATGCACGGCAGTGCACGGTGGCGCGTGCCGACGGGGGCGTCCCCGTCGGCACGCGCCCTGCCCGGGGCCTGGCGCACGGCCCACGCCCCGCGCCCCCTGTCCACATTCGGACGTTTTTTCCGTTTTATTCGTATAGCGGGCGAGGTGTCCGATCGGATAGAACACTGCAATGCTCAAAGGAACCAAGGTCGGCCTCCGGGCCCGGCATGACGACGACATCCCCGTCCTGCTCGCCGAGCTCTACGACGACGTCGTCAACGGGTCCCGCGCCGACGGGCAGCCGTGGCGGCCGCTCACGCCCGGGACCAGGGACCGGCGGCTCGTCGTGGACGACTCCAACCAGCAGACCGTGCAGTTCTCCGTGGTGGAGCTGGAGGGCGGGACGCTGATCGGGACCGCGGTGCTCGCGGGCATCGACCCGCACCACCGGTCCGCGCACGTCGGACTGGGCCTGCGCCCCGCCCACCGCGGAAAGGGCTACGGCACCGACGTGGTCGCGGCCCTGTGCCACTACGGCTTCACCGTGCGCGGCCTCAAGCGGCTGCAGATCGAGACGCTGGCGGACAACTTCGCCATGCTGCACGCCGCCGAGCGCAACGGCTTCGTCCGCGAGGGGCAGACCCGCTCCTCGGCCTGGGTGATGGGCGAGTTCCTCGACGAGGTCGTCCTCGGCCTGCTCGCCGAGGAGTACACGGCCCGCAAGGAGGGCTGAAGCGGCCGAACCGCGGGAGGCGGGGGCCGGGCCGCACGGCCCGGCCCCCACGACCGGGGTGCTCCCGGCACCGGTTTCACGACCAAGCCAGAGCCAGGCCTCCGGATGATCTCCGCGCTGCCCTGGAGCGCACTCCCGGCGCCTGCGTGGCCTCCGACGAGGTCTATAGCCGCAGCACCAAGCCGGTGCATTACCGGTGTATTCCCCTGGTTGATGACGCTGGCACGCCAGGTGGCGGTGCCTGGGCGCCACTGGCGAGTAGCGAGTCCCTCTAACAGGAAAAAGGCATTGCGGGGCTGGACAAGCACCAGATACAGACATGGGCCTCCTGGCACCAGTAGAGCCTGCTGCCCATGGTCACCTACGCATTCACGGCCGCCTGCCTCGTGCAGGCGCCCCACCGCCACCCGACTCCGCAAGGGCTCATGCCGCTGACTTGCAAAGAGATTACCCGCTTGCTCTACTCCCTATTCGGATCCGAGTCCACTCCGGGGCAACTGCCGGCTTGGTCAGTGTTCAGACTCCAAACAGGAGCGGGCCGGGAACCGCCACTACAACAGACAGCACGTGAATCATAACAGAAAGGATCTACACCTGGAGGGTCAGGCGGCTAGTTCACGATGGAGACGCCTGAAGAGCAGCTAGCGGGAGCTAATGAGCTACTCCACATTAAAAGAAGCGGATTTTCCCCGCCCTGGCGTCCGCATATACCCTCTCAGCGGTCACCGCCGGATGCTAGGAACACGAGACTACTTGCCCACTGCACAACGGTCTATCATTTACGGAAGTCAGGCCTGCGCAGGGAGCACCACAATAGCAAGGCACCCCGATGACGGCCTTGCACTCACACCAGGCCACAGAGACTATTTGGAGTGAGACACATTAGTCACCAGAACGTCCCGAAGCAGCGCCTAGCCCAATAAATCTACACACAACCACACTTCTGATCACACCTAGATCAACTCTAAACTATTTCCCTAGCTTGAGTTCACTAATCCAAGAGTCGATCACTGGCGCTTGAACCTCAATCTCTTCCATTCGACGAAGCATGCGAACAGGGAACTGCTTAAGTACGAGCGGCAAGCAATCCGGATAGAAAAAAGTAGATCTCAGGAAAGAGCTGACACTTTCTTCGACTTCGACCAAGCAGTCATATTTAGCCTCCAATTCAGATACGTACACTGGAGGCAGACTTTCATGGAATGGCGAATCTACAACGAGGCACGCTCTTGGGATACCCGACTGTCTAGCGCTGCGAACAAATTGCTCAAGTTCACTCTTAGAAACCGCCTTGCCTCGCACCTCCACCGCGAGGAATGGCTTCTTCCCCGATACAGCCTGCACATCACCAGGCACGTCTCGCGATGGATCGTTCAATCTCCGCGAAATAACATTTTCGCAAACGATGTCTAGTGCCGCTGCGACGCAAGCTTGCAACTTCTTAGGAACTTCAGGCCCTGTTGTAACGAATTCTTGAGCTAGTCGTATTATCTGTACTTCGGATGAAGCTTCGGGAAGAATATCCAAACGTTCGCTTTTATTGTACTCTCTACATATTTTGATGACAGCAGCCAGGCTCTCGAATGCTCGCTCTTCCGAGTATTCATCTAGGTCGACATCCAAGAGGGCGCGGCGAAGGCGCTCAAAGTACGGCCGCGCCCGGCCTTGAATTCTTTCTATCTGGTCGTAATGATCGTACCTAAAAAACGGCTGATTATTAATTGGTTCGCGCCCTGTTGCCCCTATATCGAAGCCGAGTTCGACCGAGTAGGGAACGACGACGGTATGACAAAGCGTCCTCAAAGAAAAAGAGCGACTACTATACTTTTCTTTAATAGAAAGGGGGTCGACTTCTTCGTTGCAAGCACGGGCAAGTAGAGCAGTAGTCAGTGCCGCAGTATAAGTCTTCGGGGAATCTTGCTCCCTTAGATACCTAGCAAGTTCTTCCCATTCTACAGGAAGAGCAGAATTGCCCCCGGAAGCGCGATAGGCGTCTTCAAGCACGAGCTGTGCCTTTGCTTTGTCAATTCGGACTCCCAATGCCTACCTCACAAAAGAGAAATTTGCGTTCCATTTACCGATGAAGGCTGCTCCGCGCACATGTAGCCAAGTTGCTCCATAAGCGAACGAATTACAACTTTCCCTAGTTCAACTGGTACTGCATTTCCAAGCTGACGTTGAGCTTCGCGCTTCCCTCCAACAAACTCAAACTCATCTGGAAATGTCATAAGTCGCTTCATTTCCGAAATGCGGAGCCGACGAGCACGAATATCGCCTCTCGCATTGCGGACGTTGCTCCAGTGAAATGGCCCGACCCATGGCCCCGGCTGTGCCTGAAGAGTCGTCGACGGCCGCTCAGGATCAAGCTTCAGCAAGAATGTCCAGTAGCGACTCCTCCAACGGAATACGTTCTTCCCGCCGTAGCGATCAGTGTGCCAGAGGTAATTTTGGCCTGGAGGGACTTCGGCTGCAAGGTCAGCGTACGTGCCTTCTACTATTTCACTATCTTCAAGCTTCTCTTTTTTTATGCCTTTAAAAGCAGTCCGCGCAGAAACAAACGGAAGTTTAGAGGAATCTACGATTCTGTCCCGCTCCGACTCGCCGGAATGAGTCGTCTCAGGGAAATGAAATTTCTTACCGTCTCTACGCCCCACTACAAAGACACGGCGCCGCAACTGCGGAACGCCGTATTCTGCGGCGAGGAGGACTTTGTATGTAGGGTTGTACCCCGCCGCAGTCAATCCCGCCATAAGACGATCGAACTGGGCCTTATGCGTCTTGTATGTTAGCCCCTGAACATTCTCGAGGATAAACGCTTCCGGCTTACTCTCTCGCACTACACGTACATAATCATCCAGAAGCGAGGCATTGGGATCTGAGCTGTTCCTTTTTTCTTCCACCCAAAACCCTGACTTGCTAAAGGGGGTACACGGCGGCCCTCCCACTACCAGTGTCGGGTCACCAACGCTCAGCCCTCCAGCTGCCAGGATGTCGCTCGTAGACGTATCCCTAATGTCTCCACATAGCGTCTTTGTGTGAGGAAAATTTAGAGAAAGGGTCTGGAGGGCGGTCTCATCATAGTCCGTGGCAACAGCAACACGGAGCGGTGACCCTGTGTTGTCATGCACAAGCGGCGGTTCACCACAACGCTCGACGGCGCAATCCAGGCCGCCAGCTCCAGAAAAGAGGCTCACGACAGGCAGGTTAGAGTTCACAGGGTGATTCTAGCGCATCCCAACCCCGACTGTCCCACCGATCTGACATAAATTTTACAGAGCGGGGTGAAAGTCACCCCTAATTCTCTTTTCTTCTTCTATGACTCCTTCATCGTGACGCCAATATGGATTCTACTTATATGATTTCCAGGATGTAGACCGGCCACCGGTCGATGACCTCGAACCCGGCGCGGTCCGCCGCCTCCGCGACGATCTCGTCGTCGAACTCCTGCAGGTGGAACTCGCGCACCCCCTCGGCGGCGCGCAGCCCCTCGACGGCCTCGGCGAGCGCCCCGGCCAGCGCCTCCGCCTCGGGGCCGCGGTGCACCACCAGGCCCGCCGACGCCGTGCCCTTGTCGTCCACCAGCACCGTGAACTGGGCCGAGGGCACCCCGTCGCCGTCCTCGGGCATCAGGTCGAAGGTGGCCTCACCGACCAGCAGGTCCGGCCCCAGGTGGCTGTTGTCCAGCCACTCCCGCACATCCTCGCGGTCCCAGTCCTCGCCGAAGTCGTTGTCGGCCCCGAACGCCCGGTACAGCTCCACGTAGGTGTCCAGCAGGGCGTCGTCGGGCTCGGTCGGCATGGTGCGCACCCGCACCGGCGGCAGGCCGGGCGGGCGCCGCCAGTCCGCGCCCGCGCCCCAGGTGCGGCCCTCCTCGCGGTCCACCTCGGCGCCGAGCGGCTCGGCCAGGCGGGCATCGGCCTCGCGCTGGGTCGGCGACCACAGCAGCGCGTCGTGCCCCAGCTCCGCGGCGCGCGCCGCCGCCTCCCGGACCATCCGCTCGACCACCGCGAACTCGGCGTCGCCGAGGTCGCGCACCGGCTCCACGCCGCTCTTGAGCCCCTCGGCCTCCATGGCGGCCAGCGCCCACTGCAGGTGTGGGCCCTCGTCGTCCTCGTCGTCGGGGGCCAGCAGCACGGCCCACCCCTCCAGCGCGCCCGCCTCACGCGCGACGACCGCGCCGAGCACCCCGAGGTCGTCGTCCCCGTCCTCCCGGGCCTCGGGCGGCTCCACGCCGGCGGCGGCGCACAGCTCCTCCGCCAGCCGGTCGAGGATCGCCGGATCGCGTTCGAAGCTCAGTTCCACGGCCATGTGCCACTCTCCCCATTTCCCCCGGTGCGTGCGGTCCCCGCCGGAGACTACCGACGTCCGGGGGCCGGGGCGGCCCGTCTCACGCCGCGCGCGGCTCCCGCTCGTCGGACGGCGACCGGTCCGACTCGTCCCCGCTCCAGAAGCTGCCGCCGTACCAGGGCCACCACATGGTGGTCCGCCCGGCCGGGATCATCGCGTCCAGGCGCATCACGATCCGCAGCGACAGCCCGCCGGCGATCATGCCCGTCGCCAGGTCGGTGAACCAGTGGAAGTGCAGGTAGGCCGAGACGAAGGACTGCAGCAGCGCGATGCCGACGATGCAGTACCCCAGGCGGCGGATGATGTGCGGGCGCGCCGCCCGGTAGCGGATGATCAGGAACAGCACCAGGCCGTAGATGAGGATGGCGTTGGCCCCGTGGCCGGAGGGGAAGGACACGCCCCCGGCGTCGCCGAAGAACGACGGGTCGAGGGTGCGCGGGTGGTTGCGGGAGAAGAACAGCTTCATCGCCGCGACCAGGCTCATCATGCCGACCACGCCGACGGCGCCCAGGATGATCGGCCGCCACGAGCGGTGCCAGTAGGCCAGCTGCAGCGCGGTGGCCGCCAGCACGGGGATCGCGACGAAACGCGAGGCGACCGTGTCGGGCCACAGGATGAGGAACTCGCGCATCTCGTCCCAGTACGGCCGAGGTGCGTTGTTGATCAGATTGTCGATAGGGTGCAACGGGCCGGCCGAGAGCATCGTCATCGTGATGAGCAGCACGGCCATCGTGATCGCGATCTTGTCAGAGGCGATCCCCCATGCGATCTCGCTCACACTGGGCCACGTGACACGCCCGTCCTTGGCGCCGCGCGCCGCCTTGGAGGCCAGGCGCGGCACCGCGTCCAGGACGCGACGCTGTCTATGGGGTGGCGCCGGTGTCGGCCCCGCGCGTCGCGACGGCTTCGACCTTGTCCGCGATGTAGGCATCATGTGTGCTCAGTGCTGTCTCACGTTTCGTGGGCTGGCCTGCGGCACGTGTGTGCTTCGGGGGACGGGCTCGCCGCTGGGACTCGTACGGGGAACGTCTCTCGGGCGCGAGGTCAGAGCGCCCGGTTCCGGCGCGCCGCGGGGTCGGCGGTCCGGAGCCTCGGGGGCGGAGCGGGAAGGAGGCGGATCCGCTCGTGTACGGGGACGGTCGGTCACCGGGAGTGGCCCCGCATTACACGTTACCCGGTTTTGATCGAACATTTCCGACAGGAGAGCATAGCGCTCCGCTCCGTCAGGGGGCTCGGCGCCCCGGTGACTACGATCGTCCTACCTCGCACTTTGCCGCCCGGTCAGCGGAGTTCGGGGCGAAGTTCACCCGCATGCGCCCCGACCGTGAGCGTTCCGTTAGCACGGACGCGGTATCGGGCGTCCGATATTTCACGCGGAGGCGGCCCGCTCCGGGCGGCTAAGGTGCAAGCGCTCCCCAACCACCGGGACCGCCGCGGCCGCGGCGCCCCCGACCAGAAAGGCCGTTGATGCCCGCCACGCCCGACGACGCCGCACGGGTGGCCCGCAACCCCCTCCGCGAGCAGATCCGCCGCGTCCTGGTGGAGGGTCTTCTGTCGGGGAGGTGGAAGCCCGGCGAGCGCATCGTCGAGCGCCGGATCGCCGCAGAGCTCAACGTCAGCCAGGCCCCCGTGCGGGAGGCGCTGCGCGAGCTGGAGACGCTGAGGCTGATCGAGTCGGTCCCGAACAAGGGGGCGCGGGTTCGCGAGTTCGGTGTTGCGGACATGGCGGAGATCTATCCCGTCCGGGCCGGTCTCGAACGTGTCGCGGCCGAACTCGCCGCGGACCGGCTGGCCGCGGACCCCTCCCCGCTCCGCGACGAGGTGGAGCGGCTGCGCCGCGCCACCGAGGAGGGGGACGTGGAGGAGCAGATCCGGCACAGCGTGGAGTTCCACCGCCGGATCGTCCTGGCCGCCCGCAACGACGTGCTCCTGCACACCTGGGAGGCGCTGGGCGTGGAGGTGTGGACCCGGCTGTCGGTGCGCTGGCTGGACATGGAGCTGCACGCCAAGGCGGCCGACCACGCGCGCATCACCGAGGCGTTCGTGGAGCGGGATCCGGACGTGGGCCGGATGCTGAGTGAGCACGTTCACAATTACGTCGACGCCGCCATGAAGTCCCGGAGCGCGGGGAACTGACCGTCCCGGGCGGCCCGGGACGGCCGGTCCGCACCCGGGGGGTGGGCCGGATTCGCCCGGGATTTCCTCTAGAGTCGGATTGATCGATCATCGATCAATCCGTAGAGTGTCCGCGACGCACGTCACACGTCGGGGCTCGCCCCCGCCCGGCGGTTCCCTTCAGGGCGAACGCCCCCGGAGGAATGGCCGCCGGTCCGCGGGGAAACGAGCACAAGAGAGTTCTTCGCCACGAACAACTCCACAGCCACCGAGCGCCGCGCCGTTGAGCCCGGCTGCGCGCTCCCCCGCCCTGGCCCCGCCGCACAGCGGGCCACGGGCACCGGTCCCTCGCGGCCCATCGGTCCCGGGAGGGCCGATCCCGCACGTAGAAAGGCACCAGCATGGCTGACACGGCCAAGCCGAAGGGCGGCGGCACCGCCAGGAACTCGGGCGGCCGCAGGCGCAACCGGTCCGGCGCCGCGCAGAAGTTCGCCGACGAGCAGCCCAAGGTCCTGCTCGACTACTACCGGCAGATGCTGCTGGTCCGCCGGTTCGAGGAGCGCACCGCCCAGGCCTACACGCAGGCCCGCATCGGCGGCTACTGCCACCTCAACCTCGGCGAGGAGGCCACCGTCGTGGGCCTGATGACGGCCCTCAAGGACGAGGACTACCTCTTCACCAACTACCGCGACCACGGGTACGCGATCGGCAAGGGCATGAGCCCCCGCCGCGTCATGGCCGAGCTCTACGGCCGCTCCACCGGCGTTTCCAAGGGCTGGGGCGGGTCCATGCACATGTACGACACCGAGGTCCGCATGCTCGGCGGGTACGGCATCGTCGGCGGCCAGCTCCCCCTGGCCACCGGGGCCGCGCTGGCCGTGTCCTACCGCGGCGGCGACGAGGTCGTCATGTGCCAGATGGGCGACGGCACCACCAACATCGGCGCCTGGCACGAGTCCCTCAACATCGCCGCCCTGTGGAACCTGCCCATCGTCTTCGTGGTGATCAACAACTTCACCGGCATGGGCACCACCGTCGAGATGTCCTCGGCCGAGCCCGAGCTGCACAAGCGCGGCTCCGCCTTCCGCATCGAGGGCGCCAAGGTCGACGGCCGCAACGTGCTGGAGGTCCGCGACGCCGCCGCCGACCTGGTCGAGCGCGCCCGCGCCGAGCAGCGCCCCTTCCTGCTGGAGGCCACCAGCTACCGGATGAAGGGCCACTCCGTCGTCGACCCGGCCAAGTACCGCACCGAGGAGCAGGCGGCCGAGGCCAAGGACGAGGAGAACGACCCGATCGCCATCTTCTCCAAGCAGCTCACCGAGGCCGGGGTGCTCACCGACGAGCTGAAGGAGGAGATCGCCGCCTCGGTCAAGGAGGAGGTGGCCGACGCCGCCGACTTCGCCGAGAACAGCCCGCACCCCGACGTGTCGACGCTGTTCGACTACACCTACGCCACCCCCGTGGCGAACGAGTCGCGCCGCATGCCCGCCGACCCGGTCTTCGCCGAGTAGAAGTAAGGAGAGCGGGACATGTCCGTCATCACCTACCGCCAGGCCCTGCGCGACACCCTGCGCGCCGAGATGCTCCGCGACGAGAACGTCTTCGTCATGGGCGAGGAGATCGGCGTCTTCGAGGGCTCCTACAAGATCACCGAGGGGCTGCTCAAGGAGTTCGGCGAGAAGCGCGTCCGCGACACCCCCATCGCCGAGGAGGGCTTCGTCGGCGCCGCCGTCGGCGCCGCGATGCTGGGGCTGCGCCCGGTCGTCGAGCTCATGACGATCAACTTCTCCCTCATCGCCATCGACCAGATCGTCAACCACGCCGCCAAGATCTACGGCATGTTCGGCGGGCAGACCAGCGTCCCCATGGTCATCCGCACCCCCGGCGGCGGCGGCCAGCAGCTCGGCGCGACCCACTCGCAGAACATCGAGCTGTACTACTCCTTCGTGCCCGGCCTGAAGGTCGTGGCCCCCAGCAGCCCCGCCGACGCCGCCGCGCTGTTCCGCGCCGCCGTCCGCGACGACGACCCGGTGCTGTTCCTGGAGAACCTCGGGCTGTACAACACCAAGGGCGAGGTGCCCGAGGGCGACGAGAGCGTCGCCGAGATCGGCCGCGCCAAGGTCACCCGCGAGGGCACCGACATCACCCTCATCGGCTACTCGCGGATGGCCATGGTCGCCGGCCAGGTCGCCGAGCAGCTGGCCGAGCAGGGCATCAGCGTCGAGGTCGTGGACCTGCGCAGCCTGCGCCCGCTGGACCGGGAGACCGTGGTCGAGTCGGTCCGCAAGACCAGCTGCGCGGTCATCTGCGAGGACGACTGGCTCACCTACGGCATCGGCGCCGAGATCGCGGCCTCCATCCAGGAGGGGGCGTTCGACTACCTGGACGCCCCGGTGCGCCGCGTGGCCATGGCCGAGGTCCCCATGCCCTACGCCAAGCCTCTGGAGACCGCCGCCCTGCCGTCGGTCGAGTCGATCACCACCGCCGTCAAGGAGACCCTGGACGCCGTCGGCCGGCGCGTGGGTTGAGGGGAAAGCACTGATGTCCGAGATCTACATGCCGCGCCTCTCCGACACCATGGAGGAAGGCGTCATCAGCTCCTGGGCCAAGAACGTCGGCGACAAGGTCGCCTCCGGCGATGTGCTGGTGGAGATCGAGACCGACAAGGCCGTCATGGAGTACGAGGCCTACGAGGACGGCTACCTCGTCAAGCAGTTCGTGTCGGCCGGTGACACGGTGCCGATCGGCGCCGTGATCGGCTTCATCGGCGAGACCCCGGACGCCGAGGCCCCCGAGCCCGGCGGCGCCCCCGCGGCCCCCGCCGAGGAGGAGGCGGCCGCTCCGGCCGAGGAGAAGGCGGCCGAGCCCGCCGCGGCCCCGGCCGCCGAGGCCCCCTCCGCCGACGGTGAGGGCCCCGCCCGTCCGCGCACCTCGCCGCTCGCGCGCCGCCTGGCCAAGGAGTACGGCCTGGACATCGACGCGATCGAGGGCACCGGGCCCAAGGGCCGCATCGTCCGCGCCGACGTGGAGGCCGCCCGCGACCGCGCCGGCTCCGGCGCACCGGCGGCGGCCGCTCCGGCCGCTCCGGCAGCGGCGGCGGCCCCGGCCGCGCAGGCGGGCTCCGAGGACCCGCGCGCGTCGGAGGAGCTCAAGGTCAGCCAGATGCGCAAGACCATCGCGCGCCGCATGGTCGAGAGCAAGCAGCAGGCCCCGCACTTCTACCTGCGCCGCACCATCGACGCCGAGGCGCTGAAGGCCTTCCGCGCCCAGATCAACGAGCAGCTCGCCGACACCGGCACCAAGGTCAGCTTCAACGACCTGATCGTCAAGGCGGCGGCCACCACGCTCTCCGCCCACCCGGAGGTCAACCGCTCCTGGGAGGACGGCCGGCTGCTGCAGCACCACCGGGTCAACGTCGGGGTCGCGGTGGCGATCGACGAGGGCCTGGTCGTCCCGGTGCTGCACGACACCGACAAGGCGACGCTCTCCGACATCTCCACCCGCACCCGGGAGCTGGCGGGCAAGGCGCGCGACGGCAAGCTCAAGCCGCAGGACATGAGCGGCGGCACGTTCAGCGTCAGCAACCTGGGCATGTTCGGGATCGACAGCTTCTCGGCGGTGATCAACACCCCCGAGTCGGCGATCCTGGCCGTGGGCGCGATGAAGCCCACGCCGGTGGTGCGCGACGGCGAGGTCGTCGTGCGCAACACCATCGCGCTGGAGCTGTCGGTGGACCACCGGGCGGTGGACGGCGCCGTGGGCGCCGCCTTCCTGAAGGACCTCGCCGAGGTCCTGGAGAGCCCGATGCGCATCATCCTGTAGCACAGGCTCCGCCGCACGAGGCGGCAGCGGGGGCGCCCGGCCGGGGATCCGGCGGGGCGCCCCTTCGCGCTTCCGCCGCCGCGCCGCCGCGCGGGGAAAATCCTTCGACCGGCGGGACCCGACGGGGCACAGTGTCGGCGGAGGGCGGGCGGACCCGCCCGCCCCCGCCCACGACCCCGATCAGGAGCGCTCCCCGCATGACCGACCCGTCCGCACCCGCCGAAGACTCCGCCCTGGCCCGCCCCGCGACCGGGGCCGACCTCCCGGCCATCGCCGACACCCTGGCCGACGCGTTCACCGACTACCCGTGGACCCGCTGGGCGGTCCCCGCCGACGGGTACACCGAGCGCCTGCGCGCCCTGCAGCTCTACTTCGCCGAGCGCATCGGCCTGCCCTACGGCCGGGTGTGGACCACCGCGGACAACGCGGCCGCCTCGGTGTGGACCGTCCCCGGCGCCGAGGTCCCCGCGGAGCTGTTCACCTCCCCCGAGCTGGCCGCGCTCTACGGCGACCGGCTGCACGCGGTGGGCCGGGCCGACGCGGTGCTGGAGGCGCACCGGCCGAGCCGCCCGTGCTGGTTCCTCGCCACGGTCGGCGTACGCCGCGACCGCCAGGGCGAGGGGCTGGGGCGCGCCGTCGTCGAGCCGGGGCTCCGCGCCGCCGACGCCGCGGGGGCGCCGGTGTTCCTGGAGACCGCCACCGCGGACAACGTGCGCATCTACCGCCGCCTGGGCTTCGAGGTGACGGCCGAGGTCGCCCTCCCCGACGGCGCCCCGACCACCTGGTGCATGGAGCGGACGCCCGGTTCCACGTGAAACACCCCCGAAAGGGGCACCGCCCGGGCCGGGGCCCGGGCGGGCGGGGACGGGGACCGCATCCGCGCCGCGCGCTCCCCGCCCCCGCCCGATCCGTACGGGGACGCCTCCGCCCGCCCCCGGTCCTGCGCAACAGGTGGCGCGGGGGGCCGCGGATGCGCGATGGTGGTCAGCGGCGGGGTGGCCGCGTGGCCGCGCCCTCCGCCGCACACCATGCCGACCAGGAGAAAACCGGACCATGCCGACCGTCTTCCCCCCACCCGGACCGGCCGCCCCGGCCGTGGAGGCCGCCGCCATCGTCCCCGGACCGGACTGGACGCTCACCTTCGTGCTGTGCGCCGACGGGCCGCAGGCCGGGCACTGGACCCTGCCCGGCGCCCGCACCGCCCCCGGGGAGAGCGCCGAGCAGGCCGCCCGGCGCGCCGCCGAGGAGGGCGCCGGGCTGCGGCCGGGGCCGCTCGCCCCCACCGGGCTCTACGAGGTCCGGGGCGGCGACGGCGGCACCGGCCACCACCGGCTCCTGCACGTCTTCCGCGCGCTGCAGCCCTATCCGGTGCCCGAGGGCTTCGACCCGGGCGAGGCGGGCGGCGTGGGCCAGGTGCACCCGCGCGACGTGCTGCCCCACCCCGCCCACATGCGGGTGCTCAACGACGCCGGGCTCGCCGACTACGACGAGGCGCTGGTGCGCCGCCTGATGCTGGCCGACGGGGTGCTCATGCGCCGCCTGGACGGCGACCCTCCGCCTGCGTGACGATCCGCTCGCACAGCTCGTGGGTGCGCAGGGCGTCCCGCGCGTCCAGCGGGGCGCCCGCGGCCACCGCCTCCAGGAAGGCGGTGCAGATCTGCTCGATGCCGCGCTGGCGCGCCACCGGCGTCCAGTCGCCCCGCCGCTCGGTGCGCACCGCCCCGGCGTGCTCGACCGTCTCGGCCAGGCCGACGACGGTGAGCTTGCCGCCGTCCCCGGACACCTCCAGGCGCTCCTCCTTGGCGCCGGAGACGCGGTTCATGGCGCCGATCGCCGTCCAGCCGCGGCCGGCCAGGCGCAGCACCACGTGCTCCAGCGAGCCGCCGCGCACCCGGGCGTCGACCGACACCTCGGCGGCCTCCAGGGCCTCGGCGCCGCCGGGGGCGAGGAAGCGCAGCGTGTCGACGACGTGGATGAAGTCGTCGAAGACCACCCGGCGCGGGGCGTCCGGCCGGTCCTGCTGGTTCTTCTGCATCAGGACCAGGTCGCGCGGGCGCTCGCGGGCGGCGGCGTACCCGGGCGCGTAGCGGCGGTTGAAGCCCACCATCAGCCCCACCCCGGCGCGCTCGGCGCGGGCGACGATCCGCTCGGCGGCCTCCAGCTCGGGGGCGAGCGGCTTGTCCACATAGGTGGGGACGCCCGCGTCGATGAGCGCCTCCAGCAGCTCGGCGTGGGCGCCGGTCGCGGCGTGCACGAACGCCGCCTCGGGCGGGCGGCGCAGCAGGGAGTTCAGGTCGGTGAAGCAGTCCCGGTCGGGGACTCGGTAGGCGGCCGCGGTCTCGGCCAGCCGGTCCGGCGACCGGGTCATGAGCACCGGGTCCACTCCGGGGCGGACGGCCAGGGTCGGCAGGTACGCCTTTCGGGCGATGTCGCCGAGTCCGATGATGGCAACTCTCATTCGCAGCAGGCTACCCCCCGCCCCGGAGGGCGGCGTAGGGACGACGCCGCGGCGCGGGTCCGTCAGCCCTCGCGGACCAGCAGGTCCCGGGCCCTCATGAGGGCGAAGCCGAGGAGGTTCTCCCCCTTCCACCGACCGGGGTCGGCGGCGCGCTCGTCGCTCTCGGATAGGCCGATCCCCCAGATGCGGTCGCGCGGGCTGGCCTCGACGAGGACGCGCCCGCCGGTCGCCAGGAGGAAGGCGCCCAGCTCGGGGTTCTGCCGGAACTTCTCGACCGATCCGCGCACGACGAGGTCGAAGCGGTGGGCCCGCCACACCTCCTCGTCGAAGCCGGCCACCCCGCGCCCGATGCTCTTCGCCTCCCCCGGGGTGCGCGCCTCCAGGACGCGCGCGGCGGCCCTCTCGTCGCCGAACAGGCGCGCCTTGCCCGCCATCATCCAGTGCTCGGCCGTCGCGTAGTGCTCGCCGTCCAGGTCGAACCCGGCGGGCCACCACTGGCTCAGGCAGCCCTTGCCGACCGAGCCGTCGCGCCCGGGGGCGTGCCCCCAGAAGAAGAGGAACCTCAGCCGCTCGCCGCGGGCGGACGCCTCCGCCAGCGACTCCCGCGTGAGCGTGTCCCCCGTGCCGTTCCAAAGCTCCGCCATCGCTCCCGCCTCACCCCGCTCATCGGCGACCCGCCCCATCGTGGACCGGGCGCTCCCCTCCCGCCACTCCTTTTCCCGCCGGCGCCGCGCCGACGTGACGATTCGTCCTAGAGTGGCCAAGTCGACTCGCGGATTCGCCCCCAATCGGCGCATGTCCACTGCTTTACTAGGGATCATGGGCGAGCGTTGGCAGGACCGGTTCCGAGCCGGCAGGATCAGTCTTCCCTCCTGGGCCCGTGAGGCCCCTGACCGTTCCCTCTACCGCAGCAACTCCAGCGGCACGTGGGAGCTGTACACCTGGGACCGCGCCACCGGAGAGCACCGCCAGGCCACCGCGCGCGCCCAGGGCACCGAGCTCGGCGCCCTCGACCCCTCCGGGGCCTGGGTGTGGTGGTTCGACGACACCGACGGGGACGAGTTCGGCGTCTGGCGCCGCCGCCCCTTCACCGGCGGATCCGACACCGAGGCCGCGCCCGGCCTCCCCCCGTCCTACTCGGCCGGCCTGGCGCTGGGCGCCGACGGCGGCGCGCTCATCGGCCGCTCCACCGACGAGGGCTTCAGCGTCCACCTGTGCCGCCCCGGGCTGCCCCCCGCCGAGCTCTACGCCCACCGCCAGGAGGGCTACCTCGCCTCCTGGTCCGACGACGGCGCCCTGTTCGCCATCGCGCACAGCGAGCACGGCGACTCCCGGCACACCGCCGTGCGCGTGTACCGCCTGCACGGCGCGGAGGCGGGCGGGGAGCCGCGGGCCGAGGCCGTCGGCGACCTGTGGGACGGCCCCGGGCGCGCCCTGTACCCCGGCCACTTCTCCCCCGGCGGCCGCACCCTGCTGGTCCTGCACGAGCGGCGCGGCCGGGTCGAGCCCCTGCTGTGGGACCCCGCCACCGGCGAGGAGCAGGAGGTCCGCCTCGACGACCTGCCCGGCGAGCTCTCCGCCGACTGGACCCCCGACGGCAAGCAGCTGCTCATCGTCCAGGAGCACCGCGCCCGCTCCCGCCTGCACCTGCACGCGCCCGACGGCGGGCGCACCGAGCCGGTGGACACGCCCCCCGGCCTGGTCAGCGCCGCCGCGGCGCGGCCCGACGGCACCGTGGAGTACTCCTGGTCCAGCTCCCGGCTCCCCCCGGTGATCCGCAACACCCGCGGCGAGACGGTGCTCACCCCGCCCGGGTCCGCCGCGCCGCCGTCGGTGCCGGTGCGCGACGTCGACGTGGAGGGGCCCGGCGGCGCCGTGCACGCCCTGGTGTCCGAGCCCGAGGCCGGCACCGCCCCCTACCCCACCGTCTTCCTGGTGCACGGCGGCCCCGAGGCCCAGGACACCGACGCCTTCTTCTCCGACGTCGCCGCCTGGGTCGACCACGGGTTCGCCGTCGTGCGGGTCAACTACCGCGGCTCCACCGGGTACGGCAGCGCCTGGCGCAACGCCATCGAGCGCCGCGTCGGCCTCACCGAGCTGGAGGACATCAGCGCCGTGCGCGACTGGGCGGTGGACTCCGGGCTCGCCGACCCGTCCCGGCTGGTGCTGGAGGGCGCCTCCTGGGGCGGCTACCTGACCCTGCTCGGGCTGGGCGCGCGCCCCGACGACTGGTCGCTGGGCATCGCCGCGGTGCCGATCGCCGACTACACGGCCGCCTACGCCGACGAGATGGAGGCGCTGCGCGCCTTCGACCGGTCCATGTTCGGCGGCTCGCCCGACGAGGTCCCCGAGCTCTACCGGGCCTCCTCGCCGCTGACCTACGCCGCCGACGTGAAGGCCCCGGTGCTCATCCTCGCCGGGGAGAACGACCCGCGCTGCCCCATCCGGCAGATCGAGAACTACGTGGACCGCCTGCGCGAGCTGGGCAAGCCGCACGAGGTGTACCGGTTCGACGCCGGGCACGGCTCCTTCGTGGTGGAGGAGCGCATCCGGCACATGGCCGCCGAGCTCGACTTCGCGCTGAGAAACCTGGCCGGGGTTCCGGGAGGGCCCACACCAGGGACCGCGTAGCCGTGGAGCCCCAACCGCGCTACGTGTGGATGGCCGAGCTGCTGCGGCGGCCGATCCTGTCCGGGGAGCTGGCCCCCGGCGACCGGCTGCCCTCGCGCTCCCGCCTCGCCCGCGCCTACGACGTGAGCGAGCAGGTGTCCCGGCACGCCTTGCGCCTGCTGGTCAACGAGGGGCTGGTGGAGGCGCGGCCCGGGGCGGGCTACTTCGTGCGGAGCCCGCCGGACGTGCACCGCTTCCCGCGCACCGACCGCTTCTCCGGGGCCGGGGTGGGGCCGCTGCACACCGCCGAGTACGACGTCGCCACCGAGAAGGCGGCCGGGGGCCTGGCCCGGCGCCTGGTGCTGCAGGAGGGCGCCCCCGTCTTCCGCACCCGCACCATCGGCACGGCCGAGGGAGAGCCGGTGGCGGTGCACACCGCCTGGGAGCCCACCTCGCTCACCAAGGGCACGCTGCGCAGCCCGGTCGACGCGCCGGAGGCGGGGGTGCTCGACCGGCTGGCCGGGGTCGGGGTCGCGGTGGACCGGGTGGTCGAGGAGGTGGGGGTGCGCCCGCTGCGCGCACCCGAGGCGGTGTCGCTGCGGCTGCCGCCGGGGCGGCCGATGCTCGTGGTCGAGCGCACCCACTACAGCCAGGGGCGGCCGGTGGAGACCTCCGACCTGGTCGGATCGGTCGACCAGTGCCGCCTGGTGTACCGTCTGGGCCTCACCCGGCCGCGCTGGCGCCGCCCCTGAAACGGCGTGCGCCCGGCCCGCGCGAGGCGCGGACCGGGCGCACGGTGCCCCGGAGAGCGAGGGTCAGCCCCGGGTGAACTCCTCGGCGACGACCTCCGCGATCTGCGCCGTGTTCAGCGCGGCGCCCTTGCGCAGGTTGTCCCCGCACAGGAACAGGTCCAGCGAGCGCGGGTCGTCGATGGAGCGGCGGATGCGCCCCACCCACGTCGGGTCGGTGCCCACCACGTCGGCCGGGGTCGGGAACTCGCCGGCGGCCGGGTCGTCCTGCACCACCACGCCGGGGGCCGACGCCAAGAGCTCGCGTGCCTTGGCGGCGTCCACCTCCTGGTCGAAGGTGGCGTGCACGGACAGGGCGTGCGTGGTGACCACGGGGACGCGCACGCAGGTCGCCGCGACCCGCAGGCCGGGGTGGTCCAGGATCTTGCGGGACTCGTTGCGGACCTTCAGCTCCTCGGAGGAGTAGCCGTCCTCCTTGAGCGACCCGGCCCAGGGCACCACGTTCATCGCCAGCGGGGCCGGGAAGGGGCCCAGCTCCCCGACGGCCGAGCGCACGTCGCCCGCCCGCTCGCCCAGGGTGCGGTCGGCGGCCACCGCCGCGACCTGGTCGCGCAGCGTGTCGATGCCCTCCTGCCCGGCGCCGGAGGCGGCCTGGTAGGAGGCGACCACCAGGTCGGTGGCGCGGTAGGCGCGGTGCAGCGCGCCGATGGCCACGATCATCGACAGGGTGGTGCAGTTCGGGTTGGAGATGATGCCGCGCGGGCGGTCGGCCACCTTTTCGGCGTTGACCTCGGGCACCACCAGCGGCACGTCCGGGTCCATCCGGAAGGCGCCGGAGTTGTCCACGGCCACCGCGCCGCGCTCGGCGGCGATCGGCGCCCACTCCTTGGAGACCTCGTCGGGCACGTCGAACATGGCGACGTCCACCCCGTCGAAGACCTCCGGGGCGAGGGCCTGCACCTCGACCTCCTCGCCGCGCACGGTCAGGCGCTTGCCCGCCGAGCGGGGGGAGGCGACCAGGCGGATCTCGCCCCAGACGTTCTCCCGGGTGGAGAGGATGTCGAGCATGACGGTGCCCACGGCGCCGGTGGCGCCGACGACGGCGAGGGTGGGGAGACGGTTGCTCATCGGCCGGTACCTCCATAGACGACGGCCTCGACCTGGTCGGCGTCGAGCTGGAACTCGGTGTGCGCGGCCGCCACGGCCGAATCGACCTGGTCCTCGGCCACGATGACGGAGATGCGGATCTCCGAGGTGGAGATCATCTCGATGTTGGTGCCCGACCCGGCGATCGCGTCGAAGAAGCGCGAGGTGACGCCGGGGTAGGAGCGCATGCCGGCGCCGATCAGCGACACCTTGCCGATCTTGTCGTCGTAGCGCAGCGCCTCGAAGCCCACCTTGTCCTGGATCTTCTTCAGCACCGCCATGGCGTTCTGGCCCGAGGACTCGGGGACGGTGAAGGAGATGTCGGTGCGCGAGGTGGAGGCCGCCGACACGTTCTGCACGATCATGTCGATGTTGATCTCGGCCTCGGCCAGCACGTTGAAGATGGCGGCGGCCTCGCCGACGCGGTCGGGCACCCCCACCACGGTGATCTTGGCCTCGCTGCGGTCGTGCGCGACGCCGGAGATGATCGGTTGTTCCATGCCTTCGCTTTCCTCGACTTCGGAGACGACCCAGGTTCCGGGCTTCTGGCTGAACGACGAGCGCACGTGCAGCGGGATGTTGTACCGCCGGGCGTACTCCACGCACCGCAGGTGCAGGATCTTGGTGCCGCTGGCGGCCATCTCCAGCATCTCCTCGTAGGAGATCTTGGGGATGCGCTGCGCCGAGGGCACGATGCGCGGGTCGGCGGTGAACACGCCGTCCACATCGCTGTAGATCTCGCAGGCGTCCGCGTCCAGGGCGGCGGCCAGCGCCACCGCGGTGGTGTCGGAGCCGCCGCGGCCCAGCGTGGTGATGTCCTTGCTGTCCTGCGACACGCCCTGGAAGCCGGCCACGATGCAGATCGAGCCCTCGTCCAGGGCCTCGCGGATGCGGCCGGGGGTGACGTCGATGATCTTGGCGTTGCCGTGCAGGGACGTGGTGATGACGCCGGCCTGCGACCCGGTGAACGAACGGGCCTCGTAGCCGAGGTTCCCGATGGCCATGGCGACCAGCGCCATCGACATGCGCTCGCCGGCGGTCAGCAGCATGTCCATCTCGCGCCCGGGGGGCAGCGGGGAGACCTGCTCGGCCAGGTCGAGGAGCTCGTCGGTGGTGTCGCCCATGGCCGAGACCACGACGACGACGTCGTATCCCGCCTTTTTCTGAGCGACGATCCGCTGGGCTACCCGCTTGATGGCCTCCGCGTCGGCGACGGAGGAGCCACCGTACTTCTGCACGATCAATGCCACGGTCGGCGCTCCTGAGGATTGGGATTCACGGTGATCTGATAGAGGAGTGTAGCGAGCGGTTTTCAGACAGATGCCCTCCCACCTGGGCAGAAAGGCACCGAGAGCTGGGCTTACCCGGAATGGGGGACGTTACTCGCGCCAAGTGGGCGGCGAGCCCCGACCACACCGTCGGAGCCCCGCGGGACCGGGCCTTTTGCGGGGGGCCGGCGCCCGGATGTGATCTAGAACTCCAGGCTTCTGCGGCCCTCGAAGGCCCGGCCGAGCGTCACCTCGTCGGCGTACTCCAGGTCGCCGCCGACGGGAAGGCCGCTGGCCAGGCGGGTGACTTTCAGGCCCATGGGTTTGACGAGGCGGGCGAGGTAGGTCGCCGTCGCCTCGCCTTCCAGGTTGGGGTCGGTGGCCAGGATCAGCTCGGTGACCCGGCCGTCCGACAGCCGCGCCATCAGCTCCTTGACCCGCAGGTCGTCGGGGCCCACACCCTCGATGGGGCTGATCGCGCCGCCCAGCACGTGGTAGCGGCCGCGGAACTCGCGGGTGCGCTCGATGGCCACGACGTCCTTGGACTCCTCGACCACGCAGATGACCGCCTCGTCGCGGCGCGGGTCGCGGCAGATGCGGCAGCGCTCCTCCTCGGAGACGTTGCCGCACTCCTCGCAGAAGCGCACCCGGTCCTTGACCTCGACCAGGGCGTCGACCAGGCGCCTGACGTCGGCCTGCTCGGCGGCGAGCAGGTGGAAGGCGATGCGCTGCGCGCTTTTCGGACCGACGCCGGGCAACCGCCCGAGCTCGTCGATCAGGTTCTGGACCGCGCCTTCGTACATCGCCTACCCAAGGTGTCGCAGCTTTCGCCCTCCACCGTAGCCGAGGACGCGCACGGATCGGTCCCGGGCGCCCCGGAACGCGCGGTGCGCCCCCGCCTCCGGCCGGGGGCGCCCGCCCTGCCCCACCGCCTGGGCCGGGCCGGGGCCTACATGCCCGGAAGGCCCGGCATGCCGCCGCCCCCGCCGGGCATGCCGCCCAGGGCGTCGTTCAGTGGGCCCATCTTCTCCTGCTGCAGCCGCTCGACCGCCGACTCCGCGTCGCGCACCGCCGCCAGCACCAGGTCGGCGATGGTCTGCGCGCTCTCGGCGGGCTCCTCGGGGTCCACCGCCTTCGGGTCGATCCTCACGTCCTCGACGGTGCCGCGCCCGTTGACGACCACCGTCACCAGCCCGCCGCCGGAGGTGCCCTCGACGCGGGCCTCGTCCAGCTCCTGCTGGGCCTCCATGAGCTGCTGCTGCATCTGCTGGGCCTGCTGGAGCAGCGCCTGCATGTCCATTCCGCCGCCAGGGTTCACTGGGCCACTTCCCCTCGGATCGCTTGCCGACTCTGCCGAGACTAGCCGCCACGGGTTTACCGGCGCGCCCGTGCCGGGGACCATGACACCGGCGGCCGCCGGCCGCCCCTGCGCCACGCACCACCGGGGGCGACACGCGATGCTCAGCGCCGCACGGCGCCAACGAGCGCTCATCGACTCCCTGTACGCCTCGGGAGCGCTCTGCGACCGCCGGCTGGCCGCGGCCTTCCGCGCGGTCCCCCGGCACTTCTTCGTCCCCCTGCACGGGGCGGTCACCACCTCCGGGAGCCCGCTGGACGCCGACCGGGCGCCCGAGCGGTGGCTGGACGCCGCCTACGCCGACGAGCCGATCGTGGTGCAGATCGACGACGGGGACCCGGAGCGGGCGGAGGGGGTGCCCACCTCCTCCTGCTCGGCGCCGGGCGTCGTGGCCCGGATGCTGGAGGCCGCCCGCCTGCGGGACGGGCACCGGGTGCTGGAGGTGGGGACCGGGACCGGGTGGAACGCGGCCCTGCTGGCGGCGCGGCTCGGCGACGACCGGGTGGTGAGCGTGGAGATCGACCCCGGGGTGCTGGAGGGGGCGCGGGCGGCGCTGGTGCGTGCGGGCCGGACCCCGCGGACCGTGCGGGGCGACGGGGAGTTCGGGTACCCGGAGGGCGCCCCGTACGACCGGGTGATCGCGACCTGCGCGGCGACGCGGGTGCCGCGGGCGTGGATCCGCCAGACCGTGGAGGGCGGGCTGGTGGTGCTGCCGTGGACGGCGATGGAGGGGGCGGGGGTGCTGGCCCGGCTGACGGTGCACGGGGACGGGGCGGCGAGCGGCCCGTTCCTGGGCGGCCTGGGGTTCATGCCGCTGCGGTCCCAGCGGCCGGGGCCTCCGGCGCCGCCGCCTCCGGAGGCCGAGCCGGATGAGACGCGGCTGCTGCACGGCCCCGACCCGATCGAGCCGCTGACCCGGTTCCCGACGGCGTTCGCGGTCACGGTGGCGGTCCGGCGGTGGCGGATGGGGCTGCGCCCGGCGCCGGGGGGCACGGGGCGGCAGCTGTGGCTGGCCTCTCGGGACGGGGGGTCGTGGGCGCGGGTGCTCCCGGCCGGACCGGCGTGGCGGGCCGAGCAGGCGGGCCCGCGGTCGCTGTGGGACGAGGTGGAGGACGCCCAGGAGGAGTGGCGCGCCCTGGGCGGGCCCTCACCGGAGCGGTACGGCCTGACGGTGGCCCCCGACGGCCGCCACCGCGTATGGCTCGACACCCCGGACGGCCCCGGCTGGGATCAAGAGGAGGAGTGAGGGGAGCAGGGGCCGGAGGCGACGCCACCGGCATCAGCGCCAGACACCGAAGGGTGACGAGGAAAGGTCAGCGGCCCACGGCGCAGCGTCGTCGGCCGTGGGGCGTGCGCATGGTCGCCGTGATGGGCGGCGACGGCGACAGCCGGCCGGTTCCCCGGCCCCACCTGCCGGGCGCGGGGCTCCTCGCGGTCCAGGCGGGCGGCTGAGCAGGTACCCCGCTCCAGGACTCCAGCCGGGCGGCGGACCGACAGGGCGCACCGTTGAGGGCAGCGACGAGGAAAGGTCACCGGCGCACACCGCAGCGCTGTCGGCCGTGGAGCGTGTGCGTGGCCGCCGTGGAGGGCGGCGACGGCGAAAGCGGGGCGGTTTCCCGGCCCTGCTTGCCGTCCGTCGGGCCGCGGACGGTCCGGGAGGGCGGCTGAGCAGGTACCCCGCTCCAGGACTCCAGCCGGGCGGCGGACCGACAGGGCGCACCGTTGAGGGCAGCGACGAGGAGAGGTCACCGGCGCACACCGCAGCGCTGTCGGGCGCAGCGCGTGCGGGCGGTCACCGGAGAGGGCAGCGACGGCAGAAGCGGGGCGGTTCCCGGCCCTACCTGCCGTCCGGCAGGCCGCGGGCGGTCCGGGCGGGCGGCTGAGCAGGTACCCCACGTGATCGCCCCAGCCGGGCGGCGGGCCGACAGGGCGCACCGTTGAGGGCGGCGACGAGGAGAGGTCGGCGGCCCACACCGCAGCGCTGTCGGCTGTGGGGCGTGTGCATGGTCGCCGTGGAGGGCAGCGACGGCAGAAGCGGGGCGGTTTCCCGGCCCTGCTTGCCGTCCGGTGGGCCCCTCGCGGTTCGGGTGGGCGGCGCGGTGGGCAGGGTGCGCGGTCGCCCGCGCTCGTGGCGGCCGTCGGCCTGCTGCGCCCTTCCTGCCGATGATCTCGACAGAGGTGCTGTCATTCCGGCCGTTTTGACACCACTTCTGTCG
>NZ_JAQFWQ010000004.1 GCF_027706725.1 Nocardiopsis endophytica
ACGAAGGTGCTGTCATTCCGGCGGTTTTGACAGCACTCCTGTCGAGATCATCGCCAGAAAGGGGGCGCTGGCGCGGCGGCCGCCACGAACACGGGCGACCGCGCACCCTGCCCGCCGCGCCGCCCACCCGGACCGCGTAGGGCCTTGCGCCCGGCAGGCGGGGCCGGGGAACCGCCCGGCTTCTGCCGTCGCTGCCAACCACGCCGACCATGCACACGCGCTGTGGCCGACAGCGCTGCCTTGAGGGCCGCGGACCTGTCCTCGTTGCCGCCCTCAACGTTGCACTCTGTTGGCCCTGCGTCCGGCCGGGGCCCGTGAGCGGGGTACCTGCCCAGCCGCCCACCCGGACCGCGTAGGGCCTTGCGCCCGGGAGGCGGGGCCGGGGGACCGCCCGGCTTCTGCCGTCGCCGCCATCCACGCCCACTGACCACATGCCCGCCGTTAGACAGCTTCGACTGCGCTGCAGTAGGGGCGTCTGCCCTCGTCATCATCCGGCAGGGGTGCCGTGACCCGAGTGCGCGAGGTGGACGTGACGCTACGACGACTCCCGGACGTGCAGCTCCGGGGTCCACAGGCGGAGGGGCTCCTTTGCTCCCTCCGCGCCCGCGATGAGGGAGACCAGCCGGTCCGCCGCCTCGGCGGGCGCGTACTCGGCCCGCAGCGCCACCGACGACAGCCGGGGCCGCAGCATCCCGCACAGCGGAAGGTCGTCGGCGCCCACCAGCCGCACCCGCCCGGGTACATCCACCCCGGCGTCGGTCAGGGCCGACAGCAGCAGTCCCGCGTGCTCGTCGTTGTAGCCGAACACCCCGTCGGGCAGCCCGTCGCGGACCCACTCGCGTACGATTCGCCCGGCGTCCTCGGGGGTCTCTTCCATCGGCGTGAGCCGCACGGTCGCAGCGCCTGTGCCCGCGCCGTTCGGCCCGTCTCCGCCGTCGTCCCGGCCCTCGCCGTCCCTCCGGGTCCCGGCGGCCTCGCGGCTCCCGTCGTCCTCGCGGTCCCTGGCGGCCTCGCGGCTCCCGCTGCCCTTCCGGCCCCCGGCGTCCCCCCGGCCCCCGCCGTCCTCCCGGCTCCCGGCCGCCTCGCGGAGGCCGTCTTCTACGCCCTGCGCGCGTGCTTCGCCTATGTCCCTCAGGGCCGGCTCGGTCGGCACCACTGCCACCACGTCCCGGCACCCGCGCGCGCCCAGGTGGCGCCCGGCCGTCGCGCCCATGGCCCGGTGGTCCATGACCAGCGTCGGCAGGTCGGGGTCGGGCACGCCGCCGGTGGCCACCAGCACCGTCCCCGACCGCCGCATCAGGTCCTTGGCTGCGTCGGTGATCCGATGCCCCTCGGCGATCACGGCGGCCGGGCGCAGCCGTGCCCACCGCCGGGCCGCCCGCACCCCGCGCGAGGCGCCGTCGCCGTGCAGGACCAGGGTGAAGCCCCGGTTCTGCAGCTCGTCGGCGAACCCCGCCAGGAACCGCGCCGCCAGCGGGCCGAGCGTGACCGCGGGCATCGCGTACACCACCAGGTCGCTGCGGCCCGTGCGCAGCGAGCGCGCGCTGGCGTGCGGGACATAGCCCAGTTCGTCGGCGGCGTCGGTGACCTTGCGCCGCGTCGCCTCGGGGATGCGCGTCCCCGGGGTGTCGTTCAGGACATAGGACACGGTCGCCGTGGACACCCCGGCCTGCCGGGCGATGTCGGTGATGGTCGGGGGACGGGATCGGGTCGCGCTCATCGCCCCTATTGTGCCGCGCCCTCCCCGCCGGCGTCGGCCGCGCTCGTTACCCCCGTTGACGCGGCGGACCCGGTCGCTTAGGTTAAACGTCTAATCAGCGCACGACCTGGAGGAATGCACCGACCGTTCACGCCGTTGCCGCGCGAAGGAGCCCCCCGTGTCCGACACCTCCCCCCTGCCCCCGCCCCCACCCTCCGCCGGACCCTCCGGAATGCCCGGTTCCCCCGGCACCCCCGGCGCCGCCTCCCCGGCGGCCGACCGCTGGGGGCGCCGCGGCCTGTCCCGGTTCCTCGCCGTCTACGGCGTCGGGAACCTCGCCCTGTACGCCATGTACCTCGGCGTGGTCAGCATCCTGCTGCCCGTCCAGGTCGAGGCCTTCGACCCGGCCTCCAAAGAGATCAACCTCGCCGTGGTCACCGGCGTCAGCGCCGTCTTCGCCACCCTGTTCAACCCCATCGGCGGCATGCTCTCCGACCGCTCCCGCACGCGGTGGGGGCGGCGCAACCCGTGGATGCTCGGCGGCGCGCTCGGCGCCGTGGTCTTCCTCGCCGTCATGGGGATGTCCCCGGCCCTGTGGCTGCTGGCGGTGGGCTGGTGCATCGCCCAGGCGATGGGCAACGTCTACCAGGCCGCCATCACCGCCACCGTGCCCGACCGCGTCCCGGCCGAGCGGCGCGGCAGCGCCTCGGCCGTCATGGGCATCGCCCAGTCGCTCGGCATGGTCGCCGGGAGCCTGGTCGCCGCCCGCTTCGTCGGCCGGCTCGAACTCGGGTACATCCTCCTCGGCGCCGCCCTCGTCGTGGTCGCCGTGCTCTTCACCGCGCTGACCCACGACCCGCGCGGGGACGAGCTCCCGCCCCGCACCACCGGCGGCCCCAACCCGCTGGTGCAGCAGCTCAAGGGGTTCGGCTCCGCTCTGCGCAGCCCCGACTTCACCTGGGCGTTCACCAGCCGGGCCCTGATGATGATGGGCTTCTTCGCGATCCTGGGCTACCAGGTCTACATCCTGTCCGACTACATCGCCCTGCCCGAGGGCCTGTCCCCGACCGACGCGGTCCCCGTCCTCACCATCGCCAACACCGTGCTCACCGTGGCCTGCACCGCCGTGATCGGGCCGGTGTCGGACCGGATCGGACGGCGCCGCCCGTTCGTGCTCATCGCGGGGCTGATCGCGGCCTCGGCCACCGTGGTGCCCGTCCTCGTGCCCACCTTCACCGGAATCCTCGTCTGGGCGACCATCGCGGGGGCGGCGTTCGGGGTGTTCATGGCGGCCGACCACGCCATCGTCACCCTCGTGCTGCCCGCGGGCGGGGACGCCGCCCGCGACCTGGGCGTGCTCAACATCGCCAACGCCGGTCCGCAGATCATCGCCCCGTTCGTGGCGGGCGGCATCGTCGTGCTGTTCGGGGGCTACCAGTACCTGTTCATCGTCGGCGCGGTCCTGTCCCTGCTCGGGGCGCTGGCCATCACCCGTGTCAAGGGCGTCGCCTGACCGGCGACACCGGTCTTCGGTGCCGGCCCGGCACCGCCCCCCGGCACCGACCATCGACGGAAAGGGTCCACCACCATGCGACTCAACGTGCACACCGGCGGCGACGGCGAACGGACCGCGCTGCTCGTCCACGGCGCCATGTCCGACCACCGGACCTGGCACGCGGTCGAGGCCGCGCTCATCGAACGCGGCTACCGGGTCGTCGCCCCGGACATGCGCGGCCACGGCTTGAGCCCGCGCGGCGCGTACACCCCCGAGCTGCTCGCCGACGACCTGGCCGAGAGCCTGCCCGAGGGGGCCGACCTGGCCGTCGGCCACTCCATGGGCGGGCTGGCGCTGTCCCTGGCCGTCGAGTGCCTGCGCCCGCGGCGGGCGGTCTACTACGACCCGGCGTGGCAGTTCTCCGCCGTGCGCCCGGGCGACTTGGCGGCCATGCGCGCGATGGTCGCCGCCGCCTCCCCGGCCGCCATCGCCGAGGCCAACCCGCGCTGGAGCGAGGCCGACGTGCAAGCCGAGGCGGCGGGGTTCTCCCTGTTCGACCCGGAGTTCTTCGGCATGGTCGAGGCCTGTGCCGGGAGCGAGTACATCCCCGAGCGGCCGGTGGTCCCGTCCCTTGTGCAACTGGCGGACCCGAGCTTCACCATCTCCCCTGAGGGGGTCGACCGGCTGAAGGAGCGCGGGTTCGAGGTGCGCGTGGTCGCCGGGACAGGGCACTGCAGCCACCGGGACGACTTCGCGGCCTATATGGAGAGCCTCCAAGGCTGGATCTAGAGAGAGTGGCCCGGGCCGTCATCGGCAGCTGTCAATCGTCATCGCCAGGCGTCAGCCGTGAGGCGTCATCGGCAGTCGTCGATGGCGGTCCGCCATGCCTCGGCGCTCGCCCACAGGCCTTCGGGGGCGGGCGTCGGGGAGAAGAGCCACATGCCGCCGCGCCGGGAGGCCCCTTCGGAGATCGACGGCTGCGGCGAGTACGGGGGTCTGCCGGAGACCCGGTACCAGTGGTAGTCCAAGGGCTCCAGCAGGGCGGTGAGCCGCTGGCCGATGCCGTACCCGGGGCCCACATCGCACAGCACCCAAGGGCGGAAGCGCCGCAGCACCTCCAGGCTGCCCGAGACCACGTCCGGCTCCGAGGCGCACGTGGAGATCTTCACCACCGACGGCAGCACCCCGGCCTCCTCGCGCCAGTGCGACAGCGGCCGCACGGGCACGGTCACCCGGCCCGCCGCGGGGCCCGCGCCGGGCAGCAGGGAGTTGGAGGCGTCGTCGGGGGAGAGGCGCAGCAGGCCGCTCCCGCTGTGGTTGCTCAGCGCCAGCTCCACGACGTCCATGTTCAGCCCGTTGTCGGCCGCGATGGCCCGTGCCGCGCGCGCGGCACGCGGGGCGGGCTCGAACGCGAACACCCTGCGCCGGGTGCGTGCGGCGGCCAGGGCGGCGTACACGCCCACGTTGGCGCCCACGTCGAGGACGGCGCCGGGGCGGGCGTGCTCCAGGACCGCCAGGAAGCAGGCCAGCGCGTCGGGCCGGTAGCCGGGCAGCCCGCGTGCGTGCAGGCGGCCGGGGGTCCACAGGTCGCCCGGGGCGCGCACGCTCAGCGTGTCGGGGCCGGTGCGCGGGGCGCCGGCGCGCCGGGGGAGCGGCAGGTCGAAGCGGCGCACCCGGGGCGGGACCCGCTGGGGGTCGATGCCGCCGAGGCTGAGGGGGAGCCGGATGCGGATCCTGCGGGTGGCGTGGCGCACCGCCGGGTGGCGTTGGACGAACGCTCGGACCTGCCCGGCAACCATGCTCGATCCCCCCAGTCGATACGGTCGGTGCACGCGCACCCGTGACCCGGGGGCATACGTGCGGCAGGACACGAACGTACTGCGCGCTGTCCCGGCGTGCAGGGCATTTCATCCGAAGATCGACGATCTGTAACCGAAAAGTCCACGATCGCCTCCGCAGGGCGCCGCTGGGCCGCGACGGCGCGCGCGAGGGGGCGCCCGAGTCGCACGTTCGGAGCGGTCCGGATGTGCGGACGGCGAGGCCACGGCCCGGGCGCAACTAGACTCGGGGGCTGTGAGTCTGTCTATCGGGATCGTCGGGCTGCCCAACGTCGGCAAGTCCACCCTCTTCAACGCGCTGACCAAGAACGACGCTCTGGCCGCGAACTACCCGTTCGCGACCATCGAGCCCAACGTCGGTGTCGTGGGTGTGCCCGACCCACGCCTCGACAAGCTCGCCGAGATCTTCGAATCCGCGAAGACGATCCCGGCCACGGTCGACTTCGTCGACATCGCCGGCATCGTGCGCGGCGCCTCGGAGGGGGAGGGGCTGGGCAACCAGTTCCTCGCCAACATCCGCGAGAGCGACGCCATCTGCCAGGTGATCCGCGTCTTCAACGACCCGGACGTCACCCACGTCGACGGCGGAATCGAGCCCTCGCGCGACATCGACACGATCAACACCGAGCTGATCCTGGCCGACATGCAGACGCTGGAGAAGGCGCTGCCGCGGCTGGAGAAGGACGCCAAGCGCAACGCCAAGGACAAGGGCGCCCAGGCCGCCCTGGAGTCGGCGCGCGCGGCGCTGGCGGTGCTGGAGTCCGGCAAGGGCCTGTCGGTGGGCGCCGCCGAGGGGGGCGTGGACCTGGCGGCCGTCCGCGAGCTGAACCTGCTGACGGTCAAGCCGTTCCTGTACGTGTTCAACCTGGACAGCGACGAGCTGGCCGACGAGGCCCTGCGCGCGAAGCTGTCGGAGCTGGTGGCGCCGTCCGAGGCCATCTTCCTCGACGCCAAGATCGAGGCGGAGCTGGCCGAGCTCGACGACGACGAGGCCGCCGAGCTGCTGGAGTCCATGGGCCAGTCCGAGGCGGGCCTGTCGCAGCTGGCCCGGGTCGGCTTCTCGACCCTGGGGCTGCAGACCTACCTGACCGCGGGCCCGAAGGAGTCCCGCGCCTGGACCATCAAGAAGGGCGCGACGGCCCCGGAGGCGGCGGGCGTCATCCACACCGACTTCCAGCGCGGGTTCATCAAGGCCGAGGTGGTCTCCTTCGACGACCTGGTCGAGGCCGGCACCATGCAGGCCGCAAGGTCGGCCGGCAAGGTCCGCATGGAGGGCAAGGACTACGTAATGTCCGACGGCGACGTGGTGGAGTTCCGCTTCAACGTGTGAGCAGGCGGGGCCGTGTCCCGGCGGGGCGGACGAGCGCCGGTTCTCGCCGGGCACGGGCCCGCTCCGCTCCTCGGCGGGGCGAGGGTGGGCAGACGCCCGGTCAGCGTCGTAGGAGCGGGAGCCAGATCTCGTCGATGATCTCGGCGAGGGCGTGGTCGGGGACTGCTCCGCCCTTCAACAGCATGTCCTGGCGCAGCAGGTCGAGCGGGAGTTCGAGGACGCGGTCGTTCCGGGGCGCCGCTGCGATCTCCCCCCGTTCGACCGCGCGCTCGACCAGCGCGTGGAACGGGCGTTCGCGGTGCGCCGCCCCGATGATCTCCCTGAGGTCCTCCAGTGTGTTGCCGGACTCGCGGTAGTAGTCGGCGAGGTCCTGGATGAGAACGGTCATCAGCGTCCCGCGCGCGGCGGCGATGGACCGGAGCAGCTCGATCGCGTCCTCGCGGAGGCTGCCGGTGTCCGGGAGGGGCACCGGGACCCAGGCCTTCCGCAGAGCCTCCTCGACGAGCAGGTGCCGCTGCGGCCACCGGCGGTAGAGCACCGCACGGCTGGTCTGCGCGCGTGCGGCGATCGCGTCGTAGGTGAACCCGGAGTACCCCTTCTCGACGAGAATGTCCCACGCGGCGCTCAGCAGCGCGGCGTGGAGCTCGGCGCCCCGTCGTCTCGTCGCCTTCGTGCCCAGCCGCCCGCCGTCCGGTCCCGTGGCCATTCCCGCCCCTTCAAGAGTCACTTGTGTATCTTACGCGAAGGGGCTAGTGTCGGCGATATTAGATACACGCTTGTATCTTCGGGGGGAGATCATGTCCACTGTCCATGCCGCGGTCGTCGAAGCGTTCGGCGAACCGCCCCGGTACACCACCGTCCCGGCCCCTGTCGCCGACGAGGGGAGGGAGATCGTCGACGTGCTGGCCGTAGGAATCCACCCGGCCACACGCGGGTTCGCCTCCGGCAAGCACTACACCAACACGACCAGGCCCCCGATCATCGCCGGGATCGACGCGGTCGTGCGGCGCCGTGACGGGCGCCTCGCCATGGTGATGGCGCCGGCCACGGGAACGCTCGCCGAGCGGATCGCGGTCGATCCTGCCACGCTCATCCCCGTCCCCGACGACGCCGATCCGGCGGTCGTCGCGGCCACGATGAACCCCGCGATGTCCTCATGGACCGCGCTCCACGCACGCGTCGGTTTCCGCCCGGGTCAGTCCCTGCTGGTCATCGGTGCGACCGGCAACGCCGGGTCGATGGCGGTGAGGATCGGCAAGGCCGTGGGCGCCGCCAGGGTCGTCGCCGCGGGGCGCAACCGCGACCGGCTGGAGCAGCTGCTCACCGAGGGGGCGGACGACATCGTCGCCATCACCCCGGACGAGGAGGAGACGGCCGCCGCCTTCGCCGCCGCCGCTGCGGACGTGGACACCGTCCTCGACTACGTGTGGGGGCCGGGGACCGAACGCGCGATGGAGGCCATCAGCCGAGCGCGGACCGACCACGTCAGGGTCCTCGACTGGGTCCAGGTCGGCGGGATGGGCGGGCTCGAGATCACGCTCGGCGGGCACCTCTTCCGCCAGAACGCGCTGCGGATCAGCGGCAGCGGATTCGGGTCGGTCGATCTCGAACGCGCCGACTTGGCCGGTCTGGCGGCCCTCATCGCGAAGGGGGAGGTGGCCGTGAGCCCGCGCGTCGTCCCGTTGAGCGACGTCACTTCGGCGTGGGCCCACGAGGACGCCAGGGGCGAGCGGACCGTGATCGTTCCCTGAGGGGGCAGGACGATCGGCCGGGGGCCGCCACCTCCGGCCGATCCACCGTACGGGCGCGGTGGTTTCTGTGGATCGGCACAATGTGCGTCATGGATGAGCGCCCAGTGGTGCCGACCGATCCCGATGCGGAGGCCGCCCAGGGGCGTGTCGCGCTGTGGCTGGACCCGGATGACCTGCGGTGGCTCAGGCATCGGTGCGACTGCGACGATGACACCCCTGAAGACGAACGCGACCGGTGTGCGCGGGTGAGGTTCCGGGCGAGCGCTGCGCTGCACAAGGCGGGCCTGTGACCCAGGAGGCCCCACCGGCTACGTCACCTTGAGGACGGGGCGCGGGGCATCGGGGGTGAGGCCGCCCTCAGCGGCGACGCGCAGTGCCGGGGCCGGGTCCTCCACACCGCACGCCCGCATGAAGGCCTCCAGCGCCGACGGTGCGAGCGCTCCGGCGGCTGCGGCCTCCAGGATTTCGGTCACCGACTCCAGGGAGGGGTCCCCGACGCACCCGTACCTCTGCAGGCGTTCCGGGGTGCCCATGCCGTCCACCGTGCACAGTCCGTCGTCGCGGATGCCTTCCGGATACTCCGTGCGGCCCCAGGCGCCGTCGATCCACCAGTAGAGGAAACTGGGCTCCCACTCTTCTGCCGTGGTGACGCGGAGCATGTCGCCGAGCCATCCGATCGGCAGGCGGTCAGGGGCCCCGGCCAGCTTGTCGACGAGGCCCCGGTCCTCCGTGCATTCGTAGCCCAGCGGCTCGTTTCCGGTGAGGACCGCGGTGTCTTCGGCGAACCAGGTCAGACGCCACCAGGTGCCGTCTTCATGGTCCGACAGCAGTCCTTCGTCGTCCAGTGAGTAGAGGTGCAGCGCCTCCCTCGGAGCAGCCGCGGCACTCGCCGCCCCCAGGACCCCGTGCGCCCACAGCATCGGTGCCGGAGACAGATCCTCGGGGCGGCCGGGGTGGTGGATCTCGAAGGCCATGCTGCGCTCCCTCGCTTCGTTGGCATGCCTTCGATGCGAGGGAGAGGGGAACGGTTGCGTCCGGCCCGGGATATGGAGGACCGACCGCGGGGTGTCGGGGGTGAGGCCGTGCTCGATGGCCACCCGCAGGACGGGGGCCGTGTCCTCCACGCCGTACATTCTCAGGAAGAACTCAAGCGCCGCCTCCGCTGGAGTGCTATCGTTGTTGATAGCAACTGAGGGGGTGGTCTCTGATGGGTTCCATCATCGTTCGCGGCCTCGATGAGTCGGTCAAGCGGCAGCTCGCCGCGCAGGCGAAGGAGCACGGGCGCTCCATGGAGGCAGAGGTCCGAGACATCCTCACGAAGGCTGCACGCAGGCCGCACATCGGCTTGGCGCTCTTGCAGGCTGCGCAGGATGTGGGAGGTGTCGAGGACCTTCCGGTTCCGGAGCGGAGCGACGTTGCGCGAGCGGTGGACTTCGAGTGATCGTCCTCGACACCAACGTCATTTCAGAGATCTTCCGGCCGCAGCCCGACGCGGGCGTCGTCGCGTGGCTCGAGTCGCTTACTGGTGACGTCGCCATCACCGCCGTGACACTCGGGGAGCTGCTGGCCGGGGCGCGCCGCCTCCCTGATGGCAGGCGCAAGAAGGCGCTGACTACGCGAATCGAGGTCGCGCTCGAGCCTTACCGGGACAGTCGTTCCGTGCTGTCGTTCGATGACGCGGCCGCCGAGCGCTACGCGGACATCCTCGTCGCGCGGAAGGCGGCCGGATCGCCGATCAGCACACCCGATGCGCAGATCGCGGCGATCTGCCTGGTGCACAACGCCACGTGCGCGACTCGGAATACCAAGGACTTCGCACACACCGGTGTCGAACTGCTCGATCCGTGGGAACAGCGGCTGTGACCAGGCCGAAGATCGAGGGCGTCAGCGCGACGCGCTGATCCGCCGCGCGGGCCGCCCCCGGCGGCCCGGAGTGCTTACCTCGCCGCCTTGCTCGGTACTCGTCCCGGGGTGAAGCCGATCTCCGGGCGGCCCGTCTCGGGGTTGGTCCTGACCGTGGCGTTGACCTCGTAGACCTCCGCGATCAGCTCCGGCGTCAGGACGTCGGCCGGTGCGCCTCCGGCGACGGCTCGGCCCTCCTTGAGGACGAGGACGGAGTCGCAGAACATCGCCGCCAGGTTCAGGTCGTGGAGGGCCACCACCGTCGTGACCGGCAGTTCGGCCACGAGCTGGAGCAGGTCCAACTGGTAGCGGATGTCCAGGTGGTTCGTCGGCTCGTCCAGAAGGAGCTCCCTGGGCTCCTGTGCCAGCGCGCGGGCGATGTGGACGCGCTGGCGTTCTCCTCCCGACAGGCGGTGCCACAGCTCGTCGGCCTTGTCGGTGAGACCGGTCCTCGCGAGCGCGTCGGAGACGGCCCGGGCATCGGCCCGCCTGTCGCCGCCGAACGTGCCGCGGTGGGGGATGCGGCCGAGGGCCACGATGTCGCGGACCGTGATGTCCACGACGGTGTCGGCGTGCTGCGTCACGGTGGCGATCGCTCGCGCCGCGTCCTTCCGGGACAGCTCCGCCAGCGACGCGTCGTCCAGCGTGACCGCCCCGGACGTGGGCCGCACCGACCCCGACAGCAGCCTGATGAGGGAGGACTTGCCCGAACCGTTGGGGCCGAGCAGCCCGACCGTCTCCCCGGCCCGCGGCTCCAGGGTCACCCCGTCGACGACGAGCCGGCCGCCGCGGTTCCAGCCGACCTCCCGGGTCCGCAGAGTCACACCGGCCTCCTCTTCAGTCGGAACCCAGGGGTCACAGCGGCCTCCTCCGGCGGAACATGATGGCGATGAACACCGGGACGCCGACCAGCGCGGTCCCCACCCCGACGGGCAGCGGCGAGGGGGAGAAGGCGACGCGCGCCGCCGCGTCCACCCACACCATGAAGACGGCCCCGACCAGCGCCGTCACCGGGACCAGGCGGGAGTGCACCGGCCCGGTCAGGAACCGTGCGGCGTGCGGCAGCACCAGGCCGACGAACCCGATCGCCCCGGCCACGCTCACCATCGTCGCCGTGAGCAGCGCGGTCACGGTCATCAGGCCGATCCTGGCCCGCCGCACCGACACCCCCAGCGAGGAGGCGACCTCGTCACCGAACGCGAACGCGTCCAGCACCGGCGCCCGCAGCAGGCAGAAGACCACACCGGCGAGCACGACGGCACCGCACAGGGCCACATCGTCCCACCGCACCCCTTCGAGGGAGCCCAGCAGCCAGAACATCACCCCGCGCGCCTCGTCCGAATCGGCGAAGGCGAAGATGACGAACGAGGTCAGCGCGGAGAACAGCTGCGTCACCGCGATCCCCGCCAGGATGACCTTGTCATTGGTGCCGCCCGCCAGGCGTGAGATCAGCAGCACCACGGCGAACGCCGCGACCGAGCCGGCGAACGCTCCGCCGGACACCCCCAGCGCGAACCCGCCGACGCCCACGATCCCCACCAGGACCGCTCCGGTCGAGGCGCCCGAGGAGATCCCGAGGACATAGGGGTCGGCGAGCGGGTTGCGCAGCAGCGACTGCAGGATCACACCGCACAGTCCCAGACCGGCCCCGCACGCCGCGGCCACCAGCGCCCGGGGCAGGCGGTCGTCCCACACGATGGCGTCCTCGGAGACCCGCACCGGGATGTCGGTGAACCCCAGGTGGTTGAGAACGATGTCGCGCACGTTGACCAGGGAGACGTCCGCCGGCCCCAGGGTGATCGCCACCCCGATCGACGCCACGAGCAGTGCCAGCGCCCCCGTGCCCACGCCGAGGAACCGCAGGGACGAGCCCCCGGTGGGTCCGGCCGACGGCGCCGGGGCGGACGCGGTCCGCGACCCGGCGGGCGACCCGTCGGGCGGAGCGTCGAGCGTCACCGCGCCTCCTCGACGGAGGCGAGTCCTTCGCTGAGGGCCTCCAGCCCGTCGACGGTCCGGATCGAGGGGTTCATCTCGGCCCCGTGCAGGGCGATGAACCGCTCCTCCTCGACCGCGTCCATGTCCTTGGTGAGGGGGTCGCTCTCCAGGAAGTCGATCTTCTCCTGGAGCTTGTCGCCCGGCGCCCGCTCACGGCTGAGGTCTCCGAGCACGATCACGTCGGGGTCCCGGTCGACGAAGGCCTCCCACGTCGTGGCCGGCCAGTCGTCCTCCTCGTCGGCGAACACGTTCTCGGCGCCGACCTCGTCGGCCAGCAGGTTCGCCGACCCCCGCCCGCCCGCGACGTAGGGCGTCTTCAGGTCCGCGAACCAGAAGGCGATGGTGACGTCGGAGGCGTCGACGCCCTCCAGGGCCGCTCGGCGCCGCTGTTCGAGCTCGTCCACCAGGTCCTCGCCCCTGCTGGGGACGTCGAAGATCTCGGCCAGCTCGCGGATCTCCTGGTACAGCGAATCGAGGGTGAGCGGGGCGGTCCGGGTGCCGCCGCCGTTGATGCTCGTGCCGCCGTCGCAGTCGGTGGGGGAGAGGTAGGTCGGGATGCCGGTCTCCTCGAAGCGGCTCCGCTCGGCCACCCCTCCCTGGGCGAAGTGGCGCCCGAACGAGGCCGTCACCAGGTCGGGGTCGGTGTCCAGGGCCACCTCCCACGAGGGCGCCTCGTCCGCCAGCCGGGGGACCTCCTCGTTGGCCTCGGCGAGGTTCTCCCGCACCGGGTCGGTCCACGACGCGGTGCCGACCATGCGGTCCTCCAGCCCCAGCGACAGGAGGATCTCCGTGGACCCCTGGTCGAGGGAGACGGCCCGCTGGGGCGCGTGCTCGATCGTCACCTCCCGGCCGCAGTTCTCCACGACCAGGGGGTACTCGGTCGCGCCCTCCCCGGCGGCGGCCTTTTGCTCCGGAACGGGTTCGGACTCCCCGCAGCCGGCCGTGGCCAGCAGGAGGAGGACGGACGCCCCGACGGCGAGAGATGCGCGTACCACCATGACCACCGCTCAACAGATCCGGTTCGGGACCATGCGCCCGAAATGCCCACTACGGCGATGGTTACCTTAGCCTAGCCTTACCGGTGTCCGCGTCACGGGGAGGCGTGACGTCGGAACCCGCCGGACGGTGGGGCGCCTCCGGCCCGACGGAACCCGTCGACGTGCACGCGGCGCCGGAGCGCGGCGGGACGAGCGGCCGCCTGAAGCGAAGCGGAGGGGCCCACACGCTCCCTTGGGTGTGGGCCCCGTTCTTCTCGCTGGAAGGCTCTGGAGGGCTACTGCTCCACGGGCTCTCCCGACAGGTCGGAGATGATCCGCAGGGCCCTGCATGATGGGCCCGCGCTCACCGAACCGTCCCTCAGGTCGAACACCGAGTGGTGCAGCGGGCACCGCACCTTCAGCACCGTGCCGTCCACGTGGCCGAACCGCAGCAGGCCGCCCCTATGCGGGCAGTGCGCCTCGGCCAGCAGCCTGCGGCCCCCTGCCTCGATCAGCACCATGTCCTCGGTGACGGGGCGTACGGACGCCTTGGACGCCTCGCCGCCGCTCATGACGGCGCTCCTGTCGCCTGCGCCGCACCCGACGGGCCCGCCGCCCGCGCGCGCTCCACGGCGGCCTCGAAGGCCGCCCCGGCGACCGCGCCGGTCAGCTCCACGCCCGCCCAGACCTTGGCCGTGTCCAGGCCACGCTCGGTGTCCAGCGACTTGAGCGCCGCCCGCATCTGCCGGCTGTGGTAGCCGTCGATGTACAGGTGCTCCGTGTAGTACGCGTGCTCCGACAGCCCCAGCCGCTCGGCCGCCCGCCGGTAGCACTGGAACGCGTACAGCACGCTCGACTCGAAGTAGGCGTACCCGCCGAGGAAGTACTCCGGCTCCGGCGCCCGCGACGCCAGCCAGTGGAACAGGTTGACGTAGGCCAGCGACTCCGGCGCCGCCCTGCGCACGTAGTACTCCAGGTCCAGCGTCATCCCGACCCCGGTCAGCAGGTCCCGGTACAGCCGCGAGTGCGCCTTCTCCTCGCTTCCGCACCCCAGCTCGTCGATGAGCACCCGGAACACCGCCAGCCCCGACGCGAACGGCAGCCGCGCCACGACCGGCAGCAGCGTCTCGGACTCGGTCAGCCCGTCCACCGCGAACTCGGACGCGATCACCTTGAGCTGCTCCAGGCTCGCCTCCTCGGCCACGAAGCGCGCGGCCTCGTCCTCCGCCGCCTCCTCGGCCGCCAACCGTCCGCGCAGCGCGCGCAGCAGCGCCGCCCGGTCCGGCAGGTCCGGCGCCCCGGCCTCGAACCGCGCCGCCATCGGCCCGATCCACCGCTCCTCCAGCGCCAGCGTCTCCGCGTACTCCACGGCCGTGGGCACCGTCCTGTACAGGCGGTACAGCCGCAGCTGGTCGCTGTCGGCCGCCCTCGCGCGCGCCATGGCGGTGTCGGGCGCGAGCGGCATCCCCCTCGGTGCCCCGCCGGGTGTCCCGCTCGGCATCCCCGACGCCGTGCTCGTCGTCATGATCCGTCCTCCTGTCCACCTGGGGGCGCGCATTCGTCCTCGATCACGCCCCTGCGCGCGAGCTCCCGTTTCACGCGCAGGTACCAGTCGTCGCGGAACAGCCCGAACAGTTCGCACACCGCGTCCACGATCCGCTGCAGCGGCTCACCGGGGTCGGCCAGGAGCGCGTTGCACATCCCCGGTTCGAGGTTGGCCAGCGGCCCGACCAGCCCGTCCACGCCGGGCGTCGACGCCACCTTGTCCTCCCACCCCTGCAGCACCGGGACCCCCGTCCCGGCCGCCGCCAGCGCGCGCGTCAGCTCGGGGACACCGCTGGACTCCTTGACGGCGGCGATCCCGGGCAGGCCGCAGATCCGCAGCAGCGTCACCAGCGACGCCCGGTTCCGCGACACCGGCTCCTCGTTGTAGACGACGATCGGCAGCCGGGTGCCGCCGCGCAGCGCCCGGTAGTGCGCCACCATCTCGTCCTGCCCGACGCCCGCCCCGAACGGCGTGGTGGCGGCGACCATGTCCGCCCCCAGCGCTTCGGCCGTGCGGGCCCGGTGCAGCACGGAGGGCGTGTCGGCCGCCTGCACCCCCGCGATCACCGGGAGCCCGTGCGAGTGCGCGACGGTGAAGGCCACCATGTCGCTCCACTGCTGGTCGGTGAGGCGCCACCCCTCGCCCGAACTGAGCACCGGCATCAGCGCCGACACGTCCGCGTGCACGTACTCGATGAGGGAGGCCGTGCTCTTCTCCGAGACGCGGCCGTGCTCGTCGTAGGGGGTGATGAGCGGGACCACGGTCCCAGAGATTCCAGAGATCCCGGAGGTCACAGCTCGTCCCTCCCCACGCGCAGCGCGAGCGAGATGCGGTAGAACGGCTCCAGCCCGCCCGGGAACCGGGGCTCGTCCCCGAGCGCCTCCGCGGGCTCCACCGGCAGGCCGGGCCGCGCCAGCAGCCGCGCCGACGCGGTGTGCAGGGTGCCGCCGCGCTCCATCACCTGGCCCAGCAGCAGCCGTTCGTGGTCGGGCAGCCCGTCCAGGGCCGGGTCCTCCCATGCGCGCCGGGTGTCCTTCTCCGCGTACCCGGTCCGGTCGATGCGCAGGTCGGTGTGGAGCCGGTCCATGAAGGGGTAGTAGGCGTCCTGCTCGCCCCTGGGGCGCCTCCACACCAGGGCGTCGCACAGGCCCACCTGCTCCAGACTCATGTGCACCGGCGCCGTGGGCCGCCCCAGCGCGCGGGCGAAGAACGCCTTGCACCCGCGGCGCACGCGCTCGTCCTCGTGGTGCATCCCCATGAAGAGCGCGGCGTCCACGAACACCTCACCGCTCATGGCGCATCAGCACCTTCCGCATGCGGTCCATGGCCAGGCGGAACATCTCCGGCTCCCGGGCCAGCGCCACCCGGACGAACCGCTCACCGCGCTCGGGGGCGCTCCAGTAGAAGTAGGTGCCGGGCAGCACGTACACCTCGTCGGCCAGCAGCTCCTCCTGCAGCCGCGACGCGGTCAGGTGCCCGGGGCGGATGCGGAACCAGGCGACGCTGGTCTCCACCATCGGCTCCTGGTACTCCAGCACCGGCCCGTGCAGGGCGTTGCGCGCCGTGGCGGCGTTCTCCCGCACGATCCGCCGCACCGACCCCATGCCGTCCTCGATGGAGTCCTCCACGTACCGTGCGACCACGTTGAGGACGAACGGCGAGACGTTCAGCAGCACGCTGGTGTGCAGGTCGTAGATCTCCCTCTGGAGGGAGCCGCCGGCGGTGAGCAGCGCGCACTTGGCGTCCTGCAGCGGCCACGTCTTGCCGGTGTCCTCGATGGCCAGGTAGTCGATGCCGGACTCCTCCAGCAGCGCGTACACGTCCGCCCGGGTGCCCTCGGCCGCCAGGGCGAACGAGGCGAAGCAGAAGTCGAGGACGAGCAGCCGCCCGTGGTCGGCGCAGAACCGCACCACCTCGCGCAGCCCCTCCATGCCGCCGGAGGCCAGGGTGAACCCGGTCGGGTTGTTCGGGTCGACCAGGTAGACGGCGTCGGCGGTGCATTCCTCGGCCAGCCGGTCGTAGGCCCGCGCCGGGTCGGCCAGCGACTCCTCGGGCAGGGCCTCAAGGGGGACCTGCATGTTGCGCAGCAGGTCGGTCAGGTTGTCGAAGCAGGGCTCCACGAGCGCCACGGACATCCCGTGCCGCCGCAGGTACATGGCGGCCACCATGGTGGACACGCTGGCCGAGTACGACAGCAGCGCCCGGTCCATGCGCAGCGCCGTGGGCTGGCGGTGCAGCCGGAAGAAGGCCGACCGCAGCCGGTCCTCGAAGTAGGCCTGCGTGTGGTCCTCGGACTCGTGCCACAGCTCGGTGAGCCGGGCGACGATCTTCTCCTGCTCGGGCGACTGCCTCTGGTGGGTGTGCGCGTCCGCCAGGTTGTAGCGGGTCTTCAGCGCCTTGATCTCGTGCTGGGTCAGGTCGGTCGCACCCCGCCCTGCGGGGTCTCCCGCATTCTGCCGCGGGTTCAGAAAAGTGGACACGATGTCGTCGGTGATTCCGGCCTCGGTCACGTCTTCGCGCCTTTCTCGATTTCAGGGGGCGAGCACGGGTGATTCGATGCGGACATCCGTGATCACCTGCTCGAACGCCTTGAAGTCTATGAAGGCGGACGGCGCTTGAGGGGGTGTCGGCCTGACCTGAAACGGACGCCGGAGGTGCCCTGCGGAATGGCGGCGGCGCCGGTACACTCCCCGCCTTCCCCGCCAATGCGAAGATGAATGCGACGCATTTCCGTGTCCACTTCACATATGAATGGGGAAAACGGTGCGGAGGGGTCCGGAGGGCGGTGTTTCGGCGATTGGGAAAGTGGCCCCGGTCACGTCCGGATCATGGGGGCCCGGACACCCGGTCGGCCCTGCCGGGCCCGTGGCAGGAACCGGCAACCCGGCCGATGACCCGACCGGTGACCCGATCGTCGGCCCGGCCCCAGGCGCGTGCGCCGCACACGACGAGCCCGCCGGAGCCTTCCCAGGGCTCCGGCGGGCTCGCGATGCGCGTCGATGATCTCGGGAGAACGGACGCTACAACCGCGCCGGTAGCGTCGTTCCCCCCGAGATCAACGGGGGGCGGTGGTGCGGGGGTGCGCTGTTGTTGATCTCGGGGAAGCTGGGGTTATCGTGTCCGGTTTAACCCCGAGTTACCCGAGATCAACGAGGGTCGGCGGCGGCGCGGCGGACGATGGCGTCGTACACCGACGGGTCGTCGGAGGAGACCACGGGCCAGCCGACGCCGTAGTCCCCGGCCCATCCCACCTCGATGCCGGGATTGGCCACGTCCCCGCCGTCGGCGAAGAACAGGTGCGGGCTGCAGTCCACCCTGTCGGTGGCGGCCGTCTCCGCCTGGTCCGACAAGGTGCGCCGGGCCCGCCCGTCGTCCAGCGCCTCGGCGATGTGCGCCGCGTCCACGCCCGCCGCCTTGGCGCACTCCAGGATCACCGTGCGGTCGCCCACGCACCGCGACTCCGCCCAGAAGGCCTTGCGCAGCGCCAGGTCCAACCGCTCAGAGGCGTCGAGCCCCTGCGCCTTGGCGGCCTGCACCGCCTCCAGGGCGGGCAGCGTGGTCGTCGGGTACAGCCAGTCGGGCGACTGCCAGAGCTGCCACCCGGCGCCGGGCTCCATCGAGGCCATGCGCCCCACCTCGCTGTCGGTCCCCGAACGCGGGCTGGGGCCCTTGTTCAGCAGCTCCAGAGGGAAGGCGCGGTGGTCGAACCGCACCTGATCATCGAGCCGCGCGCGCGTGCGCGCCTCGTGCAGCCGGTGCACGGCGATGTGGGCGAAGGAGCACCAGATGTCGCTGTAGACGACGATCGTCCCCGGCGCCACGTCGATCGGGTCCTGCATGGGTCCATGTCCCTTCGGTCGTTCACATACGGTCACTCGGGTGGTGGCCGGTGACTCGGGTGGCCGCTCGGACGGCCTCTCAGGCGGCTCCTCAGACGGCCACTCAGGCGTCGCTCAGGGCGTTCCGGCGTCGAGCGCGCCCTCCAGGTCGGCTTCGGGCAGCCAGGGCGGCAGCAGGGGCAGTTCGGCCATGGCCGCGAACAACCGGTCCAGCTCCCCCTCCATCGGCGGGGCGTGGGCGCTCAGCATCCGTCGCGGGCGCAGCCCCCGCAGCCCCGCGACGGCGGTCTCGAACCGCTTCTGGTCGACCATCGCCGTCCACGGGGCGATGGCCCGGTTGAGGACCGAGAAGCCGGAGAAGAAGCACTCCTCGCCGTGGTCGAACGGGTGCTCGGCGGGCCCCGGCAGCACGCTGCCGAAGCTGTCCGAGGCGAACAGCGACCCCGTGGCCGAGTCGAGCACCGCGAGCGTCCCCGGGGAGTCGAACACCGGAGGCCGGTGGAACGACAGCACCCGGTCGGCGGTCTCCAGCCGTCCGCCCGGGTTGGCGGTGACGACCCGCCCCTCGGGCAGGGCGAACTCCTCGGTCAGCCGCACCGCCGACACCGGGCTGGTCACCAGCCGGGCCCGTGGCGCGGCCCGCAGGATGCGCATCAGCGCCCCGGTGTGGTCGCGGTCGTCGTGCGTGACGACCACCCACCGCAGGTCGTCGGGGTCCACGTGGGTCCACAGCATCGCCTCGAAGGCGACCGCGTCCACCGGCATGCCGGAGTCGACGAGCACCGGCTCGCGCCCGGCGGCCAGGTAGCCGTTGACCGGCTGCAGCCCCAGGTCGGGTATGGGCAGGTCGGAGGGCAGGGTGGTGATCCCCGGCCCGGCGCGGTAGGGCTCGCGCATGGGTCCTCATCCCCTCACAGCAACTGGATGGCGAGCGCACCGGCGGCGAGCAGGGCCAGGCCCCCGGCGCGCGGCGGCGTCACGGGCCGCTTCGGCAGGCGGAACAGCCCGTACTGGTCGACGGCGGCCGAGGTGAGCTGCAGCCCGGTGACGGTGAGCGCCACGGTCACGGCGGCCCCGATCTGCGGGATCAGCAGGAAGGTGCCGGTGACGTAGCCCGCCGCGCAGGCCCCGCCCAGCCACCCCCACCACGGCATGTGCCGCAGGGGAGCGAACCGCGGCCGCGGGGTGCGCCCGGTCGCCAGCAGCACCGCCAGCACCGCGGCGATGGCGAGCGTGGCCACCGTGAAGCTGACGACGGCCACCGCCAGCGGCTCGACGAGGGTGCCGCGCAGCAGCGCGTTCACCGCCCCCTGCACCGGGAGCACCGCGCCCGCCGCCAGGCCCAGGACGACCCACCCGGCGAGCGAGGGCGGCCGCCCGTCGCCGCCCGGAGGGGCCTTGACCGCCACGGCCCCGCCGCCGGAGGGGGCGGGCGCCGCCGCCCGCGTCTGGGACCGCACCACGAGGGTGATGCCGGCCAGCACCGCCACCGCTCCGGCCGCGGTCCCGACCGACAGGGGGCGCTGCTCGACCCCGAGCGCCCCCAGCAGGTCCAGCGCCACCGACGCGAGCATCTGCCCGGACACGAACAGGCCCACCGTGGTCACCGCCCCGAGGCGGGGGATCAGCAGGATCCCGCTGGTGATGTAGAAGGGGCTGGCCAACCCGCCCAGCAGGTGCCACCAGGGGGCCTCGGGCACCTGCCCGAGCGCGCCGAGCGACCCGGTGGCCAGGCCGAGGGCCAGCAGCAGCCCGGTGGCCACGCACAGCTGGACGGTCGAGGCGCCGTAGGGCGTGCCCACGGCCTTGTTGAGCTGGAGGTTCACCGACGCCTGGACCGCGAGCAGGCACCCGATCAGCAGGGCGGCGGCGAGCAGTGCGATGTGCATGGTCCTCTCCCGGTCAAATGGACATGCTGTCCGCTTGGAGTCTCCATCATGCATTCAAGCGGACACGGTGTCCACATATTCCGTCGAACCCGTTAGCATCGGGGCATGGAGAACGGAGCCGGACACCCCGAGGGCCTGCTGCTCGACGAACCGTCCGTGGGTGCGCCCGCCGGGCGCCGCCCCCGCGCCGACGCCGCTCGCAACCGCGCGCAGATCCTGGCCGCCGCCCGCCGCCTGTTCGCCGAGAAGGACCCGCGGGCCGTCACCATGGGCGACATCGCCAGTGCTGCCGGGGTCGGCCGCGCCACCCTCTACCGGCGCTTCCCCGACACCGCCTCGGTGGCCGTCGCGCTCCTGGACGAGCACGAGCGCGAACTGCAGGGCGCGATGATGACCGGCCCCCCGCCCCTGGGCCCCGGCGCGCCCCCCGACGAGCGCCTGGCGGCCTTCTACGCCGCCATGGTCGACCTCCTCGACCGCCACCTGCCGCTGCTGCTGGGGGCCGAGACCGGCGAGCGGCGCTACACCACCGGCGCCTACGCCTTCTGGCGCGCGCACCTGCGCGTGCTCCTGCGCGCGGCCGGGGCCCCCGACCCCGAGGCGCTCGTCGAGCCGCTGCTGGCCCCGCTCGCCCCCGAGGCCTTCGCCCACCAGCGCGACCGGGCCGGGCTGCCCCCCGAGCGCATCGCCGCCGCCCTGGCGTGGAGCGCGCGCCGGCTCCTCGGCGGACAAGTCCGCTGAACGTCACACTCCTGTTGCCGAACGGGCACACGGCCGTTTCCGGACGGACCGCAATTACCCCATTGACCTCGGAAATCCTCGTGGTTCGATGTGATTCGACCAGGTACGGGGGTATTGGCGGTTCGACATGCCGGGTACATCGTGCGGTTGGTGAAGAAACACCGACGATCATTGGCGACCGAGATCCTGAACAATGCCTCACCATAGGTATGGGGTAGACAGGGCTCGGGCGACATCCGGGTGCCGCCGTGCCCCCGGATCGTCAGTGCCCGTTCCGGTGTGAGGAGAGGTTGGGGGAGGCGTGATGGCTCGCAGGTCGACCGCGCGGAGCGGCGGTACCCCCGAAGCCGCCGACGCGGCCGACGACGTGCGCGGGGGAGCGGGGCGGCTGAGGCGGCCCCGTGCCGGGTCCGGCGGCCGCTGGTGGGTCTGGGTCGGCCGCGCCGTCCTGTGGGCCTTCATCATCGTGGTCCTGTTCAACGGCGTCTGGCACCCGCTGCGGGAGGGCATCGCCACCCCGTCCGACGACGGCGGCTCCCAGGAGGAGCCCCAGGAGGCGCAGTTCCCCGAGGCGGCGGCGGGCGCGTTCGCGGGCCGCTTCGCCGAGCACTACCTGAACGCCCCCGAGGACGGCGCCGAGGCCGACCGGGCCGCGGCGCTCGCCGCGTTCGTCCCCGAAGGCGACGCCGACGAGTTCAACGTCCCGGCCGGGTCGCTGACCGGGTCGGAGATCCAGGTCGTCACCGTCACCCCCGAGGACGACAACAACGCGGTGGTCACCCTCAGCGCGCAGGTCAACGGCGAGCCCATGAGCCTGGACGTGCCCGTCTACGCCGAGGACGCCACCTCCCTGGTGGTGTCCGGGCCGCCGGCCCTGCTGGCCGCGCCCGACAAGGCCGAGCTGCCCGAGGCCTCCGGGGTCGAGGCCGACTCCGATGCCCGCGAGGAGCTGGAACCGGTGCTGACCTCGTTCTTCGAGGCCTACGCCGAGACGCCGGAGCACCTGACGCGCTACGTGGAGAACGGGGCGTCCGTGGCCCGCCTGCCCCAGGGGAGCCTGGAGTTCGGACAACTCGACGACGTGGTGGTACCCGCGCGGACCGACGTGGGGGAGGATGATGTACGCCAGGCCACGGCGACCGTGGAGTGGCGGATCCCCGGAGGCGGCGGCGAGGCCGCGTCCCTCACGCAGAGCTACCGGATCACCGTCGTCCGTACCGACGGCGAGTGGTATGTGCGGGACCTCCAGGGGGCTCCGCAGTCCTTCGGCCGCTGAGCCGGCGCCACGGGGTCCCGAGACAAGGAGATCGAAGGCCATGCAGTTCAGACGTGAGGCACGGGAGGACGGCGACTGACATGCTCCCCCTGTTTTCCAGTGTCGTGCACGCGGTGTCGGACACGGTCGGGCCGATCGTGCTCGCCGCGGCCGACGCGCCCCCCGAGGACTCCCTGGACACCCAGGGGCTCGCGGAATGGCTCCGGGGATTCTTCGGGCCGCTGTTCCTGGTGATCGTCTCGGTGGTCGCGATCTTCTTCCTGTTCACACGAGAGATCACCCGATTTGTCCAATTTGTTCTTCTTGCGATCTTTATCGGGATCGTCTTCTACGTGCCCCAGATCATCGAGGTGACGGCGACCGCCCTCGCGCGCGCCGTGGGCGTTCCGGTCGAGTAGGAGGCCCAGCGGATGGACCTGCCCACGTACACCAACATCTGGCGTATCGAGAAGCGGCTGTACAAGCTGTACGACTTCCGGCTGCCGCAGCCCCTCTCGGTCGTCACGCTGGGTGTGTTCCTGGGCGTCCTCGCCGTGTGGACCCTCCTGATGAGCCTGCTGAACGTCCCGCTGAGGACGCCCTGGCACGTGCTGTGGATCGTGCCGCCCCTCATCATCACCTTCCTGGCCACCCGGCCGGTGATCGAGGGGAAGCGGCTCACCGAGCTGCTGCTGTCGCAGATCCGCTTCCTGGCCGAGGCCCGGGTCTACACCCGGCTCGCCCCCGAGCACGAGCCGGCCGAGGTCCGGGTCGAGGTGCGCGTGTGGCACCGCGACCCGGACCTCCCGCTGCCGGACGTCTCCAAGTCCCGCAAGGCGAAGGGCGCCGCGAAGCGGCGCGGAGGGCTGCGCGAACCGGCCGTCGGCGCCGCCGGGCCCGAGCCGCTGAGGCTGGCACCGGCCCCTGAGGAGGCCGAGGTCACCGGGCTCCCGGCCCAGACGGTGCAGGAGGAGGCGCCGGGCGAACGCGTGGCGGCGGTGGCCGCCCCGGAGAGGTCCCGGGGCAAACGCGCGCCCGAGCCGCTCAATCTCGACCGCGACAGGCCCGCCCCCGAGCCCCTCTCCTGGGCCGCCTCCGACGCCGTCCGTCCAACCGTTCGTCCGACCGCCCGTCCGCCGGAGCCCGAGGAGGAGCCGCAGGAGGCGCTGCACAAGGCACCGCACCAGGCGCCGCACGAGGCTCCTGTGCCGGAATCGGGCGAAGAGCCCGCCGAGGTTCCTACCGCCCGCGTGCCGGACCGCCCCAAGGGAAGGCCCGAGCGCGAGGCCGGAGCGGCGCGCGCCGCGGAGCCCGGCGTCGTCGACGAGGCCCCCGAGCCCGAACCGCTCCCCGAGGCGCCCGAGCCCGAGCCCCTGCCGGCCGAGCCGGTGCGCTCCCAGCCGCCGAGGCTCGCCTTCCCCGAGCCCGACCGCGTCGAGCCCGCCGCCGCCCCCGCCCGCACCCGTGACCGCGCCCGTGACCGCGCGACCGCCGCGAGCGCCGGACCGGCGCCGGCCCCCAAGCGCGGACTCGGCGTCAAGGTGCTGAACTACTTCGGGTTCGCGCTGAACAAGGCGCAGCCGCAGGAGCCCCGGGAGGCGTCCGAGGACGCCTTCGAGCAGGAGGCCGAGGGCTCGCTCACCCGGCCCACCTCCCTGGAGCGGGGGGAGGCGGCGGACCGCGCCCGCGAGCGCGACGAACTGCGCCGGGAGAACGAGGAGTGGCTCAACGCCTACCGCTCCTCGGGCGCTTCGGCGGCCGACCCGGAGGAGCAGTTCGACGAGGTCTATGACCCGGGCGGCAGGGAGAACGCCGCGGCCGCCGGGGAGGCCGGGAACAGGCCCGACAAGCAGGCCCGCCGCCGCGCCGAGGAGATGATGGCGGCACCGGCGCCTGAGGAGCCGCACGCCGCCCCGCCCGTGGACGAGGGCGTTCGCGTGATCGAGCCCGCCCCTGGGACGGCCGAAGAGGCGGTGTCGGCCGAAGGCGTGGCCGACCTCCCGGTCGAGCGCGACGAGAGCGCCCACCGGCGCCTGCGGGGCCGGATCCAGGGCAAGCAGGTGGAGCGCCGCCTCGCGCGTGAGCGTGAGCGCGTGGAGCCCCTGCTGCCCCGGCTGCAGGCGCAGGCGACCGGCGCCCCCGCGACGCCGGAGGAGGCCGCCCAGCAGGCGGTCGGCGAGACGGACGAGGAGCGCGGCCGCCGCCCGCACGCGGCGCCGTGGGAGCTGCCGGGGCACGGCGGCCAGAAGCGCGCTGAGGACCGTACCCGGGACGGCGCCGAGGCCGCCCCGCAGGCGGAATCGGCGGCGCAGGCCGAGGCGGCACCGCAGAAGGGGGAAGCGTCGCAGAAGGGGGCGGCGAGCGCCAAGAGCGCTCAGGAGGAGCGCCTGGAGGTGCTCGACCGCCACCTGGAGCGCCTGGAGGAACAGGAGCGTGCGGCGGACCCCGTTCCGCCGCAGCCCCGCTTCGCCGAGTCCGAGGACATCGAGCGCACCAAGCGCCGTCGTGAGGGCTGGTTCACCGAGGAGCGCGCGGAGCGCCCGGTTCAGGACGAGGTCCGCAAGGCCGAGGCGCCGACCGAGCCGGTTCCCGCCGAGCCGGTCTCCGAGGCCGCCGCCGCGGAGTCGGCTGAGTCGGCCCCTGCCGAGGCGGGAGTCCCGGAGGCACCGTCACCGGAGGCGGGCCCGAAGAAGTCGCACAAGCCCGGACTTCAGCTCGACCACGGCACGGGCGAGCACGAGAGCTTCACCGCGACGGCGGAGGGGCCGCGCGACGCGGAGGAGTCGGCGAAGCCGGTCCGCGACGCCGCGTCGGAGCCGGTCCCGAACGCCACGCCGAAGCCGGCCACCGAGCTCGACCACGGGACCGGTGAGCACGAGAGCTACGCCGCCACCGCCGGGGCCGACGACGCCTCGCCTGAGGCGGCCTTCGATGCCGCCCCCGAGGCGGCTGCGGCCGGTACCCGCGCCGAGGCTCCGTCCAAGCCCGGTACCGAGCTGGACCACGGCACGGGGGAGCACGAGAGCTACGCGGCCACCGCCGGGCCGTCCGTCGACGAGCATGGCGCCAAGGGGGCCCGGTCGTCCGATCGGTCGTCCGAGCCGCCCCGGCCTTCGGCGGAGGAGCACGCGCCCACGGACGCGGCGACGGACGCGGCCACCGAGCAGGAGCCGAAGGCCGCCTCCGAGGACGACGCCGACGCCCGCCCCGAGCAGGGGGAGGAAGCGGCGCCGGAGCCGTCGAAGCCCGTGATGCAGCTCGACCACGGCACCGGCGAACACGAGAGCTACGGCTACGCGGCGGCGCCCCCTTGGCCGGGCGTCGCGGACCGGTCCGAAGCCTCCGCCGCGCACGCGTCGGAGCACGGGCACGACAGTGTGGTGTTTGTGGACACCGGGTCGAGCGAAGCCGAAGCGGGTGCGCCCGAGGAGCGTGCCGCCTCCACGGCACCATCGACGCCGTCCGCATCCTCCGCGCCCTCAACACCGTCCGCGCAGTCCGAGGGACGGCCTTCCGATGAGTCCACGGCCCAGGAGGGCGTGGCCACGGCTTCCGAGGCGCCGGAGTCTTCGGACGGCCAGGCAGCGCAGGCCGCCGAAGGCGGTCGGTCCGGAGCCGGGGCCGGGGCAGCGGAGGCACCTGTCGGCGAAGCTGCGGTGTTCGAGGCGTCGGAGCGCGCCGAAAGCCCGGCTGCCCGGGCCGCGGAAAGCGGTCGGCCCGAGGCCGGGTCCGGGGCAACAGACGACAGGGTTCGGGACCTGCCGGAGTCGGCCGGTGGGCACGCGGCGGCGAACGCCCCAGCCGATGGGGCCGCAACTTCTCAGCCGTCGGAGTCTTCGGAGGGCCAGGCCGCACAGGCCGCCGAGGACGGTCAGTCCGGAGCGGAGTCCAAGGCAGGCTCCCCGGAGGAGGACAGCAAGGCGGGGGACCTGCCGGAGTCGGCCGCCGCCCGCCCGGTGGCGGACGCCTCCGTCGGCGGGGCCGCGGCTTCCGGGGCCTTGGATTCCGCCGATGGCTCAGACGCGCACGCTGCCGGTGCTGTCGGAGCCGGTACGCCCAGTGCCGAGCCCGAGGCACCCGGCACACCCAAGGCATCCGAGGAACAGGACGGCGAGGTTCGGAGCCTCGCGGAGTCGGCGGGTGCCCGCTCGGCGCCGGACGCCCGCGAAGCGGACGTTCCCGTCGACGAAGCCAACGCCGACGAAGCCACCGCAGACGAAGCCGCCGCCGAGGATCAGGCATCGTCGGCCGCCGACGCGACCGGCGAGTCGAACTCCGACGGCGCGGATGCGGCTCCGGCCGTTTCGCACGGTGCCGTCTCCGAAACAGCGACCGCCGTCGGCTCCGACAGAGCAGAACCGGCAGAGGCGGGCAAGAACGAGGACGGCGTAGCCGAGGCTCCGGCCCCGAAGGCCGCCGAGAGCCCCGAACCCGCGAAGCCGACCCCGGCCCCGTCCCCGGCCCCGCCCTCTCCGGCGCCCGTGAAGCCCGTCACCGAGCTGGACCACGGCACCGGCGAGCACGAGAGCTACGCCGCCACCGCCCGGCCGGACGAGGAACCGCACCGCGCCACCGACGACGACCTGACCGCCGCGGAGGAGGCCGCGCTCCGCGCGCGCCAGACGGCGTCCCGCCGCCCCGCTCAGGAGTCGGCCGCGCGCGCGGAGTCCTCCCCGTCCTCCCGGCGCTCCCCGTCCCCCGAGTCCAACGACATTCTTGAACGGTCGCGGCGGCTCTCGCGCTCCATGCGCAGCAACCCGACGGGCTCCCAGCGCGCGGTGCCCCACGAGCCCAAGCACACCTCCCGAGGCACCGACCGGGACACCGGCCGGAGCACCGACTCCCGGGCCGCCGACCCGGCGGAGAGCCCCGCCGAGCGCTCCGCTGAGCACTCCGCCGGGCGCTCCGCCGAGACCCGCCAGGCCCCTGAGTCAGGCACGGCACAGCCCGGCGACGGCGTCTTCAGCAAGGTCGCCGAGAACGCCCGCCGCCTCAACAACCTCTTCGGCCAGGACGGCGACCGCGGCAAGGGCGCCTCCGAGCCCGGAACCGGCTCCGGCGAGGTCGTCGAACTCGCCCCCGACGGCTCCGGGACCGGCACCGCCTCCGACCCCGACTCCGACGACAAGCCCGAGCTCCAGCTCGACCACGGCACCGGCGAGCAGCGGCGTCTCAGCCCCGCCGACCGGGCCCGCGCCGCCGCCGAGGCGGCCGGGACCGACACCGGCGCCACCCGTGGCTGGCGGCGCCTGGCCCGCGTCGTCACCGGCGGCTCCAACGCGCCCAAGCACGAGCTGCCCGCCGGGGACGTCGCCCGCCTCCGCATGGACATCGGCGGCCCGCGCAGCGTGGTCGTGCTCGGCTGCACCGGCGGCGCCGGGCAGACGATCACCTCGCTCATGCTCGGCCACACCCTGGCGTCCTACCGGGACGAGCGGATCGTCGCCGTCGACGTGAACCCGGGCGTCAACGGCCTGTCGCGCAGGATCAGCAGCGAGACCCCGGAGACGCTCACCTCCCTGCTCGCCAACGCCGAATCGGTCGACGGGTACGCGGACATGCGCCGGTACACCACCCAGACCGGCACCGGCCTGGAGGTCGTCTCCACCCTCGACGACCCCTACGTCCAGACCCTCGACGACCGCGACTACGCGGGCCTGGCCGAGCTGCTCTCGGCCCACTACGAGGTGGCCCTGCTCGACCCGGCCGCCACCGGGGTGGCGCGCGCGCTGCCCACCGCCGACGGGCTGGTCCTGGTGGCCCCGGCGAGCGCGGACGCCGCGCGCTCGGTCGCCATGACCTTCGAATGGCTGGACGGGCACGGGTACGCGGCGCTGCGGTCCCGCTCGGTCGTGGTCATCAACGGGGTCAGCAAGCGCAGCCTCGGCGACGTCGACGAGGCCGAGCAGGTGGCCCGCGGGCGCTGCCGCGCCATCGTGCGCGTCCCCTGGGACGACCACATCGCCCAGGGCAGGCTCGGGGACACCGGGAACCTGCGCTCCAGCACCCGGCGCGCCCACGCGGCGCTCGGCGGGGTGCTGATGCACGCCGTGTCCCCGGCGGGGCAGCAGCCGCCGAACAACCGCGCCCCGTCGGAGGCCCGCCGATGACCCGCGCAACGACCACCACCCCCCTCCTCGTTGATCTCGGGAAAAACGCCCCTAAAACCGCACTTGTAGCGTCGTTTCTCCCGAGATCAACATGGGGGTTAGTACGTGTAGGGGAGTCGGCGCTCAGCGGCACGGCGGGGTGGCGAGGCGCTCCCAGCCGCCTCGCGAATATGGCGCAGGCGTTCAGCGGTCTCGCGTTGGAGGCGCGCCGCGTGCCGAGGGTGATGGTCGCTGACCACGGCCCCTCGGAGGCGCAGCTGGGTCTTCACGTCGGCTATCGCCGATGGCAGCACGGTGGGACGGGTCTTCGAGGTCACGATGTAGAGCCGGACGCCTTGGTCCCGGATGAGCTGCCAGCGCTCGACGTCCTCGTGTCTGCGTTCCTTGTGCACGTCGCCGTCGTATTCGATGGCCACGAGGGTTCTCCCTTCATCGAACGCGTAGCACAGGTCCAACCGCGCGCGTCGCGTCCCGCCCGTGCCAATGGCGATCTCGTACTGCAGCTCCGGCACGGGGAGCCCCGCTCCGACCAGGTCCATCAGCAAGCGCGACTCCTCTGGCGAGTCCACTTCCGGGTGGGCGAACTCGGCAGCGGCGGCCGCCCTCCGAACGCCGCGCCAGCGGTAGAAACGTTCACGCGCGACATAGGCACGAAATTCCTCGGGGCTGAACGGCGCTCCGCGGGTCCGTCGTCCTTCCCGGCCGACCGAGAGCATGGCGTTCAGCGCCGCCACGTTCTCGCGCAGGTCACCGGGGCTGGGTTCCCACCGGTCGGGCGCTTTCAGTCTCGACAGATCGAAAGCGGTGCGCAGAGGTGCGGTTGCGGGGATACCGAATACCAGGGTGGTGTCCTCGCCAAGCAGCTCGGCGTGGGCGACCCTCACAGGAAGGTCGCGGATGCGGATCGGATGCACCTGGGCATCGCGGGGTGCGATTACGGCAACGGGGTCGCCGTCGCGCCGGTAGTCGGCACCGTGAAGCGCGGCGGCGGCAGAGCCTCCGACCACGGCGCCCGGAGGCAACACCAGCGCGAGTGCGCGAAGCGCTGTGCGCAGGGATTCCGGCTGAGTGGACGCATGTGTGTAGATGCCGCTTCCCATTCGCGTCCAGCAAGGGGAACGAAGGCGACGAGCGGTGATGAGCCCCCTGTCGATCGCTTCGCGTGCGCGGAAGGGGCCGTTGAGCAAGGCGGGAGGCGCGTCAGGGTGTCTGGGCATGTGAACACCCTCCGCCCTCTACGCTCCGCATGGGCGCTATCCACAGCCCCAACCACCCTCCTGCTCGTTGATCTCGGGAAAAACGACGCTACAAGCGCGGTTTTAGGGGCGTTTTTCCCGAGATCAACGAGGGAGGGCGTAGGCGTGACGACCAGCAACCGGGAGGGGCACCGATGAACGGCAGCAGGGGCGGCAGCCGCCTCGCGGTCCGGTACTTCGACGACCGCGTCCTGCTCAGCGACGCCGAGGCGTGGGCCTACTTCCGCCTCCCGACGGTCTCCTACGAGTTCACCACGCCGGAGGAGCGCGAGGCCCTCGCCAACAACATCACCATCGCCCTCGCCGCGATCCGGATGGACGACGCGGAGGTGCACCTGCGCATCGCGCACCGCACCTACCCCGCGGCCCAGTGGGCGACCCGCCTGGACGGCACCTCCGACTCCGGCGCCGGGTGGTACGAGTACCTCGACGAGATGTACCGCCACGTGTGGGCCAAGGACTTCTGGACCAAGGAGGTCTACCTGGGCGTGCGCCTGGGCCTGCGGGGCGGCGTCCGCGGCCAGCTCTCCCAGGGGATGTTCGCGCAGCTGGTCGGGGCCTACCAGCGCTCGGAGCAGGCGCTCGGCATCGAGGACCCGGCGATCGACGCCAAGGAGATCGCGCGCTGGACCGAGCAGTCCGAACGCCTGGGGCGCGCGCTGTCGGCCAGCTCCCTGCACGCCAAGCACGCGACCGCGAACCAGATCGCCTGGCTCTTCAGGCACGCCGTCACCGGGACCGTAGAGGAGCCCCGGCCGTCGGCGGCGGGGCGGCGCACGTGGGGGCGCGGCGAGATCGAGCAGCTGGTGGAGGGCGTCATCCACAACGGGCGCTCCATGCTGCGCCTGGAGCAGAACATCGGGGACACCTACGTCGCCTACCTGTCGTTCTCCCGGTTCCCCGACCTCATGCCCTTCCCGGAGGGCGAACCGTGGATGCACTACGCGGACGCGCTCCCGTTCCCGGTCGAGATCAGCTCCCGGATGAAGCTGATCCCGCCCGCCAAGGCGAGCAAGGACGTCAGCCGCAAGCTCGCCCACGCGCGCGACATGGACGCCCACATCCGCGAGGCGGGGGCGGACATGCCGATCGCCCTCGCCGAGCAGATCGACGCCGCCCGGATGCTGGAGCACGGCATCACCAAGGAGCGGCTGCCGTTCGTGTACGGGTGGCACCGGCTGATGGTGTCGGCGCCGACCGAGGAGCTGCTGGTGCAGCGCATCGAGGCGGTCGTCGAGCACTACCGGGACATCGGCATCGACGTGGTGAACTCGACCGGTGACCAGCTCTCGCTGTTCAACGAGTCGCTGCCGGGGGATCGGATCCGCCTCAGCGCCTACGCCCAGCGCCAGCCCCTGCGGACCATCGCCGGGGGCATGCCGACCGCCACCGTCGACCTGGGCGACCGCCGCGACCCCAGCCAGGGGGGCGGGGGATGGACCGGCCCCTACATCGGCGAGACGCTGGGGCGGGCCCGGTCCATCGTGCACTTCGACCCGATGGTGGCGGCGGCGCGCAACCGGCCCACCGCCATCGCCATCACCGGCGAGCCGGGCGGCGGCAAGACGACGCTCGCGCTGCTTCTCATCTACCAGCTGGCGCTGCGCGGGGTGACCGTCGCGGCGATCGACCCCAAGGGCGACGCGGAGTCGCTGGTGCGGCTGCTCCAGCGGCGGGGGCGCAAGGCGCGCATCATGTCCCTGGAGTCGGCGCAGCCCGGGCTGCTGGACCCGTTCGCGTTCGGGGACGACCTGCCGGCCAAGAAGACCATGGCGACCGAGACGCTGAGGCTGCTGCTGCCCCGCATGAGCGAGGAGCGCGAGTCCGCCATGATCCAGGCGGTGGCCGCCGTCGCCAACCAGCCCGAGCCGAGCCTGGCGAAGGTCGTGCAGTACCTGGAGCGGTCGCACGACCCGGCGTCGCGCAACCTGGGCGCGGTGCTGCAGTCCATGTCGGAGATGCGGCTGGCGAACCTGTGCTTCTCGCCCCAGGGGGACGCGCAGGTGGACTCGGAGGGGTGGACGACGGTCTTCACCCTCGGGGGCCTGACGCTGCCCGACTCGACCATCCAGCGCGAGGACTACTCCTACGAGCAGCGGTTGAGCGTCGCGCTGCTGTACCTGGTGAGCCAGTTCGCCCGTGAGCTGATGAACGGGCTCGACCGGCACCTCCCCAAGGCGATCTTCCTGGACGAGGCGTGGGCGGTGACCTCCACCCCCGAGGGCGCCAAGCTGGTGCCCGAGGTGAGCCGCATGGGCCGCTCGCGCAACACCGCGCTGATCCTCGTCAGCCAGAACGCCGGCGACCTGCTGAACGAGCAGGTGACCAACTGTCTGTCCAGTGTGTTCGCGTTCCGTTCGAGTGAGCGGTACGAGGTGGAGAGCGTCATGTCGCTCCTCGGGGTGGAGTCCGAGGAGGAGCACATGGGGATGCTCAGGAACCTCGGCAACGGTGAATGCATCTTCCGCGACCTGGACGGACGGGCGGGGCGCATCGCCGTGGACCTGGTGTCGGAGGAGCTGCTGCGGTGGCTGGACACCAACCCGACACGGCAGCACCCGGACGAGGAGGACACCGAGGTCTTCGAGGGTGCGGAGGCCTTGGTGGGCACGGGTGGCATGGGCGGTACCGGCGGTATGGGTGGTACCGGCGGTATGGGCGGCACCGGCAGGGGCAACGGGCAGGAACGGTGAACATGCGGCTGGGGCGCGGACGACGGCATGGTCCAGGGATCGGTGAGCAGGAAGAGCGCGCGGAGGAGCCGATGAGGGGGGCGAGTGGAGCGGGAGGGGCGCGCGCACGTCCCGGGCTCCGCCGGTCGCTGTCGATGGCGCTGCTGGTGATGGCGTTCCTGCTGGTGCCGCTGGGGTCGGCGCAGGCGGCGCCTGTGTGTCCCGGAGAGCCGGCGCCTCAGCCGGAGGCCGCGGGGAGCGGATCGGACGGCCTCCTCGTTCCACCCCAGTCCCAGTCGTCGATCGTCGGCTCCGAGGACGGTCTTCCGCCGGACGCGAGCATCTACGGCCAGTACGGGACGGCGGGCCAGCAGTGGCACGTCATCCGCGAGTCGTGTGTGGACAAGATGTCGTCCAGCGCGATGGCGACGCTCAGCAACACGACATGGTCCCTGTCGAAGACCATCAACCAGTCGACGATCACGGTCTACCAGGCGGCGACGTCGGACGGTCTGCTCAACGACTTCAATGCCATGGTCACGGGTGTAATCACCCAGCTCCGCGAGGGGATCTGGCGCCCGCTCCTGCCCACGGTGATCATCCTCGGGGCGGTGTGGCTCGGCTGGTACGGCCTGGTCCGCAAGCGTGTGACCCTGACCGTCGAAAGTACGATCTGGATGGTCCTCGCGACCGCTCTGGGCCTTTGGATCCTGGTGCAGCCCCAGCAGATCCTCAACATGGCGAGCGGGGTTGTGAACTCGGGGACCCAACTCGTCAACTCGGCGGTCTCCAGGGTGTCCGTGGGGGCCGGGAGCACGGCGTGCCCCGCTGGTGCGGAACCCGTGCAGCAGGCCGAGTGGGAGTCGGACAGTGATTTCGCGGTCCGCCAGAACTCGAACATGCTGTGGAGCAGTCTGGTCTGCCAGCCGTGGATCGCTGGGACCTTCGGGAACGGCACTGTGGCTGAGGACGCGGCCGAGTTTTATGCGGTCGATGTTCTTGAATCTCAGGGAATCAGCCGAGTCGAGCAGCAGCAGATCGCCGATGGTGACGCCGACGCAGAGGAACTGATCGCCGATAAGGAGGCTCAGTACAAGGACATCGCTTCTCAGCTGCAGGAGTCCCATCCCGGCGTCTATCCGCTCTTCGCCGGTGATCAGCAGGGCGATCGACTCGGTGTGGCCGTGCTCGCCCTCTTCGCCGCGATCTTCGCCGGTGGACTGATCCTCGCCGGGTCGGTGGCGCTGATCGTGTTGAAGATCGGGTTCCTGCTCCTACTCCTGCTGGCGCCCGTGTTCCTCTTGATCGGTGTGCACCCGGGGTATGGGCGGACGGTCCTGCTCAGGTGGCTGGAAATGATGTTCGGCCTCCTCCTCAAGCAGATCTTCGTGGTGATGCTGATCGCGCTCCTGGTGATGTGCTACGGCATCATCATGGGCTCCGGCCTCGGCTGGGGGCTCCAGATGATCCTGCTGGCGCTCTTCACACTCGCGCTCTTCATTTACCGCAAGCCCTTCGCGCACCTGTTCGCCTCGGTCAACGCCAACACCTTCACGTCGCGGATGGTCAGCGACGCCATGCAGAGCCGCACGCTGAGCCAGAGCGCGAACGTGCTGCCGCCGGTGGCCTACATGCGTGCGCAGAAGTGGGGCCTCAAGCGTGCACCCCAGCTCGCCGCTGCCGCCGCTGCGGTTCCGGCAGCGGGCGCCGGTGCAGGCGGCGACCAACCGGACGCCGGCGGCCGGGGGACCGCACAGGGCACACCGGAACAGGCGGAAGGGGAAGGCAGCGCTGTGCGCGGCGAGGGCCGCCGGGTCCGCGGAAGCGCAGGCTACGGCCGTGCGCACGGCAAGTCGGGGCCGCCACCGCTCAAGCTCGGCCAGACGGCGGGCAAGGAGCCTTCGGCGTCGACACCGTCCGCGCCTCCGCCCAAGAGCGCCGACCAGGCGCCGAGCCTCGGCGGGGTCGCCGCGCACAGCGGGGGAGTGGGCTCCGGATCCGGGAGCCGGGAGAGCGGCTCCGGGCCGATCCCGCCCCGTCCGGCGGGCGGTTACCGGGGCACCGGCGACACGGGCTGGGCGTCCGTCTTCGGTACGGGGAGCGGTAGCGGCCAGCGTTCGGGGGCGGGAGGCGACTCCCGCGCGGCGGAGCCTCCGCCGAGGGGCGAGCCCTCGCCGACGAGCGGTTCCGGCATCTTCAAGGGGCGGGAGGCCACCCCGCCGCAGGGCAACGTGAACAGGGGCTCCCGCTGGGGCGGCCCCCGAGCCCGGAGGGAGCGCCCCGCGCCTCCGCGTCAGGCCGCGCCGCCCGCCTCGAACGGGTCGAAGGAAGGCGGGCACTGGTTCAAGTCCGGCGACCGGGACCCGGACCGGCCGATCAGCCCCTTCTGGACAGGCACAGGGGCGCAGCGGCGTCCGGACAAGGACGTCCCGTTCTGGCTGAAGGACGGTGACTGATGGCCGGGCGGACTCGCGCCGGAACCCCCCTCTCGAACGGTGACCAGAGGAAACCCCAGTCATGCCCAGGACACTGACCGATCGGCAGCAGCGAGTCGTCTTTGGCGCCCTCGTCGTCGTTTTGGTCGCCTTCGGTATCTATCTGAGCATCGGAGGCTTCGGCGGGGGCGACGAGCAGGACGCGGACGGCCAAGGGCCGCAGGCCGGGGGAGGCCAGGAGGACAGGGCGGATACGGGTGCACCTGCGACGGCGGCGCCCAGCCCGATTCCGACGACGGACGTGCAGGACGTTCAGGTCCTCGATCTGCTTCCGCTCGAAGAGGATGAGCTGAAGGCGGCCGCTGCGACCGCTCAGGGGTTCGCCGAGGCCTACGGGACCATCGACTACACCGGCACTCGCGAAGCGTACTTCGCCTCCCTGGAGGAACTGGCGGCTCCGGACTACGCCGAGACGCTGGCGCAGAGCTCCGGGGCTGGCGCTCTCTGGGACGAGATGGCGGAGAAGGAGACGACGGCGGAGGGACGCGCCGAAGTCGAGTCGATCCGGAGTTTCAGCGAGAACTCGGTCGTCTTCGTGGTGACGGCGCAGTCCATCGTTCAGAACTCGGACGGAGCGGACGAGAACCTCGGCGATTACGCAGTGACGGTGCAGAAGGAAGGCGGGCAGTGGGAGGTCTACGACCTCCAGCCCGCCGATGCGGGAAACCTGGGTGGGGGATGACCTCGCCCGACGTGACCTTGTCGCATGCGATGACCCCTCTCGGCAGGTGAGCGAATGATCTCCCTCTTCGTCGGATGGCCGCGGGACGATTCCGGGGCCGGCGCCACACGGCTGGCCATCGCCGTCGGGTTCCTGATGGCCGGGGCGCTGGTCATGGTCCTTGTCGTGCTTCCGCTGGCCATCCTTCAACCTGCGGGGTACATGGCGGTGCAAGGGCTCCAATGCTCGTCCGATCCCAATGCCCAGCAGGCTCAGAGCAGTGGGTACGCCGAGGACTCGATTCCTGAGAACTACCTGGAGCTCTATAAGGAGTGGGGAGAGAAGAAGGGGATTCCCTGGAACATCCTCGCGGGCATCGGCCAGGTGGAGAGTAAGCACGGACGCTGGGAGGGTCCCGGCATCACCGAGGGGCACAACGACTGGGGTGCCGCCGGGCCCATGCAGTTCGGCGCTCTGGACGGATCGGCCGCCGGTAACAGCTGGGGCGGTGAGCCGATCATGGACGCCGACGACCGTCCGGAGCAGGGCTATGGTCAGGACGGCAATGAGGACGGCGTGGTCAGCGTCTACGACCCTGAGGACGCGATCCCGGCGGCAGCCGATTATCTGATCGCCAATGGGATCAAGGACGACGTTCGGCAGGCGATCTACTCGTACAACCACGCCTGGTGGTACGTGGACGACGTCATGGGGTGGGCCGATCAGTACTCTGCTGGCGACTTCGACACCAGCGGGTCGATCGATACCGCGGTGAACTGCACGGTCGACGACCAGGGGGCGCCGATCGGACAGGCGCCGGACGAGGCTTCGCAGGCCGTGGTGGATTGGGCGTTGGCCCAGCGAGGGAAGCCGTATCTGTATGGGGGGACGGGGCCGGACGCGTTCGATTGCTCGGGGCTGCTGATGAAGGCGTACGAGAGCATCGGGGTGTCGATCCCCAGGATCTCGCAGGACCAGTGGAAGTTCGGTCCGAAGATCGAGCAGGGCGAAGAACAGCCCGGAGACCTCGTGTTCTTCGATGTGAGCCGTTCGAATGAGCCGCCCGGACCGGGGCACGTCGGCATGGTGATCGGGGACGGGCTGATGGTGGAGGCCTGGTGCACCGACTGCGGGCCGATCGCGACGCGTGAGTATGATGACCCGAGCCGTGCGGACATCCTCGGCTTTACACGGCCGCTGGAGCACCCGGACGTGAAGGCGCAGTTGGAGCAGCAGAACCCCTAGGCGAGGGTCAGACTATGGCCGAGAAGGCAACGGCGAGCAGGGCGGCGAAGAAGGGGCTCCACGGGTGGAAGGCGTTTCTCGTCGTCTTTGTCTCGGGGACCCTGGCCGCGTTCCTCGTGATGGGCGTCATCGTCGGGACCCTGCGCCTCTTCGTCTCCACCGTCACCGGCGGAGGGGAGGAGGAACCCCCATCGGCGGGTGGCGGCGCTGTCACTCAGCAGACAGGGGAGCCCATGCCCTCGATGCCTCCGGGGAAGCTCGACATCTGCAGCCGGACCCTTCCGAGTATCTCCGCAGTCGGCTTGGAGCGCCTGGACGGGGACGAGGATTTCCATGATGATGCGTTCGATGGCGGCGGAAGTGAACGCATCGTCCGAGACGAATGTGAATGGAAGCTCACGCCGGAGTACGCGTCCACAGATCGTTGGGACCTCACTTTCTCCTACGAGGCCATCTTGGCGTCCGGAAACGGCGAGAGCAGGGAAGAACGCGCAGATGCCCTGTACAACGACTGGCGTTCCGGCGCATCCGCAGAGGTCGGCGAAGTCCTGGAGGAGGGGGACGAAGACATCTCGGATAGTGCGTATGTCGTCTACGGGGAAGGTGAAGGGGACAGCACGGCTTTCGTTCTGGTGGGGCGCGTGCGCAGTGCCGTCTATCAGATGTCGCTGAAGGCGCCCACAGGGGGAGAGGGGGAAGTCCCCCGGGGGGCTTTCGAGAACGAGACGGAGAAGCTCGTTGAGAGGCTCGATGTTGCTTTCGGGCTAAGGATTCCCGAGTGAGCGGCACGCTTGTAGAAGCGCGACCCATTCGTCGGGGCGGAGTGAAAGGGTGCATCTCTCCCTGTTCACTGAGTCCCTGAAGTGAACGATGACGGGTCTCAGGTGTGCATCATTCGTCACGGTCGCGCTGGCTTCTAGGCACTCCTGTCCTTTGTCGCTGCTGTAGCTGCTCTTCTTCCACTGAGCATCGGGGAAGATCATTGTTCGACCTCTAGCGCCCTTTCGACATTCTTCTTTGCTGTGTTGACGAGGAACGCGTGTGCCTCGGTTCCTGTGAGGCAGCCGGACCACGTCAGCTCGAACACATCATTGTAGTCTCTGACTTCGTCCATCTCTTCGAGGAAGATTCCGTTGTGGGCGTTGTCGATGAAGACGGCGCTGTCGTCATGCGTGCCCGGGAAGTCCAGGATGACGAACTGGCCGGTCAGCGCAGCGTGAGCGCCGTGACTATCGGGGATGATCCCGATCTCGATCGCTCCGTCCTGCTGGAGTCGAGTCAAGTGGAGTGCCTGTTCGGCCATCATCTCTGGCGAGCCGATGCACTTGTTCAGTGCGGCTTGGTCGATGATGACCTGCACCTTTGGGCGATCACCGCGTTCAAGGAGTGCCTTCCGCGCCGATCGGGCCTCCAGGCGGCGTTGGATCTCGGCCTCGTCCTGGATACGCCCGACCCGCATGATCGCTTCCGAGTACGCGGGGGTCTGGAGGAGGCCGGGGACGAGCATCCCGCTGTAGAAGCGCAGTTGAGTGGCCTGTGCCTCCAGGCTCACATATGAGCCTGGACCGAGCACGTCCTTGTAGTGGGACCACCAGCCTCGTGCGCTGGCGACCTTGACCAAGGCGACCAGTGCGTCCACGTGGCGCCGGTCGGCGACACCGTAGTACTCGGCCAGGCTCCGGACATCCGCCTCGCGGAGGCGTTTCCATTCCCCGCGTTCGAGGCGGTGCACCTTGGTCCGGTGCCATCCCATGGCGTCCGCGGCCTCGTAGGAGGTCCTTCCGGCCTGCTCACGCATCTTCTTGAGCTCAGCCGAAACCCGGCGGTGCCGCACGGTCTGGGCAGACGGGTCACTCATGGTCGTCCTTCCGTGAACTGGGGCTAGGGAGATCATAGAGCCCCGGAGCGGAACAGAACTCCCTCATGACTTTGAAGAAGCGCTTGCAACTTGCTCATGAGTAAGTACTCTCTGAGTGAGAGGCCGACTACACGACGCACAGTCGGCCCCTGCACCTCAGGTGGTGACCTCATGCCCGTATCCGTCTACACCGGCTCGCCCCTCCACCCGCTCTTCGCTCTCGCCAAGGAGCTCGAAGCGCGCGGTCTCGGCGCGGCCGTCGACACCTCCATCTCCGTCGTCGACGCCTACGTCCTCGACCCCGACGGCGGTGACTCCGCCCGGCTCCGCGGCTGCCCGTTCGCCTTCCGGCGAGCGGTCCTCCGCGCCGATGCCCACTCCGCTCGCCCGTGGTGGTGGCTCCTCTGGCCCGGCCAGCGCTTCGAGCGCGAGATCGCCGAGCCCGAGATGACCCGCCTCCTCCCCGTCGAGGAGTACGCCGACCTCGCCCGTCGTATCGCCTCCATCCTCGCGGCCACCCCCACCCCGCCCCCGCGGGACGACTGACCGCCCCGGACGCGCTCCGCCCGGACGGAGGGGGCCGGGCGGAGCGCCCCACACGCCATCGCCGCCACCCCTCACGGCCCCCTCCAGGGTCCGCCCCCAGACGGCCACATCCGCTCCCCAGCACGTCGACGGTCGCCCACGTCGGCGCTCCCCCTGATCGCTCCACTCGGAGGCCCCCATGAACAACGACAACCCGGCCACCCCCACCCCACCGCTAGCATCCCTGTCGGCGCCCACCCCACCGACGACCGCCCCACCGCCCGCCGCCAGCCGAGTCCGCCTGGTCCTCTCCCGGGGCCACGGGCAGCGCTTCAGCCACGCCCGGTCGGCCCCATCCCCGACGCCCGAGCCACCGCCCCGGCCCCAGCCCCGAATCGATGGGCCGCCCCTGCTCCGCTCGCCCCACGCCCGTGCGAGCCACGACGTCCCAGAGGCCGAACTCCCGCCCTGGCTCCTCGAAACCGCCCGCCAGCTCAGCCCGGAGGCCCGCGCGACCGCCCCGACCCTCGGCGACGTCCGTACCACCCACGCCGACAGACGCGCCCGCAGAGCCGAATCCGGCGCCCTGGACCTGCGCCACCTCCCGGCGTCCGGAAGGCCGACCGCGCGGCCTGAACAACCCGCGCCGCCCCCACCACCCACGCCGCCCGCACCGTCCCGTCCACCCGGCACCTCGCGCCCACCCGGCCGCCCCCGCCCGGTCGGCGCACCACCGGCCCGCACCGCGAAGGCGGACCGTCGGCGTTGGCGCCGGCGCGCTCCCGCCCCCTACCCGCCCCACCGCACCAGCGGCGAATGGATGCTGTTCTCCGCCTGGGAGGCCCTGCCCTACTCCTGCACGGTCGTCGCCGTCGTCCTCCTCGCCCGCCTCCTCGGCCTCTTCGGCTGAAGGCCCGGGGTTTTTCGTCACGTGGTTGTTGGTGACGTAAAGTTGTCAAAGGCGCTCTCGTGCAGCTCGTCTGTATGAGAACGCGCCTGACGCAGGCTCATCGGGCGTCGAAGGAGGAGGTGGGGCATGCTGCTCCGATTCCGGACCGCCAACCATCGCTCGATCCGTGACGAGCAGACGCTGTCCCTCGTCGGAACCGAGTTCAACGAAGGGACGGCCAGGCCGACACCCCTTCGCTCGAAGGGCAGGCCGGTCAGCGCGCTTCCGGTCGTGGGCCTCTTCGGAGCCAACGCCTCGGGCAAGTCGAATGTGGTCAGCGCTCTGACCTTCATGCAGCAGGCCGTGACAGGCTCATTCGCGGATTGGGCCCGGCACCCTGACCGCGTCCCCCGCTGGCCGTTCAAACTCGATCGCGAGTCCCGAGAGCAGACGTCACTCTTCGAAATCGACTTGCTGCTCGGGGAGCCTGGCACGAGGTACACATACGGCTTCGAGGTCTCCGACGAGCGCATCGAGGCCGAGTGGCTGCACGCCTATCCCCACGGCAAGCGCAATGTGTGGTTCGACCGGGACGCTGAGCGTGGAGAAGACGGCGGCGACGAGTACGTCTTCCGTGGGGCGGGCTTCAAGGGCAAACGCGATGCGATCGTGGACATGACCCGGCCCAACGCGCTGTTCCTCTCAACTGGCGCTGCGCTGAACGATCCCCAGCTCAGCCCCCTGCTCCGCTGGTTCACGGACAGGCTTGAGCAGATGCAGTCCGGGCTGCACGAAAACATCTTGGGAGGCGGGCCCACCGTAAGGATGTTGGCTGATGGAGGTAAATCCCGGCGAGAAGAGATCGAACGCCTGCTCGCCGTCGCCGACCTCGGTATCACCGGGGTCAAGCTGGAGCCTTGGTTCCCCACCCTAGAAGGGGAAGAGGGAGGGCCGCAGCGCGTCGCCCATGGACTGGCGAGGGTCAGATTCCAGCACAAGGGAGCCGACGGGGACGTGTCACTGCACTACCGTCGCGAGGAGTCGCAGGGCACGCGCATCTGGTTCGACTTCCTCGGGCCGATGCTTCAAGCCTTGGACGAGGGGAACGTGCTCCTCGTCGATGAACTCGACTCCAGCCTCCACCCGACGCTCGCCGCCGAGGTCGTCCGCATCTTCCAGGACCCGGACTCCAACCCCCATGGTGCGCAGCTCATCTTCACCACGCACGACGTGTCGCTCCTGGGCAGTGCCGTGGTCGACCGGCCTCTCGACCGCGACCAGGTGTGGATCACTAGGAAGGGGGAGGACGGGGCCACCGAGCTCTACCCGGTCACCGACGCGAAGCCGCGCAAGGAGGAGAGCCTTGAACGTGGCTACCTGCGGGGGCGGTACGGGGGCGTGCCCCGGCTGACACCCGGCGAGATCGCGCGGGAGATCGCGCAGTCGGGGATGAGGCCGAGCGCGTGAGCAAGCGGGACAGGCGGCGCCGTCGGCGCAGCTCCATCGATGACGAGATCCCGCTCGGGCCTTCGGCGGCGTCCCGCGATCGCCAGGTCCGGGTGCTCTACGTCGCCGTCGAAGGGGCGGCGACCGAGCCGGACTACCTCATCCACCTCAACCACACGTTCGGCGACGGTGGTGACCGTGGTGACGGTCGTCGCCCCTTCCAGATCCACCCCATCAGCGACAGGAACGGCCTGCTGCCGAAGCAGGCCGTGGCCAAGGCGGCCGAGAAGGCGCGTGAGGGCGAGGAGGCATGGGTCCTGTTCGACAAGGACGGTGCCGATCGGGACGGCGACATCAGGGAGGCTCTGGCCGCGGCCTCCGATGTGCAGGTCGACGTCTGCCTCTCCCATCCTTCGTTCGACCTGTGGCTGCTCCTGCACTTCCAGCCCTTCTCAGGGGCGCAGAGCGGCAGCAGCAGGCACGTCGTTGACAAGCTGCGCGCGGCCAGAGGAGCCGAGGCCTTCAAGGATTACGACAAGCGCAACGACAAGAGCATCAAGGGGCGGAGGAGAGACGCCCTCCGTGGCCGCGAAGCCGCCGCCGTGGCCAATGCACGCGCGCTCGTGAATGCCTGTGAGCACGGCGGCTGCAAGGCCGGGAAGGCGCAGACCGGCCAGGTCGACCGCCGGCCGTCCGGCGAGCCAACGGCGAAGCGGGGGCGATGGGCGGCCCGCACCGGGCACGCGCCCGAGTGCGACCCGGTCAAGCGCGACCCGTCGACGGACGTCTGGAGGCTCTTGGTCTCGCTCGGCATCGTGTGATCGGCGCAGGGCGCGGAAAAACCGCTTCCCGTCTGTCACATCCGTGCCGGAGGATCCGTCAGTGAAGCGGAGCCGGGCGGGTAGCCGGGGGAGCGGCATCCTGCCGTGCCCTCGGGCCCAGGGCCCGACTCGGCGACGGACGTACGACCAGAGAGAAGCAGACCATGTCCTTTCCCGCTCCCGACTACCCCGGCGTCCTCCACGACAGCGACACGTGGGAGGTCAGCGCCACCTTCCGCCCGGCGGACACCCCTCCGGACCACACGTCGCCCGGCGGCGGGGAGTTCCACTACCTCTCCACGCGGCTGAGCACCGACGGCCTGTTCGGCCTCTACCAGAACCGGATGGGGCCGGCCATCGGCGGGACCAAGCCGCACTTCCACAAGACGATGTCGGAGGCGTTCTACATACTGTCCGGCGAGATCCACGTCTTCGACGGCGAGCGCTGGATGGATGCGGCCAAGGGCGACTACCTCTACATCCCGCCCGGCGGCATGCACTCGTTCGGCAACATCTCCGGCGAACCCACCGAGTTCCTGATGCTGTTCGCCCCCGGGGCGGGGCGGGAGGAGTACTTCGAGAAGCTCGGCGAGATCGGGAGCATGAGCGACGAGGAGCGGCGCCGCTTCCTCATCCGCCACGACAGCTGGTTCCCCGAGATGCCCGAGGGGCCCGGCAGGGATTCGTGGGAGAAGCGGGCCTCGCTGCGGAAGTCCTTCAAGACCCGCTGATCCGCCGGTGGACGGCGGCCGGAGGCCGCGGGAACGCGGGAAAGCGGCGCGGGGGCGTGCCTTTCCCGCGCACCACTGAGACCCGGGCGGGCTTCCCTGCGGGGACGGGGGAGCCCACCCGGGTTCGGCTTTCGATCACCGCCGTCGCCGCATCCAGAAGAAGATGCCGACGGCGGCGAGCCATACCGAGATGGCGGCGGCGGCCACGGCCGCGGCGGGCGCCTTCGTCAGGACGAGAAGGACGCCGATCCCCGCCGGCGGAATCGCGGTGGCCACCATGGTGACGAGCGTGGCCCCGGCCGCCTCCATGGGAGAGCCGGGGCCCGCCTCCCCTGAGATCGCTCCCCGTGCCGGTCCGACGCCGGCCTCCAGGGAGAAGCGGCAGGGGGTCCTGTCGAAGACGACGTCGGCGCGCGTGTTGGGGGAGTCGTCCGCGAGGCTGCGTTCCTCGATTTCGTCGGCCGGGTCCTCCTGGGCCTCATCAATGCGCTGTGGTGACTGCCCCCGGGGTTCACCCATAGGCGATGACCTCCAGAACCTGGTGGTGTGTATCGAGTTGTCAACGCGCATCCGGCGGCCGCTCGGTGCCGTTCGAGCCGCTCGGGCGCTCATGACGCATCAGCGCCGGGTATCCACGGCCGTCACGATAGCAGAAGAGAATCGTATAACAAGCGTCTGTCGCATGCGCATCTGATGCATGGTCAGCGCGAAAGGGAATGGATGACCGAAAAGCGGAGGAATCGCCGATCTTGGGTGGAAGGCGTCGCGCGGGCGCGCGGAGCGTCCTCCTGGGGAGCGGCGCGCAGCGGGAAAGGCGCAGGTTGAAAGCTTTCGCGAGAGCGAGGGTGATGGCTCGGCCCGGACCGGTGCCGCATGCCGACCGCGCACGTCAGTGCTGGGAGCCTTGACAATCGCCCGCCGGACAGGCATCCTCAATGAGTACGATCGATGCATGGATATAGGGGGTGGGATGCATCGCATGGCGATCTTCAGGTGGGACCTCGACTTACCCGTCGGCGCGCTCCAGCGCCGGTGCCCCGATCCCTTCCCGCGTGCGTCCGGTCCTGCCCGTCGACGCCGGCCGCGCCTCCAGGTCAGACCTGTCGCGTCGGCGTCACCTGTGCCGCATGCCCGGCCGAAGCCCACCCGTTCACCCGTGGCGCCTGAACGCCGTGCGCCGTCGCCGTGCCCGAACGGGCCGATGAACGGGCCGATGAACGGGCCGATCAAGATTGAGGTCGCGTGATGCCGCCCAACATCTCAAGTGCCGAATCGACAGACCTGTCCGGACAGCAGCAGAGCCGCGGTGGGGGATCCCGTCGTTCGGGGTCCGGATCCGCCCGTGTGACGGTGAACCTGACGGCCCGGTCGACCCAGGCCCTCGACACGACCGTCGCCGCGACGGGGGACACCCAGACCGACGTCATCAACCGCGCCATCCAGGTGTACGCCTACTTGGAGCAGGCGATGGCCCGCGGCGAGCTGATCTACCTGGAGGACCCCGAGAAGCAGATGCGCGAGCGACTGCGCTTCTTCTGAGCGTCCTTTGGGCCTTCTCTGAGCGCGGACGGATCCGCGTGGGAGGGCGATCCTCCGGTCGATTTCAGCGGTGGTGAGCGTATCGGGTATCCACAACCTCTGATGGCCATCGAAGCGGAATCGCCATCTCCATGAAAGCGCGGCACGGCCCCCCGCCGAACAGGGGCGGGAGGGGCGCGCCGACGAATCGATCGGGAGATGGTGCGGAGGAACACCGTGCGGCCTTGGGAGGGGTCACTCCCAAGGCCGCACGCGGCTTGAACAGGGCTAGTGCCCCTCGGAGCCGACTTCGCCTCCGCCCTCGGGCCCGTCTCTGTCCCCGCTCCCGTCCCCGCCCCCGTCTGCCTCCGGTCGCGCCGGAGCGGGGTACCCCAGGAAGTGCGTGAGGATGACGCGGGCCTCCGCCGGGGCCTCTTCCGGGGGCCGCTGGTACCGCTTGAGCAGGTCGATGTACTCCTCGAAGAACCGGGCCAGCTCCTCCGGGGTCACTGTGATCGCTCCCCGTGAGAAGGGGAAGGCGTCGGCCCAGGGGTCGGAGGGGTCCATGGCCCGCGACGCCTCCTGGAAGGCGGCGATGTCGCGGGAGAGCGTGTAGCCCGTCATCTCGTCCATGACGGCCCGGGTGGCGGGGTCCTGCTCGCTGCGCAGCGGGAACCGGAGGTCGTTGCGGGGGGCGCCCCACCACCGCTCCCGCCCGTGCGCCCCCTCGACGGAGACCTCCTCGACGAAGCCGTGGCGCGCGAGCTCGCGCAGGTGGTAGCTGGTCGCCCCCGTGTTCAGGTCCAGGGCGCGCGCCAGCATGGCCGAGGTCGCCGGCCCCTGCTCCGTCAGGTGCTGGATGATGTGCTGGCGCCTGGGGTGGGCGAAGGCCTTCAGGGCCGCGAGGTCGGTGATCTTGCGCGGAGCCGACGCGTCGTCATCCATGCGGCCACCGTAGTTGTGCACAGATGCCTGTGCAATGCGTGGCAGGCGGACGCTGCCGACCGGCCACCGTCGGCCAGTGTGCACAAATCTCCTTGCACAAGTTTCTGTGTACGAGTATCCCTGGAGGCGGAAGCCCCCCAGCCGAAGGGCCCGACCGATGCCTCGTGCCGCCCGCCGCTCCGCGACCCTGACCGCGCTCGTCCTGCTCCTCCTCGCAACGCTCCCCGCCCCCGCCACCGCCGCCGTCCCCTCCGCCGCCTCCGCAGGCCGCGGCCCGGGCGCGGCCGACGGGCCGTCCCGCTCCGGGGAGCTCGTCACCGAGGACGTCGTCTTCGAAGGCGGGGACCGGACCATGGGCGGGACCGTCATCGCGCCGGCCGGGGGCGGCACGGGCCTGCCCGCGATCGTGCTCGTGGCCGGGGCGGGCGAAGGGCTGCCGCGCGAGGTCTACCGGCCGCAGGCCGAGGCGTTCGCGCGCGCCGGGATCGTGACCCTGATCTACGACAAGCGCGGCCCGGACGACGGCTACTCCATGTTCGAGGCCTCCATCGCCGACCTGGCCGACGACGCGATCGCAGGCGTCCACCTGCTGGAAGAGCGCCCCGAGGTGGACCCGGACCGGGTCGGGGTGCACGGGCACAGCGAAGGCGGCTGGACGGTGGTCGAGGCCGCGGACCGCTCCCCGGCGGTGGACTTCGTGATCGCCGCGAACTCCAGCGCCCTGACACCGGAGCGCACCCAGGTGTGGATGAACCGGATGCAGCTCCGGCACGCCGGGGTGTCGGAGCCCCTGCGGACGCGGCTGGGGGAGACGCTGACCCGCCACATCGTGGCCGCCGACATGTTCCGACTGCACGGCCACGACCCCCGGCCCGCGCTTGAGCGGCTAGACCGGCCGTTCCTGGGGGTGGCCGCCGCCCTCGATTGGTCGACCCCGCCGGGGGAGACCCTCCGCATCTACGCGGACGCCCTCGCGCGCGGCGGCGACCCCCGCTCCACGCTGCGCGTCATCGACGGCGTGGGGCACAGCATGGAGCCCAGCGACGACGGATACGTCGAGGCGGAGGGCGACCCTGCCGCCTCCTTCCGCGACCTCTCACCCGAGTACGTCCGGACGGTCACCGAATGGGTGCACGGTCTGTCCGGCACCGCCGCCGCAGGAAGGGGGGACCCGCCTCCGGAGCAGGAGGAGGAAAGCGAATCGCTCGCGCCGCTGGCCGCGTACGAGTCGTCCGGCGTCCAGATCGCCGCGTTCGCCGTGCTCATGGCCGCGTTCGGGGGGTCCCTCCTCGTCGGCGCCTACTCCCGCCTGCGCGACCGGCCCCGGCTGCGCCCCGGCCGCCGGACCGCCGCGGCGCTGGGTCTGGTGGGCCTGGCCGTTCCCCCGCTCACCATCGGCTACCTCGGAATGATCATGATCAACGCCGGGACGACGCCGGGCCCGGTCGTCGCCGGGCACCCGCTGCCGTGGCTGGCACTGCAGCTGGCGACCCTGGGGGCCGCAGCGGGGGCGCTGACCTTGGTCGTCCGATGCCACCGAGCGCGCGCGTCCCTCGACACCCCCGCGAAGGTCCGCCTGGGCGCACTGCTCGCCGGGACCGCCGTCCTACTGCCCTGGGCCGCGTACTGGGGCCTGTTCACGGTCTGACGCCAGTGCGAGGAAGGGACAGACCGGGACGGCGACCAGGGGGCTGTCACACGGGGCTGGCAGGGTCGGGCCATGGATCAGACAGAGATCGTGCGGATGCTCGCCGACGCGGACGCGGGGCGGGTGACGGGGCCGGTCGGGCCGAACAGGTACGCCGTGGTCGCCTATGACCTCGACGCCGAATATGACGGCGAAGACGAGGACTTCCTCGACTACGACGAGGACCTCGAATGCCTCTCGGTCTGGGGTCTCAGGCCCACTGCGGCCGAGGCCTTCGACCTGCTCGGCGACAAGCTGGCCGACCGGCTCGACGGCGCCGTCGACGAGTATATCGAGCACGCCCTCGGACCCGGGGTCGAGGTGGACGACTTCGACGCGTGGTTCGAGGGGGACGCGGACACCCTCGCCCTGCTGAAGGCCAAGCCCACCCCCGGCCGGAAGATGCTGGTATTCCTCCTGCAGGGCTACCACGCGCCGATGGACCACCTGGACGAGAAGGACCAGCCGTACGACGCGTACCTGGGCCCCGCCGCCAAGCTGTTCCACGGGGCCAGGGCCCTCTACGGCGCCAGCGCCGCCCCGCCCTACCACGACGAAGCCATGGCCGTCTTCGAACTCCAGCCGACCGACCGGGAGGACGGGCCGAACTCCCTGGACGACAGGGGGATGTCGCCCCTGCACCACGCCGTCGCCCGCGGCGACCTGGCGGAGGTCACCGCCCTACTGGAGGAGGGGGCCGATCCGAACCTCCAGGCCGAGTACGGGAACTCGCCCCTGTTCGCCGCCGTCGACGTCAACGGGCAGGTCTCCTCGGTGCTGGAGACGATCGACGGCGACCGCTGGGCGCTCATTCGGACCCTGCTCGACCACGGGGCCCAGATCAACGCCAGGAACCGCGTGGGCCGGACCCTCGTCGACCTCGCCGTCGCGACCCTGCCCTATCCGGCCGAGATCATCGGTGAACTGCGGACGGCCGGGGGCAGGAGCTTCAGGTACGGGCCCGACGCGCTCGAGAAGATGCTGGAACGGTCGCTCCCCCGTGAAGAGAAGGCGTTTCAGGTCCGTCTCGGCGAGATCCGGTACCTGCTCGAAAGCGGGGCGGATCGGCACGGCCTGCTGCACCGGGTCTTCAGGCGCACGGGGTACAGCGACGGCGAGCTGCCGGAGCATCGCCTCGTGGCGCTGGTGGAACTCCTGCTCGCCCAGAGCGTGCGCGATGAGGTGATCGACGGGACGACCGCCGCCGACCTCGCCCGAAGGTGGGTCGACCACGGCCTCGACCACTACCGGGCGGCCGTCGACCTCCTCGAAAGGCACTCGGCGCAGGCGCCGTGACGGCGGCCGCCCGGTGCCCGCGCCGGGCGGCCGCTCGGCGCGGGCGTTCACGAGCGGGCGTTCGCGAGTGGGCGGTTACGAGCGGGCCACGCGGAAGCCCACGTCGTCGATCCGGAAGGTGGGGTGGCTGCGGCGGCGCACCGAGGCGCGGCAGCTCCAGTGCTCGTCGGACCAGCCGCCGCCGCGCAGCACCCGGTAGGAGCCGTAGACGTCGGGGTCGTAGAGGTCCCAGCACCAGTCCCAGGCGTTGCCGAGCATGTCGTACAGGCCCCAGGCGTTGGGGGCCTTGCCGCCCACGGGGTGGATGCGGTCGGAGGCGTTGCCCGAATACCAGGCGATGTCGTCGAGGCGGCCGTAGCGGGGGCCGACGGTGCGGGCGCGGCAGGCGTGCTCCCACTCGGCCTCGGTGGGCAGGCGGTAGCCGTCGGCGGAGGTGTCCCACTCGGCGGTGTGGTCGTCGGGGTTCGGAGTGTAGGCGGGGGTCAGGCCCTCGCGGCGGGACAGGGCGTTGCAGAAGCGGACGGCGTCCAGCCAGGAGACGCTGGTGACGGGGAGGTCCGCGCCGTCGGGGCCGCTCGGCTGCTCGCCGGTGACTTCGGCGTAGAGGCCCCGGGTGACCGGGACGACCGAGAGACGGAAGGCTTCGACCTGCGTCGTCCACCGGGTCTGCGTCCACCGGTCCGAGAGGGTCACCGGGCCGGGCGGGACGAGGGCCGTTTCCAACGCCGTATCCATGGTCACAGAGCGACATTACCGGCGCCGGCGGGGCGCCCCCGGTCGGGCCTCCCAGCAGGCGCGGAGCAGGCCCAGACCCTTTGCATCCCGAACGTGCCCGACCGGTTGGCGTAGGGGACCACACTGGGAGAGTGCGCGTTTTAGAAGCCTTCTGGTCCGACCGGGCCCTGTGGGTCTGGGGGATGGACTCCGAACTCCCCGCGGTGACCAGGTCCCGGGGGGAACCACGCCCCCACCCGTACGCCATGGGGCCGAGGGAGCTGGCCGAAGAGGTGGTCCACCTCCTGTACCGGGCTCCGGAGAACCGCGAGGCGGTGATCCGGGCCCTCGCGCAGGGGTACGCCTACGCCCCCGCCCCGGGGCTCCCCGCCCCCGGGACCGCGGTACTGAGACTGCCCGGCGGCCCCACCCACCCCTTCACGCCCCCATCGCTGGGGGTGCGCCTCGACGCTCCCAAGAGCGCCGCCTCCCGCGCGGGGCTGCGCGACTGGGAGGCCCCGGCGCTCGTCCTGCACCCCGCCGACGCCGCGGCGCTCCTGCGCGCCTACCGGTCCTCGGCGGCGGGGTCGGGGAGTGCCTCCCTGCCGCACCTGGAAGTCCTGCTTCAGGCGGCCGAATCCTTCGCCGCCGCCCGCCGGGTCGTCCCGCAATGGGTCGAGGAGGCCGAAGCGGACCTCGGCACCAATGCATCCGCCCCTCGGGCGCGGTGGCGGCCCGTGCTCGACCCGCAGGTGATGTCCTGGCTGCGCTCCTACGCCACGGCGGTCCCCCCGGTGCTGCGCGCCCACCACGGCCCGGATGCCGACAATGACCCCCGTGAGGCGGGCTCGGCCGTGGTCGTCGACGCCTTGGAGGCGCTGTGCGTGTTCACCGACCTCGCGGTGCGCGAGCGGCTGGACGGCCGGGAGTTCCGGCTGCCCGCCGGGCCGCGGCTGTACGCGTACTGGCTGCACGGGCTGCTCGCCGACGACGGTGAGGTCCCCGGATACGCCTGGGGGCGCGATCAGAGCGTACTGGCCGAGCGGCTGTCGGAGTGGTTCGGTGCGGTGCACCGGCGGACGGCGGCGGTGCGGCTGGCATTGCGGCTCGTGGAGCCCGACCTCGAGCCCGACCTCGGTCCCGGCCCCGATGACGACCACTTCCCCGAAGTGGGGAAGGACGAGGTCGGCGAGGACGACGAGCACCACGGGACAGGCGGAGCGCGCTCGCCGGAGCCGCTCATCCTGGACGAGGGCGTCTCGTGGGGGCTGGAGGCGTGGATCCAGTCGGCGGACGAGCCCTCCCTCATGATCCCCCTGAAGGACGCGCGCGCCGACGACGCCGCCGACTGGCTTCCCCGCGACCGCGGCGCGGCCATCGAGGCCGCACTCGGGCGGGCGGCCGACATGTACCCGCTCCTGAACCGCGAGGACGTGCGCGAACACGGCACCTGCACCCTGGACACGGTCCAGGCCTGCGAATTCCTCACCCGGTTCGCACCCGCCCTGAGCGAGGCCGGTGTCGGCCTGCTGCTGCCCCCGTGGGCGGGCACGCGGGAGACCACGGTGGCACTGCGCCTGGAGGAGCAGGGGGCGCCGGCCGCGGGCGACGGCATCGCCGGGCGCCTGGTGGAGTTCGACTACCGCGCCGCGCTCGGCGACGTCGAACTCAGCGCCGAGCGGCTCCAGGAGCTGGCCCAGCTCAAGGCCCCGCTGCTGCGCATGCGCGGGGAGTGGGTCCACCTGGACCCGGAGCGCCTCAAGGCCGCGGCGGACGCCATCGCCAAGCGCGGGACGGGAACCGTGACCGAGGCCGAAGCGCTGCGCATGGCGCTGGAGCCCACCGTCGGCGGCCTGGAGGTGTCCTCCGTCGAAGCCGGAGGGGACCTCGGGGCCCTGTTGGAGGGCCGGGCCGAGCAGGCCTTCGCGCCCATGGAGGACCCGCCTGGACTGGAGGCGCGGCTGCGCCCCTACCAACGGCGCGGCGCCGCCTGGCTGCGTTACCTCGGCCGCCTGGGCCTGGGGGCGGTGCTCGCCGACGACATGGGGCTGGGCAAGACGCTGCAGGTGCTCGCGGTGCTCGCCGAAGAGCGCGCGGACGCCGGACCGTGCGCGCCGACGCTGGTCGTCTGCCCGACGTCGGTGATCGGCAACTGGCACAAGGAGGCCGAACGCTTCCTGCCCGAGCTGCGTGTGCACGTCCAGCACGGGGCCGGGCGCCCGCGGGGAGCCGGCCTCAAGGAGGCCTGCGCCGGCGCAGACCTGGTCCTCACCACCTATGGCACCCTGCGCCGTGACGCCGAGGAGCTGGCGGGCCTGGACTGGGCGCGGACCGTCTGCGACGAGGCACAGCACATCAAGAACCCCCGCACCGCCACATGGAAGGCCGTGCGGGCGGTACCGGCGGCGGCCAGGGTTGCGCTCACCGGGACGCCGGTGGAGAACCGGCTGGGCGAGTTCTGGTCGATCATGGAGTTCGCCAACCCCGGCCTGCTGGGGGAGCGGGAAGCATTCGAGAAGCGGACGGCCGCGGCGATCGAACGCGGCCCCTCCCAGGAGGAGGGCGCGGCGGCCGCGACCCGGCTGCGGCGCGCCACCGCCCCGTTCGTGCTGCGCCGCGTCAAGACCGACCGCGACGTCATCGCCGACCTGCCCGACAAGCAGGAGATGAAGACGTGGTGCACGCTCACGGCGGAGCAGGCGTCGCTCTACAAGGCGGCGGTGAACGAGATGGTGGAGGCCCTTGAGGACGCCACCGGCATCCGCCGCAAGGGGCTGATCCTGGCGACCATGACCCGGCTCAAGCAGATCTGCAACCACCCCGCCCACGCGCTCGGGGACGGGTCACGCCTCCACGGGCGCTCGGGCAAGCTCGCGCGCTTGGAGGAGATGCTGGAGGAGATGGCCGCCGACGGGGACAAGGCGCTCTGCTTCACCCAGTACACCGAGTTCGGCGACATGCTCGCCCCGCACCTGGAGAAGCGCCTGGGCGTGCCGGTCCTGTGGCTGCACGGCGGGGTGCCGCGCAAGAAGCGCGACGCGATGGTGGAGCGGTTCCAGGGGGTCGATGGGCCCGCGGTGTTCCTGCTGTCACTCAAGGCGGGCGGGACCGGGCTGAACCTGACCGCCGCAAACCAGGTCGTGCACGTCGACCGGTGGTGGAACCCGGCCGTGGAGCAGCAGGCCACCGACCGGGCGTACCGCATCGGGCAGACCCGCACCGTGCAGGTGCGCAAGATGATCTGCATGGGCACGCTGGAGGAGCGCGTGGACGAGATGATCGAACGCAAGAAGGCGCTGGCGGACGCCGTGCTCGGCGGGTCGGGGGAGGAATGGCTGAGCGAGCTCAGCGTCGACGAGCTGCGCGAGGTCGTGCGGCTGGCGCCTGAGGCGGTGTCCGGGTGAGGGCGCGGGGACCGATCGGGGAGAACTGGTGGGCGCGGCGCTTCGTCGACGAGGTCGAGTCCGGCGGCGACACGGGGAGGCTGTCCCGGGGACGCTCGTACGCGCGCGGCGGCGCGGTGGAGAGGATCCTGGTCGAGAGCGGGCGGGTGAGCGGCGAGGTGGCGGGGAGTGCGAGGTACGACTACCGCTCCGCCTTCCACACGGCCCCGCTGAGCGAGGCGCGTGCGGAGCAGGTCATCGACCGGCTGGCGGGGGCCGAAGCCGAGGAGACCGGGAACGCGCTGGAGGATGGAATGATGCCCCCGGGCGCAGAGGACGCCCTCCGGGCCGTCGGGGCGGAGATGTTCCCGCCGCTGCGGAAGATGCGGCCGGTGTGCTCCTGCCCGGACAACGGGTTTCCGTGCAAGCACGTGGCGGCGCTGCTGTACGTGTTCGCCGACGCGATCGACGAGGATCCGCTCCTGCTCCTGGGGTGGCACGGGGTTTCACCGGCGCTGCTGCTGGAGCGCCTGGAGGAGGCCGGGGGTGGTGTGCGTCCGCCGAACGAGTTGGACGTGCAGGTGGAACCTTTGCCGGAGGGGGCGGAGGAGTTCTGGGCCGCGTCCGAGCCGCTGCCCTTGCCCGGACCCCAGCGGCCCTTGAACCCGCTCGCCTACTGGGATGCGCCGATACCCCTGGTGGCGGAAGCGCTGGAGCCGATCTACGAGGCGTTGGCCGAGGCCGATGCGGGAAGCGCTGACCGAGGAGTTGGCGTGGGCGCTGACGATGGCGGTGGCGGTCCGGGGGACGGGCACGGATAGGCGTCGCCCGCGATCAGGTCCCGCCCGCGATCAGGCCCCCCGCGATCGACGCGGGCCTCAACGCGGCGCGCGCTTCCCCCGGAGCGCGAACCACCCGGCCGCGAGCACGGCCAGGAGCATGACGGCGTTGTGCGTGTACTTCGGCAGCGGGGCGACGTCGCCCAGGAGCGGGAAGTAGGTGAACGCCATAAGGCCGCGCGCCAGGAGGAAGGCGAGGGCCGCGGCGGCGCTGTGGCGGATCGTCCAGTCCCGGGTCTTCGCAGCGGCCAGCAGGGCGACCGCGAAGGCGCTGATGGCGGCCAGGCTCAGCAGCACACCGCCCCACGACTGGGGGCTGAGGTCGAGGGCGAAGGCGACGAGCAGCGCGGCGGCGAAGACCGGCCACAGCGGCAGCCGTCGTGTGGGCCGCGGCGGTCGCCCCGCCTCCGCCGGCCCCGCCGTCGCCCGTCGGCCGATCAGCACGGCGGCTACGACGAACGCGGCGACGATGCCTGCCGCGACCGTGAGCTGTAGGGGCGAACCGGAGCGCGATTCCGGGTCGGACACGATGAGCGCCGCGGCCCCTGCATAGGCGAGCGCGGCGACGACCGTCCCGACCCGCCCGAGCCACGGTTCCCGCGCGCGCTGGGGAGCCCAGGCTTCGGCGAGCGCGACCGGGGCGGCGAAGCTGTAGACGATGTGGCCGACGATGAAGCTGAAGGCGTTGTAGGCGCTGATGCCCAGCGGCGGGATGAGGGTGGCCTCCCGGATCTCCTCCCAGCCCTCGTAGCCCTGGTAGTCGGCGCTGAACAGAGATTGGTCGATCAGGCAGGCCTGCGCCGTGCCCAGGGCGGCGTACAGGAGCAGCAGGCTGGGCCAGGCCCAGCCGCGCCGGCGGACGAGTTCGCGGGCGAGGAGGGCGGGGGCGCCGTAGAGGGCGGCGAAGAAGACCACGGCGAAGGCGACGCCGCCGGGGTCGCCGGTGTTGTCGCTGTAGGCGGCGAGGAGTTCGGCGCCGATGGCGGAGAGGCAGAGCAGCGCGGTGATCTGGAGCGGCCGGGTCCAGTCGCGGCGTGGGCCGTCGGTGTCCCGTGGCGGCCTGACCACCTGCCGTATGCCCGCGTAGGCGGCGACGGCCAGCGCGGCGAACTGCAGGACGCGGATCCCGATGGCGACCGCGGTGAGGCCGTCTTCCGCCTGGGGGGCGAGGGCCGTGACCGCGGCCGCGACCGCGAGGACGACCGCCGCCAGGCCGACGCCGGCGCCGATCCGGCCGGGGAGTATGCGCGCGGCGACGGCGGCGGCGAGCAGCAGCGGCACCGTCAGAGGGAAGGAGACCGGGCCGTCGGGCGGGGGCCCGAACACGACCAGTGCGCCGCTCGCGAGCGCGGCGGTCGCCAGGGCCGCCGGGAGCGTCCATGGGCCTCGTACGCCGGTGTTGCTACTCATGCGAAGCATTGTGACACATGGATGTCGCAAAAAATGACCTGCGGGTCCGGCTCTGCGGCTGCGGAGGCCTAGAATCGCCCCCATGCACCGCAGCACAACCGACCTGTCGCCGACCGCACGCCGGACCCGGAGGCTGATCGTCGAGGCCGCCATCGAGACGCTGGCGGGGGACACGTCGGCCACCCTCGCGGAGATCGCGAAGGCGGGCGACGTGAGTAGGTCGACGCTCCACCGGCACTTCACCGACCGGGGGGACCTGCTGGCGGCCGTCGACGAGGAGTGCCGGGTGCGGTTCGCCCGCGCGGACGAGGCGGCGCGGTTGGACGGGGAAGGGGCGCTGAACTCGCTGGACCGCCTGGCGCAGGAGTACCTGGGGCTGGGGTCGGTGCTGGGGTTGGTGTTCGCCGACAACGCCTTGGTGGACCCGGACGCCTGGGAGGAGGGGGAGCAGCGGGTTCAGGCGCTGCTGGCCGTGATCGTGCAGGGCCAGGAGGCCGGCGAGATCGACGCAGAGCTGACGCCGGACTGGGTGCTCACGACGTTCTGGGTGATGCTGTTCGGAGCGTGGCTGTCCTTGAAGACAGGAACGAGCCGGCGGGATGTGGGAGTGCAACTGTCCCGCACCCTACGCAGGGCGGTGGGGGCTGGGGCGTCGTGACGGTGGCCCACCCGTCGGCTGCGTCAGGCGGCGGATCATCTGGCCATGGCCATCCCGAGACCTGCTGCGCGACCTCCTGATGAGGGAGCTGGCCTGTGTCAGCCCACCAGTCCGTGCACGACCATCGGCTCGGTGTCCTTGACATAGGCGACCACCGCGCCCGGAACTGGGACGACCTGTGCCCGGTCTCGCCACGCATCTCGCATGCCGTCGGGTCCGGCGTCCGACTGGATCTCGGTGAGATCGATCCAATCGATCTCGTTCACGTCGGAGCCGAAAGGCAGGGTTGCAAAGGAGAGGGAGTATGAATCCGGGCCGCCGGATCGGGACATGAATGCGATCGAGTCGCCGAGTGCAGTCGACGTAAGCAGCTCTTCGTCGGACAGCATGTCCCCTGGGATGCGTAGGGTGTCCGTGCTGCCATCGATGTGTGAAACCATTCGAAATGTCGCAGGGTTCAGTCTTTCAGAGTCGCCGCTCACTTGGACGATGCTGGTATCGGTGTCGGAGTACAACAACCGCTTGAAGTTCGACTGGTCACTGTCCTTGAGGTTCACCAGCTCCTCAGGTGAGTCATTGATGGGCGAGCCGTCGGTCGGGTCCAGTAGCAGCGGCGGGTCATCCCCCGAGGAGTCAAGGGCGATTACGGGATCGGCCTCCCTGTCAGGAGGATGATTCGGAGAGGCAATGCTGGAGAAGGTTTCCACTGGGCCCTCCCAAGTGCGCTCCCATGCCGTCTTTCCGGTGTCCGCGTTCTTGGCGACGATATTCAGGATGGGCGGATTATCCGGGTCGTCGTTCGGCACCCAGGGGTCGGTATGCCAGGAAGGGGTGCCGGTGTTCTTGTCCACACATGCGTAAAGGAAGAGGACTCTGTTCTCGACTACAAGGAAGTTCCTGCCGGAGGTCCAAGGGCCGTCCTGGACGCAGGCTCGGCCTTCTTCCTCCGGCACGGTGAACGACCACACCTCCTCGCCAGTGTCCGCTGAGCGAGCGCTCCAGCGGGCCGACTTGCCGTCTACGCTGCCGAAGAACAGCCGCGTGTGCGGTGTCCGACCGAAGAACTCGAATCCGGCGTCTTCGAGGGCGGCGTCAGCGATCCACGAGTCCAGCACCGATTCCCGGGCGATCTTCCCCGACCTGGTCGCGATCTCCGTGACGGTCTGGTCGCCGGACGGCTGCCCCTTCGGAAGGCTCGCTACGACGGCCGTGGCCCCGTCGTCGGTTACCGACACCTCCACGACGTCTCTGTAGGGCTCCCGGTAGTGCCACAACTCTTGCCCGGTCGTGCCGTCCAGGGCGACCACACCGTCCTCGAAAAGGAGCAGGGGACCGAACAGTCCAGGACGCACAGCCTCCAGCCGGGCGTCCGCGGGCGCCTCCCATGACCAGCCGACCTGGTTGACTTCGGTCGGCACCGCGGGGCCCACTTCCGGGACGGGGGCCGCCGCCACGTAGTCCACAGGCTGGTGCAGAGCAGCGGTGCGGAGCGCGATCTCAGCGGCCACGGCCAGGGCCAGGCCCACCGCGAGGAGCGGCAGGAAGCGTCGTGGCGCCCGGACCTGCGGCCGGTGGGGGGACGCCGCCGCGAGGAGCTCGCCCAGCATCATCACTGTGGGCGCGGCCCAGATGGACACTCTGATGGGGACGGCGGAGTACTCCTCGCCGGAGGGCGCGGTCGCCCAGAACGCGTCCGTGGGGAACCCGCTGTAGGAGGCGTACAGCGAGAGCAGGGCCACCACGCCGAGCAGCACCGCGTGCGACCAGCGCCCGTCCGGCGGCCCCTTGGCCGCTTCCTTACTCCACCTGGGTGTCACCAGTGCAGCGATCGCCCCGAGGAGCACCGCCGCCCACCAGGAGGGGAGCCCGGCAGCGGTCGTCGGCCCGTCGCTGCCCATGGCGCCGAGCCGGAACAGTGCCACGACGGCCAGGAGGACGCCGCCTGTGAGTAGGCCCCAGCCGATGGTCCCGAGCGCATCCGGAATCGGGCGAGTCCTGGTCGGCGACACTGTGTACAACCATCTCCTGAGCAAGCCCCAGTACCCGCAGGCCAGCAGCCATGCCCGGAATGGGGGGATCCGTCATGTGCGTAGCTGAGACGGTAACAGCACGTCGGGATACCAGTGCACGCAGGTGCCCGTGCAAGCGTGGTCAGGATGAAGGAGAGGCGGATCTGGCGCCCTTGGTGAGGAAGCTCGGCCTCGGCCTGTCGTGGCAACCGTGGGCGGCAACACCTATGGAGTGGAGAGGTATTCATCCTGCGTGGTGAACAGGATGGCCCCTCCTGATCAACAAAAGTGGAACCCAGCATGGGAGTGTGAGTTGGCAATACTACGAAAAAGATATGTGCTCCCAGCACTTGCGATCCTTGTGGTTGTCGCTGTGGTGGGGGGCGGCTTGTGGTACACGCGCGAGCGTGCGCCCGTGGTGCAACCCAGCGAACGCGCATCCGTTTTTGGTGCGGCAGGCCAGTACTCTGCCGACAATCTTAAGGATGTACTAGCTGCCGTCACGGCGGAAGAAGGCCGGGAACCCGATCGGTTCCTGGTGTCTTCGGGAAACCTGATCGCTGTGTACCCGGATCACTTGTCTGCGTACACGTTGGCGCGTGGGCGTGAGCAATGGTCTGTCGATGTTCCTAGCGGACCATCGGGTGTAGAACTCACGGCTCCACAAGAAGGGCAATCTGATGAAGATCACCAGCGGTTGGTGATGTCGTATACGCAGGCATCCCTGTTCAGGCAAGAACGTCGCTACATGGTAATGGATGTCGAATCCGGTGAACTGGTGTCGGACCAGGCGTTTCCTTCTGAAGCGGTGAGGATTGTCGGAACGCTTGGGGATTCTGTTGCGTTCATAGACGGATCTGCTAGTCAGGTGACCGTATCTGCCCTGTCAGAGGAGCGTGAGGGCTGGACCTCCAGTATGCCTTCTACTTGCACATTGAAGGACATGCCATCAGATGTATGGGAGTCCGCTTCCAACACCGAGACCATGGTGTTGCCCTACGAATGCGGCGGCAATGATGGCTTGATTGCGTTCGACGAAAATGGAGGTGTGCAATGGACGTACCAGGTCGATGACCTGAGCGATATGAAGGTCCGCATGGTCGATCAAAACGACATCGCGCGTTCAGAGTCTGACCCGATTTCAACAGTGGTTGACGAAGCTGGAGGGGTCTTCCTTGATATAAAGCAAGGGGAGAGTTTTACTCCTTCCCCATGGGGGAGCTTGGGCATGGAGAGGTTCGATGAGGTCGTGGACTCGCCAGTGCACGAAGATGAGTCGGATGCGAGCATCATTGTTTTAGGGAGTCGTCAGGAGATCGATCTTAGAAGTACATTGGAATCCGCAAACCGGGCACTGGAGAACGGGTGCGTGGAGGCGGGTAAGTTCCAGGATGATCTGTTCGTTGAAATCGACGGAGAAGAGAGGCTCGCGCTGACTGCTGATGAGGTTCAGCGCGAAAAGCTGTCGCCTCCGACGGCCTACATGGACGCCGTCATTAAATCATTGGAAGCATCGATATGATCATTCCGAGTAAGTCGACCTCAAGGCGGCTAGACGGCGAGCCGCTTCTGGTAGGCCGATGAGCGCTGGCGCTTGGCGAGGGGGGAGACCCCGGATTTCTCTCCGCCCTGTGTAAGAATCGACCCACCCGATGGAAGGAACCCTCGTGGTCATGCGCTCGACACGAGGGCTTTTCTACCAGGTGGGGGCTGACCTCGTCACTCTTGAGTGGTGAAATCGACACCTGATCTGCTTAAAAGCGTCGATTTCACGACGCTGGATTGGGTACGGGGGCTGCTGGTTCGGCTGCCGGCCGTGCCGAGACCTCATTGCGGGTTCAGGGCGTTCGCGATGGTCGCCACGATGGTGTTCGGGGAGGAGAGGTCCTTCCAAGAGAAGCGCAGCAGCTTGAGCCCGGGATAGGCGGCGAGCAGGGCGTTCTGCCGGTGCTGGTCATGAAAGAGCCCCGAGGGCCCCGCGTGGGAGTTGGCGCCGTCTGCTTCGACAAGGACCGGGCCCGTGTCCCACCAGAGGTCACCGAAGATGTTCTGCCCGCCGGGCAGCAGCAGAGGGTGCTGGAGGTCGTCGGGCGGTAGCCCGGCGTCGACGCACACCAGCCGGATTCGGGTTTCCAATGGGCTCTGTGCACGCCCGTCGGCAAGGCGCCACCACGGTGCGGTGCGGCGCTGGCCCATCCGCCCCTTGTTGGCCGCCTCGAGAGCGGGGAGCCGGTCGGCTCGGACCAGGCCGAGGTTGATGGCCGAGTCCATCAGAGATACGGCGATGTCCCGGTCGGTGCAGAGGACGGTGTCCCGGAGAGTGCGTTCGGGAGACGTCACCCGTACGCCGTCCTTGGACATGACGTCTTCGGGATCGAGCGTGCCTCGGAGCACCTGGACACCCGACATGTCACGCCGGCTGTGGGAGGTGGGGCGCCATACGACCAGAGTGTCTTGCTCACGGTAGGGGACGCCTTGGATCCCCCAGAGAAGCGCAGCGGTACGGCCGGCGAGGACCGTTCCAGGGCCCATGGACAGTTGCAACGCGTGCGCCCGCAGGAGGTACGACGACCGCAGGGAGACCAGCGCCGGAACGAGATAGACGCCATGGAGGCCGAAGGCCCTCGTAAGGTTGCCGCGCCTGAGATGGTGGCGGATCGCGGCCTCCTCAAGCCCGCACTCGCGGAGCTGTGCAGCCCGCACCAGCCCGTTCTGCTGAGCGGCCATGCTACGGACGCGGTCGAACCCTGTCGTGCTGTCACCCATGGAGCCAATATCGCCGGTCGCGCCTGTCGTGGGTAGGGCGTCGCAGCCGACTGTGGATGGGCTAGTAGTCAGGCGCGGCCGAGGGGTCGCACGCCGGCGGTGGGCACGGTCATCCCGGCCCCTGCTGCTCTGCCTCCCGATGCATGAGGGCCGCCTGCGTCAGGCCACCAGTCCGTACACGACCATCGGCTCGGTATCCGCGACGTAAGCGACCACCGCGCCCGGAACCGGGACTACCTGTGCGCGGTCCTCCCAAACGCCGGTAGCCCGTCTAGTGTCCGGGTGTACCGGGCCGAGTTCGATCCAGTCGACGTCGGTAACGTCGGAGCCGAAGGGCAAGGTGGCGAAGGAAAGCGCGCGTGAATCCCCTATCGATCCGCGGTGTCGGGACATGATTGAGATCGAATCGCCAAGAAGTGTGGCCGTTTCAAGCTCCCTGAAAAACAAGCTGTCGCTGGATGCGCGAATGGTTTCAATGGCACTCCCAGTATGTGGCTCCAGTTGGAATACCTCCGAAAGTTCGCGATCGAATACGCTACCGGTCTGAATGATAGTGAATTCGGAGTCGGAATAAACTAGGCGCTCGAATGATCGGTCGTGGGCAGTGAACTCTGCCAAGTCTCCAGGTAGTTCGGTGATAGGCGTGCCGTCCTTCGGATCCAGAATGATGGGAGGTGCGGTCAGGGAGCCCAAGGTGATCACAGTGTCACCTTCCCTGCTGGGCGCCGGGTGTGAGGCGGCGAGCCGAAAAATGTTCATTGGACTTCCCTGGGAGCCTTCCCAAGTGTGCTTCCAGGTCGTCCGCCCAGTGTCCGCGTCCTTAGCGACGACCTCAAGGGTGAACTCGCCTTCCTGTCTATCGAATTGATTCCAGGGGTTGCGCCTCCAAGCGTCGGCATCAGGGTCTACGTTCAGACATCCATAAAGGAAGACGACCCGGTTCTCTGCCACGAGATAATTCCTGTCGGCCGCCCATTGGTCATCCGGGGCGCAGGTGCGTCCGTCGCTGGACGGGAGTTTGAATCTCCACAGCTCTTCTCCCGTCTCCGCTGAGCGGGCACTCCATCGGAGCGACTTTCCATCCTCACTGCCGACGAACAGTCGCATGTCCGACGTTCTGCCCTTGAAGTCGAATCCGGCGTCTTCAGGGGCCGCATCGGCGACCCATCCTCCCAGTGTCGATTCTCGGGTGATCTCGCCAGTCGTGGTCGAGATCTCCGTGATGGTCTGGTCGCCGGACGGCTGCCCGTTCGGAAGGCTTGCGACGACGCCCGTGGCTCCGTCGTCGATCACCGAGACCTCTACAATGTCGCTGTAGGGCTTCCGGTAGTGCCACAACTCGTCACCGGTCGTGCCGTCTAGGGAGACAATTCCGTCTTCGAAAATAAGGAGCGGGCCGGATGGTCCGGGCTGCACAGACTCCAATCGGGCGCCCGTAGGCGCCTTCCATGACCAGCCGACCTTGTTTGCTTCGGTCGGTACCTCGAGCCCGTCGTCTTCAGGAGCGACTGTGCCGATCACATAGTCTACTGGCTCGTAAAGAGCGGCTGTACGGAGCACGAATTCAGCAGCGATGACGAGGACAAGCCCTGCCGAGAAGAGTGGCAGAAAGCGCAGTGGAGCCCTGACTCGCGGCCGTCGAGTGGAGGCAGCTGTGAGGACGGCGCCCAGGAAGATCACCACAGCGGCCCCCCATACGGACACTCTGATGGGGGCTGGGGAGTATGCCTCACTGGACGTGGCGGTCGCCCAAAAAGTATTTGCCGGGAACGCGGCGTAGCTCACATATAGCGAGGACATCCCCACCACCGCGAATAACAGCGTGTGTGCCCACCGCTGGTGTCCCTTTGATTGAGTCCCGGCCTGCTCCTCGCCCCACCTTGGCGTGATCAAAGCTGCGAGTGTTCCGAGTGCCACCGTGACCCACCATGAAGGTAGCTCGGTGACTGTCTCTAGCGCGTCGTTGCCCATGGCGCCAAGCCGGAATACCGCAACGACGGCCAGGAGGACGCCGCCTGTAAGTAGTCCCAGGCCGATGCTCCCGAGCGCATCCAGAATCGGGCGAGTCCTGGTCAACGGCACTCTGTACATCCTTGCTCCTAAGCGAACCCCGTACCTGCAGGCCAAGCAGTCATGCCCGGAATGGGGGATCCGTCATGTTCGTGGCAGAGACGGTAACAGTACGTCCGGATACCAACGCACGCAGGTGCCCGTGCAAGCGTGGTCAGGATGAAGGAGAGGCGGATCTGGCGCCCTTGGTGAGGAAGCTCGGCCTCGGCCTGTCTTGGCAGCCGTGGGCGGCAGCATCTGTGGAGTGGGGCAGCATTCCTCCTGCGTGGTGGAATCGACACCTGATCTGCTTAAAAGCGTCGATTCTGCGACGCCGGATGGGTTACTTGGGCCGCCGGTTCGGGTGCCGCCCGGGCTGAGAGCTCATTGCGGGTCTAGAGCGGTCGCGATGGTCGCCACGATGGTGTTCGGGGAGGGGAGGACCTTCCAAGAGAAGCGCAGTAGCCTGAGCCCGGGATAGGCGGCAAGCAGGGCGTTCTGCCGGTGCTGGTCATGAAGGACTCCCGAGGGCCCCGCGTGGGAGTCGGTGCCGTCGGCTTCGAACAAGGAGCAGGCATGTGTCCCACGATAGGTCGCTGAACACGGTTCGCTGGGGGAGCGCAGGGGAGAACCGGTGGGCGGACACCTAAACGGACACCCAACTCGACCATGGCGGACCGCTCAGACTTGTTTCTGTAAGACGTACTCATTCCCTCATGTAGAAGTCCAACGTCAACAGTCATTTATAAACTGATAATAGTCGTCTCTGTACTCTTCGAGTGTGTTGTATTTTCCGAAAGATTCGTCCAAATATGACTCCATGATCTCATGGGGAGAGATCTCCGTCCCGCAATGATTCATGGTGTAGGCATACTCGAAATCCGACAAGGCGCTCTTTGTCTCGTCGTATTTCGGGGCGTCGTTCACCCAAGAGTCTGGATCCTGAGGATTTAGAGTATCATTCACAGTTAGTTCTCCTTTTTCTTTCTGGATGATTCCGCGACTGCTCAAGATGTCGAAATTGCGCTCCCCGAGAGATTTTAGAAATTCTTCGCTGGCGTCTTCTTTGCGCTGTTCTGATTGTATCTTCAATGACGTCAACTGGAGTTGAGTGTAAACGTCGCCTTGTTGGATGCTGTCGCCTCTGTTCTCTCCTGTTCGGTCCGGAGGGTCTTCATTACCCATCGGTCCCCCGGAGCAGCCGAATACGAGCATAGTCGAGAGCACGGGTGCGAGTACTTTCAGGCTTCGGATCACCACGACCATCCACTCTGTGCGTCCTTCTTCTCTTTGTACTCTTCGTCGCTTACTCCGTACTTATCCTGGACGTCCTCCTTCTTCCTGTCAAAATTATCCAGGTACTGGTCAGAATAATGCCTTCCGCTGTTTGTGAAACTTCCTGCTCCTGAGTCTGGTACCTCTACCTTGACCTGAACCAAGTTGAGAGACCGGTTGATAGCCCTGTCCACGTCTTCGCGTTCCTCGGCATCTAGTTCCTGCAACTTGTTTTCGCTGAGCTCAACGTGCAGTTCGCCATCGCTGTCAGGGACGAGAATCCCTGCATCCTTGAGAGTCTCTCGGTCTTTCTCCGACATGCGTTCAATATTTTCGCTGTCGCTTTCGATTGCAGTATCAAGGACTATCAGATCAGATTGCGTCTTCATTCCTTGTCGATCAAAAATGTTCGTTTCACGCTCTGACTGGTGAGGAGCTTCCTCAACGACAGCGTCTACGATGTCCCCTGTTGCGAAGTTAATAGCCCACTTCACGCCCATACCGATAGGAGGGTAAAGTGAGGCGGTGTCTGCTACTACATTCGGCCCCATCGCAACCAGATTATCCTTTCGTTCCTTCGCCTCATCAAGATCCATATTCCGGTCCAATGCGTCATTTTGCAGAGCTGTCTCCATCATTCCGTTGAGGCGTCCCACTCTTTCACCTGCGATTCCAGGCTCCCCGCTGGCTGCACCGATGTCCATCATGATGGTTGAGTACTTGTTTGCGGTGTCCACGGTCTTGGCAGCAGTTTCAGTATCCCCCATGAGGAATTGCATGAAATCGATTGAGTTTTGTTCCTCCATTGCAATTCTAATTTGCGGGTCACCATCATATCCTTCGGAGTGTTCGAAGGCGACATCTCCCTGCCCTGTAGGAAATGCAAAACTGTCCACATACCTGACAAAAATATCACCGAGGCTAGAGGCCACTTCAGGATTGAGTGCAGTAAAGGATGCGTTCTCGTAGGTGATAGGGCCGTCAGGGGTTTGTTCTGTTACAGTTTCACCGGTGCTCACCAATTTCGCGAACATGTCTTTGCTTGTTATCTGTTCAACCAGTCCTGCGGCTGCCTCTCCAGCTCTCTCCCGCACACTAGGAAGATCACTCAGTGCGTCTTCAGAGATCCAGTCTGTAAGCCCCGAGACAGCGGCACCTTCGTCCTCCCAGGCATAGGTGAACAACCCTTCAAGCACGTCCTTGGTATCCGTCTCGTACGTCCCTCCTTCTCCGGTAAGGATTGCGTGGTTAGCTGATTTATTCCTGGTCGATACGTCTACGAGACTCTCGAGTTGTTCCTCCGAGGGAGCATGGAATTCTGGCCAAGCAGGACTTCCTGGATTATTGTCATTCATTAGTGTGTCAATGTTGGCTCCGACAGTCGCCGTGAGTTCTCGAGAGAACTTGGCGCCGCCTTGTGTTTCATCATTAGACTCGCCAAGAATCACGCTCAAGTTGCGCATATCTTCGCGCCAGTACTGCTCACCATGAACAAAGGCGAGATCTTCAGCACCTTCTTTCTCCAGATAATAAGATGATTGTGGCCCGTACAGCGCGTTCGCCACAGAATCAGGAACGTACTTGAAGTTTCCACCCAGTGTCTCGTCCGAAAGGACGAGGAGGCCTGTACCTATTCCTTCGATGAACCCCTGCCACTTATCGTCAATTTGTCCAGATTCGTCGATAGCGCCCATGGCGCTAAGGCGCTCTGGGATACTAAGGACTCCTTCTGAATAGCCTGTTCCCTCGTTAGCCGCGGTCCGTGGATCGGAATCAAGTTTTTCCAGTTCTTCGAAGAAAGACTGGAGGAAACCAATCTCCTTCTCGGAAAGATTGTCGCCGCGCTTTGCTAGCACAAGAGCGCGCGCATTAACGGCATTAAGTGCTGCAACAATCTCGTAATACCGATCGTCGATCACTTTGCCATCTTCGTCAAGGTATTTCTCCATCTCCTTCCCCATCTTTTTTCCGTCGCTGGCATCCACTGGTATCGGCATTTCTGCCCCCAGTACGTTATAGGGGAGCCATCCGATTCCTCCTTCCGCGACCAGGACCTTCATTGCTGATTCTGTGGGGCCTTGTCTTAGGAGATTCGAGCAGCCATCAGAATCTTCCACAAGGCCAGCCCACGCTTTTCCCGCACGCCCGTTTAGCTCGCGTATCTCTGCATTGTATTTGATTATTTTATCAACGTCGCTTGTCTTACCAGAGGCACCTAGGTAGCGAGTTTTGGCGTCCTCTGCCTCTGCTTTGAGATTGCTGATCGCAGTCTTATAGTCCTCCAAATGGGAGGACCATTTGTTCGCCACACCCCCAGCGTGAATAACGGCCATTGCGGCGCTCTGCCATTTCGAGGCGTTGTAAATTCCCGCCGTTTTGATTTCGGATGCGATCATGTCGGTGAACTCTGCGGCGGTGTCTGAAAATTTAGTGCCGACATCTTCCCCGGATCCGGTTATCGTGCCGAGGAGCTCGAGTATTTCATCTGCTGCAGATTTTGCGTCTTCCGAAGTGGCGTCAGGAGACTTGTAGTGAAATGATAGGAGATGCATCGTAAATCCCTTCCGTTGCTAACCGTTTTACGTGTTTACGCTGCGGCTAAGCAATCCAGCGATTCCTGAATAGTCCGCGTGTGCCTCTTCGTCTACAGTTTGAATATCGCTGGTCGATTGGTCGACGCCAAAGGCGATGGACATCGCATGCTCCTCCATGCTCTTCAACGTATTATCCCATTCTTCGGAATATCTTTCATATCCTTCAACGCCCGGAGTTTTTCCCATTTTGTCTTTGGCGTTCAACATCGCTTCGGTAAATTTTGCGGTGACTCCACTCAATTCTTCTGCTGTTTGTTTTGCGAGTTGATTCTTGTACGCCGCTTCGGCTACATTGGCGCCTATCTCATCCATTTCTTCGCCTCTAAGTCTGCTTGGTGTGGGCTCCTGGGGGCAGGGAGGCGGCTTCCTCCCTTGGAAGGGTAAAACTACACCCGGTGGGTAACCGATCGCTGACAGGGAGCCTGGTCGGTCCGCTTCCGGCCACTACCGAAGTGGAGAGACCACAGGGAGAAGACGAACGAGAGCAGGTGGGTGCGCTCCGCCTGTGTAAGAATCAACCCACCCGACGGAAGGAACCCCCGTGGTCATGGGCTTGGTGCTCTGCAGGCACCGCTCCCGTGCTTCGGTGCGGGGGACTCCCTTCCCGGGTGGGGGCTGACCTCCTCTAGCCCCCTGTCGTACTCCCGACCCCTGCATCGAAGCGCTGCTGGTCACCGGCATCTTCGATCGCGCTCTGGAGTACCTCATGGCCACCGTCACCTGGAACGAGCACGGGACCTCCTTCACCGCCCTCTGGCGGTCCGAGAGCTCCGCCCCTGCCCCCTCCCGTATCGTCGTCGCCTCTGACCGGACCACCGTGGATGCCGCCTACCGGCTCCTCCGGGCCGACATCGGGGTCCTCTGGCCCGGTGACTACGAGGGCGGGCGCCGGCTCCTCCAAGGGCTCGACCGGCGTCACCAACGGGAGGTGCAGAAGCGGTCACATAAGGGGAGGGGCGGGAAGAAGGGCACGGCGGCCCTCTTCCATGAGCACCGCACCGCCCGCGCCGACCGTGCTCGGCTACTCGGGCGGCTGCTCGTCGTCTTGGAGCCCGACTACACCCTCGGCCTGCGCCGCGCTCCGGACGTGCGGGCGGCGTGTGCGCATGCCTACGGGGACGGGAACACCGGTGCCCCCGAGCGGACGTGCGTGTCGCTGTCGGAGCTCATAGGTGTGCTCAGCGCGTATGAATGGCACCTGAAGGGCGTCGACATCCCCCAACTTGACGCGCGCATCCACCCGGCCTACAGCGTCTTCTCGCCCACGCGGAGCGAATACGTCGACCTCGTCGCCCAGGCCCCCTTCCCTGAGGGCATGGAGCATCCGGTCGTGTTCGACCTCGGCACCGGCACCGGCGTCCTCGCCGCCCTCCTCGCCCGGCGGGGCGCGCGGCAGGTGGTCGCGACCGACATCAACCCCCGCGCCGTCGCCTGCGCGCGCGCCAATGTGCAGCGCCTCGGGCTGGACGATCGAGTCGACGTGGTCGAAGCCGACCCCTGGCCGGAAGGGCACGCCGATGTCGTCGTCTGCAACCCGCCATGGCTCCCGGGCCTGCCCAGCTCGGACCTGGACCGCGCCGTCTACGACCCGGACTCCGCGATGCTGCACCGCTTCCTGACGGGCCTCGCCGACCACGTGGCCCCGATGGGGGAGGGCTGGCTCGTCCTGTCCGACTTCGCCGAGCACGTCGGGCTGAGAACCCGTGATGAACTGCTCGGCGCCATCGAGGGCGCGGGGCTCCGTGTCGCGGACCGCATCGACACGGTCCCGAACCACCCGCGCGCCGGCGACACCGCCGACCCCCTCCACGACGCCCGGCGCCGCGAGGTCACCTCCCTGTGGCGGCTGGTCCTGGACGGGGCCCCAAGGGCGACCGGGGGCTGAGCCGGCTGAGGGCTGGTCCGGAGGAAGCGGCTGAACCAACTGAGCCGGAACCCCGGCGCGGGATCGACACCTCCGTCGCGGGCCGCGAATTCAGGGTGCCGAGTTGTCATGGGGGGCCGTTCACCGGCCGATCACCGCTTCCGGTGAAGCCAGCCACGACTCCAAGGTGGCGATGAACTCCTCCAGGTCGTCCGTCTCATGCCCGATCCCCAGGTCGTCGAAGGTGTGGGCGAAGAACACCAGGCGGAAAAGGGTCCGGTACCACCCCGCATCCAGGTGGATCCGCTCCTCCTCGTCCGGCGCGGTCGGGCGGCTGGCCCAGAAGAGGTCTTCGCTGTCATTGACCTCGTACCGGCCCGACGGGAGGCGGCGGGCATCGACGGAGTTCTGGTGGATGGTCCACCACGATGGGATCCGCAGCGGGATCCACGTCCAGCGCTCGGTGATGGCGGCGGCCAGGTATGACCCCGGCGGCAGTTCGAAGTAGGGCATCCGGGGACGCTAATCCACCCGCGTCAGAGGGCTCAATCGAATTTCGGGGCGCCACCGGAGTACCGCGCGAGCAACGGGGTCGAGCGCGGGACTGACGCGAATGGACACTAGCGCCCCGTGCGTGGCACACTCCCGGCGACAGATCACATCAGCCTGTCAGCGCCCGGTCGGTGGTGGAGCGCGCTGGCGTGCTCGCTCGGTGCGGGCGCGGCCAGTCACTCCGGCGTCGAACCCGGACCGCGGTCGTGTGCGTGCCGAGCCCGTACACGGAAGGACCGCCATGTCCACCGACCGATCCGACAGTTCCGCCCCCTCCACCGGACCCGACCCGTTCGGGCTCGACGGTGACGCCTACGTCCCCGATCCCGACCGGGACACGGCGCTGCTGCTGGACGCCTTCTACCGGCGCCTCGGCGAGGAACTGGACGACCACTCCCTGACCGCCTCCATGCAGGCGCGCCAGGACGAACTCGAAGAAGCGAACCGGTCCCGGGTCGTCGACGCCCCCGCGCGCCAGAACCTCCGCATGACGATGGCGCTGGTCGCCGCCTATGAGGCCCTGCGGCCCCGGGTCGGGCGGGACGCCGCACTCGACCTCGTCCGGGCCTGCTTCAACGAGCCGTTCGCGGAGGCCGTCAAGGACGGCACCCGGGCCAGGCTGGACGGCGCCGAGGACGCCTTCGCCTCCATCGTCGAGATGAGCAAGGCCCGAGAGGAGCAGGCGTTCGGCAAGGGCTTCGTCTTCGAGCGCTCGGCCGACGACGGCGACCGCTACCACGTCGACGTCCGCCACTGCTTCTTCCACGAGGCCCTGTCGGCCAACGGGGCGCCGGAGCTGACGCCGGTCCTGTGCGCGTTCGACGCCAACTGGATCGACGCCATCGACCCCGGCGAGCACGGGTTCCGCTTCGACCGCCCCACGACCATCGGCACCGGGGGCACCCACTGCCCGTTCCACTTCGACCGGATCCGGCGAAGGTGAACACCCTTCGTTTCACTGCGGCCATCTGCGTGTTTCGAGAGTGGTCGAAGAGCGTTGTGCGGCCGGTGCCCGCACGGTGATCATGAATGTGTGGCCGGTCGCGGTGCGAGTTGAAGCGCGGCCGGTGTGGTGGCAGAGACGACGGCGCCCGACGGGGCGGCGTCGCAGGTGCGGGTCCGCCGACCTCTCCTGGGGCGGCTGATGGGGGCCGTCGACGGGGCGGCGGACCCGCCACCGGCGATTCCTGGCTCATGCTCCGGCCCCGGCGAACCGTCCTCGCCGGGGTTCACGTATTTCCGGACGGGGGGATGGGCACCTGGACCGTGTGGCCCGTCGAGCCAGCCCGCTGCGACCGATCACCGCGGCGGCGCGCCCGCGCGGATCGCCCGGACGGCCCCGGCCCGGTGTGTCACAGTCGACGGCGGAGCGGCGTCCCATGGGAAACGGCCGCGAGACGCGACAGGAGCACGCCATGCCCGAGCCCGAGGGTGACGCCTTCGGTGCCGCCGACGCCACGGTGGACGCCGCGACGGAGGCGTTCGTCGAACACCGCAACCTCCTCTTCACCGTCGCCTACGAGATGCTCGGCTCGGCGGCGGACGCCGAGGACGTCCTCCAGGAGACGTGGATGCGCTGGTCGGGCGTGGACCTCGAGTCGGTGCGGGACCGGCGCGCCTACCTCGTCACCATCACCACCCGCCAGTCCCTCACCCGCCTGCGCGCGCTCGGGCGCCGCAAGGAGAGCTACTTCGGTCCGTGGCTGCCCGAGCCGCTGCTGACCGCCCCCGACGTGGCCGAGGACGTCGAGCTCGCCGACAGCGTCTCCACGGCGATGCTGCTAGTGCTGGAGACGCTCGCGCCGACCGAGCGCGCGGTGTTCGTGCTGCGCGAGGTGTTCGACGTCGGGTACGGGGAGATCGCCGAGGCGGTCGGCAAGTCGCAGGCCGCCGTCCGGCAGATCGCCCACCGGGCCCGGGCGCACGTCGCTGAGCGGCGCCCGCGCGGCGTCGCCACGCTGAAGGAGACGCGGGAGGTGACCGCGGCCTTCCAGCGCGCGGTGGAGACGGGCGACCTGCAGGCGCTGTTGGACACCCTGGCGCCGGACGTCGTGGTGCTGGCCGACGGCGGCGGCGTGAAGCAGGCGATCTCCAAGCCCGTGGTGGGCGCGGACCGCGTGGCCCGCCTGTTCGAGCTCGGCATGAGCCGCCTCGAAGGCGAACTGCGGATCGACGCTGTTCAGGTCAACGGGTGGCCGGGACTGATGCTGCGGCTGGACGGCGAGGTCGACAGCGTGATGACGCTGCGGGTGGAGGACGGGCTGATCACCGGCATCTACAACGTCCGCAACCCGGAGAAGCTGTCCCGTTTCGGTGAGGAGACGGTCATCCGGAGGTGAGGGCGAACGTGTCGGGGGCCCACGCCCGTGGCGTGGACCCCCGGCCGCCCCGGGTGGGGCGCTGCGTCAGGCCGACCGGCGCAGTTCCGAGCGGCGCAGGTAGGACGCCCGGAGCGCGACGGCCCCGATGGCGACGAGCACCGCGCCCGCGGCCAGCAGGCCGGCGACCGCCCCGCCCGTCAGGGGCAGGTAGCCGTCGTCGTCCCCCTCGGGCGGTCCCGCCTCGTCCGGCGGCACCGGCGGCACAGGCCCGTCGTGCGACGGGGACGGCTCGGGTTCGGGCTCCGGAGTCGGCTCCGGGGTCGGGTCCGGAGTCGGCGTGGGCGTCGGTGTGGGCGTGGGCGCCGGGGCGGGCGGAAGGACGTCCACCTTGGTGCTGCAGTTGTCGGGGTCGTCGCCCTCGCAGCGGCCGTTCGGGTCGTCGGTGGTGGCCGCGTTGGCGAGCTTCCCGTCGCCGCCGTCCGGGGCGCCGACGACCGCCGTGTACGTGATCGTCACGGTCTGGCCGGGCTCCAGCGGCCCCGACCAGGTCAGCTCGGGCGCGCTGTAGGCGATCTCCCCGACGGGCGCGCCGTCGGCCGAGGCGGCCGCGTCCTCTCCGTAGGCCGCGTCGTCCAGCACACCGCTGAGGTCGTCGGTGACGACGGCCGGGTCGTTCCCGGTGTAGGCGGCGCTGCCGGTGTTGGTGGCCGTGACGGTGTAGGTGACCGTGTCGCCCGGCTGCACGGGTCCGGCCGGGTCGACCGATTTGGCGATCTCCAGGGCGCGGTCCCCGATCGTGACCGGGTGGTCCTCGACCTCGCCCCCCACGACGCGCCCGATCGGGGCGGGCGCGTCGTCGCCTTCGGCGCGGTCCGCTCCGGCCGGCGCCGCGCCCTCCGGGGCGATGCGGAAGCGGGCGTAGGTGCCGCCCTCGTCGGCCGGGGCGGGGAAGTCCAGCTCCACCGTGGTCGTCCCTGCGTCGGCTGGGACGGTGGCGGTCCGCCTCTCGTCCTCGCCGAAGGAGCCGTCCCGGTCGAGGTCGACCCACCCTGCGAGCGTCGCCGGTTCGGCGGTGTCGTTGGCCGCCTTGACGGGGACGGTGAGGTCGTGGCCGACGAGGCCGGTGATCGGGCCCACCGCGTCCTCGTCGTCGTCGGCGGGGCCGGCGTCGTCGTCACCGTCGGCGCCCGGGCCGGGGACGCCGTCGGGCTCGGCGTCGACCGTGTCGCCGAGCATCAGCGCCGCCGTGTGAGCGTCGGGCTCCTCGTCGGTGAGGAGGTGCACCGGGCCGTCGTCGGCGAGCGTCGTCTTGTAGGAGTCCGGGGCGTCGCCGAAGTCCGCGTCCGCGAAGGACACGTCCGTGTCCTCGGGCGGGTTGATGCCGACCGCGTCGCTGATCTCGCCGGGCCCGTTGGTGAAGGTGCCGGTCTGGTCCGAGGTGACGTCCAGGGCGATCGTGCAGGAGACCTCCTGGGCGGCCAGGGCGCCGTCGGTGACGGTGACGGTGCTGCCGCCGCCCTCGGCTTCGACGTCGGCCGTGCAGGTGGTGTCCAGGTTCGGGTCGTCGGCGATGCGCAGGCCGTCGGGGAGCGTGTCGGTGAAGGCCCAGCCGTTCTTGGCCGCCAGCTCGGAGGTGTTGGTGACGGCGAGCGTCAGCCGGGACGTCTCCCCGACGATGCGCACCTGCGGGTCGAACTCCTTGTCGAGCTGCGGCGTGACGTCGAGGACGGCGATGTTGTCGTAGGCGCCGTCGTTGCCGAACCGCTGGCCCTGGTCGTTGCGGAGCACGATGTCGAAGGCGCCGCCGCGCAGCAGGTACGACCCGTCGGCGGGGAAGGTGCCCGCGCGGAAGCCGGTCTCGCCGGGGATGTCGATGCCCCGCGGGTCGGAGCACACGTCGATGGCCGAGTCGGACATGGGGCGCTCGGTGCCCTGGGAGTCGATCAGGGAGAAGCGCAGCTTGGGCGGGGTCCACATGTCGGCGTACTGGCAGTTCATGGCGGCCGCGTCCACGGAGAAGGTGACGAACCTGCTCTCGACCGGAAGCGCGATCGGGGTGGCGGTGCGGAACTGGACGGCCCCGTCCGGGCCGTCGCCCTCGGTGAAGGAGGCGACGCCGGCGTTGGTGCCGGGGTCGTCGGAGCCGCGGAGCGTGCCGAGGGCCCGGGTCAGCTTCTCGAGGATGGTGAAGGCGCCCTCCTCCTGCCCGGCCGAGGTGCAGTCGTCGTCCTGCCGCTGGCTGGTCGCGTCGACGATGAAGCCGTTGCAGTCGGGGCGGTTCACCCAGTACGGGTCGGCGGTGTAGGTCTGGCCGGTCGCGCCGACGTAGTCCTGCAGGCTCGTGTTGCTGCCGTCCCCGGCCTGCTCGAAGTCCTCTTGGAAGAGGACCGGCGGGTCGCTGGGAACCCCGGGGTGGCCGGGCTCGGCGGCGGCCGCCTGGGGGTGGAGCGGCACGGCGGCGACCGCGCCGACGGCCGTCGCCGCGATGGCCGCCGTCCAGCGGCGCGTTCGGTCGCGGCGGGGTGAGCGTTCGGGTCTGTCCCCAGGCAGCGTCATCGAGTGTCCCCTCATGGCCGGGAAGTCCACTCTGATTACAGTAAGTAGTGGTCTGGGTTCGGAGGGTATGGCGCGCCGGAGTTATTTTCCCAGGTCACAGCGAGGGGCGAGGCAGTGGATGAGTGCGCCGCTCGTGAGGACTGATGGGCGGGCGTCCTCGGTGAGCCGGAGGCCCGCCTCGCCGAGGACGCCCGGGGCCTCGTCCTTGTGGAGGAGGAAGGCCGACTCCCACGAGGAGCAGTGCGCGTCCGAGCAGGCGTGGTAGAGGAGCCGGTCGCCGTCCCGGCCGACGGCGGCCACGTGGGGGCGGCCGGAGGGGTCGACGGCGACGGAGGGCGCGGGGCGGGGGAGCCACCGGCTGTGATCCGCGGTCCATGGGCCGTCCAGTTCACGCGGATCGCCGGTGTCGCACTCGGCTTCGCGGCACACCAGAAGGTGCAGGGCGTTGCCGCCCGGAGTGAGGTGGGCGATCGCGAGCGAGCTGTCGGGAGCGAAGGCGAGGTCGGCTGCCACCACGTCCGGCAGTCGGCTCACTGAAGGCGTCTCGCAGTCGAACGCGGGGCAGGCGAGGAGTGCGGCGGGCGTCTCGTCCGAGTGGTGGACGGTCGGCTCGGACGGTCCGTAGAGGAGGGCGGCGTATCCGCCGTCGGGGCTGGGGGCGAGGCGCATGCCGTAGAGCGGCAGGGGCGTGGACGACGGGGTGGGCAGGTCGGTCGTCCATGGGCCGTCGCAGTCGTCGTCCGAGCAGCGGTAGACGGCGAGAACGCTGCCGGCGTCGGGGTCGGTGCTGGGGGCGTCGGTGTCTGAGGCGGCGGTGTCGGTGTCGGGTCCCCGGCCGGAGTCGGTGCGGACCGCTCCGATGAGGAGCCGGTCGCCGTCCGCGGCGATCGCCCAGGAGTTGAGGAAGGTGCCCTCGGGCAGTGTGCCGATCTCGCGCTCGCGCGCTTGCCCGTCCGGGCAGTCGGCTTCGCAGGTGTAGAGGAGGAGGGCGTCGGTGCCGTCCCGCCAACGGTCCTGGGTGAGGGAGGCGAAGCCCGTTCCGCCGGGGACCGGTTCGAGGTCGTCCGGGGCCAGGGTGTTCGTGTCGGAGGCGGGGTCGATGGCCAGCCGAGGGACGTGGGCGAGCTCTTCGGTGTACATCCGGGTGCCGAGGAGCGGCAGGGCGACGACGGTGGCGAGCGCGGCGGCGAGAAGGACGGCCCGCTTCGGGTGTCGTCCTGTTGCTGTGGATGTGTGCCGCCCTGCCGCGCGGGGATCGCCGTGAAGGGAGTACAGGACGGGCGCGCAGGCGGTCAGGAGGGCCGCCGGGGCGATGAGGGCGAGGACGAGCCCTTCGGCCGCGACCCAGAACACCGCCTTCGTCGGGCCGTCGGTGAAGATATACGCCGCCTCGGCTGCGGCTCGGGGGAGGAACAGGAGGCCGGCCGACAGGGCGAGGCAGGCGATGTGGCGGACCCGCTCCCCTTCTCCCAGCGCCCACGAGCGCTCCACGGCCTCGCGGCCGCGCAGGTCCTCCAGGAGGGCGACGGGGAGGAGGACGGCCCACTGGGCGAGGACGGCGGGGAGGACGAACAGGGACGCCGTCACGATCAGCAGTCGGACCGGACCGGCGTAGTCGACGGGAGGCGCCAGGCCCAGGAGGATCATCGGCGCCTCGATGCCGAAGGCGACCATGCCGAAGCCGATGGCGGTGAGGAGCCACCATCCGAGCAGCAGGCCGGGGCGTCTGAGGAGCCGGACCAGAGCGGTTCGGATCGGGGTGGGCCGTCCCAGGAGGCGTCCGACGATGACGAGGGCGAGGAGCCCGTAGGCCACGGGGAGGCCGATGAAGCCGACGACGGACGCGAGCCCTTGCCGGAACGCCTCCTCCCCGGTGGGCAGGTGCACCAGGCCGCCGTCGATCCACCGGGCACCGGAGAGCAGGCGCGCCCGGGTGAGGGTCGCTGCGAGCCAGCCGAGGAGGAGCGGGACCGAGGCGAGCCCGAGCAGGAGCGCGGGGCGGCGCCGGTATTCGCCCAGGAGCAGGGCCAGCGTCGCACGGAGCGTGTGGGGCAGGGGCGGTGCGGGAGGGGCCATTGCTCGGACTCCCCGGGGCGGCGGTCGTCGGTGGTTCGACGGCCGCCGCTGGAAAGCGGTTGCACCCTGTCCGGAGGCGGGTGATGCGGGGGCGCTGCCGTGCTCCTACGCCGCTCACCCCATGAAGGACTCGGGTCCGAAACGGCCCCAGGCCACGAAGGCCGCCACCGCGAGGTAGAGGAGGTTGCCCGCGATGTTCAGCGGCTCGCGGCGGCGCGCGTGTACGAAGATCGCGCCGACCATGACGAGGACGATCCCGATGGCGGCCAGGGGGACGAACACGGTGCCGATGCCCACCAGCGGGGGCAGCACGAGACCGATGGCGGCGAGGACTTCGAGCCCGCCGATCCCCCGGACGGCGGCGGGACTCCAGTCCTCGACCCACCCGGCGAACTTGAACGCGGCGATCTTCTCTTTGGGGACGACGACCTTGGCCGCACCTCCGACCCCGAAGACGAGAGCCAGGAAAACAGCGGCGATCCACAACGCGAGGTCCATGATGCCTCCTCTGGTATTCGGGCCCTGTCCATCACAGAACCCGTCACCGAGAAGACGACCGGCGCCGGAGATGTGTGACGCGGCCGCTCAGCGCTCGGGGCGCTCGCTGTTGTAGATGACGAGGCCGTCGCGGTCGATGATGTACAGCACGTCTACGTTCGGCGATGCCTCGAGGTGTTCGGCGACCGCGGGGATGTTCTCGTGGAACTCGTCATGGAGTTCGGGGGGAACCCATCGGGCATAGCCTTCACGGTCCCGTTGGCGCTGGTAGCGGTGCAGGATGCCGAGGCGGCTGTCGGCGGCGTTCGCCGAGACGATGGCGACGGTGACGTGGTACCCGTGCCGTTTGAACCCTTCGACCCAGGAATCGGCCCATTCCCGCCTTCCCAGCGGATGGCTGGCGATGACGTCGTACTTGGTCTCACCGGCGCTCAAGTGGTCCAGGCAACGGGAATGGAAGTCCTCGGGGAGTTCGTCCGCCGCCGTCCCATGGCCGTTGTGGGGGTCATGGCGGACGATCCGCTGGAAGTCCGGGTGGAAGAGCGCGTTGTCGTCGCCGTCATAGACGGCGGTGTATTCAGGGAAGCTCAGGCGGACGACGTCCTGCATGAGCGTCTTTCCAGACCCGGGCTGGCCGCCGAGGATCAAGGCGCGGGGCGCGGCGCCGTTCGGGCGGTCGGGGGCACAGGGCGGCGTCAGGTCGCGGAGGCGCTGGTCGAGGGCCTGCTGCAGCGCGTCCTGCCCCGCAAGCCGCCGGTCGGCCGAGCCCGCCCGCTCCTCCTCGGAGGCAAATCGGCGTCTCAACCCGCCGCAGATTCCGGTGTAGTCCTTCACCGTCGCGAGCAGCGCGTCCCTGTCGAGGAAAGGGATCCGCCTTCGGGCCGCCAGATGGGTGAGCGGGTCCGCGGCGAGGGCGTTCGCCAGGGTGAAGGCGTCGGAGATCATGGCGCGCGCGTCCTCGCGGAGCTGCCAGTCGGGGAGTTCGGCCAGAGGGCGGCCCCAGATGTCGAGATCGGCGCTCATGGGACAAGGGTTCCGAGGCGTGCATCGGGGCGTCAACGGGGCGGCCACAGGTGGACGGGGTCTGTGGCCGAGGTTCCTTATTCGTGGTGGTCGTACCTGGCCGCTGTGAACGGTTCGAAGTCGGGGGACCTCTCCTGGGGGGCGTCGGGGTCCGCTTCCGGGGGTGGGAAGCCGAGCTTCTCGTGGTCGCCTATCAGCAGGGCGTACACCGCCTCGGCCAGGGTGCACGTCAGCGGTGGGCCCTGGTCGTTGTGGCGGGGCCAGAACACCAGGGGCCAGCGGTCGGGGTCGTCGCCCTCGGCCAGCCAGCCCAGGTGGTCGCCGTGGGCGGTGTCGGCGAACGGCAGCAGGCCGCCCGGTTCCGGCCAGACCGGGAGGGGGAACTCGTCCTCGTCGTCGTCCTCGCGCAGGAGGCGGTAGCCGTCGCGGGCCCGCGCGGACGTCTCCGGCATGCCGTGCCGACCCGAGCGGCCGGGCGGCGGGAAGCGCAGCCAACCGGCCCACGCTCCTGCGCCGTAGCGCTCGATGAATTCCATGTATCCGCTCGGCAGGCGGGTGCCCATCTCCTTGAAGACGGCCTCCCAACCGTTCTCACCGAGGTAAGGGGAGGCGGGAGGGGGCACCAGGTCCGTGAGCGTCGTCAGCGCGGGATCGGTCATGCCGGCGATTATTGCGGACCCGTCGGATCCCACAACCCCTCCGCCTTCCCGCGCGCGACGTGGTCGGCGTAGACCCCGACCTTCCACGCGATCACCGACCGGCACTCCTCCAAGGCCCGGATCTGCGCCTCGACCCTGCGCTGGTGGGCGTCCAGGAGTTCGAGGCGCTCGGCCTCGTTCCCCGGCCCCCGTCGGACCAGTTCGGCGAAGTGCTTGAGGTCGGCCAGCGGCATCCCGGACTCGCGCAGCTTGACGCAGATGCGCAGCCACTCGACGTCGGCCTCGGCGTACCGACGCCGTCCTCCCGCCGTGCGCTCGACCGGCCCGACCAGCAGGCCCTCGCGCTCATAGAAGCGCAGCGCGTGCACGCTCAAGCCGGTCCTGTGGGCCGTCTCGCCGATGGTCAGTGAGGCGGGGCGGGGCCGCGACGAAGGCATCGGAGGCATGGGGCGATCCTAGGGGTTGATCTAGAGTGCGCTCTAGTTCCTAAGGTCCTCGCCATGAATGAACACCAGCGGCCCCTCGGCTCGCCCTTCTCCGCGTCCTCCACCGCCGACGACGTCCTCTCCGGCCTCGACCTCACCGGCACCACGGCCGTCGTCACCGGCGGCTCCTCCGGGCTCGGCATGGTGACCGCACGCGCCCTGGCGGCCGCCGGGGCCCACGTGATCGTGCCCGCCCGACGCCCTGAGGCCGCCCGTGCCGCCCTGAAGGGCCTGGACTCCTGCGACGTCGTCCCCATGGACCTGGCCGACCTCGGGAGCGTGCGCGCCGCCGCCGAAGGGATCCGCGCGGCCGTGGACCGGGTCGACCTCCTCATGGCCGTCGCCGGGGTCATGGCCACTCCGGAGCGGCGCGTCGGCCCCGGCTGGGAGGGGCAGCTCGCCGCCAACCACTTCGGGCACTTCGCCCTGGCCTGCGAGCTCTACCCGCTGCTCGCCGCCGCCGGTGGCGCGCGCGTCGTCCTCAACAGCTCGGCCGGACACGCCCTGACCGGCATCCGCTGGCACGACCCGCACTTCCGCACCGGCTACGACAAGTGGCTCGCCTATGGCCAGTCCAAGACCGCCAACGTCCTGTTCGCCGTGCACATGGACGCCCTGGGCCGTGACGACGGTGTGCGCGCCTTCGCCCTGCACCCCGGAAAGATCATCACCGGGCTCCAGCGGGAGATGACCCGTGAGGAACAGATCGAGCGCGGCTGGATCGACGAGCACGGCAACGTCATCGGCGCCGACTTCAAGACGCCGTCCCAGGGCGCCGCCACGGGCCTTTGGGCGGCGACGTCACCGCTCCTCAAGGGGCGCGGCGGTCTGTACCTGGAGGACTGCGACGTCGCCCGCGTCGTGGACGCGGACGGGCCGATGGACGACGGCTGCGTGCGGGAGTACGCCCTCGACCCTGAGGCGGCGTCCCGGCTCTGGGAGCTGTCGGTCGCCGCGACAGGAGCCGGCCCCCTTGACAGGTCGCACGGATAGGCGAGCGGACCTACTGTTGATCTCGGGAGAACGGACGCTAAGACCGCCCTTGTAGAGGCGTTTTTCCCGAGATCAACGCGGGGAGCGGAACTCGGGGCGGCGCTTCTCCGTGAAGGCGGCGACGCCCTCGGCGAAGTCGGGGCTCGCGTACCCGTGGTCGTACAGCCCGCGCACCTCGTCGTCCTCGTCGTCGGCGCCGTCCTGGATCCGGTTCACGATCGCCTTCACCGCGCGCACCGTCACCTGGGAGCGCTCGGCGATGGTCCCCGCCAGCTCGGCGACGCGGGCGTCGAGGTCGTCGGCGACCTCGTTCACCAGGCCGATGCGCAGCGCCTGCCCGGCGTCGAGCTGCTCGCCGGTGAACAGGATCTGCTTCGCCCACGCCGGCCCCACCAGGTCCGCGAGCCGCTTGGTGGGCCGGTGGGTGTAGACCACGCCGAGCTTGGCCGGGGTGATCGCCATCCGCGCGTCCCGGGCGGCGATGCGCATGTCGCAGGCCACCGCCAGCTCGCACCCGCCGCCGATGCAGAACCCGCGCACCGCGGCGATGGTCGGCTTGGGGAACGACGCGACGGCAGCCTCGGCGGCGTCGGTGATCGCGTTGAAGCGGCGCCCGTCGGCCGGGCTCCGGAGCGCGGCCAGCTCGCCGATGTCGGCCCCCGCCGAGAAGTGCGCGCCGCCGCGCAGCACCAGGACCTTGACGCCCGTGTCGTCGGCCGCCTTGCTCAGCAGCTGCGGGATCGACGTCCACATGTCCACGGTCATGGCGTTGCGCTTGGAGGGCCGGTCGAAGGTCAGAGCCGCCACCGGGCCGTCGACGTCGAGGCGCACATGATCACTCATCCCCGACAGTATGCCGGGCGCGTTCACCGTGCGTACGGGCGGCCTCCTCCTGCAGGGCGTGCACGAGGGTCCGCACGTGGGGGAGGTCGATGTGGGCCAGCGCGGCGACGCCGAAGTGGCGGGCGGGCGCGGGTTCCGCGATCGGGACCGTGCACAGGCCCGGGATGTCCGGGGTGAGCGCGATGGACGGCACCAGCGAGATCCCCATGCCCGCGGCCACCAGAGATCGCGCGAAGAAGTAGTCCGTGGTCGATCCCCGGATCTCCGGTTCGAACCCGGCCTGCGCGGCGTAGCGGCGAAGGAAGGCCTCGGTCTTCAGGCACCCCAGCACCCACGGCTCGCCCGCCAGCTCGGCCGGGTCCAGCGCGCCGCGGCCGGCCAGCGGGTGCCCCTCGGGCAGCACGACGTGCAGCGGGTCCTCCATCAGCCCCGTCCACTCCAGTCCGTGGTCCGCCCCGACCCGGCCGGGCAGTGGGCCGTCGAAGCGGTAGGCGAGCGCCGCGTCCACCGCGCCCTGCCGGACCAGCGGCAGGCTCGCCTCCGGCTCGGCCTCGCGGATGTGCACCTCGGCGTCGGGGTGGGCGGCGGTGAGCCGCGCCAGCGCGCCCGGCAGCAGCAGGCGCCCGCCGCTGGTGAAGGTGGCGACGGTGATCCGGGTGCGGCCCCCGGCCAGCCGGTCGACCTGTCGCCGGGCGTGCTCCAGCTCCGCGGCGACCGACTCGGCGGCGCCCACCATGACCCGGCCCGCCCGGGTCAGCGTGACCCCGCGCGTGCTGCGCGCCACCACCTGTGCGCCCAGGCTCCGCTCCAGCGCGGCCACGTGCTGGGACACCGCGGAGGGGGTGAGCCGCAGCGCGGACGCCGCCCGGTTGAAGCTGCCGTGCTCGGCCACGGCCCGCAGCACGCGCAGGCGATGGACATCGATCAACAGTTCTCCTTAATACGTGACCAGTGAGCGGGCACTTCTGCTGAGGACGCTAGGCCGTGATGCTGGACCCATGCAAGAGATCTGCGTCATCGGCGGAAGCCGCTACTTCGGCAAGCTCACGGTGGAGCGCCTGCTCGGCGCCGGGCACCGGGTCACCGTGGTGAACCGGGGGTCGACGGCACCGCCCGCCGGGGCCGGGCACGTCGTCGCCGACCGGAACGACGAGCGGGCGCTCGCCGCGGCGCTCGGGGAGCGCGCCTTCGACGCCGTGATCGACCAGGTCTGCTACACGCCCGTGCAGGCCGCGATCGCAGCGCGCGTGTTCGGCGGCCGCACCCGCCGCTACGTCATGGCCTCCACGATCGAGGTGTACAACCCGGCGAGCGGGGCGGTCCCCGCCTTCTCTGAAGGCGAGCCCGTTCGGGAGGACGCCGTCGACCTCGCCACCTGGCCGGTGCACCCCGACCGCCCCTGGCACGACATGGCCTACCTGGAGCCGCACTACGGGGAGGGCAAGCGGCAGAGCGAGGCCGTCCTCAGCCATGCCGGCGGGTTCGCGTTCGCGTCCGTGCGCTGCGCCCACGTCCTGGGCGGCGGCGCGCAGGAGTTCACGGGGCGCCTGGCGCACTACGTGGAGCGCATCGCCCGGGGCGAAGAGGTCGCCGTGCACGACGGGGCGCTGCCCTCGGTCTTCATCCACTACGAGGAGATGGCCGAGCAGATGGTGTGGGCGGCGACCGCCGCCGACTTCACCGGGCCGGTCAACGCCTGCTCCGACGGGACGCTCGACGCGCGCGGTCTCGGCGCCGCCATCGGCGCCCAGGTGGGGCGGGAGCCCGTGTACAGGGTCGTGCCCCCAGGGGAGGAGGCGTCGCCGTTCTCCTTCGATCTGCACTTCGCGATGAGCAACGCGCGCGCGAAGAGGCTGGGGTTCTCGTTCTCGCACATCGACGACTGGCTGCCCGGTGCCGTCGCCGAGGCGGTCGGGGTCTACTCCGCCACCTTCTCCGCCGTCTGACCTCGCAGTCTCGCCGTCTGAGCCGCTTGAAAGATCTGAAGGAACCTCATGCGCTACCGCACCATCGGACAGCAGGCCGTCAGCGCCATCGGCCTGGGGGCGATGCCGCTGTCCATCGAGAACCGGCCGGACGAGAAGCGCGCCGTCGCCACCGTCCACGCCGCTCTGGACGCGGGGGTCACACTCATCGACACCGCTGACAGCTACCACTGGCACGCCGGGGAGACGGGGCACAACGAGCTCCTCGTGGCGCGTGCCCTCGCGCGCTACTGGGGCGACACCTCCGGCGTCCTGGTGGCGACCAAGGGGGGACGCGGGCGGCCGGGCGACGGGAGCTGGACGGTCACCGGCACGCCCGACCACCTCAAGCGCGCGGCGGAGGCGTCCCTCAAGCGCCTGGGGACCGACGCGATCGGCCTCTACCAGCTGCACAAGCCCGACCCCGAGGTGCCGTGGGCGGAGTCCGTGGGGGCGCTGCGGGACCTCCTCGACGCCGGGACCATCCGGGCGGCGGGCATCTCGAACGTGACCACGGACCAGATCACCGAGGCGCGCGGGATCCTCGGTGACGGGCTGGTGTCCGTGCAGAACCGCTACTCGCCCGCGGTGCGCGACAGCGAGGCGGAGCTGCGGCTGTGCGAGCGCCTGGGGCTGGCGTTCCTCCCCTGGAGCCCTCTGGGCGGCATCTCCCGCAGCTCCCTTGAGGGGGCGTCGGGGCCGGTCTCCGAGGGCACGGCCTTCCACGAGGTCGCGTCCGAGCGCGGGGTCAGCCCGCAGCAGGTTGCCCTGGCCTGGCTGCTCGCGCGGTCCCCGGTGGTGGTCCCGATCCCGGGGGCGGGCCGCCCGGCGTCGATCCGCGACTCGGCGAAGGCGCCGGGGCTGGAGCTGTCGGACGAGGAGCTCGCGCGGCTGGAGTGAGGGCCGGGTGGGGGCCTCGGGGCCCACGGCCGCGGTGGCCTGGGGCGCCTTCGGGCACCCCTTGGCGAGCAAGCGCTTTCCAGCTAGGGTGTGCCCTCCTTGTGTCGTGAGAGGGAGGTGCGCCCGTGACCTGCAGGGCGTGGGTGTCCCGAGGGCTCGTCGGCCTGGCCGGCGGGGTGTCCGCACTGGTGGTGCTGGGAGGTTCCGGGGTGGCGGCCGCCGCGCCGGAGCCGCCGGGACCGGGGTCCGGGGGGTGGTCCGGGCCGCGGTTGGAGGCGCTCGACCGCGGCGCCGTCGCGGTCGCCACGTCGGAAGGCGTTTTCCTGAGTTGGCGGCTGCTCGGCGACGAGGTCACCGGGCACGGCGGTGCGGGCATGGTGGGCCCAGCGTTCGACGTGTTCCGGGACGGGGAGCGGATCGCCACCGTCGAGGACAGCACCAACTACCTGGATGAGGGCGGTGCCCCCGGCGCCACCTACTCCGTCGCGCCAGCCGGAGCCGACGGTGCGGCCGGTGCGGGTGGAGCGGCCGGCGCGGGTGGGCCCGTGGGGGAGGCCGCCTCCTGGGCCGACGGCCACGGCGAGATCCCGCTGCGCACACCCGAGGGCGGGACCACCCCCGCCGGGGAGGAGTACGGGTACACCGCCAACGACGCCTCCGTCGGCGACGTGGACGGCGACGGACGGTACGAGGTCGTCGTCAAGTGGGACCCCACCAACTCCAAGGACGTCTCGCAGAAGGGCTACACCGGCCCCGTCTACGTCGACACCTACACGCTCGACGGCGAGCTGCTCCACCGCATCGACCTCGGCGTGAACATCCGCGCCGGCGCCCACTACACGCAGTTCACCGTCTACGACCTGGACGGCGACGGCCGGTCCGAGATCATGCTCAAGACCGCCCCCGGGACCAGGACGCTGTCGTACGGCGAGGACGGCCGCCGGACCGGGTCGGACTTCATCACCCTGCCGAAGAAGGACCGCAAGGCCGGGTACTCGCACGAGGACGACTACCGGTTGAGCGCCGAGGAGTACCGCGACCGCCTCGCGGAGACCTTCCTCGGCTGGCACGACCACCCCGAGGTGCGGGGCGGGGACTGGCCCGCGACGGTGGAGGAGGCGATGGGGGAGGAGCCCCGGTACGACTACCCGCTGGAGCGCGGGGACGCCGAGGCCCTCGCGGACCACTTCATCGACGACTACGCCCCCTCGCGCAGCGAGCGCAACGACCTGCGGTCGTTCGAAGGGTTCGTGCTGGACGGGCCCGAGTACCTGACCGTGTTCGACGGCGCATCGGGCAAGGAGCTGGACACCGTCCGCTACGAGCCCGGCCGGGGCGACGACGGGCTCCTGTGGGGCGACTACGCGATGTCGCGGATCGAGCCCGGGAACCGGGTCGACCGGTTCCTGTCCGGCGTGGCCTACCTGGACGGGGAGAACCCGTCGGCGGTCTTCGCCCGCGGCTACTACACGCGAGCGACCGTGGCCGCCTACGACTTCGACGGCAAGAAGATCCGCAAGCGCTGGCTCGCCGACAGTGGCCACGTGCCCATGGACAATCCGTTCGACGACGCCCCGCACGGCAAGGACGGGTCCGACCCCGAGATGGGCGCGCTGGCGAGCCAGGGCTTCCACTCCCTGAGCGCGGCCGACGTCGACGGCGACGGGCGGCAGGAGATCGTCTACGGCGCGGCGACCCTGGACGACGACGGGTCGCTGCTCTACTCCTCGACCGAGGACGGGGTGAAGTTCGGGCACGGCGACGCGATGCACGTGGGCGACTTCGACCAGAGCCGGGACGGCCTGGAGATCTGGACCGTGCACGAGGACACCTCGGCCCCGTACGGGTATGTGATGCGCGACGCGGCGACCGGGGAGGTCCTCTTCGGCGGCCGCACCGGGGCGGACACCGGCCGCGGCATGGTCGGTGATGTCGACCCGGACGTGCCCGGCGTGGAGGCGTGGTCGTCGGTCAGCTTCGACGGCGACCGGACGGGGCTGTGGAGCGCGGACGGCGAGTACCTCGGGGAGGAGACCCCGGGGACGAACATGAGCATCCGCTGGGCCGCGGACATGACAACCCAGGTCGTCGAGGGCAGGGCCACGGACGACGGCGCGGAGCCTCCCCGCATCGAGGACTGGGGGCGGGGGACGCTGCTCACCGCCGAGGGGACGCTGACCAACAACGGGACCAAGGGCAACCCGTCGCTGGTGGCCGACATCGTCGGCGACTGGCGGGAGGAGCTGCTGGTGCGGACGGAGGACAGCTCGGCGCTGCGGATCTACACCAGCACCGAGGTGACCGACCGGAAGCTGTACACGCTCATGCACGACCCGCAGTACCGCGTCGGCGTGGCCGCCCAACAGACCGCGTACAACCAGCCGGCGTACCCGTCGTTCCCACTGGCCTCGGACACCGACTGGGACCGGGTGCCGCTTCCCTAGGTCCTGTCCGGAGTTCCCCCTGACCCGGCTTCTCAGGCGTTGATCTCGACGAAAGCGCTGCCGAATTCGCCGGGATGACAGCACTTCCGTCGAGATCATCGACGAGGGGGCGCCTACGCGGCGGGGTGTCGCCGAACTCCGGACGGGATCCAGGAGCGGGCCGCTACGTGCAGTCCGCGTAGTCGGTGGAGAAGGTCCGGCCGGGGGCGTCGTAGCAGAGCCCGACGGCGGGGAAGCCGGTGATGTCCTCGCGGAACGCGGGGTCGGAGAGCGTCAGCAGCCCTTGTTCGGGGGCGTCGGCGAAGGTGACCTCGATCCGTTCGGGGGTGCCGTCCGGCTTCTGCCCGATGTCGGAGGCGTAGGGCGGCTCCGGCCGGAGGGAGGCGTCGCGGACGGCGACGCCGAACGAGGCCGGGGCCTGCGACAGGGCGCCCCGGCCGGACCTGACGACGGTGAAGGTGAGCCCGTCGCCGGTGCGCTCGGCCTTGAGGACGTCGAGATAGGCGTACTCGATGGACGATTGGGCGGTGAGGAAGCGGGCGGGCTCGTCCCACGCGCCCTCGACGCTCTCCGGGGCGCTGTCCTCGGGCCCGACTTCGACGGACGCGCTGAACCCGGCGTTATCGCCCTCCGCGGTCGCTTCCGGCGGCGGCCAGGCGGCGGTGTCCCCGCCCCCGTTCCCGTCGGCGCCGCCTCCTCCTCCGTCGTCCCCGCCTTCCCCGCCCTCCCCGGCGGCCGCGTCGGAGCCGGTCGGGGCGGGCGTCTCCCCGCCCTGCTCGGCCTGCGCCCCCGGGGGACCGTCCAGCAGCACGGAGGAGGCCACCCAGGTCCCCGCCGATCCGAGGACGAGGGCGGCCGTCGCCGCCGCACCGAGGAGCAGCGGGCGCCGGAGGCGTCGCGGCCTCGCGGTCGGTATCCGCGGTGGGGGCGCGGAGTCGAACCCGGTCCACGCCTCGGTGACGAGCACCGTGGTCAGGGCGGTGTCGTCGTCCGCGGCCGACTGCCGTTCGGGGGAGGACAGGCGCAGCGAGGCGCGGAGCGCGTCGGCGGCGGCCGGCCTCTGCTCCGGCGACTTGTGGAGCGCCGGGAGGACGAGGCCCTTGAAGGCGGGCGGCAGGCCGTCCAGGTCGGGGTCGGCCCGGGCCACCCGGTGCGCGAGCACGGCGGGGTTGCCGGTGCCGAACGGGGGGCGGCCGGTGCCCGCGTAGGCGACGAGGCCGCCCCAGGCGAAGACGTCGGAGCGGTCGGTGGCGGGGGCGCCCCGGTAGCGCTCGGGGCTGGTCCAGCCCGGGGTGCCGATGAGGCCGCCGGTGCGGGTGAGGCCGGTCTCCTCGGGGATGTGCGCGATCCCGAAGTCGAGCACCTTGGGGCCGTCGGGGGAGAGGATGACGTTGCCCGGTTTGAGGTCGCGGTGGACGACCCCGGCGTCGTGGATGGCGCGCAGCGCCTCCGCCGACGCGGACGCGAACGCCGCGAGGCGTGCGGGGTCGAGTGGGCCGTGCTCGGTGACGTGGGCGCGCAGGGTGGGGCCGGGGACGTACTCCGTCGCCAGCCAGGGTGTCGCCGCGTCCAGGTCGGCGCCGTGGAAGCGGGGGACGTACGGGCTCTGGACGCGGCGGACCAGGGCGATCTCGCGGGCGAAGCGCGCGCGGAACTCGCGGTCGTTCGCGTATTCGGGGTGGACGGTCTTGACGGCGAGGAGGGAGCCGTCGGCGGCGCGTCCGGCGTAGACGGTGCCCATGCCGCCCGCGCCGATCCGGGCGACGAGCCGGTAGGGGCCGAGGGCCTCGGGGTCGCCGGAGTCGAGCGGCTTCACGTGTCCTCCCCGGTCTCGGCCCAGGTGTGCGAGTCGGCCGGGTCGCGGTCGGGGTCACTGGAGCCGTCCAAGGCGAGGGTGGCGTCGCACATGTAGCCGCCGTGGAGGACGGTCAGCCCCCAGCCCTCCCCGTTCTCGTCGAAGCACATGGAGTACGGGAACTCCGGGACCGGGGTGAAGCCCCAGAAGTCCATTTCATCGATCGAGTAGTGGAGTTCTCCGACCGGCGGGGCGTCGGGCACGGTGAAGGAGAACTCGGCCTGAGGGGCCTCGGCGGTGACCGCGGCGAGGGGTTCGCCTTCGGCGGTCGGGTACTCGTTGTAGGAGCCGTAGAAGTCGTAGGCGTCCGCGCCCGGGTCCGTCTCGGCGGTGGCCTGGTACGCGCGGAGCCAGAGGACGCGGAAGTCGTCGGCGTGCACGGTGAAGCTGCCTTCGTCCTGGGCGAAGGTGGCCGTCCCGGTGAACCGGACCCCGTCGTCGGTCCGTTCCGCCGCGTCCATGGCGATCGTCGCGAGGATGGAGCTCTCCTCGATGTTCTCGCCCGTTCGGACCGTGAAGACGTCCGACTCCACGGAGACGTCGGCGGAGACGATGTCCCGGGTCGGCTCGGGGGCCTCCTCCACAAGGCCCGGACCGCCGTGGCCGGCGTCCTCGATGGTGAGGTCGGACGCGCCCGATGGGCCCTCCTGCCCTTCGGCGGAGCCGTCCTCCGAGGAGCCGCCCTCCGAGCCCTGACCGGACGCGGATTCCTGTCCCTGTCCCCCGGAGTCACCCTCGGAGCGCAGCATGCTCCCCGCGACCCACCCGCCGGCGACGACGAGGGCGACGGCCGACGCCGCGGCCACGGGGATGAGGAAGCGCCGCTTCTTGCGCTGGGGCGCGGGCGGCGGCGGGGCGTAGGTGGGCCAGGTGCGCGTGTCGGTCGCCGTGTGGTCCGGCAGCGGCTCCCATTCCTCGGTGAGGACCTGGGTGATGGTGGCCTGGGGCTGCTGGTCCGCCTGAGGGCCGAGCACCCACTGCAGCGCTTGGGCGGCGGTGGGCCGCCGCTCGGGGGCCTTGTCGAGGGCCCCGGAGACCAGGCCGGCCAGTGGGCCGGGGACGCCGTCGAGCTGCGGCGGCTCGCTCATGGCGCGGTAGGCCAGGACGTCGGGTGGGCCCGACCCGAACGGGGCGCTGCCCGTCGCGGCGAAGGCGACGAGCCCGCCCCAGGCGAAGACGTCGGCGGCGGGGGAGGGCGGGGCGCCCGCGTAGAGCTCGGGGGCGATCCAGCCGGGGGTGCCGAACAGGCCGCCGGTGGCCGTGATCGCGGTCTCCTCCAGGGCCCGGGCGATGCCGAAGTCGAGCACCTTGGGGCCGGTGGGGGCGAGGATGACGTTGCCGGGCTTGAGGTCGCGGTGGACGATGCCCAGGCCGTGCAGGGCCTGCAGGGCCTCGGCGACACCGGCGGCGAAGGCGCGCAGGCGGGCGCCCTGGAGCGGGCCGTGGTCGCGGACGTGGGCGCGCAGGGTGGGGCCGGGGACGTACTCGGTCGCGAGCCAGGGGCGCGCCGCGTCGGTGTCGGCGCCGAGGAAGCGCGGGATGCAGGGGCTCTGCGCGCGGCGCACCAGCGCGACCTCGCGGGCGAAGCGCGCCCGGAAGTCGGCGTCCTCGGTGAGTTCGCGGTGGACGACCTTGACGGCGGCGGGCCGGTCCTGCGGGGTGAGGGCCGCGTAGACGGTCCCCATGCCCCCGGCACCGAGGCGGCCGAGCAGCCGGAAGGGGCCGGTGGTGGAGGGATCGTTCGGTCCGAGCGGGGGGACGCCCGGTGGAGGGGTCTGGGCCACGGGGGACTCTCGTGCGGGGGTGCGGTTGACGTAGGGATGATAGGGCGACGGGGCGGCTTGGGGGCCCAGTGACCTGATTCGGCCACTTTCGGCCGTTCGCGCCCGCCATGCCCGGCCCGCTGCCCTTGGTCGGCTCCCTCCTGGTCCGTTCCCCCTTGGTCTGCTCCTCCCTGGACCGCTACGCCTGGACCGCCTGCCTGCGGGCGTAGGCGCGCGCCGCGCGGGCGCGGTCGCCGCAGCGGGTCGAGCACCAGTGCCGGCGCGGGTGGGTGCGGAGGAGGTAGCGGTCGCACGGCGGCGACCCGCAGGCGGCGAGCCGCTCGGCCTCAGGGGAGGTGAGCAGTTCGGCGGCGTTGTCGGCGAGCGCCGCGAGGGCGTGGTCGACGGCCTGGTCGATCGGGTGCGCGGCGGAGCGGTGGAGGCCGCGCTCGGAGTCCCAGGCCAGGAGCGCCGCGGAGGGCACCTTGGTCATGGCGGCGTTGACCGCGTCGAGAGCCTCGGCGGGCGCGGGGAGCCCGTCGACGCGGGCGGCGAAGAGGGCACGGATGTGCTCCCGGAGCGCGCGCATGCGCGAGGAGCACAGCTCATAGAGGACGGTGTCCGGCGGCGCGAGGCCGCGTTCGACCAGCCACCGCGCCGCATCCCTGGGCGTCCCGAGCAGGTCGACCCGCTTCCCGCCGGGAAGGCTGACAGAACTGTCCGCAAAGTCGAGCGCCGGAAACAACTCCGCACCGGGAGCGGGATCGATCTCCGCACGCACGGCGTCGACGCTCAAGGGATCTCCCATGGGGTTCATGGTAGGGCGACCGCCTGAACGTGGGGCTTACGGGAGGTCGGCGACGTCCGGCCTCACCGCAGGGCCTCGGAGATCGTCTTCACCACCTCGTCCAGGTCGGGGAGGTCCCTTCGGCTGATGCGGAGGAGGTGGGCGTCGGGGTGGGTGTCGAGGATCGCCTTGTGGCGGGCGCAGTCGGCTCGGGTCAAAGAGGACCACGGGGCCTCTACGGCCACGGGGCCACTGTTCCACCACAGGTGCGCGTAGGCCGTGTTCCCGTCGGGGAGGGGGAGCGGCCGCTGCAGGTCGTCGGGTGGGATCCCGGCGTCGGTGCATGCCAGGCGGATCCTCGTTTGCAGGGGGTTCTGGGCGCGGCCGTCGCTGAGGGGCCACCACTCGCGTGACCTCCGGCATCCGGGGCGGCCCGCGTTGGCGGCTTCCAAAGCGGGGAGATGGTCGGCGCTCACCAGGCCCAGGTGGACCGCCGAGTCCATCAAGGCCACGGCCGTGTCCCGGTCCGATTGGAGGACCGCGTCCCGCAGTGTCCGCTCCGGGACCGTGATCCGCAGGCCATGGCGGACGGTCACCTCTCGCGGGGCGATCCTCCAGGTGTTCGTCCGGATGTGTGCGGGGTTCACGGCCTTCGGCGGGTGGGGGAGGGTGAAGTGCAGAGGGTGTCCGAGGCCCTGGAGCCCCCGGAGGCCCCATAGGAGTGCGGCGGTGGTTCCGGATGCGACCGCCCTCGGGCCGAGTGCCAACTGTGCCGCCTGTGCGTGCCGGAACAGGGGCAGCAGCGGCGCACGCCGCGCTGCCGGGAACGGTGGGAACGGGTGGACGCAGTAGACCCCGGGGAGCGCGAACGCTGTTCGCCACCGGCGGGCCTCCAACAGCCGGCGGATGTCGGTGCGGGACAGCCCGCAGGCGCGGGCCTGGTCGGCCGTGATCAGGCCGTACTGGCAGGAGGCGGTCCGGTGGGCGTGGCGCAGATCCGTCCGAAGCGGTGCCATGACCGCACTGTGGACGGAAGGGAAGGACAGCGGGGAGCGGGTTCGAGGGGTGTGGACAACGGGGCGGCGCGCTCAGGAGAGGGCGTCGATGAAGCGGGCCGCCTCCGTCTCCGTCATCCCCGTCTCGGCCGCCACCGTCCGCACCGCGTCGGCGATCCGGTCCGCGTCGCGCAGCTCCCGTACCCGGTCGGCCAGGCTCCCCGGCGGGACGACGTACCCGGGGAGCGGCCGTCCCGCCTTGAGCGCGTCGGCGACCTCCTTGGCCGGTGCGAGCGGCAGCCCCGTGGCCTCCCGCAGCTCCTTGATCGCAAGGATCTGCTTGCCCTGCGCCACCAGGAGCCGCACCCGCTCCAAGGCCTCGGCCGTCAGGGGGACAGGGGTCTGCGGAGCGCGCTTGCCGAACATGGGCCGGATCGTACCGGAGCGCCCTTGGCCTCAGGTCGCGATGGCGGCGAACTGCGCCCGGTGCAGCCGCGCATAGGCGCCGCCCGCGTTGAGCAGCTCCTTGTGCGACCCCTGCTCCACGATCCGCCCCTCCTCCATCACCAGGATCACGTCCGCGTCGCGGATCGTGGACAGGCGGTGCGCGATCACGAAGCTCGTCCTCCCCTGGCGCAGCGTCGCCATGCCCTGCTGCACCAGCATCTCCGTGCGGGTGTCCACCGAACTCGTCGCCTCGTCCAGCACCAGGATCGACGGCTCGACCAGGAACGCGCGCGCGATGGTGATGAGCTGCCGCTCCCCGGCGCTCAGCCCGTCGCCCTCGTCGTCGAGCACCGTGTCGTACCCCTCGGGCAGGGTCCGGATGAGGTGGTCGGCCTGCACCGCCCGCGCCGCCGCGACGACCTCCTCGCGCGTCGCCTCCGGCCTGCCGTAGGCGATGTTCTCGGCGATCGTGCCCCCGAACAGCCAGGTGTCCTGCAGCACCATCCCGATGCGCCGCCGCAGGTCCGCCCGGGTCATGGCCGCGATGTCCGCCCCGTCCACGGTGATCGTGCCCGACCGCAGCTCGTAGAAGCGCAGCAGCAGGTTGACCAGTGTCGTCTTCCCCGCGCCCGTGGGGCCGACGATCGCCACGGTGGTGCCGGGCTCCACCTTGAGGGACAGGTCCTCGATCAGCGGCTCGTCCTCCTTGTAGCGGAACGACGCGCCGTTGAAGACCACCCGTCCGGCGTCCTCCTCGGGCTGCGCGGGGTCCTCGGTGTCGGCGCTCTGCTCGTCGGCGTCGAGCAGCCCGAACACCCGCTCGGCCGAGGCGACGGCCGACTGGATCTGCCCGGCCGTGGACGCCAGCGTCGTGACCGGCTGGTTGAACTGCATGACGTACTGGATGAACGCCTGGATCTCCCCGATGGTGAGCGCGCCGGACGCCACCCGCAGCCCTCCGACCACGGCCACGAGCACGTAGGCGACGTTCCCCAGGAACGTGGTGGCCGGGGCCATCAGGCCCGATACGAACTGTGCCTTGACCGCCGAGGTGTACAGCTCGGAGTTGTGCTCGTGGAAGGCCTGGGCCGACTCGGCATGGCGGCCGAACGCGGTCACCAGCTCGTGCCCGGTGAAGGCCTCCTCGATGTGGCCGTTCAGGTTCCCGGTGGCCGCCCACTGCCGCTTGAAGTGCGGCTGGGCGCGCCCGCCCACCCAGCGCACCGCCCACAGCGTCACCGGAACGGTCGCCAGCACCACGAGGGCCAGCAGCGGCGAGATCACCGCCATCATCACCACGGCGCCGATGAGCCCGAGCATCGAGCTCAGGAGCCGCGTCATGATGCCCTGCGCGGTCTGGGCCAGGTTGTCGATGTCGTTGGTGACGCGCGACAGCACCTCTCCGCGCGGCCGGGCGTCGAAGTACGACAGCGGCAGCCGCGCCAGCTTCGCCTCGGAGTCCTCGCGCAGCCGGAACGCCGCGCGCTGGGTGACCGCGGTCGTCGCCCGCCCCAGGAGGACCTGGCCGACGCCCGCGACGGCCGTCATCGCCGCGACCGCGCCCAGGATCCACCAGGCCGGGGACAGGGACGCCGCCTCCCCGCGGGCGAACCCGAGGAACGCGTCGGTCGCCCGCCCCAGCAGCATGGGGGTGAGCGTGGACAGGCCGGTCACCGAGACGGTCAGGACGAACACCGCGGTGAGGGGGCCGCGCTCGCGCCCCAGGCGGGCCAGGAGCCGCTTGCCCGTGGCCGCGAAGTCGGTCGCGCGCTGGCCGGGCGCCTGCTGCATGCTCATGAGGCCTCCTCGGGGACGAGCTGGGAGTCGACGATCTCGGCATAGGTGGCGCTGGAGGCGACCAGCTCGTCGTGGGTGCCGACGGCCTCCACCCGGCCGGCGTCGAGGACGACGATGCGGTCGGCCGAGCGGATCGTGGAGACCCGCTGCGCGACCACCAGGCGCGCGGTGTCGCCGAGGTGCTCGTCGAGCGCGGCGCGCACGGCCGCGTCGGTCGCGGTGTCCAGTGCCGAGAAGGCGTCGTCGAAGACGTAGATGCGGGGACGGGCGACCAGCGCGCGGGCGATGGCCAGGCGCTGGCGCTGGCCCCCGGAGACGGTGGTGCCGCCCTGGCCGATCACGGTGTCCGTCCCGTCGGGGAGCCCCCGTACGAAGTCGGCGGCCTGGGCGATCTCCAGCGCCTGCCAGAGGCGCTCGTCGTCGGCGCCGGGGTCGCCGTAGCGCAGGTTCGAGGCGATCGTCCCGGAGAACAGGTGGGCCCGCTGGGGGATCAGGCCAACGGCCTCCGCCAGGCTGCGCCGGTCCATGTCGCGCACGTCCGTGCCGTCGATGCGCACCGACCCCTCGTCGGGGGTGAGCAGCCGCGCCACCAGCTTCACGAGCGTCGTCTTCCCCGCCCCCGTGGAGCCGATGACCGCCGTCGTCTCACCGGGCCGCACGGCCAGGTCCACGCCGTGCAGGACCGGCTCCTCGGCGCCCGGGTAGGAGAAGACGACCCCGGACAGGTCCAGGCGTCCCGGCGGCCCGTCGTCCTGAGAGGGGGATGCCGCCGGTGCGTCCGCGCGCGGCGCGGGCCCGGCGGCGGCCGGCCCGGTGACCGCGCCCTCGGTGATCGCGGGCTCGGTGTCGAGCACCTCCTTGATGCGCCCCGCCGCCACACGCGCGCGCGGCGCCAGGACGAACACCGACATCGCCATCATCACGGCGATGAGGATCTGCGCGAGGTAGTTCAGGAACGCGATCATCGCCCCGGCCTGCATGTCGCCGTCGACGATGCGCGGCCCTCCGAGCGCGACGACGGCGACGGAGGCCAGCACCGACACGGTCATGGCCGAGGCCCCGAAGTAGGCCTGCAGGTGGCCGAGCCGCCGCGCGACCCCGGTCAGCGCGGTGTTGGCCGCCCCGAACCGCTCGTGCTCGCCGCGCTCGCGCACGAAGGCGCGGATCACCCGGATGCCGGTGATCTGCTCGCGCAGCACCCGGTTGACCTCGTCGATGCGGCCCTGCATGAGCTGCGAGGGCCCGGTCATCGCGGAGATGACCAGGGCGACCGCGACCACCAGCACCGGGATCGCCGCCGCCAGGACCCAGGTCAGGGCGGCGTCCTGGCGCAGCGCCATCACGATCCCCCCGACGCCCATCAGCGGCGCGGTCACCAGCAGCGTCAGCAGCATGAAGACGAGCATCTGGATCTGCTGGACGTCGTTGGTGGTGCGGGTGATCAGCGAAGGGGCGCCGAAGCGCCCGAACTCCTCGGCCGAGAACCCCTGCACCCGGGTGAACAGCGCGGCCCGCAGGTCGCGGCCCAGGCCCATGGACGTCTTCGACCCCAGGTAGACGGCCCCGGCGGCGGCGGTCACCTGCACCAGCGTCGCGGCGAGCATGAGGCCGCCCTGGCGCAGGATGTAGCCGGTGTCGCCGCGTACGACCCCGTGGTCGACGATGTCGGCGTTGAGCGCGGGCAGGAGCAGCAGCCCCAGGGCCTGGACGAGCTGCAGGGCGAGCAGGAGGGTGATCTGCGGGGCGTAGGGCCGCACGCGGCCCTTCAGGAGGGGGACGAGCGTCGGCGGCGACGCCGTCCGGGAGCGGTTCGGCATGGGCCCGAGCCTAGCCGAGGGGTTGCCCTGAGTGTAATTTTTTATCGGGGTGAATCTTCGCCTTGGTAGAGTGTCCGCGTGGACAAGCCCCAGAGCCTGCGCGAACGCAAGAAGCGAGCGACCCGGGTCACGCTCGGCCTGGCCGCTTTGGACCTCTTCGAGGAGCGGGGGTTCGACAACGTGTCCGTGGCCGAGGTCGCCGACGCCGCCGACGTCTCCAAGAAGACGGTGTTCAACTACTTCGAGGTCAAGGAGGACCTCGTCCTCGGCTTCGGGGCCCACCACATCGGCGAGCCGGCCGAGGCCGTGCGCAGCCGCAAGCCGGGGCAGACCCCGCTGGACGCCATGCGCGACTACGTGATGACCGCGCTGGAGGAGCGCCAGCCCCTGCTCGGGCTGAGCGACGACCCCATCGTCAAGCGTGTGCTGAAGCTGGTCAGGGCGACCCCCGCGCTGCAGGTGCGGCACATGGAGTACATGGAGATGACGCGGGCGCGCCTGGCGGAGGCGCTCGTCGAGGAGAAGGGGTCCCGTCTCACGGCGCGCCTCGTGGCCACGCAGCTGTACTCGACGCAGCAGGTGCTCGCGGCGGAGAACGCCCGGAGGGTGCTGGAGGGGGAGTCGCCCGACGACGTCTACCCGGACGCGGTGGCCAATGCCCGGCACGCGTTCGACTGGCTGGAGCGCGGCTTCGGGGACCTGCTGCGGCGCCCGCCGGAGGGGGAGCGGGGGAACCCCGCGGAGGGCGGGGGCGTCTCAGAGGCGCCGGTGCCGTGAGGGGGCGTGCGCGGTGCGGGCCGCGCACGCTGAGCATTCCTATTTCTCCCGTTTCGTCGGTTTTCCTGGTCTAAGGTGTCCGTCATGAACGGACCACATCCACCCCATGGGCCCCAGGGGCCACAGCCGCCCCTGCCGCCCCAGGGACCACCGCCCCAGGGGCCTCCGCAGGGGCCGCCGCCCGGGTCCTTCGGACCTCCCGGGCACCCCGGGCCGCAGGGCGGCCCGCCCCAGCCGCCGAACCGGCCGCCGAAGAAGAAGAGCAGGGTCGGCGGCTGCCTCGCCATCGGGTGCGGCGTCCTCCTCGTCCTGGTCCTGGCGGCCGGGGGCGGCGGAGCGTACTACCTCGGCTGGTTCGACAGGGACGACGGGTACGCGCGGCTGGTCGGCGTGTGCCCGATGGTCGACGAGGACAAGGGCGTCGAGCTCTCCGGCGACCCGTCGCAGGTCTACGAGTCCGACCCGTGGGAGATCCCCGGATCGGTGGTGACCGAGTACGCGTGCCACTTCCCGATCGAGTACGGCGACCGGGAGCACAACGACACCCGGGTGTCGGTCCTGCTGCACGCCACGACGAACAACGGGATCTCGCGCGCGACCGGTGAGAAGACCGCGGAGGTCTACTTCACCGAGTCGATGGTGGAGAACAACGGGCTGACGCCGACGACCTGCAGCGGCGGCCGGGAGATCCACTCGGGCTTCGACGGCGGCGGCGAGACGCGGCGCGCGATGGCGGGGGCCAGGGTGGCGAACCTGGTGTTCGAATCGGCCGTCGACCCCGCGGAGGACAGCGAGGCGGGCCTCTCCCCGGACGAGCGCAAGGCCGCCGCCGAGGAGCTGCTCTGCGGAGCGCTGGAGAACCTTCCGCCGAAGGAGTAGCGGTCGACGGTGCCGACCGCAGCCCGGCGTGGCATGGGGATGGAACGCCGGGCCGCCGCGGCGGCGTCGGAGGGGGCGTGGTGAGATTCAGGCGGATCGACAGGGATCCGGACGCTCCCGTCGCGGTGGCGGCGGTCATCATTGTGGTGTGCGGCCTGTTCGCCGCCTTCCTCTTCGCGGCCTCCGCCGACATCACCACGAACAGCGTCCGGGACGTCCGCGCGGCCTACGGGGGCCGCGGTGAGTCCGGCACGGTCACCGTCACGGACCTGCGGAAGGCGAGCGGCCGCGGCTCGGACAGGTGCATCGCCGCCTTCCGTCCCGACGCGGGCGGTCCGCCCCTCGAAGAGGTCCGAGTCCACATGGACGGGCCCTGCGAGATCGGGCGCACGGAGGAGGGCGCCCGCCTCGTCGAGGGGGAGAGGCACATCTTCTCCGCGGGCGACTACGACCGCGCCTTCGTGGACGGCAACGCCGGCGGCTCGATCACGGTCCTCATCCTCATGAACCTCTTCTGCCTGGGCCTGGGCATCCCCTTCGCGTTCTTCGCCCTGGCACTAACGGCCCAGCTCGCCACCACCCTCGTCATGAGGGCGCGTCGGCGTATTGCCGGCACTCGCCGGTGAACACCGAGGCCAGCTCGGCCTCGATGACCGACGCGCAGTGCGCGGCCGCCGCCTCCCCGCCGGCCCCGCCCCCTTCGGCACCGCCTGCGCCGTCGCGGTAGACCTGCATCGCGAGCCCTTCGGTGACGGCGGTCAGGCGCACGGCCGCGGGCCACGGGTCCAGGTCCGGATCGACCTCGCCGCACTCCTTGCCGTTGTGCACGGCGCGGGCGACGTCGCGGCGCAGCCGACGGGCGGTCTCCGCGTCGACCTCCGCCAGGGCGGGGGCGTCCAGGGCGCGCCCGGCGAAGGCGAGGGCCACGCGGTACTCGGCCCGGCGCTCCTCGTCGAGGGGGAGGAACTCGGCCATCACCTCGGCCATGACCCGGGCGATCGGGCGGCGGTGCTCGGTCCCCTGCCGGATGTGCCCCTCGGCGCGGTCGCGGATGCGGGCGCTGACGGTGGTGAACGCGTGCAGCAGCATGTCGTCCTTGGTGCGGAAGTAGTGCTGCACGAGCCCGACGGACATCCCGGCGGCCGCCGCCGTGCGGGCGACGGTGACCGCGTCGAGGCCGTGGTCGGAGATGAGCGCGCAGACGGCGTCGGCGATCTGGCGGCGGCGCTGGTCGTGGTCGGCTGTTCGCGGCACTTGATAACCGTATCAGCGTACGGTAAAAACCGTATGCATATACGGTTATCCGTTCCCCGCCTGGAGGAGCCCCCATGCGCATCCGCCTGCGCCGCACCGCGGCGGCCGCCACCGTCCTTGTGTCCTGCCTTCTGCTCGGCTCCGTCCCGGCCGCGGGGGCGGGGACGGATGCCGAGACGGATGCGGGGTCGGCCGCCGCCGGTCGGTACGGCGAGCTCGACGCCTACGTCCGCGAACGGATGGAGGCCACCGGGGTGCCCGGCCTCGGCTACGCCGTCGTCGGCCCCGACGGGCCGCTGCACCGGCGGACCTGGGGGACCGACGGCCGGGGCGACCCGGTCGACGGGCGCACCCCCTTCCTGTGGGGGTCGGTCGCCAAGCCGGTCGCCGCGACCGCGGTGATGGTGCTCGTGCAGGAGGGGCGGCTGGGGCTGGACGACCGGGTCGCCGACCACCTGCCGGCGTTCCGGTTCGGCGGTCCCGGCCACGCCTCCCGGGTCACCGTGCGCCACCTGCTGAACCAGACCGCGGGCATCCCCGCGTCGGCCGTCGGGGCCGTCGACTGCACCGACCCCGACTGCCCGCCTCCGGCCGGGCGCCTCGGCGCCCTGGACGGCGTGCGCCCGCTCGGGCCGCCGGGCACCGCCTACGCCTACTCCAGCGCCAACTACCTGGTGCTGGCGGCGGTGGTCGAGGCCGTCACCGGGCGCACCTACGCCGAGCACGTCCGCGAGGCCGTGTTCGACCCGGCGGGGATGGACGGGGCGATCGCCGGCCGGGACGAGGCCGCCGAACGGGGCCTGGCACCCGGGCACCTGCCCTTGTGGGGCGTTCCGGCGCCGGTGGCCGACGGCGTCGACGACGGCGGCGCCGCCTACGGGTACACCGGGGGCGGCCTGGACGACCTGGCGGCCTTCGCCGCCTTCCAGCTCCGCGAGGGGCGTACCGCCGACGGGGAGGAGGTCCTCACCCCGGAGTCCGTGCGGCTGATGCGGGAGGAAGGACGGCTGAGCCCGGACGGGGAGGGGACCGGGTACGGCCTGGGATGGCGGGTCGGCGGCCTGGACGCGCCGCTGGACGGCGCGGTCTGGCACACCGGTGCGGCTCCCGGCTACTCAGGGATGCTGTTCCTGATGCCGGACGGGGAGCGCGCGCTCGTCGTCGAGCAGAACATGCACGGTCTCCTGCAGGACGAGGCGGTCATGCAGGTCGGGTTCGGCGCGGCGCGCATCCTCGCCGGCGGGGAAGCGCCCGAGGAGGCCGGGGCGGCGCTCCACCACTCGGTGGTCTGGGGGACCACCGCCTTGGCGGTGCTCATGATCGCCGCCGCCGTGCGCTCGGCCGTGCTCGTCGTGCGGCCGCCCGGGGTGCGCGCGCGGCGGCGTGCGGGGGCGGCGGTGCTGTGGGGTGTGGCGGGGGCACTCCCGGGACTCGGCCTGGCCGCGCTCGTCGGGGTCATGGGGGCCAGGCTCCCCATGACCTGGGTGCCCGACGCCTGGGCCGCGCTGGTCACGGCGGCGTCGGCCGGTGCGCTGGTCGTGGTTCTGCGGTGTGTGCTCTTGTTCAGGCCGTCAGGTGCAGGGCCGACGGCCTCTCCCGGTCGGCGAACACCTCCTGGGTGACCGCCCGCATCGTGGGTCCCCGCTCGCCGGTGCCCAGGTTCCTGTCCCAGAGCGGGAAGGCACCGCTGTAGAGCGCGGAGTCGTACGCGCTTGAAGGGGCGTCCTGGATGACGGCCGCCTTCCACTCGGGTGCGCTCTGCGAGGCCAGGTCCCATTGCGTGTACCCCAGGAAATTGGCCCCCCAGGTGGCGAAGGCGCCCGGGAACCACGGGCGGGTGCGCAGCCAGGCGAGCGTGTCCTCCGCGTCGCCGGGGTCGAGGTGCCAGCCGTGGAAGCGCCCGGCCGACCCGGCCGTGCCGCGCACGCTGAGCAGGAGGACCTGGTAGCCCCGCCGGGCGAGCAGTTCCGGGAGCAGGCCGGTGTTCGCGCGTCCGTAGGGCGTCCGCATGAGCACGAGGGGCGCGCGCGGGGCGGAGGCGGGGCGGTACCGGTCGGCGAGGAGGGCGCCGCCGCGGACGGGGACGGGCAGGTCGCGCTCCACGCGGACGCGGAGGATCCGGGCGACGGCACTCATGGGGCTCCGTTCCGCGGGACGGGTTCGGGGTCGCGTCGAAGCCAACGTATCGAATCTTCAGAAATCCTTGAAGAGTGGTGGGAGGGGGCCCCGCGCTGGAAGCGCATTCCGGGGCGTAGCGTGTGGCCGAGCAAGCGACCCCCATACAGGAGGGCTCCCCATGAAACTGGGCTTCTCGCTCCCGCAGTTCGGTGCCGCCGCGCACCGTCCCCGCGACATCGCCCGCTTCGCCCGCCAGGCCGAGGAGATGGGCGCCGACAGCCTCTGGGTCGGCGACCGGCTGCTCGCCGCGGTCGACCCCGAGGTCGGCTACGCCGGGGCCGACTACATCCCCGAGCAGTTCAACGCCGCCCTCGACCCGTTCACGGTCCTCGCGGCCGCCGCGACCGCGACCGAGCGCGTGCTCCTGGGCACCAACGTCATCAACGCCCCCTGGTACCCGCCGGCGGTGCTCGCCCGCTCCTTCGCCAGTATCGACCTGCTCAGCGGCGGGCGGCTGCTGCCGGGCCTGGGAACCGGATGGTCTCCGGAGGAGTACGAGGCGGTCGGCGTGCCGATGAAGGAGCGCGGGCGCCGTCTCGACGAATGCCTCGACGCGCTCGACGCCCTGTGGGGCGAGGGGACCGTCCGGCACAGCGGCCGCCACTGGTCGATCCCGCGCAGCCACATGGACGCCAAGCCGGTCCAGAAGCCGCGCCCGCCGGTCTACCTGGGCGGGTTCGCCCCCGCCGCCCTGGAGCGCGTCGGGCGGCGGGCCGACGGGTTCCTGCCGATCGCCGTCGTGCCCGGGATGGCCGACCTCGCCCTGGCCATCGACCGGCCGCTCACCGCCGTCCGGGAGACCGCCGAGCGCAGCGGGCGGGACCCGGGCGCCCTGGACGTGGTCCTGAGGGTCAACCCCACCGCCGAGGCGTCGGTCGAGGACATCGCCACCACCGTGCTGGAGGCCGGGGAGCACGGCGTCGGCCACGCCTTCGTGGACCTCCTCTACCTGGCCGAGGACGCCGACCGGACGCTCGACCTGGCCGCGCGGATCCTGGAGAAGGTGCGCGAACGCTGATAAGCGCCCTGGAACACCCTTTCCGGTAAAAGAGTGAAATGTGCATTGTGCGGCAATCCGGGAACGGGTTCGGACGTGATGCGCTTCACTTTTTCGGCGAGCCCCGCACTTCCTGCGATTTCGCGCCTTAGGACAGGTGGAATCACCCTTGTGGGCACCGCCGGGTACGGTTAGCTTTTGCGCGGAAGACCCGTTCCGCCGGTCCCGCCCCTCGGCGCGAGGGGGCGGGGCCACCCCCGGCCCCGGCGGCGCCCGTACCGGCGGCCGGGCGGGTCCTGGCAGACTGGACGGGTGAGCGAGGCAGAGAAGGCGTCCGAGCTGATCGGTTCGGCGGTCGGCGCCGTCCGTGACGACGACGAGGCGGGCGTGGACGCCGCACTCGCGCCGCTGGCCGATTCCTCCCGCCCCGAATGGGCGCGCACCGTCGACCGCGCCCTCCTTTCCGTTCTCACCTCGCACGTCGCCCACGCCTGGCGGCGGAATTGGCAGCCCGCCGAACTGGTCCGGCACGCGGGGCGCGAACTGGGCGCGGACGCCGAGCGGACGTGCGCCGACGCCGTGCTCGCCGAGCACCGCGAGCGCCCCGGGGCCGCGCTCGACCCGCGCTGGCGCGAGCAGCTCCATTCGCTGGAGGCCGACGCGGCCGAAGGCGCGGGGGCGGTCCGGCCGGGCGCCGCGCACCTGACCCGGTTCGAGGCCGTCGAGCTCGCTCTGAGGCTCGCGGTGCTGCTGGAGGCCGTGCCGCCGCTGCAGCGGCTGTGCGCCCGCCCAGGGGAGGCGGAGGCGCCCGTCGCGGGACCGACCGGCTCGCCCAAGCTCGACCGGGTGCGCGCGCTGCTGGCCAAGGCCGAGTCGACCGAGTTCCCGGACGAGGCCGAGGCCCTCACGGCCCGCGCCCAGGCCATGATGGCCCGGCACAGCATCGATGAGGCGCTCCTCCGCGCGGGCGGCGGCCCCTCGCCGGAGACGGTCGGCGTCCGGCTCCCCGTGGACGCCCCCTACGACGAGCACAAGGCGACCCTGCTCAACGTGGTGGCCGAGGCCAACCACTGCCGCGCCGTGTGGCACCAGGAGCTCGGCCTGTGCACGGTCGTCGGGCGCCCGGCGGATGTGGAAGGGGTGGAGCTGCTGGCGGCGTCCCTGCTGGCGCAGGCCGCCTCCGCCATGGTCGCCACCGGGGCGCGGCGCGAGAAGGCCGGCCGCTCGAACCGGAAGGCGTTCCGCGCCTCCTTCTGGGCTGCCTTCGCCGACCGCATCGGGGAGCGCCTGGAGCGCAGCGCCCAGGAGGCCGAACGGGAGGCCGCCGCCGAGCACGCCGCCGAGGGGCGGGACCTCGTTCCGCTGTTCGCCGAGCGCAAGCGCGAGGTCGACGCCGCCGTGGACCGCATGTTCCAGGAGCTGACCTACTCACGCGTCCGCGGCCCCGCCGACATCGACGGCTGGCACGCCGGGAGGGCGGCGGCCGACGACGCCGCCCTGCGCGCGCGGGAGCGGCTCCGGGGCGCGTGAGGTGCCCGGCGCGGGAGGTGTGCGAGGCGCGCGCGTTGCGCCCGGGGTCCCGCCCGGCGTTGCGGGCGGTTCATCTGTCTGTACGGTGTTCGGGCGCCGAAGGTTCACCGGGAATTCGGAAATGATGTGGAGGGCGTGTGGGACCGGCTGATCTGGACACCAGGCTGGGGCGAAGGGTGGCCGAGGCCGCGGACGCGGCGGTCGCGCGCCGCGGGGCCGTCTCCGTGCTCGACGTGTTCACGTCCCTGGGCTGGCTGACCGACAAGGCCGTGGACCGGTGGCGCCGGCAGGCGGTGCCCTCTCTCCAGCACGTCGTCCAAGTCGCGCCGGACAAGCTGCGTACGGCCGTCGAACTCCTGGAGGTGTGGGCGCAGAGCAGGGGGATGGAGCGCGAGGAGGGCGAGTACCTCGCAGCCGCCCGCGAGCGGCGGGAGCTGCGCTTCCTCGACGCGCCCGAGGGCTCCGGGGGCACCGGGGACACCGGGGAGCGCGCGTTCCGCACCCACTGGATCGCGCCCGATGCCACCACCGCCCAGCGCAACCGCGAGCAGAAGCGCCGCACCAAGGCCCCCGACCTGGTCGTGCAGATGGCCTCCGACAGCTGGGAGTGCGCCGCCTGTGGGGCCGAGAACGAGCTCTTCCGGCTCATGGAGGAGTCGAAGCCCCACTGCATGGAGTGCGTCGACATGGGCCACCTGGTGATGCTGCCCTCCGGCGACGCCGCGCTCACCCGCCGCGCGAAGAAGGAGAGCAGGCTCTCCGCGGTCGTCGTCCGCTGGGTCTCCTCCCGAAAGAAGTTCCGCCGGGTGGGCCTGCTGGTCGAGGAGGGCGCCCTCGAAGAGGCCGAGCGCCAGTGCCTGGCCGACGAGGACGCCCGCGCGCGGCGGCGCGAGCGCGACGCCGAGCGCAGGGCGGTGCAGGACGTCGAGTTCCAGGAGAGGTTCGCGGCCGAGATCCTGCAGCGCTTCCCGCTGTGCCCGAAGGAGCGGGCCGAGCGCATCGCCCTGCACACGGGGGCGCGGGGCAGCGGCCGCGTGGGGCGCTCGGCGGCCGGGCGCGACCTCGACCCCGGGGCCGTGCGGCGCGCGGTCATCGCGTCGGTGCGCCACGAGGACACCCCCTACGACGACCTGCTGATGGGCGGCGTGCCGCGCGAGGAGGCCCGCGCGCGCATCGCCGCCGACATCGACCGCGTCCTCAGCGCCTGGGGCGAAGAAGGACCGTGACGCACACGGCCGCCACGGCCGCCGCCGCGCCCAGGGCGAGCGCCACGGTGTGCATCGCACCGGTGGCGCCGCTCCCCGACAGCGCGCCGCCGGTCAGGGCCGCCAGCACCGCCCCGACCGCGGCGATCGCCACGGTCTCGGAGGTGATGCGGACCGTGTTGAACAGCCCGGCCGCCGTCCCGGCCCTGTCGGGGGCGACGCTCCCGATGGCCAGCCCGTCCAGGATGCCGTTGGTCAGCCCGGCACCGGCGCCCACGAGGGCGAACGGCGCCAGCAGGGTGAGCGGGGTGCTGTCTGGGCCCATCCCGGCCAGGAGTGCGGCCCCGCCGCCGGACAGCAGCACCGCGCCGGTGACCGTCACCCCGGCGGGCAGCCGCTTGGCCAGCGCGGTGCCGACGGCGGGCAGCGCCACGGTGGGCACGGTCAGCATCAGCAGCCACGCCCCCGCCCGGCCGGGCTCCAGGCCCACCACCGCGATGAGGTAGGTCGGCAGGTACACCAGCAGCGGCACCAGGACGGCCATGATCGCCCCCGCCGCCAGGGCGAAGGCCAGGAACCGGCGGTTGGCGAGCAGCGGCAGGTCGAGCAGCGGGGCCGCGGCGCGGCGCTCGGCGAGGGGCAGCAGGGCCGCCGCCACCGCCGCCGCGACGGCGGCGCCCAGCACGGGAGGCGAGCCGAAACCGCGCTCGGGCCCTTCGACGAGCACGGTGATCAGCAGCAGGAGCGCGGTGGTGAACAGTCCGGCCCCCGCCCAGTCGACCCTGCGCCCGGGGACGCCCGGCGACGGCGGGAAGAACAGGCCGAGCAGCACCACCGCCCCGGCGACGGCGGCGGGGACGGCGAACACCGCCCGCCACCCGGCCAGGTCGACCAGCAGACCGGCGACCGTCGGGCCGAACGCGGTGCCCGCGCCCAGCACCGTGCCGAGCGCACCGAACGCCCGTGCGCGGGCGGGGCCGTCGAAGACCTCCGAGAGGATCGAGGAGCCGCCGGTGAGGGCGGCCGCCGCGCCGATCCCCGCCAGCGCGCGGGAGGCGTCCAGCACGAGGATGCCGGGGGCCAGGGCGCTCAGGGCGCCCGCGGCGCAGAAGAGCCCGGCCCCGCCGAGGAAGACGCGCCGTTTGCCCAGCACGTCGGCGAGGGCGCCGGACAGCACCAGGAAGGCGGCGAAACAGGCGTTGTAGGCGTTGACCACCCACTGCGTCGACGCCAGGGAGGCGTCGAGGCCGCTCCGGATGTCCGGAAGCGCCAGCGAGGCACCGGTGATGGTCAGGGGGAAGGCGAGTGTGGACAGCAGGACGGAGATGAGGACGACCCTCTTGCGCGCGTTCGTGAGCGCGTGGGCCGTCGGAGAAACGGTCTGCACGGGATCTCGGCTCCGAGGTCGATGGTGGAGCCGGGCAGCATGAGGCGCCGCACCGGCGATCGGCTCTGGTGCGGCGGAGCGAGTCCTGGAGTACGCGCCGCCGCTAAGGGCGGCGCACTCTGTCCGAGATGGGCATCGCTGGAACGCTAACGCGGGGTGGCCTCAGAAGGCCACACGTTTTCCGGCCGTCGGCACGGTCCACAGGAGCGAGAGATGAGGGCGCGTCCGCTGGAACGATGGAGCGTTCGTCTTCTGCGGCCGTCCGTTTCCTGGGGCGCCGTGGTCGGGTGATCGGGTTCGGGTTCCATCCCCATCGGCGGGCCCACACCGCCCCAGGGTGTGCGCGGTGGTGCAGGTCAGCTGGCTCTTTCGCGGCCCCGGTATGCGGGGCGGCTCGGCAGGTGCCCCGCATATGGGCCCCGGCCGAGCGGCGGGACTCTGGGGTGCGGCGTTCAGGACGGCGACGAGGGCGGGTCGGCGGCCTTTCCGACAGTGCCGGATGGGCCGTCGGCTTCCTCGTCGCTGCTCAGCGGGGTGACCACGCACACGCCGGGCGGCCGGCGACGTCTGTCTGCGTCGTTGCTGCTCCGGCCCTGGGGTGGTGGGCGGGTGTCAGCTGTTCGGGGGCGACGGCGGGGGGTCCGCGCCGCCACCCGAGGGGCGGAGGCCCATCGCTCGGCGGGTGAGGCCGGGGAGGACGCTCCGCTTCCGCGGTGGTTCCTCGGCGGGGGCGGGCGATGGCGCGGACCATGCGGCGGCGGCCATCGCCGCGGTGCCGGCAGCCTCCGCGATGTCGTTGGAGCCCGGCGGGTCCGGGTCCTCGTCGGGGACGTAGGCCAGCTCCTCCGGGGAGCCCACCACCAAGGCGCCGCTCGCGCGCAGGTCGTCGATGTCCTCGGCGCTCCACGCGGCCACCTGGTCGCGGAAGCGCGGAGGGACCGCCACGCGCGGACCCCGGTCCTCCCGGGCACGGAACGCGTCGACGATCTCGTCCCGGAGGAGGGCCCCCTCCTCGTGGGACCACCCCTGTGCGGCCAGGCGGCCGTTGAGGGCGCGGAGCACCTCGGCCTCAGCGGCCGTCACCCCGCCGTGCACGGTCGTCCCCTCGGTCGGGGCCGGAACGCGCTCCGCCTCTTCGGAGAGCCCGGCCGCCTCCATGAAGCGGTGCCAGAGCCGCCCCGACCCGGACCCCGGGTTGCAGACGACGGCGACCCGGTCGGGCCCGACCAGCGACGCCCATCTCCCGGCCAGCCTTCCGAGCCCGAACGCGCGCCACATGTGGGCGTCGGGCTCCTTCTCGATGCTCTCCCAGCCCCGCGCGCGCTGCGCGGCCAGTCCGTTGACGAATCGCGGGAACCCCGCCGTGCGCCCGTTGCGCACGTGCTGCTGCCAGGACGACGGGAGCAGACGGCCCAGGCCGCGCGCCGTGACCACCACCCGCACCTCGTCGGCGCCGAGTTCGTCGATCACCCTCTGCGCCGCGTCGGACCTCACCACCGCGAGGGCCTCGGCGGAGACCACCGCCGTCCCCGCGCACGAGCGCACCTGGTCGCGCAGCCGCTGCCACCAGGCCTCCTCGGCGGCCGCCCTGCGCGCCCCGACCCACGGGTACTCCGCGCCGAGCAGGCCGTAGGTGGCCGCCTCGTGCGCGTTCACCCGCACCGGGCCCTCGCCCTCCGGCAGCGGGTAGACCACCCCCAGTGCCTCCAGTGCGTCCGTGCGCTCCTCCAGCATCCGCTGCAGGTAGGTCGTGCCCGACTTCTGGACGCCGATGTGCAGGACGAGGCGCTGCGCCACGGCCGGTCACTCCCATCGGTGGTGGACGTACGGGGTCGCCGCGAACCTACCTGCGGCCGGGCGACGCACAGGCGAACGGAGGGCGAATTCCGCTGCCACGCACGGGGCGCACGGGGGTGGTGGCACTACCGGGAGCGACGTGGTCGCCTACTGGAGCGGAAAGCGTCTGCCGCATAACATCTTCCCCCATGGACTCCCTCCTCACCCCCCGCTTCCCGGACGCGGTGGCCGTGGGCGCCGTGGCCGCGGGAGCGGTCGTCGCCTTCACCGCGCTGCCCGCGGCCGCCTCACCCGCGGAACCCCCTGCCCCCGAATCGGTCACGTTCGACCTGCCCGACCCCACCGGCCCCTACGACGTGGGCACCGCCGAACTCCGGCTGGTCGACGAGGACCGCACCACCCCGTGGACCGACGACGTGCGCGAGCTGGCGGTGAGCGTCTGGTACCCCGCCAGGCACGGACCGGGCGACGAGCCCGCGCCCTACGCCGACCAGCGGGTCGGCGACCTGTTCACCGAGTACCAGGTGGGGCAGCGGTTCGAGGGCGTCGACTGGGAGAGCGCGGCCGGGTCCGCCGTCCCCGGCGCCCGCGTCGACCGCAGGGCGGGCCGGCTCCCGGTGCTGCTCTACTCCCCGGGCGCCGCCGTGCCCCGGGTCTTCGGCACGAGCATGGCTCAGGACCTCGCCTCGCACGGGTACGCCGTGGTGGCCGTCGACCACACCGGGGAGGCGCCGGTCCGCTTCCCGGACGGGCGCTTCGACGACGGGGACCGGCACTGGGCGGACGAGCCGAACCTCATCACCGGGTTCACCAAGGCGCGCGTGCCCGACACCCGCTTCGTCCTGGACAGCGTGGAGGCCGCGACGCGGAAGGGGTGGACCGACGCCGACGGGCGCAGGCTGCCCGGCGGACTGGCCAAGGCGCTCGACCCCTCCACCGTGGGCATGTTCGGCATGTCCCTCGGCGGCGCGACCACCGTGCACGGCATGGGCGCCGACGAGCGCATCGACGCCGGGATCGACATGGACGGAAGCGTCGACTACACCTCCGACCCGGAGTTCGCCGAGCTCTTCCCCACCGCCGACGAGGGCCTGGACCGGCCGTTCATGTTCATGGGCGGCAGCCGGGTCCAGGACGGGGAACTCCTGCCCAACACCCACCACACCTTCGAGGACTGGGGGCGGCTGTGGGACAACTCCACCGGCTGGAAGCGCGACGTGGGCTTCGCCGAGGCGCGCCACTACTCCTTCACCGACTTCCAGGTGATCATGCCGCAGATCGCCGACGGCCTCGGCCTGTCGGAGGAGCAGGTGCAGGGGACGATCGGAACCGCCGACGACCCGCTGCGGCTGGAGGCCTCCCAGCGCGCCTACGTGCGGGCCTTCTTCGACCACCACCTGCGGGGTGAGCCGCGCCCCATCCTGGACGCCGACTCGCCCGAGCACCCCGACGCACGCCTGGTCGACTGACGAGGGGGAGGGAACGGAGAGAGGGGCCGGGGAGGGAGGATGCGCTACCCGTCCTCCCCGGCCTCCTCGCGGAGGACGTCCTCGGCCAGGCCGAGGACGTCGGCGTCCATGCCCGGGACCGACCGGACCAGGTGGGCCAGCGACTCCAGCAGGGTCACCGGGCGCGAACGCGCCGCCTCCATGGCCAGCAGGAACCGCCAGGCGACCAGTTCGGCGACGTCCTGCCGGGCCTCGGGGTGCACCCAGGCGGTGGCGGCCAGCGAGAGCAGGGCCGCCTCGGCGGCCCAGTCCTCCGGGCCGTAGGCCAGGTCGACCAGGACGGCCCGGCGGTCCGACCCTTCCCAGGGCTGGTCGCCGCGGTGGTGGGCGATGCCCAGGCAGGCCCACGCCTGCACGCGCCGGATCCAGGCCGGCCACACGGCGGAGGGGCCGCTGGGCGGGGCGGGCGGGTGCACCATGGCGCCGAGCAGGTCCTCCAGCGGCAGCCCCGACAGCCGCACCGCCTCGTCGTAGGCGGCGGGCAGGTGCCGCCACGGGTACGCGGCCAGGATGCCCAGGGCCTCGGCGGCCTCGGCGGAGGGCGGCGGCACCGCCGGTTCGGCGTCGGCCCCCCGGTACCGCCACAGCCGGAGTCCGACCTCGCGGACCGGGCCGCGCGAGGACACCTCGGGCACGGTCAGGCGCGGGTCGGGCTCGGGGACCTCGGCCACCGAGATCGTGCACTCGGGCGCGGCCAGGCGCATCGCCAGCAGCGCGCTGGGCGGCTCAGGGGCGGAGACGGTCAGCGAGAGCGCGGACGTCGACGGGTCGACGCCCTGGTCGTGCATCTGGTGCAGCACGTTCACCACCGCCTCGGTGGCGGAGGGGATGGGCCCCAGCCAGAAGCGGGTCTGCGAGCTCTGGGTGAGGACCCGGTCGGCGTGCTCGCCGCCGGGGCGGTCGCGCAGGTGGTCGGCGAGGGCGACCAGGTGGTCCAGCCGCCCGTCGAGGGAGAAGCGCATGCCGCACGCGGTGGGGAAGGCGCTGGCGTCCTCGGGGTCCTGCTCCAGCGCGCGCTCCACCCAGGCCAGGCCGTCGTGCGGCCGCCCCGCCTTGGCGAGCAGCTCGCCGATGTCGGTGTACAGGGCGAGGTTGCCCGGGTCGAACTCCAGGGCCCGCAGCCACGCCGCCTCGGCCTCGTCCCAGCGCTGCTCGGCCCGGTAGGCGTACCCGGCGGCCATGGCGGCGTGGAAGGACGGCTCGGCGGCCTCGGAGCGCAGGGCGAGCGCGACGGCGTCCTGGGCGCGCCCGCAGCGGCGCAGCAGCATCGAGGCCGACCACAGCAGCGCCGGGTCGTCGGGCCGGGCCGCAAGGCAGCCGTCGAGCAGGGCCAGGAACGGGCGCAGCGCCCCCAGCACATCCTCGGGGACCGGGTCGTCCAGCGCGCCCACCAGCCGCAGCAGGCTGGTGCGCACCAGGTCGGGGTCGAGGCCTTCGGCGACCCGCCGGTCGTACATCCAGGCGGCGTCGGCCCAGGCGCCGTCGGGGCGGTGGCACTGGGCCGTCACGAGCAGCGGGAGCGCCTGGTCGGGGCGGCCGAGCACGGCCAGCGTGTGCGCCCGCGCGACCACGTCGCCCAGGTAGACGGGCTGCTCAACCGGGTACAGCTCGGGGCCGCCTCCGGGTTGGACGGCCAGGCGCGCCAGGAGTTCGTGGGCTTCGGGCAGCCGGGGGTCGAAGACCAGGGCGCGGGCGACGTGGCCGGCGGCGTGCTTCAGGTCCCCGCCCTCCAGCGCCAGGCGCGCCATGCTCAGTTCGCCCTCGGCCTCAAGCCGCGGATCGGCGGTCCCCTCGTGGCCCTCGGCCATGTTCCCTCCCGCATGGTGCGATGCCGCAGACATTGCCACAAACCGAGGACAGGGGGCGAATCCCCGTGTGTCACGACAGGTCAGGGGGCGGGTGGCGGCGGTGGTGCCGCGTGCGCGCCCCGTGTGCGCCGTGAGCGTCATGCCGGGTCGGGGGCGGGCAGCAGCGGTGCCACGTCCGCGCGCGCGAACCGGCCGTAGCGCCCGGGCTCCAGCCCGGCCCGCTCGGCGGTCACCTCGAAGCGGCCGACCGACCACCCGGCCTCGCGGGCCGCCTCCTCGGGGGTGAGGCTGGCGGCGAGCCAGGCCTCCCGCTCGGCGACGACGCGGGCGACGGCGTCGCGGGGCAGGGCGTCGAGGTCGGCCCGGGCGAACATCGGGTGGCCGCGGAAGGCGCCCGCCGGGACGAGCAGGCCGCTCTCGCGCAGGTCCAGCACGTCGTCGCGGCGCACGTCCAGGCCGGTGCGCTCGGCCAGCACCTCGGCGGCCCGCACCGAGCCGTGCCCGGGGTGGTCGCCGACGGCGGCGCGCAGCTCGGACGCCCGGTCGCGGAGGGCGGCCGCGGCCCGCCGCGACCACTTGCCGTCGTCGGTGTCGGGCGCGGGGACCAGGCCGCGGTCGACGGCGCGCTCCATCTGCCAGCGCTCCAGGCCGATGAAGCGCGCGAGCTGCACGGGCCCGAGCGGTCGGCCCTTGGAGCGGCCGGGCCCGTGGTCCTGCGCGCCGTCGGCGCCGTCCGCCCCGCTGTCCGGCGCGGTGCGTTCGGCCAGTTCGGCCTGGATCTCCTCGACGCGGTCGGGGAGGGTCTTGGCCAGGGCCTCGGACCAGTGGGTGCCGCGCACGTCGGGCGGCGGGACGAGGGCGAGCATGCAGGCGCGCTGGAAGTCGCCGTAGCGCATGCCCAGCCACCTGGAGAGCTGGACGGGGCCGAATTCGCGTCGGGACGCCATGGAGGACTCCTCCCGGGACGGTGGCACGGGCCTCGACGCTAAGCCGGTCGGGGAGCCGCCGGGGGAGGGATCTCCGCGCCTGTGGACGAACGCGCCCGGCGCCCGCGATCCGTGGGAGCGCCGAGGGGGCCCAGAGCGTCGAAGAGCCGTGGACGGGGAGGGGCCGACGAGTATGGACGAGGAGCGAACGGATGCGCACGGACACCGCGAGGAGGACTGCGGTGGTGTGGGTGGAGAACCGGGGGCTGCAGTGCTGCGGCGACCCGTTCTCGGTCGGGATGGAGGTCGAGTGGTTCCTGCTGCCCGCCGGGGGAGCGGACCGCGCCTGGATGGGCGAGATCCTGGACCCCGGCACCGCGGAGGGCGTCACGCACCTCCAGGAGCACCACGCGGGAAGTGAGGAGCCGGTGGCGGTGGCGGGCACGGTCCGCAGGATCCGCATCGTCCGCTGCCGGTACGCCGAGGTGCGCGGGAGCGTCCCGCGCTCCCTGCGCCCCGTGCCCCGCAGCACGGAGCTGACCGAGGCCCCCTCCGCCCACGGGTGGGAGTCCTCGGCGGGAGGGGCCCAGGTGGCCGGGTACCTGGTGGACCTGGAGACGGCCCGGTGACCCCGGGGCCCGCCCCGGACTCGGCGCGAGTCCGGCGCGGGCCCCGGGGACGTTCCCTCGGCCCTGTTCGGCGGTGCCCCGCCCCTGCGCCGTTGACCTCGGGAAAAGCGCCCCTGAGAGCGGCCCGGAAGCGTCATTTGTCCCGAGATCAACGCCGAGTGCACGCGCCCGTCCGCGCGGGCGCCCACGCGGCCGTTTCGAGCCCGACGTCCCCGGGGCCGAAGGCGGGCGGGGACGCCCGGCTAGCCGAGGACGGCCAGGGCGTCGGCCTCGACCAGCAGGCCGGCGGGCAGGCCCACGTACACGGTGGTGCGCGCGGGCGGGGCCTCCTTCAGGTCCGCGAAGTACTCGTCGTAGATCCGGTTGAACTCGGCGAAGTGGCCGGTGTCGGTGAGGTACACCCGGACCATCATCACGTCCTCCCAGGAGGCCCCGCCCTCCTGGAGGACCGCCTCGACGTTGGCGAAGGTCTGCAGGGTCTGCTCGCGCAGGCCCGGGCCGACCGGGCGGGGCGCCTCGCCCTCCGCGGCCGGGCCGAACCCGACCTGCCCGGCGACCTGCAGGATGTTCCCCTTGCGGACCCCGTGGGAGAACCGCGCGGGCGGGGTGGTGTGGGTCGCGGGGGTCAGGGCGGTCTTGGGGCTGGACGCGCTCATGGTCTCTCCTCGTGCTCGTCGGAGTGCTCGTCGGGTCCGGCGGTCCGGTCCGGTTCGGTGCGGCGCCCGCAGTACTCGGCGGAGACCGCCTCGGCGGTGCGGCGCACCTGCGGCAGGAGCCCCACCAGCGCGTCGGCGCCCACGACCACGTTGGGCGCGGACAGCGACATCGCCGCCGCCACGCGCCCGTCGGGGCCCCTGACGGGCGCGGCGACGCAGTTGATGGACTCCTCGTGGCCACCCAGGTCGGTGGCCCACCCCTGCTCGCGCACCCGGGCGAGCTCGGCCAGGAAGGCCGGTGCGTCGGGCGTCGAGTGGGGCGTGTACTTGGGGTAGTCGAGCCGCTCGGCGAGCGCGCGCCGCTCGTCCTCGGGCAGGTCGGCCAGGAGCAGCTTGGCCACGGCGGCGACGGTGATGGCGACCGGCCTGCCGATGCGCGAGTACATCCGCACCGGGTAGCGGCTGTCGACCTTGTCGATGTAGACGACCTCGTCCTCCTCGTACACCGCCAGGTGCACGGTGTGCCCGGTCTCGGCGTTGAGCCGGAGCAGGTGCGGGTGGGCGATCTCGCGCACGTCCAGCGACTCCATCGCCTCCTGGGCCAGGGAGAACAACCGCGCGCCCAGCCGGTAGCGCTGGTCGGGGCGCCGGTAGACCAGTCCGTGGTCGCACAGCGGCCGCAGCAGCCGCAGCGCCGTGGACTTGTGCACCCCCAGGCGCCGGGCCACCTGGTCGAGCGTGGCGGGGCCCTCGGCCAGCAGGGGCAGGACGGTCAGCGCGCGGTCGACGGTCTGGCTCATGGTGTCGCGGCCCTCTCTGCGCACGGTCGGGCCCCGTCGGTCCAGTCGGGGCCGAGACGCAGTGTGCCCCACTCCTCGTCGGGCAGCGCCGCCAGCGCGTCGGCGCGTCCCCGGTCGGGGGGCGGGGCCAGGTCGCCAGGGGCGGTGAGGGCGGCCGCGGCGGTGAGGTGTCCGTGGCGCAGGCGCGACACCAGCGGCAGGCCGCGCAGGGTGGACGAGAGGAACCCGGCGGCGAAGGCGTCCCCGGCGCCGACGAGGGCGGACACCTCCACGGCCGGCGCCGGGGAGAAGACGCCGGTCGGCGCGTCGCCGGTGAAGGCGGTCGCTCCGGCGGGGCCCTGCTTGACGATCAGCGCGCCGGGCTCCGGCAGGGCCGAGCGCACGGCGCGCGGCCCGCCGGTGACGCCCCAGGCGGCCTCCGCCTCGTCCTCGCCGACGAAGACGATGTCGCAGCGCCGCGCCAGCTCCAGGAGGACGTCGGGGGTGTCCGGGGCGTCGCGCCACAGCTCGTCGCGGTAGTTCACGTCGAACGACACCAGGGGCCGGCGGGGGCGCCGCCCGGTGAGCGCGCGCATCAGGGCCAGGCAGTCCTCGGACAGGGCCGGGGTGATGCCGGTGAGGTGCAGGACGCGCCCGGCGTCGGTGTCGGCCGTGTCGACGGTGGCGGGGGACATGGCCGAGGCGGCCGAACCGCTCCGGTAGTAGATGCGCTCGCGGCCGGTCCGGAAGTACACGCCGGTGCGACGGTCGGGGTCGCGGGCGACCGCCGAGGTGTCCACGCCATAGGAGGAAACGGCCCGGACCAAATAGTCGCCGAACCCGTCGTCCCCGACGCGGCCGATCCACCGTGCGCTGTGGCCCGCCCCGGCGAGGGTGCAGGCGACGTTCGATTCGGCCCCGCCGAGCGCGCGCTCGAAGGAGGGGACTTCGGCGAGCGCCCCCGGCCGGGAGGGCAGGAAGGTCACCATGGACTCGCCGAGGCAGACCGCGTCGAAGCGGGGGGTGGGGGGCATGTCGGGCCGCTCCTCGTCCACCGGCGGGGCCGGGGTCGTCTGGGGGTGTCCGGACCGGCGGGCCGGCCGGGGGGTCCGGAGGCGCGGGGGGCGCCGTTGACCGCCGTTCCCCCGGATGGTAGACAGCGACGTGCGCGAAGCGCAACGCCCATTGCAAATATTGCAACGCCGGAACCCGGGAGCCGCGATGTCCACCCCGCACCCGCACCGCCTCGGCGGCCTGGAGCGCCTCGCCGACGAGGTCGTCGACTTCCGCTTCAAGGGGCTGCCGCCCGACGCGGCGGGCACCACCGCCGGGGCCCTCGCGGCCGAGAAGCGCAACCTGTTCACCGGCGGCTTCACCACCCCGGTGCTGGCGATGTCGGCCGAACGCACCGAGCACAACCTCGCGCTCATGGAGCACTACACGCGCCGCCACGGGCTCGCGTTCGCCCCGCACGGCAAGACCTCCATGGCGCCGCAGCTCTTCGACGCCCAGCTGCGCCACGGGGCCTGGGGCATCACCCTCGCCGTCCCGCACCAGGTCCGCGTCGCCCGCGCCTTCGGGGTGCCGCGCGTCTTCCTCGCCAACGAACTGGTCGACCCGGCCGCCCTGCGCTGGCTGGCCGCCGAGCTGGACGCCGACCCGGGCTTCACCTTCGCCTGCTACGCCGACTCGGCGCGCGGGGCCGCCCTGATGGACGAGGCGCTGCGCGAGGCCGGGGCGCGGCGGCCCGTGGACGTGGTGGTCGAACTGGGCGCCGGCGCGGGCGCCCGCACCGGCGCGCGCGGCGCCGAGGGGTGCGCCGCCGTCGCCGACGCCGTGGCAGCGGCCGACCACCTGCGGCTCATCGGGGTCGCCGGGTACGAGGGCGAGGTCCCCGGCGCCGACAGCGACCGGGTCACCGCGTGGCTGCGGGAGCTGGTCGAGCTGGCCGCGGCCTTCGACCGCGACGGGCGCTTCGCCCACCTGGCGCCCGACGAGACGATCATGGTCACCGCCGGGGGGAGCGCCTGGTTCGACGCCGTCGCCGACGTCTTCGCCGGGCTCGACGGCCTCAGCCGCCCGGTCCTCAAGCTGCTGCGGTCGGGCGCCTACGTCTCCCACGACGACGGCCTCTACCGCGAGCGCACGCCGTTCAACCGGGTGCCCGAAGAGGGCGAGCTGCGGTCCGCCTTCACCCTGTGGGCGCAGGTGGTCTCCCGCCCCGAGCCCGGCCAGGCCTTCCTCAACGCCGGGCGCCGCGACGCCGCCTACGACCAGCACCTGCCCCGGCCGCACCTGGTGCGCCCGGCCGCCGGGGGGCCGGTGCGCCCCGCCGAGGGCCTGGAGGTCGCCAAGCTCTCCGACCAGCACGCCTGGCTGGAGGTGGCCGAGGGCGTCGGACTGGAGGTCGGCGACTGGGTGGGCATGGGCATGTCGCACCCCTGCACGATCTTCGACAAATGGGAGATGGTGCCCCTCGTCACCGAGGACGGGACCGTCACCGACCTCATCCGCACGTTCTTCTAGGAGGCCGCCGTGGACCTGGTCATCTCGGGCGCGCGCGTCATCGACGGCGGCGGTGGGCCCTCCTTCACCGCCGACGTCGGCGTCGAGGGCGGGCGCATCGCCGCGATCCGCCGCGGCGGTGAGCCGCCCCTCACCGGCGCGCAGCGCCTGGACGCCGACGGGCTCGCCCTGGCGCCCGGCTTCATCGACATGCACGCCCACTCCGACCTGGCCCTGCTGCGCGACCCCGACCACTCGGCCAAGGTCGCCCAGGGCGTCACCCTGGAGGTCCTCGGGCAGGACGGCCTGAGCTACGCCCCGGTCGACGACCGCACCCTGGAACAGGTGCGCCGCGCCATCACCGGGTGGAACGGCGACGGGTTCGACATCGATTTCGACTGGCGGACGGTGGGGGAGTACCTCGACCGCCTGGACCGCCAGGGCATCGCGGTCAACGCCGCCTACCTGGTGCCGCAGGGGTCGGTGCGCATGCTCGCCATGGGGTGGGAGGACCGGGAGCCGACCGCCGCGGAGCTCGACCGGATGCGCCGCCTGGTCGCCGAGGGGATGGAACAGGGCGCCGTCGGCATGTCCTCCGGGCTGACCTACACGCCCGGCATGTACGCCTCGGGCGCCGAGCTCGCCGAGCTGTGCGCCGTGGTCGCCTCGTACGGCGGCTACTACTGCCCGCACCACCGCTCCTACGGGGCCGGGGCGCTCGACGCCTACGCCGAGATGGTGGACCTCGCCCGCCGGACCGGGTGCGCCCTGCACCTGGCCCACGCCACCATGAACTTCGCGCCGAACAAGGGGCGCGCACAGGAACTCCTGGACCTGGTCGACCGCGCGCTGGAGGACGGCGTCGATGTCACCCTGGACACCTACCCCTACACCCCCGGCTCGACGACCCTTGCGGCGATGCTGCCCAGCCGTGCGAGCGAGGGCGGACCGGACGCTGTCCTCGCGCGCCTGGCCGACCCGGAGGAGACGGCGCGCATCCGCCACGTGATGGAGGTGGAGGGCTCCGACGGCTGCCACGGGGTGCCCATCGAGTGGGACACCATCGAGATCTCCGGGGTGGCCGACCCGGCGCTGTCCCACTACGTCGGCAGGACCGTCGCGGCGTCCGCGGCCGAGCGCGGGGAGGAGCCGTTCACCACGGCGCACCGGCTGCTGGTGGAGGACCGGCTCGGGACCACGATCCTGCAGCACGTCGGGCACGAGGAGAACGTGCGGGCCATCATGGGCCACCGGGTGCACACCGGCGGCAGCGACGGCATCCTCCAGGGCGACAAGCCGCACCCGCGCGCCTACGGCACCTTCCCGCGCTACCTCGGCCACTACGCGCGCGACGAGGGCGTGCTGCCGCTGGAGGAGTGCGTCGCCCACCTGACGTCCCGCCCGGCGGCGCGGCTGGGCCTGGCCGACCGGGGCCGGGTGCGCGAGGGCTACAGGGCCGACCTGGTGCTGTTCGACCCGGAGACGGTGGACGCCGGGGCCACCTTCGAGCGCCCGCGCGCGCTCCCGGTGGGCGTGCCGCACGTGCTGGTCGACGGGCGGTTCGCCGTCCGGGACGGGAAGCGCACCGACGTGCTGGCGGGACGGGCGGTGCGAGGTGGCCGGAACCGGCCACCGGAATCCGTGTGAACGGTGCCGTGGTTGGCTTTCCCTCTGCGAGGAGGTGGTGCTTTTGTGGCACCCGCGACCGATGAGGGAAAAAGCGGCGGAAGAAATTCCGGAAACCTGTATGTCCGAATCCGGGCTGCCGCTGGCCGTGCACATGATCGAGGCGATGGACGCGGCCGACGCCCTGTGGGACGGCCACCTCTCCCCGGCCTTCCGCGAGGGGCTCGCCGCGGGGATCGGGGAGGGCCGTGCGCGGGCCCTGTACCGCTGGCTGTCCGCCCTGTCCGGACTGGGCCGGTGCACGCCCGGATACCAGGCGCTGCAGGCGGTCCGGTTCTCCGGTGACGCGGCCGCGGCCCCGGTCCCGGTGGCGCCCCGCACCGGGCGCCACGACCGCGCCTCGTCGCTACTGACGGCCCTGTTCCTGCGCGAGGAGGGGTGGTCGCGCGAGGCGGCCGAGTGGGCGGGATACGCCGTGGGCGGCCACAGGGTGGACGTTCTCCGCGAAAGCGCGGATTCCGAGGAGACGGGCGGAGAGGAATGGCGCGCCGCCCAACGGGATCTGTTCCACGGAATGACTGGGGCGGCCGGATTCCCCCTGGAATCCCTCGCCGGACACGTTCCGCCCCCGGGCGTCCAGCTCGCCCTGTCCGGAGCGGTCATCCTGGCCGACCGGGTGGCGGCGCAGGGCGGGGAGCTCCCGGTGGCCGCGCCCCCGGCCCTGGCCGACCTGTCCGCCCCGAGCGGCGGCGGGGGCGACCCGCAGGTGCACGGGGCCGCCGTGGAGGCCGCCTTCGAGATGGAGGCCCCCGGCCTCCTGCTGATCGGGTCCCCCGAGGACACCGAGGCGGCCTTCGCCGCCGCCGAGGTCCTGGCCGCCAAGTTCGGGCTCGACGGATTCTTCTACGCCTTGCCCACCCAGGAGGCCCTGGACGCCGCGGCCGAGCGGGTCCTGGGCGAGCGGCGCCGGAGCCTCAACGGAATGGGCACGCTCGAACAGCTCCGGCTCGACCAGGCCGACACCACCGACCCGCGCATGATGCTCCGCCAGCTCACCCTGGTCACCCGGGCCGTGATCATCGACGCCGCCGAAACCGCGCCCGTCCCGGCCCCGCGTAGGGCGCGGCGGCTGCCGAGGGCCGTCCCGCCCGCCCTGGCCTGGCTCGGCGAGCACGGCGTGCCCGCGGTGCTCCTCACCCCTGACCTGGACGAGGCGGAGCGCAGCGCGCTCTTCGAGTCCTACACCGGCGACCTCCTGGTGCGGCCGCGGCCGGGCGCCTCACCGCGGATCACCTGGGCCACCGCCCCTCAGCGGGCGTCCCGGGCGGCGTGAGCCGGGCGGGCCGGGTCACGGGAGCGGCACGGTCAGCCCGGGCCGGGCGACCGTGATGGGCCCCTGGAAGGACATGGCCGCCGCCCGCTCCGCCTCGGCCGGGGAGGTCCCCGGCCACAGGTGGGTCAGGATCAGCCGGGCCGCCCCGGCCTGGGCCGCGTACCTCCCGGCGAGCTCGGCGGAGAGCAGGTACGGCGCCTCCAGGAGGGGGACGCGGTCGACATAGGTCGCCTCGCACAGCAGCAGGTCGGCGCCGGCCGCCAGGTCGGTGATGTGCGGGCTGGGACCGGTGTCGCCGGTGTAGGCGAAGACCGTGCCCGAGGCGGTCAGGCGCAGCCCGGCGTTGGGCACGTGGTGCGGGAGCCGCTGCGTCTCGACGAGGAACGGGCCGATCGGGAAGGTGTCGCCGGGGTCGAACTCCCGAAGGTCCCAGGCGTGGTCCACCGCGGATCCGCGGTCGAGGGCGAGCACCGCGTCCAGCGCGCCGCCCGGGGCGTGCACGGCCAGTCGCGGACAGGGCGGGTCGGCGTAGGCGCGGGCCCGCAGCAGCGGGGCGAGGTCGGCGCAGTGGTCCGGGTGGCCGTGGCTGACCAGGACCGCGTCGACGGCGGCGGGCGCGGTGTGCTCCAGAAGGCGCGGCATCACCGCGAACCCGGGGTCGACGAGGAGCCGGAAGCCCTGGTGCACCAGGAGGTAGCCGCTGCACGCCTGGGCGGCCGTCGGCCAGGCACCGCTCCCGCCCAGCACCGTCAGCCTCATGTGCGGCGACCCTATCCGGTTCACCCCTCGACCATGGACAGGCGCGCCAGCTCGGGGTGGTGGAGCAGGTGGTCGTGGCCGAAGGCCAGGTAGGACACGGCCACCGACAGCCACGGCACCGCGGGGCCCTGCCAGCGCAGCGGCTCGGTGTCGTTGAAGAGCTCCACCAGCGCCCACTGGTCGAGCAGCGGGTTGACCTGCATGGTCCCCTCGTACCACCAGGAGAGCCAGCGGGTGCCGTCCACGAGCGCCAGCAGGCGCCGGTCGGTGACGTAGACGCCGACGCGCTGCTGTTCCCGCCACTGCGGGGCCGCCATGGCCTGGGCGCGGTTGCGCGCCGAGGCGTTCCCGATCGCCTGCGCGGTGAGCCCGGCGGCGACGAACACCGGCGAGCCGAAGTAGAAGCCGTTGGACTGCTGGTAGTTCACGTCCATCGCGTAGAAGCGCGAGTAGTCGGCCACGAGCTCGGCGTGGGCGACCTCCCCGGGCTCCAGGCGGACGGGGACGAACGGCAGCCGGGGCATCTCCAGGCCGGAGAGGAGCGCGTCGCGCAGGTCGACACCGCTCTCCCAGCCGGCTTGCCACATCTGCTGCTCAGGGGGGATCCCGTTCATGGGCCTCATTCCCAGACGGTGGCCTGCAGGGTCGCCGTGCCGGTCCCGCCGGGGGAGGACACGGCCTCGACGGAGGCCACGCGCCCCTGGTCGGTCTGCACGCAGAAGCGGGCGCCGGGGGTGAAGTCGGCGCCGGTGGTGCCGTTGGTCTCGACGGCGTCGAGGCAGGCGGCCTTGTCGGGGGCCTCCGCGCCCTCGGGGAGCGGGGCGATGCCGCCCGAGGAGTTCTCGAAGGCCACGCCGTTGATGTTGGGGCGCAGGACGAAGTCGTAGCCGTCGACCCTGGCGTCCGTCACCAGCGGCGGATCGGTGTCCAGGTCGATGTAGCTCTGCGGGCTGGCGACCTCGACGGTCAGCTCGTCGTCGAAGACGACGGTGTCCTGGGGCTCCTGGCCGGCGTCGTCCTCGGCGGCGGCATCGTCCTGCCCGCCGTCCTGCCCGCCGCCGGACTCCCCGCCGGAACCCTGGGCGTCCTCCTGGGACGCGTCCGGGGAGCCCTCGCCCTCGGCGCCGCGCCCCATCGTGAAGAACACCACCGCCGCCGCGACGAGCACGGCGAAGCCCAGGAAGACGACCGCCACCACGAGCGCCTTGTTGCCGCCCCCTCCGCCGGAGCCCTGTCCGGCGGAGGCGCCCGGAGGCGGCGGAGGCTGCGGATAGGACCGGCCGCCCGTGCCGGAGGGGGAGGGGTAGCTCAACGGGATCTCCAAGCCAGGTCTTCGGGAGCGGAAGGGGCGCTCGCCCGCGGTCGCCGGAATTCTACGGCCCTCCGGGAGAGGCGGACCGGCCGTATGCGCCGACACGGTCGCGCATCGTCCGAACACCGGGCCGGACGGGGCGATACCGTACGGACCGTACCGTTGCGGGCGCGCCGGTCCCGGTGGTGGAACGCCCCCTGTCCCCTCTGGAGTGCATGGATGTTCACGGTCCACGTGTCGAGGTCCGCGCGCGGCGCGGCCTCCGGTCTCGATGAGATCCTCCGGCACCCCTCGTGTGCCGGGATGGACCTCTACCTGCACGTGGACCCCGGGGAGTACACGGCCGACGAGGCGCTCGTGGTGGACCGGCACGTGATCGTGGTGCCGACCCAGGGGCCGGGCACGGTCTCGGTCTCGGTGGCCGACGACGCCGTGTTCGAGGTGCGCCAGGGCCGCCTGGAGCTGTACGGGGTCGAGGTGGTCGGCGGTTCGGAGCGGCACCCCGGCATCGAGCTGTACCCCGGCACCTCGATGAAGGCCCTGGACTGCGCCTTCGCCCTGCCGCTCGGCATCGCCGCGGACGCGGCGCCGGTGGACCTGGAGGGGTGCCGGGTCTCCGGCGGGACGCTGCGCATGCGCGGCGGGGGCGGCCGCCTCGTCGACACCTCCTTCGACCGCGCCGGGGTGGAGGTGACCGGGGAGGCGCGGGCCGAACTGCTGCGGCTGAGCTTCACCGGCCCGTCCCAGAGCCACGCCCTGGTGGTGGCGGACCGCGCCGCTCCCGAGGTTACGGAGTGCACCTTCACCGGCACGGGCACCGAGGAGAACCTCACCGTGGGCGTGGTGGGGGGCGCCTCGCCCTCCCTCACCGACTGCACCGTCGAGGACGCCGCGGGGCGGGGGATCTGGGTGGGGCAGCGCTCGACCCCCTCCTTCACCCGGCTGCGGGTGTCCGGCGGCGTCCGCGACCAGGTCGCCGTGCTGGTCGAGGAGGACTCCCGGGCGTCCTTCCGGGACTGCGCGGTCAGCGCGGCGGCCGGGCCGGTCCTCTTCGTCCACCAGGCCGAGGCGCGCGTGTCCGGGCTGGAGGTGGACGGCGCCGCGAACGACGTGTTCCAAGGGGTGGGCGGCCGGATCAGCGTGGACGGCGCCAGGCTCCGGGACGTCTCGGGGACCGCGCTCAACCTTCAGGGCTCCGGCCGAGCCGAGGTCCGGGGGCTCCACGTGCGCTCATCCCCCTCGGCGGCGGGGGAGGAGCCCAAGCCGGGCGTCCGGCTGTCCGGAGCGCGCGCCGACATCGACGACTCAACGATCACCGGCACCGGCGCCGGGGTGGGCGTGGTCGCGCGCCAGAGCTCCCTGGCCCTGCGGTCGGTCGAGATCAGCGGAGTGCTCTCCGGCGTGCGCATCCTGGAGGACACCACCCTCAAGGCCGAGGGGCTGACCGTCGCCCGCTGCCACAAGAGCGCGCTGCTGGCGGACTCCGGGGCCTACGGAGAGGTCGTCGGAGCCGACCTGCGCGTCTTGGGCGGGGGCACCAACGGCGTCACCGTGGGGGACGGGGGCCGCATCGCCCTCAAGGACTCCACGGTCGCCGGGGGCACGAACGGGATCGCGGTCACGGACGGCGGCGCGGCGACCGTCGAGGAGACCACCATCACCGGCGTCAACCAGGTCGGCGCCGGGGTCAAGGGGAGCGGCCGCCTCCGGCTGGTGCGCTGCACGCTGCGCCGCAACGGGCAGAAGGACCTCCACGCCGACCCGGGGTCCGTGCTCCAGGTGGAGGACACCGAGACCGAGAAGGGCCTCCCCGAGCAGGCGGTGCGCGCCGCCTCCGACCGGGTCGCCCCCGCCCCGGCCGCCGCGCCCGCCGACGCGGGCACCGGAGCGCGCCCGCTCGACGAGGTGCTCGCCGAGCTGGACGCGATGGTCGGACTCGACGGGGTGAAGAAGGAGGTCCGCGCCCTGGTCGACCTGCACCGGGTGAACGCCAAGCGCGTCGAGGCCGGGCTGCCGAGCCTCGACTTCAGCCGGCACCTGGTCTTCTCCGGCCCACCCGGCACCGGCAAGACCACGGTGGCGCGCATCTACGGGCAGGTGCTGCGCTCCCTCGGGGTGCTGGAGCGGGGCGGCTTCATCGAGGCCTCCCGCGGCGACCTCGTCGGCGAGCACCTGGGCGAGACCACGCGCAAGACCACCGAGCTGTTCCAGCGCGCCCGCGGCGGCGTGCTGTTCATCGACGAGGCCTACGCCCTCTCCCGCACATTCGGCAGCGGCGCCGACTTCGGCCAGGAGGCCATCGACGCCATGATCAAGCTGATGGAGGACGCGCGCGAGGAGGTCGTCGTGGTCTTCGCGGGCTACTCCGACGAGATGCGTACCTTCCTCGCCGCCAACCCGGGCCTGAAGTCCCGTGTCTCGCGCACCGTGGAGTTCCCGAACTACCAGCCCGAGCAGCTCGCCACCATCTTCACGGCCATGGCCGAGGGCAAGGGCTACGTCCTCGGCCGGGGCGTGCGCGACCTGGTCGTGCGGCACTTCCAGGGGCAGACGCAGGACGCCTCATTCGGCAACGGGCGCGAGGCGCGGCGCATGTTCGAGCACGTCGTGCAGCGGCAGGCCAGCCGCCTGGTGGCCGACGGGGCCACCGCCGCCGACGACCTCACCCGGATCGTCCCGGGCGACCTGGAGGGCGCGGTCGACCCCGGGCTGACCGCCCGGGTCGGCGCCCCGCGCGACGAGCAGCAGGCCCAGGAGCTGATGCGGCGCCTGGAGTCCATGGTGGGCCTGGACAGCGCCAAGCGCGAGGTGACCGAGCTGACGAGCCTCATCTCGGCCGGGCGGCGCCGCCAGGCGGCCGGGCTGGAGGCGCCGCTGCCCTCCCGCAACCTGGTCTTCGCCGGGCCTCCCGGCACCGGCAAGACGACCGTGGCGCGGATCTACGGCGAGCTGCTGGCCGCGCTGGGGGTGCTGGCCCAGGGGCAGGTGGTGGAGGCCTCCCGCGCCGACCTGGTGGGCCGCTACCAGGGGCACACCGCGCAGCAGACCCGCGAGGTGGTCGAGCGGGCGCGCGGCGGCGTGCTGTTCATCGACGAGGCCTACAGCCTGGCGGGCGGGGGCGGCGGGGGCGACTTCGGGGCCGAGGCCGTGGAGACCCTGCTCAAGCTGATGGAGGACCACCGGGACGAGCTCGTGGTGATCGCCGCGGGCTACACCGACCGGATGCGCGGGTTCCTCGCCGCCAACCCGGGCCTGGCCTCCCGCTTCTCGCGCACCGTCGACTTCGCCCCCTACACCCCCGGCGAGCTCGTGGACATCTTCGCCGATACGGCCCTGGCAGGGGACTTCCTGGTGCCCGACCCGACGCGTGAGGCCGTCGCCTCGGCCGTGCGCTCGGAGCGGGAGCGGTTCTCCCACGGCAACGCCCGCGAGATCCGCAAGCTCTTCGAGGACGCCGTGGCCCGGCACTCGCGCCGGATCGAGCAGCAGGCGTCCGGCGGCCGGGAGCCCACGCTCGAACAGCTCCAGAACCTGCTGCCGGAGGACGTCCTGCCCGGGGGCGTCCCCGGCGGCGCGGCTCACGGAGGCGGGGCCCTCGGGGAGGGCGCCCCAGGGGACGGCACGCCAGGGCACGGCGCCGCCTTCGCAGCGGATCCGGGCGTGCGCGGACGGCGATAAGGTGGCGTTCCGTCCCCAGTGTCGTTACTCACAGAGAGCAGGCGGAACAGGTGCGGGCGTCGAGTCTTCGCCAAGGTCGGGAGTGTCGCGGGTCCGGTGGCCGGGCCCAGAGCGGTCCCCGGAGGCGGCCATGGCGCGCTCCTCTGGCGGTGTGCGCCGCAGGGCTGCCCGTCGCGGCCGTCCTCGTCGCCTACCGGCGGGGTCTGCACGTCCCCGGCGCGCCCCTGGTGAAGTCAGCGCTCCCGGAGTACGTCGAGGCGCTGCCGTGGTTCGCCCACGGGCTGTGGGTGGGAGTCCTGATGCTCCTGGCCAGCAGTGTGCTGCTGTCCTTCCCCGAGCGCGCGCGCACGCGGTGGCTGGTGTGCGCGCTGGCCGGGGCCACCGTGCTGGCCGCCGCCCTCGCGGGCGCGAGCACCTGAGGCCCCACCGCTCGTTGATCTCGGGAAAAACGCCCCTACCAGCGCGGTTTTAGCGTCGTTTCTCCCGAGATCAACATGGGGTCGGGGTCAGTCCTCGGAGACCGACAGCACCAGCTTGCCCTGCACGCGCCCGGTGTCGCCCTCACGGTGGGCGTCGGCGGCCTTCTCCAGGGGGAACACCCCCGCGATCTCCGGGCGCAGGGCGCCCGCGTTCACGAGGGCGGCGACGGCGCGCATCCCCGCCTGGTCGTGCTCGACCAGCATCTCCACCCCGCGCAGCCCGCGCTCGCGCGCCTCAGAGGCCAGGCGGTCGGTCCCGGTGGGCAGGATGCTCACCACGATGCCGCCGGACTTCAGGGAGCCGAGCGACTTCAGCGCGTTCTCCGGGCTCACGGTCTCCAGGACGACGTCCGCGTCCGTCACGGCCTCGGTGAAGTCCTGCGACGTGTAGTCGACGACCTCGTCGGCCCCCAGGCCCTTGACGAAGTCGTGCTTGGGCGCGCTGGCCGTCCCGACCACTCGGGCGCCGCGCGCCTTGGCGATCTGGACCGCGAAGTGCCCCACCCCGCCGGCGGCGGCGTGCACGAGCACCTTCTGCCCGGCCTCCAGGTCGGCGGTGTCGACCAGCGCCTGCCATGCGGTGAGGGCGGCCAGCGGGACCGCCGAGGCGTGGACGTGGTCGAGCGGCGACGGCTTGGGGGCGAAGGCGCGGGCCGGCCCCGTCACGTACTCGGCGTGCGACCCGGCCCCGTAGGGGTAGGGCAGCATGCCGAACACCTCGTCGCCCGGCCGGTACAGCGCGACCCCGATGCCGACGGCCGCCACCACCCCGGACACGTCCCACCCCAGGACGTACGGCGGGTCGCCGAGGAAGCGGCGTCCGCTGCGGTGCTTGTAGTCGGTCGGGTTCACGCCCGCCGCGCGCACCCGGACCAGCACCTCGCCCGGCCCGGGGGCGGGGACCTCCTTCTCGACCAGGTGCAGCACCTCGGGGCCGCCGTGGGCGTCCTGGGAGACCGCGCGCATGGTGGCCGGGATCTCCGGCTTCGTCGTGTCGTTGCTCATGCACACCAGGGTGGCGCAGGAGGGCCGGGAACGAAATGGCCGGATCGCCAATGTCCGATACGATCCTGCCATGCGCCGATCCGCCGTGACCGCACCGCACCGTGTCGCCGTCCTCGCCCTGCCCGGCGTCTACCCCTTCGAACTGGGCATCCCCGCGCGTGTCTTCGGTGAGCTGGGGGAGGAGTACGAGGTCGTCACCTGCGGCGCCGGGCCCGAGCGCGGACCGGGGAGTGTCGCCACCCGGGAGGACTTCGCCGTCGCCCTGGAGCACGGCCCGGAGGCGCTGGAGACGGCGGACACCGTCGTCATCCCGCCGTTCGACCTGGCGCCGCTGGTGGATACCGGCCGTCCGCCCGCCGCCGCCGTCGACGCGCTGCGCCGCGTCCGCCCCGACGCGCGGCTGGTGTCGATCTGCACCGCCTCCTTCCTGCTGGCCGCCCTGGGGCTGCTGGACGGCCGCCGGGCCGCCACCCACTGGCACCAGGCCGACCTCATGCGGCGCCTCTTCCCCCGGGTGGAGGTCGACCCGGGGGTGCTGTTCGTCGACGAGGGCCGGATCCTCACCTCGGCCGGGGCCGCCTCCGGTGTGGACGCCTGCCTGCACCTGGTGCGCCGGGACCACGGCGCCGGGGCCGCCAACCGGGCGGCGCGGGCCTGCGTCGTCCCGCCCTGGCGCGACGGCGGGCAGGCCCAGTACATCGAACGGCCGGTCCCCGAGACCGGGGACGCGGGCACCTCGGCGACCCGGGAGTGGGCGCTGGCCCGCCTCGACCGGCCGCTGACCACGGCCGAGCTGGCCCGGCACGCGCGGATGAGCGAGCGCACCTTCGCCCGCCGGTTCCAGCAGGAGACCGGGACCAGCCCGGGCCGGTGGCTCACCGCCCAGCGGGTCGCCCGCGCCCGGGACCTGCTGGAGGGCACCGACCTGCCGGTGGACCGGGTCGCCGCCGAGGTGGGGTTCGCCACCGCCGCCTCCCTGCGGCGGCACCTGCACGCGGCCATCGGCGTCTCCCCGCTGGCCTACCGGCGCACCTTCCGCTCCGGCCCCGGGGCCGACCCCCGCTCCGGCCCCGGGGCCGGGGTCCCGGCCGCGGCTATCGTGGGGGCATGAGCGCTCCGACGCCGCCCGCCGACCCCGCCCTGCGCCGCCGTGACGAACTGCGGCACTTCCTGCGCACCCGCCGTGCCCGGCTCACGCCCCAGGACGTGGGCATGCCCGAGGCCGGGCGCCGCCGCACACCCGGGCTGCGCCGCGAGGAGGTCGCCGTCCTGTCCGGAGTCGGCGTGTCCTGGTACACCCGGCTGGAGCAGGGCCGCGACATCAACGTCTCCGGCGACGTCCTGGACGCGATCGCCCGGACGCTGCGCATGGACGCGGCCGAGCGCGAGCACCTGTACCTGCTGTCGGGGCTCAACCCGCCGCTCGCCGCCCCCGAGCCCGGTGCGCGCGTGTCCGGCGAGCTGGTGCGGCTGCTGGACGCCTGGTCGCCCCGCCCGGCCCACATCCGGGACCGGTACTGGAACCTGGTCGCGGTCAACGACGTGTCCGCCGAGGTGCTCGGTTACGGCGAGGGCGAGCACAACTGCCTGGTCACCTTCTTCACCAGCGCCCGCTACCGGGCGCTGATGCGGCACTGGGAGGAGACGGCCCCGCACGTTGTGGGCCGGTTCCGCAAGGACGCCGCCCACTACCCGGACGACCCGGAGTTCGGCCGCATCGCCTCGGACCTGATGTCGGTGAGCCCGGAGTTCGCCGAGATGTGGGAGCGGCACGAGGTCCTGCCCGAGTCCAGCTCCGTCAAGGCGGTGGTCCATCCGCAGGCGGGCGACCTGGTCTTCGAGGCGACCCTGCTCGGCATCCCCGAGCTGCCCGGCCACAGCCTGGTGCTCTACAACCCCCGGCCCGGAACCGGCACACAGGAGGCGCTGGAGCGGCTGATGTCCTCGGTGCGCCTGGCGGCCGCGGGGTGATCGGCCGCGGGGGATCGGGCACGGGGACTCGGGCGCGGGGCGAGCGGCCGCCCGAAGGGTGGCACTGGCAGTGACAGGATCACCCGGGGCTGCCGGTTCCGCGGCGGCGGCCCCAAGCTGGTCCCATGAACGACAACGGATCCAAGCGCACACGCACGTTCCAGGGGCACGAGGTCGGAGCCGTCGGGCTCGGACTCATGGGGATGAGCTGGGGGTATTCGGCCTCGGAGCGGGATGACGCCGCCTCGGTCGACCTCATCCGCCAGGCCGTCGACATGGGCGTGACCTTCATCGACACCGCCCAGGTGTACGGCTCCGGCCACAACGAGGGGCTGCTCGGCGAGGCCCTCAAGGGCATCCGCGACCGGGTCACCGTCGCCACCAAGACGGGGCTGGTCATCACCGACCCCGGCACCTACAGCATGCGGCTCGACGGCTCCCCCGAACACGTCAAGCGGTCCCTGGAGGAGAGCCTGAACCTCCTGGGCACCGACACCGTCGACCTGTACTACCTGCACCGCGTCGACCCCGAGGTCCCGCTGGCCGAGACCTGGGGCGCGATGGCCGAGCTGGTGCAGGAGGGCAAGGCGCGGCACCTGGGGCTGTCGGAGGTCACCCGGGCCCAGGCCGAGGAGGCGCACGCGATCCACCCCGTGGCCGCCGTCCAGTCCGAACTGTCGCTGTGGACGCGGGACGCCCAGGGCGGCGACGCCGAGGGCCCCGGGGACGTGGTGGGGTGGACCGCTGAGAACGGCGCCGCCTTCGTCCCCTTCTCCCCGCTGGGGCGCGGATTCCTCACCGGCGCCGTGGACGTCTCCTCCATCGAGGAGGGCGACTTCCGGACGCGCCAGCCGCGTTTCCAGGAGGAGGCCGCCAAGCAGAACATGCGCATCGTCGAGGTGGTCAAGCGCGTCGCCGAGCGCAAGGGCGCGACCCCGGCGCAGGTGGCGATCGCCTGGACGATGGCCCAGGGGGAGCACGTCATCCCGATCCCGGGGACCAAGAAGATGCGCTACCTCAAGGACAACGTGGGCGCCGCCGATGTCGACCTCACGGCGGAGGACCTGCGCGAGCTGGACTCGGTCCCCGCTCCGGTCGGGTCCCGGTACTGACCCGGGGGCGAACGGGTCCGAGGCCGAAGCAGGCTGCGGAAGAGGGCGCGCGGATCGGCGGGTGTGCTCCGCGTTGATCTCGGGACGAACGACGCTTCTGGGCCGCTCTCAAGTTTCGGGTTTTCGGTGTGCGGGGGCACGGGCCGGTTGCCCCGGGGTGAGTCGGTGCTCCCGCGACCACGGAGCTCTGCGGCCACCGCCCCGACCGGGGAGGACACCGGCACCCCGAAAACCCAACACTTGAGGGGCCGCTCTTAGGGGCGCATTTCCCGAGATCAACGACGCGGGGGCGGCGGTCGGCGGCGGAGACGGCGGGGTCGGCCCGCTGCGGTCCGTCCGCCTGTCCGCGTGGGCTCTGAGGGGGGCGGCCTCGGCCGCCCCCTTCAGCGCCAGCCGCGCACGATGAGTGTCAGCGCCCCGGCGAACCCCGTGCCCACCGCCGCCAGGTAGACGGGGTAGCGGTGGCGCTGGCCGCGCGCTGCGGCGCCGAAGGCCGACAGCGCCAGACCGGCACCGAGGATGCGCGTGCCCCGTGCCCGCGCGCTGGCGGCGGTGAAGGCCGCCGCACCGAGCCTCTCCCGCCCGGCCCGGGCGGCGTACACCTTGTAGGGGATGCCCGCCAGCGGCTGGTGGCGGACCCCCTTCGCTCCTTCGGCGGCCATCTGCTCGGCCACCGTGGCCCGCATCCGGGCCGTGGTCAGCGGCGCGGGCACGTCCACCCCGGAGCGCGCCAGCCCGTAGGCCACCGCACCCCCGGCGACGCTCCCGACGGCCGCCGAGGCGGCCAGCCTCGGGCCCGACCAGGGGTCGGCCACGCACAGCGCCGCCAGGGCGACCTCGGGCAGCACGGGCCACGACAGGGCCTCCGCGAAGCCCCAGCCGGCCGCCAGCGCTGTCCCGTAGGGCGAGCGGGCCAGGCGCGCCGCGCGCTTGCGGAGCGCGGAGTCGGCAAGGACGTCAGACATGGGCGGGCTCCTCCAGCATCCGGGCGATCTGTTTCTTGGCCTCCGCGAAGCCCCAGCCGGCCGCCAGCGCCGTCCCGTAGGGCGAGCGGGCCAGGCGCGCCGCGCGCTTGCGGAGCGCGGAGTCGGCAAGGACGTCAGACATGGGCGGGCTCCTCCAGCATCCGGGTGATCTGTTCCTTGGCCTCCGCGACGCCCTCGGCCGGGAGGCCGAACCGAACCGTCACGCGGGTCGGTGTGACGCCGCCGCCCTTGGGCAGCAGCGCGCGCGTGCCGCTGATGGCGGCGGGCACCAGGGGCACGCCCGCGTGGGCGGCGAGGCGGGCGGCGCCGGAGTGGAAGCGGCCCATCCCTCCGTCGACCGAGCGGGTCCCCTCCGGGTAGACGATGACCGCGCGGCCCTCGTCCAGCAAGGCGCGGGCCGCCAGCAGGTCGGCGCATCCACCGCCGTTCCGCCGGACGGGGAACGCGCCGGTCAGCGCCTTGGCCGGCCAAGCGCGCAGGCCGTGCTCGAACCAGTAGTCGCCCGCGGCGGCCACGGCCGGGCGCGTGCGTACCGGCAGAGCGGCGATGAGGGCCGCCGTGTCCGCGTGCGAGGAGTGGTTCGCGACCACGACGCAGGGGCCTTCGGGCGCCGGTCCGTCCGTGCGGATGCCGCCGGTGGCGGTGAGGACCAGCCGCCAGAGGGCTGCGCGGGAGACGGCACCGGGGGAGAGGGGGCCGGGAGTCGTTCCGTTCATGTGAGCACCACCGCTACGGGAAGGGCGAGCAGGAGCGAGTCGGCGCGGTCGAGCAGGCCGCCCATGCCGGGCAGCCAGCCACCGGCGTCCTTGACTCCGGCGCCGCGCTTGACCATGGATTCGAGGAGGTCGCCGAGGGGCGCGGCGACCGCGACGGCCACCGCCGCGCCGGGCGTGAGCGCCCCGAGCAGCGCCAGCACCGCGATGCCCGCCGCCGCGCCGGCGACCACGCCGCCCCAGCGCTTGGCGGGCGAGAGCGGGGACAGCGGCGAGCCGCCGAGCCAGTGCCTGCCGAAGAAGTGCCCGCCGAACCAGGCACCCACGTCGGCCACCGCGACCGCGGCGACGAGGGCGAAAGCGGCGGGGCCGAGCAGCACCAGGCCCACCGGCGCCGAGAGCCACACCACCCCGAACACCGCGCGCGCCGCACGGCGCGCCCCGTCCTCGGCGTCGCCGGACAGGACCGGGACCAGTGCGGCGGCGAGGACTCCGAGCAGGGCCGCCCGCCAGAGCAGGTCGGGCGCGAGCCACGCGGCGACGGGCAGCGCCGCCACCACGGTCCCGGCGACGGCGGTCTCGGCCGTGCGGAGCCCGGTCATGCGCCCGTACTCGGCCATGGCGACCGCGGCGACCGCCGAGGCGAGCACGGCGGCCCCCGGCGCGCCCAGGGCGAGGGCACCGCCGACGACGGGGGCGATGACGGCCCAGCTGATCCAGCGGCGGACCAGTTCCCGCCTGCGCGAGAGCCATACGCCCGCGCCGCTTACCCCCAGGGCCCCGGCGATGTAGGGGGCGGCCTCCACCGCGCCGATCACCGGGCACCCCCGGACGCGGGAGCCGCGGAGGCCGCCGCCGGCCCCGCCGTGTCGAGCGCGTGCAGCGCCCTGCGGACGCGGACCAGCCGGAGCACCGCCGTGACCAGCGAGCCGACGATCATCAGCGGGAACACCAGGGCGGTGAACCCGGTCAGCGCCAGCAGCACGAACTGGGCGCAGCGCTCGGTCTTGCCCGATGGGCCGCCCTGCAGGCGCGGCGCACCGGCCGCCGCACCCGCCAGGGAGACCCAGGAGGGGAGCGTGGCCGCCAGCGCGGCGCCCAGCACGAGGGCGGAGGGGTAGGCGGCCAGGCACCCGGCCAGCACGGCGAACTCGGCCAGCCGGTCACCCAGCTCGTTGTCCACCGCCCCGGCGCGGGTCGAGCGCCCGCTCTCCCGGGCGACACCGCCGTCCAGGTTGGCGCAGGCGAGCCGGGCCACGAGGAGGGCGCCGACGGCTCCGGCGGCGAGGGGGCCGGGGGGCAGCGCGGCGATCACGCCTCCGGCGGCGGCGCCGAACGCGACCCCGCCCCAGGTGAGCACCGCGGGGGCCACGCCCCGGGCGACCAGCGCGCGCCGCAGGGACGCCAGGCGGTCGGCGAACCAGGGCTTGAGTGCGTAGAGTCCGTCCATACCCGACAGACTCGCCGGACCAGCCCCTCCACGACATCGGGACGGACCCCCAGCGGCGCTGAGTAGTCCTACTCAGACCCCCACGCCCGGACGCTGAAACCGCCCCCTCACGGTCCGGACGGGCGGCTGAGCCAGCACCCCGCTTGCGGCCCCGGCCGGGCGGCGGCCCGCTTGCGGCCCCAGCCGGGCGGCACCCCGCTTGCGGCCCCAGCCGGGCGGCGGCCCGCCGGGGTGTGGGGTGGAAGGCGGCGACGAGGAAAGGTCGGCGGCCCTTCCGGCAGCGCTGTCGCGTACGGCGCGTGCGGGTGGCCGCCGTCGATGGCGGCGACGGCGATAGCAGGGCGGTTCCCCGGCCCTGCTTGCCGGGCGCGAGGCCCCTTGCGGTCCGGTGCGCGGTGGCGGAGGTGCGTGCCCGCCCGCGTTCGTGGCGCCCGCACCCCCAGTGCCCCTCCTCGTTGATCTCGGGAAAAGCGCCCCTACCGGGCCGGTTTTAGCGTCGTTTCTCCCGAGATCAACGAGGGAACGGCGGCACGGGGGCGCGCTGGTGTTGATCTCGGGG